>NZ_JARXWL010000027.1 GCF_029893325.1 Enterococcus sp. PF1-24
GGTTCTAATAACATTGTAATAGATATTGTTGAAAATTACATTAAATTTTGGAATAACAAACGAATCTTAACGAAATTAGGTCACCTTTCACCAGTGGATTACCGGAAAAAGATGACCAAAATGAGATGCTCTTTTTAAATTGTGTCAAAAAGTAGTTGCATTCCCAAAAGGATTAAAGCTTCTTTTACAATTCAAATTATTATTTGCGATAGCGTTCAACGCCATCAAGATAAGTTGCTGCCAATTCCATATCTGGCTCTAAAACGATGAAGTCTGCTGCGCGACCGTTAGCGATCATGCCGCATTTATCATCAATTTTACAACTAATTGCCGGAACCAAACTCGCCATCATAATCGCTTCTTCTGGCTTAGCAATTCCCCAATCAACCACATTTTTAATGGCTTCTTTTAATTTCAAAATACTACCAGCTAAATTACCTGACTCTAAACGTGCAGTTCCTTCAGCAACTGTTACTGGAAACTCACCTAACATATAGTTACCATCAGGCATACCGCCAGCCATCATACAGTCAGTAATTAAAGCCACATGGTCATGACCGACTTTTTCCATTAAAATTTCTGCAGCATTAGGATGAACATGATGACCATCACAAATTAATTCAGAAAAAACATGTTGTAAAGACATTAAAGCTCCAACCATCCCTGGTTCCCGATGATTTAAGCCCCGCATGCCATTAAAAGCATGAACGAAAACACTAGCGCCAGCTTCTACCGCTGTCTGCGCTTCAGCTAAGGTTGCATCGCTATGGCCTAAAGAAACAACTACACCTTCGGCAGTTACTGCTTCAACAAATTCTTTAACTCCATCACGTTCTGGTGCTAAAGCAATTTTTTTGATTAAACCGCCAGAAGCTTCTTGCCATTCATGGAAAGTTGTTAAATCTGGATCACCAAAATAACTTGGATTTTGAGCTCCTTTATGTTCTTCAGTGAAGAAAGGTCCTTCAAAGTAAATCCCTTGAATTTTTGCTCCAGGTACTTCTTGATAAACTTCACCAATTGTTTGCGCTACATCTTTTAAACGCTCTTTGCTAGAAGTTAATGTTGTTGGTAAGAAAGAAGTTACGCCACAAGCTAACAAGCCTTCTGACATGACTTTTAAACCTTCCGCATCATTATCCATCACATCATGATTTTTATAACCATGAATATGAGTATCTACTAAACCAGGCGCAATCCATTTGCCAGTTTCATCTATAATTTTGCCATCAGCAACAGGTACTTCTTGATAAAAATCACCAAAAACGCCATCAGTAATTTCTAAATAGCCAGTTCCTTTAACTCCAGAATTCAAAAAAAACTTGTCCGCAAAAATGAATGTTCTCATTTCAGTCATCCTCTCAAATGTTAATCTAACTTTGATACAGTTCTTACAGTATAAATTACTCCTAAACTGAAAAATAGTCAAGAAAGGTCTACACCATTTTGGGAATTATTTAATTTCGTCAATTGTACAAACACTCATGGCTAAGCGCCGATAAAGCTGCGCTTGCTCCAGCTGTGATTGTTGTTCATAGATTTCACTTTTTAATAAAAAGAGCTCTTCTAAGCAATAATAACTTTTGTGATGACGAATAAAAGTGATTCCTTCATCAACATATTTTAAAGCTTCTTCCAAACGCTCGGTTTCCTTTAAAAATTTAGCTAAATTACCAAATATTTTCACAAATTCGTTGGAAACATGATTTAAACATAAACGTTTGAAAAGGAAGATACTTTTCACTAAGTAACGTTCCCCTAAATCAAACTGCTTTAATGCAGCATAACAATAGCCTAAACTACTAAACAATAAAACCTCTTCTTCAGTTGGAAAAAGATGATCGCCATCTTTGGTAATCGCTAAGCCTTTTTCTAATAAAGTCAAAGCTCCTTGATAATCTTGCCGTAAATAAATCCCGCAATTCGCTAAATAGTAATAATACATTTGAATTTCTCGCTCTAGTGAAAAACGTTTCAATACGCCGCAAGATTTTAAAGTTTCCTCTAATTCTTGATATTTTTTTTGGCGGTAAAGCTCTTTAAATTTTTCAAAGGTATTTTTTAGCTTATTGATTTGCTCAGGTTCATAATGAAGCAGATAGTCAACTGAGATCCCTAAGCGTTGACATAACTGTTGCATCACAACTACGTTAGGAATTTCGTTTTCTCCCTCAATGCGGCTCAAAACACTTTGAGAACAAATATTCTCGCAAAGCATTTTTTGCGTCATTCCTTGTCGTTTTCTTAATTCTTTTAAAATTTTCCCATAGGAATCCATTTTTTCCCCTCACAACCACTACTTATAATTACAAGACATTATATTCATGATACTTGTCCCAGTGAATTGAAGTCAAGCAGAAAAATATTTTTTTCAATAGATTACTCATTTCTCTTTGAAACAAACAAAAAAGCCCGTTGCAAAATCAACTGCAAACGGGCAACATTCGGGTTATTTTTGACGATAAGTGCTTAAAAACTCTTGCATTTTACTCATCGTTAATTTCAAATCTTCCATTTTAGGTAAATAAACAATCCGGAAATGATCGGGTGCTTGCCAATTAAAGCCGCCACCATGCACTAATAAGACATGATGTTCATGTAAGAAATCTAAAACAAATTTTTCATCATCGAAAATGTTAAATTTCTTCGTATCTAATTTAGGGAAGATATAAAAAGCCGCTTTTGGTTTCACTGCTGAAACACCGGGAATTTGATTGATTGCGTTATAAATATATTCTCGTTGCTCATAAATCCGGCCACCTGGTAACAAGAGTTCATCAACGCTTTGATAGCCACCTAATGCCGTTTGAATAATTTGTTGCGATAACACATTAGAGCATAGGCGCATAGAAGACAACATATTCAAACCTTCAATGTAACCTTTAACTTTTGATTTATCCCCGCTTAAAACCATCCAGCCGACACGGAACCCAGCTACCCGATGAGATTTAGATAAACCATTTAACGTCACCACAAAGCGATCAGGGGCTAAGGTAGCAATCGGAATATGTTTAAAGCCACCCATCACTAAACGATCATAAATTTCATCAGAAAAAATAATTAAATCATTTTCCCGTGCCACTTCAACGATAGCTTCTAACACGGCTTTCGGATAAACCGCCCCAGTTGGATTATTAGGATTAATCACAACAATCGCTTTTGTGTTGCTAGTGACTTTTTTCTTAATATCATCAATATCAGGAAACCACTCTGCTTCTTCATCACAAACATAATGAACCGGCGTTCCGCCAGCTAAAGAAACTGAAGCCGTCCATAAAGGATAATCTGGCATAGGAATTAAAACTTCATCGCCATTATTTAATAAACCTTGCATACAAATAGAAATCAATTCACTAACACCATTACCAGTATAAATATCATCAATGCCTACATTAGGAAAGTTTTGTAATTGACAGTATTGTTGAATGGCTTTACGAGCAGAAAAAATACCTTTTGAATCAGAATAACCTTCTGAATCGCGAACATTCATAATTAAATCACGTACAATCTCATTAGGTGCTTCAAAGCCAAATGGGGCGGGATTGCCAGTGTTTAATTTTAAAATGCTAATGCCTGCTTCTTGCATACGTTCCGCTTCTTCTAAAACCGGTCCCCGTACGTCGTAACTAACCCCTTCAAGTTTTGTTGATTTTTCAAAGTTTTTCATCATAAGATCCCCCATTTTTTCAAAAAAAGACTTTTATTTTATTGGCTTAGCTTATAAGGTACGCCATTTTTTTATAAAAATCAATAAAAAATAATTGCTGAAATAAATTTTTGTTTTTTCTTTAAAAGTCTCCCAAAAATAGTTAAAAAAATGCAGAAAAGCAACCTTTCAAAAGCGCTCTCCTGCATTTAACTATCGGTTTAACTATTTAAGCTAAAACTTTCTTTGGCAATTCAGTTACTGAACTACGTTTTTCGTAATAAATTTCGTCAAAGAACAAAGCTTCACTAGCCGTATAATACGGTGTTGTATAAAAACTAGCCAGTCCGCAACTATAAACAGTTGCTAATTGCCAGAAAAAGAATGAACATTGAAAAGCAATATATTCAACATGATGTCCCTTCATCAACTGTTTACTTAAAGCAATCGCTTGATTACTATCTAAATCAGCTTCTCTATTCATTAAATAGTTAGTCATACTGTAACCGGCTTGCTTCCAAATTCCCGGAAAGACGAAAAGTAGACTCCACAGAAAAGTATATAAATTTATTTGAAAATTAGCTAAGGCGACTTGTTTTAAACGGCTACGCAAGGCTTGCCAAACTTCTTTAATTTTTAAATTTTCTCCGTCAATCACAGCAATTCCCGCCCAAACTAATAACGGATGATAAATCATTTGATAAATTAAAACAATCATAAGTAATAAAAAGCTAGCTAGCGTTACTAAACCATCATTCGTTGTTTTTCTATTTACTTCATTGCGGTTAACAAAGCGTGCACTCGCACTTTGCTGACTATTAACTGATAGCAACTGAACTTGCTGATTTTTTTCAGAAAGTTTTGGCATATAATTGACGGGCGCAGCTTCTTTTTTATAGATTTGGGCATCATCCCAAGCTTCATAATAACTATAATCATAAGCATCTATCACGCCAGTTACAAACTCATCAGAATTTAAAAATTCTTCCGGTCTGTCTTCAAGATCAGCGATAATTTCTTTTTTGCTCTTTTGATATTCCCCATCACCGACGTTTTTCAAACCATCTTGCCAGCCTTCTAAATAGCCGGCTTGCCCACCTAACGCATAACCGTAGTTATAAGCGGGGGTGTAATAGTCATAATAATCGTAGTCATAATCATAATCGTAATAATAGTCATCTTCTGCTTCTTGATATCCGTCTTCGTAGCCAACATCATAACCATCATCATAGCCGTCTTCATAAGCTTCATCTTCTTGCTCTTTAGTAAGCCTTGTTACGGTTTGATTGCTTGTAGAAGTCGTTACATTTTGTCCTGATAAGGGCTTTATTATTATAAAAAAGCTCAATATACCAAGCAAACAAGGAATAATTACTAATGGTACCCATTGATCATATTTGCCTTTAAGTAATCGTTGTGCCGATTCTTTAATTTCTTTTCTCAACATATTATTTTTCGCTCCTAATTATCATTTACTAAAAGATAATTGAAAAATTTGGCTGCCCCTAGTTACTTTAGCCAAATAAAACTCCAACTATTTTTCTTGCATATATTTTTCTAAACGTTCCATAGCGTCTTCTAATTGTGCCATGGAAGCTGCATAACTTAAGCGCACATAACCTTCTGCCCCAAAAGCAACCCCTGGAATAATTGCCAAACCAACTTTTTCTGCTAAATCTAAACAAAAAGCCATAGAATCAGTAGTCATTTCATTGGGAATTTTAGCAAAAATATAAAAGGCACCATTTGGTCGGGCAATTTCAAAACCTAAAGCGGTCATTTTTTTATAAACAAAATCCCGTCGTTCAATATAAGCCGTCTTCATTACGACTGCGTCATTAATCCCTGCAATTAAAGCTTCAACCGCTGCTTTTTGTGAAATAGTAGAAGCTGCTGTAACTAAATATTGATGAACTTTAATAATTTCAGCTGCAATCTCTTGGGGTGCCATGATGAAACCAATGCGCCAACCTGTCATAGCGTGAGATTTTGACAAACCATTAATTAAAATCGTTTGTTCCCGCAAATATTCCGCAATTGACACATGGGTGCCATCATAAGTTAATTCACTATAAATTTCATCACTAATCACAAAAATATCATATTTTTTCAAAACTTCTGCTACGGCTTGAACTTCTGCTCGCGTATAAGTAACCCCCGTTGGATTACTTGGATAATTTAAAATTATCGCCTTAACAGCTTCACCATGCTCCGCCATTGCCGTTTCAATCATGGCAGGCGTTAAAACAAAATTATTCGCTGTCGTGTCAATATAAACAGGCTCCGCCTTCGCTAACGTAATCACCGGTTCATAACCAGGATAAATCGGACTTGGCAATAAAACTTTATCGCCAGGATTTAAAACCGTTAAAAGACTAGCCGAAATTGCTTCGGTTGCTCCCACCGTAACTAAAATTTCTGTTTTAGGGCAATACTCAATTTGATATTTACTTTTGAAAAAGGCACTGGCTGCTTCCCGAACATCCAATAAGCCAGCCATTCCCGAATAATGACTATAATTTTCATGAATAGCCGTTTTCCCCATTTCTTTCACATGCTCAGGGGTATTAAAATCTGGCTCTCCTAAAGTTAACTTCAAAACATTGGGAATCCCTGAAACTTGTTCATCAAATTGACGAATCAAAGAAACTTGAATTTTCCCCACTTGTTGATTAAAACGCTCGCTTAAACGACTCATACTCAGTCACTCCTTTAGTAAACATACTTTTAAATTTTAACCTTCATTTATTGCAATCGTATTTTGTTAGTTTTATCCTATCACAGTTAGCTATTTTTGAAAATCACTGACAGCAAAAAAGATTAGCAACCGCCCTTAAGTCCAGTTGCTAATCTTCTGATTAATTATTTAGTTATTTCATTGATGATTAAGCTTCTAATAAATAAACCCGCTTAATAATCATTTTTTCATAAAGCGCAGATTGCGAGTCTTGTTCCCCAACCACTTCAGCAATAAAACGTTCCCCAGCTCTTTTCATCTGTGAGTAATAAACAATTTTTCCGGTTTTTTGCAATTCATACATCATCTCTTGAATGCCATTGCGTTCATCTTGCTTAGCCATAAAACCAATTTTTGCCATTTTTTCATCTAAAGAAAAAGCCGAAATAGTCGTATCTGCTACAAAGGTTGCTTTCAATTTTTCTTGCAATTCAGCAAATAAATCTTCTGATGATTGGGCCTGCATATCAGCTACTTTGGTAAGCTCTTGTTCTTGCTGCTTTTGCAAATCTTCAAGTAATTGTTCATATAAAGCTTGCGTCAACATAACGCCCGCAACTTTTTCTCTATTAAAAACATAGACACCAGTCCCTGCTTGACGTGCCTGTTCAAAAACATCCATTGGTGATTTTTTAACTTCAGTGATTGAAGTTGTTGGAACTTCCAACTTCTTCAGAACCATTAATTCCACTCCTTGCTCTTTTTAACGTATTTACCCAGCTCAATTAATTGCTGATTGATTAATGCCTTTCACATTATAACATACCCCTTGAAAAACTCGAAAGTTTTTATTGTCTGACTGAAACTTTTAAAAGTTTTTCTATTTGGGGAATCCATTCAATCGAAGGAATCTCTTCAGGTAGTAAAAAGATTTTAGTTTGACTATTGCATTGAGCCGCCAATTTACGCCGACCAATGGTTATGACATTCCCCTTAGGGATTTCTGAAGCTTTATAAAAAAACTTTAGATGATATTGCTTGCCAAAAAAGTGTTTTAGCAAATGAGTGGCGGTATTTTGAATTTCTTTACTAAAGGCACCATCAATAAATATATAGACGGGTCTTTCTAGAGTAACTAAATTCAAAAATTGATTAGCAACTTGTAAAGTAGCTGCCAGTAAACGTTCACTGCTAAAAGCTGCAAAAACTTGGATTTGTTGTAAATCAGCTACTACAGCTTGCAATTTCTTTCTAACTTTTAATAAGCTAACTAAGCTAGTTTTTATTTTAGTTAATTCTTCTGGAAAAATAATTGGCATTGCATAGAGTTTCATAGTTTCGATTAACAAACTTTTTTCCAAATAGTTTTTAGGTATTTTAGCAAGGTCGGGAAAATTTTTATAAAGACTAAAAAGCCATTCGTTAATGAAACTCGGCGTCGGTAATTCAGTAAAATTATAATAAATTTGATTAGTATCAGCTAACCGCTCTAAAATATAGGCGTAAAAAGACTCCCGCACACGGTATAACTTGCCATGACTATAATTATAAAAATCACGATTATTACTGATTAACTGTAAAAGTTCTTTCGGAATATCAAGGCTTCCGCCACAAGCTGTGCGAAACTGAATCAGCTGTTTCACTTGCTGAGTATACCCTACAGTTTCAGCAACGGTATTTTGTGGTAATTTTTTAGAATTAAAAAAAGCCGGAAATTCCTCCATAAATAATAAGAGTAACTGGCGGATGCGAAATTCGTCCCCTACAAAAACTAATTGTTTGGGTTTCAAATAGATATTATAAATTAATAACAACCGATTAATCCGCTCCACTTTACGATAATAAGTTTTATGAGCCAACGTTAGCGGTTGATTTTTAAAAACACTGGCAATGATTACTAATAAATCCGATTCTGTATAAATTTTTTCAATCGCCCTTTCTGCCAAAAGATAGTTCTCAGTTTTATAACTATTTTTTCCCGTTAATAGTATTAAACTAGGAAACTCCTCTTGTAAAAAGCGCAATCGCCGTTGAACTGTTTTAGGATCAATCGCTAGTTTTTTAGCCAACTCCCTTGTAGTAACCTCATCATTTTTGATTAACTCCTTGATAATAATTAACAACTGTTCTTCTGCATGACTTAATAAACTCCCCCAAAATATATCAATCACCCCGTAACTAGATAAAAATAATAAGTAACAAAACCTTCCTTTTTATTATACTGTAAAACTAAGGGGGATTACTTGAAGAAAGGCGCTTTTCTCTTTCAACTTTTTATCATAAATTTGCCTTTTTTGATAATTTATTAACAAATGACTAGAGTAATCATTCTCTTTGAAAAGTATTTCCCTTTTAAAAACAAATAAATTCTCTAAAATCAAACAGTCATAGTCTGATTTCAGAGAATTTATTTTTAGTCTTATAATTTTTTGCGATTTAAACTTAAAGAATTTAACAAAACACTAACTGAACTAAATGCCATCGCAGCTCCTGCAATAATTGGATTTAAAATACCAAAGACTGCAAAAGGAATCCCAATCGAGTTATAGATAAAAGCCCAGAATAAGTTTTGTTTAATCTTATTCAAAGTTAACTGAGATAAACGCAACATTTTTGATAAATAAAGCAAATCGCCATTCATAATCGTTACATCAGCCGTTTCCATCGCAATATCGGTGCCCGTTCCCATGGCAATACCGATATCTGCTAAAGCTAAAGCTGGCGCATCATTAATGCCATCGCCTACCATCGCAATGGTTTCGCCAGCTGTTTTCAGCTTAGCAACTTGCGAAGCTTTATCTTCTGGTAAAACTTCTGCCAAAATATGTTTGGGCTGTAAACCGACTTGCTCACCAATATAATTAGCGGCCGCTTGATTATCCCCCGTCAACATATAAACCGTAATCCCTTTACTTTGCAACTCTTGAATCGCTGTTTTGGAAGAAGCTTTCACTTGATCAGAAACCGCGATTAGAGCAATCGCTTGCTTACTATCTGCTAAAAACATCGCGGTTTTCCCTTGTGATTGCAAGGTTTGATATTCAGTCAAATAATTAGCAACGGAAATATTGTTGGCGACTAAAAGCGCCTCAGCTCCAATCAAATAAGTTTCCCCAGCAACTTTACCAGTTACTCCTCTACCAACAATCGCTGCAAAATCAGCAACTTCAATGGTTTCAGTGACTGCTTGCTGTTGACCATAAGCCACAATTGCTTTGGCTAAGGGATGCTCTGATTGTTTTTCCAATGCCATAAAAATTGCTAAGGCACTTTCATCACCGAAATAATCAGTGACAACGGGCTTGCCTTCTGTGATTGTGCCAGTTTTATCTAAAATAATACTGCTAATATGAGCGGCACCTTCTAAGGCTTGACCGCCTTTAATCAAAATTCCTTGTTTAGCACCTAAACCAGTCCCCACCATAATCGCTGTTGGCGTCGCTAAGCCTAACGCACAAGGACAAGCGATAACCAGTACCGAAACACAATGAATCAGGGCGGTTTCCCAATCTTTAGTGATTAAACCGGTGGCAATCAAAGTCACTAAAGCAATCCCTAAAACAGTAGGTACAAAAATCGCTGAAATTTTATCTGCAATTTGTTGAATCGGCGCTTTACTGCCTTGGGCTTCTTCTACCATACGAATAATTTGCGCTAAAACACTGCCTTCACCAATTTTTGTCGCTTCAATCGTTAAACTACCATTGGTATTAATCGTACCGCCAAAAACAGCGTCCTTGATTTGTTTTTCAACCGGTAAACTTTCGCCGGTTAACATACTTTCATCAACAGCTGATTGGCCTTTAATCACTTGACCATCTACCGGAATTTGTTCTCCAGGCCGCACTAAAATCGCTTCACCTACGGCTACTTCATTAATCGGAACTGAAATTTCCTGCCCATCGCGTAAAACAGTAGCAACTTTCGCTTGCAAAGCCATCAATTGTTTAATCGCGTTACTAGTTTTATTTTTAGCCGCTTGCTCTAAATACTTACCTAATAAGATTAAAGTAATAATCATGGCACTACTTTCAAAATATAAAGAATCGTGATTATCACTAAAAAAACCATTATAAATACTTAGTAAATAAGCCGCGCTGGTCCCCATCGCCACCAAAACATCCATATTTGGTGCTTTAGTTTTAATGGCATGAAAAGCACCTTTATAATAGCGGGCGCCAATCCAAAATTGCACTGGTGTCGCTAAAACAAATTGCGTGATAGGTTTGTGAAAGAACATCACCCACTCAGCATGGCTACCTAACAACATCGCAATCATGGCAATCATCAAAGGTGCCGTTAGCAAGCCACTTATGATTAAATCACGTTTCATTTTAGCTACATAAGCTTGTTTTTCAGCGGCGATTTGTTTTTTATGCGCTTCATCGTATAAAATCGCTCCGTAACCAATATTTTCAACTAAATGAATAATTTTTTCATTATTTAAAGTTTCATCAAATTGCACTGTGGCTTTTTCCGTTGCCAAATTGACGGTGGCTTGTTGAACGCCGGGTGTCGCTTTTAATTCTTTTTCCACACGGGCAGAACAGTTGGCACAAGTCATCCCCGTAATGACAAAAGTTTCAACATTATTAGTGGCCATTTTACATTACCTCGGCGGTAAATCCTGTTTCAGTAATTTTTTCAGCAATTTGCTGTGGAGTTACTTGTGATTCATCAAATTTAACCACGCCGTTTTCCTTTTTCAAATTGATTTTTACTTTTTGAATTCCTGCTAAACTTTTAATACCCTCTTCAACACGAGCTACGCAATGTTGGCAGCTCATGCCTTTAATTGAAAATGTTTGTTTCATCTTAATCACACGCTTTCTATTTTTATTTTATTCTTGGTGGTGGGAACATTGACATTGCCCGGGGATACAGTTGCAAGTAATTTCACTAACCGGCTGTTTTCCCTCTACTTTTTGTTTAATTAAGTTTAGGTCGGTTGCGGTTAAATCCGCTTGCTCCACTAATTCAGCAATAGTCTGACCAATTTGTTTTGCACAAATATGAGAAAATAAGCTTTCTGTGGCACTTTTTACAGTATCCTTTTCAGAAACTAACGGACGATAAATGAAGCGTTTGCCCGCTTGTTCGGTAGCTAAAACATCTTTTTTAACTAAGCGACCTAATAAAGTTTTCACAGTGGCGGGTTTCCACTCTTTCGAATCGGATAAAATGCCAACAATTTGTTGCGCAGTCGCTTCTTGCAACGTCCAAATCACTCGCATAATTTCCCACTCTGAATCACTAATTTTCAACGGCTCTTTAACTTCAGCCATAAGCTCCCCACCTTTCTAATTAAAAAATTGCGACTACAAATGTAATCATTCAACAAGTATAGTTTACAACTGTAATCAGTTGTTGTCAAGAAAAAAAGCGCAACAAGCTGATTAGCTTCCCAGTGAAGCTAGCTTAAGAAAAAAACAGCAGAATTTTCTGCTGTTTTCTTCATTCCTATTTATTCTTTAATCTTCAAAGCGCGCATCGCATTTAAAACTGCTAAGACCGTTACGCCGACATCGGCTAAAACTGCGGCTTTCATTGAAGCTAAACCAATCGCACCTAGTATTAAAACAAAGACTTTTATGCCGATTGAAAAGATAATATTTTGTCTAACAATGCTTAGGGTTTTGCGAGCAACTTTAATTGCTTTAACAATTAAAGAAGGTCGGTCGTTCATAATCACTACATCAGCGGCTTCAATCGCCGCATCGCTACCTAAGCCCCCCATCGCAATGCCGATATCTGCTCTGGCTAAAACGGGGGCATCATTCATACCATCTCCCACAAAGGCTGTTTTTTCAGCGGTTGCCATGATTTTTTCTAAATGCTCTACTTTATCAGCTGGTAGTAATTCAGCATGCACTTCAGAGACACCAACTTTTTCAGCAATCGCTTCTGCAATTTGTTGATTATCTCCTGTTAACATCACCGTTTTCTTCACACCAACTGTTTTTAAAGCTTGCATGGTAGCAACAGCATCGGCTTTCAACTCGTCAGCAATCACCAAATGCCCTGCAAACTTTTGATTGATTGCTAAATAAATAATTGTGCCGATTTCATTAACTAGTGGTGCTTTAATGTTTAGTTTTTCCATTAATTTGTAATTACCAACCGCTACTTGAGTGCCGTCAATTTCAGCAGTAATCCCAAAACCAGCAATTTCTTGTAAATTTACCACAGGTGCTAGCGTTCCTTGATAAGCATCCATAATTGACCGGGCAATTGGGTGGCTGGAAACTTGTTCGGCACTAGCTGCCAAATGTAGAAATTCTGTTTGCGTCAAACTTTCATCTGCCAAAACAATTTGTTGTACTTCAAAAACGCCTTTCGTTAACGTTCCTGTTTTATCAAAAACCACCGTATCCACATGAGCTAACAACTCTAAATAGTTACTGCCTTTGATTAACACCCCTAATTTACTAGCGCCACCGATGCCACCAAAGAAAGTTAACGGCACCGAAACCACTAAAGCACAGGGACAACTAATCATCAAGAAAGTTAACGCCCGATAAATCCATTCTTGCCAATCTTGTTGAAAGAACAAGGGTGGAATAATCGCTAATAAAGCCGCTAAGCCCACAACCGTTGGCGTATAAATTCGTGAAAATTTAGTAATAAAGTTTTCAGAAGGAGCTTTTTTACTACTGGCATTTTCCACAAGGTCTAAAATGCGACTTACTGTAGAGTTTTCAGCAGTTGTTAAGACTTTAACTGTTAATAAACCATCTTTATTAATAGTGCCACTTAATATTTCTGAATTTACAACTACTTTTTGCGGAATAGATTCACCGGTTAAAGCAGAAGTATCTAATAAACCTTGGCCACTCACTACAACGCCATCTAACGGTACTCTTTCCCCAGGTTTCACTAAAATTAAATCATTCACCGCCACGGCTTCAGGTGAAACTTGTTGCTCTTTGCCATCAACTAACAAATTAGCATATTCCGGGCGAATCGCTAACAAACTACTAATTGATTTTCGTGATTGACCGACAGCGTATCCTTGGAAAAATTCACCAATTTGATAAAACAGCATAACCGCTACCGCTTCAAAATATTCTCCTAACAACATGGCGCCAATCGTGGCAATCGTCATTAAGAAACTTTCATCAAAAATTTCCCCGTGGAATATATTGGTAAAAGCTTTTTTCAGAACATCGCCACCAATAAATAGATAAACCGCTACATAAAGCACCAAATGTACCATCGGATTTAATTTAACTAAAAATAGCAAAAGCAATACAGCAACGGTTGCAAAAATTCTGATTAACATTGATTTATTTTGACTGTCATCATGAACATGTTGATGGCCGGCTTCTTCTTGCGGATGCTCGTGATTATGTTCATGATGATGACCCTCGCAAGCTTCATGATTATGTTGATGACTGGAAGCGACACTTGCTTGCTTCCCTTTTCGCCAATCTAAAACTTCAACATCTGGTTCTAAATCACGAATAACTTTTTTCGCTTTAGTTTCAACTGCCGCCATTTCTTCAGCGTTTTGACAAGCAATAATCATTTTCGTCTGTAAAAAATCAACATTTACTTGCTTAACCCCTTCAATCTTGCTAACAGCTTTTTCTATTTTTAAAGCACAATTGCCGCAGTCCAAACCTTTTAGCTGATAAACTTTTTCCATCTCTATCCCTCCAGTTTCCGTTAGCTTTTATTATTATTCTTTAATAGAAATAAAGTTAATTTATATATGAACTTATTTTCATATTTATTATACATGAACAAGATTTCATGTGTCAACAAAAAAATAAAGTAACTAACGAAATTTGTTAGTTACTTTATTAAGGTAGACATTTTAGTTAAAGACTACGTTATTATCATCTAAGCAGCTTCCGCCAGTATTACCTTCTGGTACTGGAGCTGGCTCAGGGGTAGGTTCTGGCTCTGGTGTTGGCTCAGGGATAGGTTCTTGAGCCACATCGCCGCCATCTTGATATTCTTCAGCTGGTGTTTCAACTTGATACGCTTCATCAATATACTCAGTTGCTGGTTGTTCGTTTGCTAAACCATTAGTTGCTTGTGGTTCAGTTGAACCTTTGGCTGCTAATTCTTGTTCTTTAGTTTCAACTTGATTGCCAATGATATCTTGGTATTTCAAGAATAAAATGCCATCTTTGGCACTTTTATGCAATTCAACAACTTCTTGATTTTTCATATTAGCAAAATCAAAATCATTTAGTTCCATAACAGTCCCGTTGTCAAAAGTAATTTGCAACATATAACGGACATCTTCCGTTGGATTTTCAGGTGTGTAGTAAAATTTAACTGTTTCATTTTTTTCAATCAATTGATTTTCCGCTACCATATTAGCAGGGAAATCAGCTTGCTCTTGGGTTTTAACCGTAATTCCTTCAATCTTTTGATTGGTTTGATTGTTTAATAAAATTTCAAAAGCTGATTGAGAAATCGTTCCAACGATTTTCGTTTCTTCTGTTGAAGAAGCTACTGTTGATGAGATGCTAGTTGAAGCTTGAGTAGTTGTTTCTTTTTTACCACAAGCTGCTAAAGTTGTTACACAGGTTGCTAAAATCATTAATTTTCCTAATTTTTTCATCTTATCCTCCAATATTTAATCCGCTACGGAAATTTCATTTATGTTGAAATCCTGCGCTTGAATAATTGCTGATTTTTCATCAGTCACCGTTATTACATTAATATGAAAATCGCTTGTAGTCAAGTAAGAATTTGGTAAATATAGCTGATAACCGCTATCTCCAGCCGTTTCTGTTTCGACATAAAAAGTTTCAAAACAAGCTTGATTACCATTAGCATCTCGCAAAACTAAATAAATTTTTGTTTGTTCTTCCAAGTATTCATCACTGATTGTGCCACTGAAAAAATAGCTATCAAAAGCTTGATTTTTTTCAACCGTTAAAGTTGTATCCGTCGTAATTTGCGGACCAGTTCTGATTTCTGAATAAGTCGCTGGCACAACTGGAATTTCAACTAAAAGCTGTGGCAACGTTCGCTCAGCTCTTTCAACAATCACATGGGTTGGCTGCAACCTCGTCACTTGATTCAAATCATAAGGCACATAACGCGTATAAAAACTTGATTGAAATTCATTAGCTAAAAACGGTAGCAATTGCTCCCCAAAAGAATCACGATACATTAATAAACGATTATTTTTATCCCCACGATAAGTTTCAATCCAATTATCCATGTTATCAGTAAAGTCACTTAAAACTTGATATTCGTATGGATAACTGCGCCATTCTTCAGGCTGCGGATCTTTCGGATAACGCATTTCATCAATATCACCAACATGCGTGTTAGCCGTTTGAAAAGGAACGTTGACATAAGACTCATAAGGCAGTTGTAGGCTTTTCATAATTTCTTGGTAGCCAGCCAACGCACCGGTCACATTCCAATGAGTATCTCTAGCAAAATAAAGGGTTTCGGGAGAATTTTTAAAAGTTTCCGTTAAATCTAAATATTTTACGCCTTCTTGATTAAGGAAATCCCGCAAGCGCAAATAATTGGACGTTTCTGCTTGCAAATAACGGTCAGGCATATTTTCGCTATAAACACTATTTTTATTAGGTGGCGAAACGAAAAGGAACTGACTCCCTTGACTTTCCGCATAATCTTGCATCAACTTAATATTTCTAGCAATCATGAATAACTGGCGATTCGTTAAGCTATTTTTCCCTAAATAGTCATTTAATGAGCCATTAAAGTATAGCCAATCATTTTCACCAACAATTACCCGGCTGTTAACATCGCTCCCTAAAAGCGGGCTGCGCAAGCGATTATTCGCCGTAACTAAATTTTCACGAAAAGCAAAATGCTCTTCAAAATAAGTCCCCATTTCTGAGAAAAAAGCCACATTTACTTGCTGGTCTTTCATGATTTTAGGAAAAGTACTTAATTCTTTTTTTTCAGCGGTTTCATTGGTTGCCCAAAAACTCATGCCTGCAAAAGGAATCAATAAAATTGCAAAAGCTGCAACAATATAAAGATACAATGAAATTTTTTTCTTCACTAAACAACACACTCCTATCTGCTGTGGCTAATCTATTTGTCTGATAAAACAAGTGAACGCTCTTCGATAAAATGATAACTAAATTCTTGGCTGTAGAACGCCACTATAATTTACTTATGCATTTTACTCGTGATCTGACCAAACTTGTTCTGCTTTTATGTTTAAAACCTAAAGTAAATAAATGGGTTATAAGTCCCACTTGATAGACTTAAAATACAAAGGATTAGTAAGCAAAGTGAGATGATTTTACCGCTTGCTCCCCAGACTGTTTTAACCGTTGTATTATTAGGAAGTTTCCCTTGTAGCCATGGCAATACTGGACAACTGGCAATGATTCCGATAATTATCGCTAAAATAAACGTTGGTGTCAGTTGCTCCATCGCGAAAGTTAACGGCAAACCAGAGAGATTAAAGCCCACAAATAGATTTTTGATTAAGATTAGTCCTTGTTCAAAGCTGTCTGCTCTAAATAAAACAAAACCTAGAATAACTACTAATAAAGTATAGATATGCCCCAAAATTTTTGGCAATTTATGAATTGGTAATAATTCTTCTAAAATTTGAAATAATCCATGCCATAAACCCCAAACAACAAAGGTCCAACTAGCGCCATGCCATAGCCCTGTACAGAAAAAGACTAAGGTTTTATTTAACAAAGTCCGACCTTTTCCTTTACGATTGCCACCTAAATGAATATATAAATATTCTTTAAACCAAGTGGATAAAGAAATATGCCAACGCCGCCAAAACTCTTTAATAGAAGCCGCAATATAAGGATAGTTAAAGTTTTCTAAAAAGTGAAAACCAAACATCTGCCCTAAACCAATCGCCATATCACTATAACCACTAAAATCAAAATAAATCTGCATTAAATAAGCCAAAGCACCAATCCAAGCAGAAAGCATGTTTAACTGGGAAAGCTCTAAAGCAAAAATCGCATCCACTGCTACCCCAACACTATTTGAAATTAAAACTTTCTTTGAAAGACCAATTACAAAACGCTGAAAACCATTAGCTATCTGCGTAATATCAGCCTGACGCTGGTCCATCTGCTCTTGAATATCATGATATTTAACAATTGGTCCAGCAATTAACTGCGGGAAAAAGGATACATAAAGCAAAACATGGAAATAATTGTTTTGAATTTGCACTTCTTTACGATAAACATCAATCACATAGGACATCGCTTGAAAAGTATAAAAAGAAATCCCAATCGGCAACTCTAAATAAACGGGAGCAATATTTAATGAAAGCAATTGATTTAAAGTTTCAATAATCATGTCAGTATATTTAAAGACCCCTAACATACCTAAATTCATAACTACCGCTACAAATAAGACCATTTTCCGCTTAGTTTGATTATCCCCTGCTAACAAACGTCCAAAAAGATAGTTCATAATCGTGCTAAAAATCATTAACAACACATAAATCGGTTCCCCGTAAGCATAGAAAAAAAGACTAAAAACAATTAATAGCCCATTTTTAGCTTTAATCCCCGGAACTAGATAATAAAGTAAAAAAACAATCGGTAAAAAGACGCTTAAAAAGAACATCGAACTAAAAACCATAAATCCTCCAATAAATTAATAAGCAGAAAGAACCATCTAAATAATATAAAGATAAGTTCTTTCAGCTTCATTTTATTCTTTTAATCATTTTACTACAACAGAGTTATCAATTGTTATCAGCAATTTCTTGCGCCATTTTTTCAGTTTCAAAAGTTGACACCCATTGATTGGTAGAAAGCATGGTGTATTCAATATAAAGAATGTTTTCTTCATATAATAAAGTCGCTTCTGCTACATCATCAAAAGGCAGTCCGTGAATAACACCTTGTTCGCCATCTGCAAAAGTAATTTCCACATCATAGCCAGAATTAATGACAAAACCTGATTTTTCTTCAGTTTCAGCCGCAATTCCTAAAGTTTCTGGTGAAAAATAGAAAACTGCTTGATTTTCATTAGTAAAAATATTACCTTCTGCCATTAAGTTATCGCTAAATTTTTCTTTCGTCATATCTCTAACAGCTACACCTTGAATATCTTTCGTGGTTTTATTGTTTAAAATCAATTGATATTCATCTTCAGCTTTAGTTTTTTCACCAATCACTTCAGTTGGTAACGTCTCATCAAGGCTTTCCAGCGTTGAACTTGCTGTAGTGTTTGCACTTGAACTAGTTGAAATGACTTCTACTAAACCATCAGCAGTCTCTTTTTTACAACCAGTCAGCATTAACAAAGCAGCTAAACTTGTCGCTGTCAGAAGATAGATTTTATTTTTTTTCATTATTAATAGTCCGCTCCTTGAGGTACCCGTTGATAACTTTGATAACGCAATGTTCCTGGTGCACCATAAGTCACTTGGTAGCCGTTATAACCGCTAATATGGGCACGGCTTTCTGGGTCGAAAACATAAGTCGTGCCATTAATATTAATTTCTACCCAACCATGAGGACCCGTGCCACCAGCGGCCATTTGTACTCGACCTGAAACTAAATGAGCATCATAACCTAACATTTTTGCCATATGATAAAAGGCTGCTGCATAACAATAGCAATCTCCTTTTAATTGGCTGAAAGCTTGCGTTGCATACCAATCCGCAAAGTTCGTACCTGCAGCTGGTTCTAGATAATGAATATAGCTTAAATTTTTAGCTACCCAATTAAATGAGCCAGCTAAAGTTCCGTCTGTTTGAGCAATCGCATTTTGGGCTGCTTGTTGTAAAGAAGACAATGGTGCTTTCTCTAAAATGTAAGACGTCATGCCTAAACCGATAGAATCTGCATTTTTCTTACCATAAACGTGAGTTTCAAAAGTACCACCGTCTCTAAAACCACGAGAATTAATCACTGCTGACCATGAATTATCGCTGTTTTTAGTCCCATTAATCCATTTCATATCATCTTGTCCGTTAGCTTGACTCCATGTTGGGAAGCTAACAGAAGAAACATCATTATTATTAGGATTAAAAACTGTTACTCGCGCTTCATATTGACCAATCACTGTAGAGCGAACATAATTAGTTCCACTTAAATTTTCTAACCGGAATTTTTGTCCAGCAGATTTATTTAAAGTTTGCATTTCAATATTAGCACCATTTTTATTAGCTTTGTTAGCAATCCCTAAATAAGTGCCCAATTTGCTTTGAATATAGCACTCGCCATTGCCAGCATCTAGGAAACGGAATTTTTGAGCATCGGAATTATTCCAGTCCATCTGTTGCACGTTAGCGCCAGCCACGTTACTACCATTAGCGATATCTAACACTTTTTTAGAATGGTCATTTTCAATTCGATACCAACCAGCTCCAGCTGAGCGAATGGTAAATTTTTGATTTCCTGCTAATACTTCTGTCCAAAGTTGAACATTAGCGCCATTTTTTTGTGAAGCCGCCCCAACTTCTAAAACTAAGTTTTTATTTAAGCTGGCAGAGATGAAATAACGTGCGCCATCTTGAACAGTAGCTGGTTTCATTTCAGGTTCAGCAGGTTTTGTATAGACAAAAGTAACTGTTTGATTAGAGACAATTCCTTTTAATACTTGTTGAGAAGCACCTTTAATATTATAACCTGCAATAGTTGCGGCTTTTGCTGTATAGTTGTCATTTTCTTCAACTTTAACAATATCACTATTTTTCAATTTTTTACCCGCTTCATCTTGATAAGCAATGGTAATTTGATAAACGTTGACATCAATCGCTTGATAAACAAATTGAATCGTTTGATCTGCTTCGGTAAATTTAACCGTTTGTTTGGTCGCATCTATCACGCGATAGCCAGCAATTTTCGGTGCGGTATACGTTTTTTCTTTACCGATGGCTTGTTTGTCAACTAAAGCTTGTTCGATTACTTTGCCTTCTTCATCAAGATACTCAACTGTGACTGCTGATTTTTCAACAACAGGGGTGTTGGCATCGCCACAAGCGTACCAAGCAATCCCTTCGTCATTCCAACCAGCTGATAACAATTGTTTTTGTTCGCCATTGCTAGTTGTATAGTTATGCGTGCCAGTTACTGCGTTAGGATTATAAGCACGGTATAATGGTAATTCTTTATCTGTTGAAGAATACCAACCGATGCCTTCGTATTTCCAGCCCGCTGTGACTAAATTATTCTTTTCTGCTTCATTTAATGTATAGTGATGGTCCCCTGAGTTTCCGTTATATAAACGATAAACTTCTTCACCACTTGTAGGGGCAATCCAACCTAAACCTTCATCGTTCCAGCCCGCTTTAATCAAATTATTTTTTTCGGTTACATTGGCTGTATAAAAATGTTCACCTGAGTTAGGGTTATACAGACGATGCATATCATTTGTATCGGCAGCTTCTGCTTGTAAAGCAAAGCCACAAACACTTACTAAACCTATAAAACTACTTAAAAATACTTTCTTTTTCAATTCATTTCCAACTTTCCTTTTTTATCAAAAAAAACTTTATTATCAATTTATGAATACTCCCCGTATAAAAATGATAATTTTTCCACCGCCATTAATTATACTAACCAACAGATAAAAAGCAAGATAAATACAGTAAAAGCGCTAAAATAATAAGTTGTCACCTGAAAATTTGTCTGATTTTCTCAATTAAAATTTTTAAAAGGGATTTTTTGTTCATTTTCTTTAAATTCTTACCTATAAATTATGAATGGCCCTTGCTAAAATGGGTAGCTGAATAGTTGCCATTATTGAGCTTACAGTCAATCATTATTTCTGCTATTAAATATTTTGTGATTTTGTAATGTCGTACCATTTTCAGCCACCGATTTCATATACTCTTCATGAAAGACTTGCATCCCAAAGAAATCTTTATATAACAGATAATTTCTTATTAAAAACGGAAAAATTGCCAAAGCTGATAAACAGAAAATCAAAGCAAAATTTTTATAAGAAACTTTTTTATTCGTTACTTGATGTTTGATATTAAATTGATTTTTTCGACTTGATGAAATAAATTCTGATAGACATGAGGATGAACTATATAATAAAATTTCGTTACCCTTACAATCTTTATCAATTGATGACCGTAAAAAAGTACTTGAAATAATCAGGTTAGCAATTTCGCTAACCCATAGTTAGTTTTACAACAAATGAAGTTATTTAGTTCTTTTTACTAGCTTTCTATAAAAAAATCGCTCATAATAAAATTATCATTATTTATGAGAAAGAAGGAATTACCATGAAAAAATTTTCCACCGGTTTATTAATCGGCGCCCTAGCAACCACTTCATTTATCGCTGGCGCTACCTTAAGTGTGAAAAAAAAGCTAATCAACCCGATTTTAATAAAAGAATCAGCAGTTGAAGAAAACCGCAAAAAGGCCATGCGCAAACGCATGAGCCGTTGATATGAAAAGCGAAGTGAGCTTGGTTAACGCCTCGATAAAGTGCAGAATTAAATTTATAGTAGCTTTTTCTGCCACGAATTTTATTCTCACTTTATCGAAGAGATCTAGCTCACGTAGCTAAACATTACGAAAAGTGAAGAGATTTACAAAACTACAAAAAAGCTGGAAACTTAATTAAAATTTCCAGCTTTTTACTATTTAAATTAATCTAAATTTTTCTTTTTGACTTTACCAGTCCACTCGCTGTAGCCACCTTTTAAAATAAAGATATCTTGGTAACCAGCTTTACGAATCCGGTTGGCTGCTAAAATACTTGTATGATTATCATTGCTATAAACATAAATCGGTTGATCTTTTCTGAAAATATAATCATCTAAGCCAGCTTGTTTAATTTTTGTTTGGTATGATAAATTTCTGGCACCTAAAATATGACCAGCATCAAAATCAACACTTTCACGCACATCAATAACTTGTGCTTTCCGCATACCTTCTCTAAATTCGTCAGGAGAAAGGTATTTTGCTGATTTTCTCCGTAAAATATAAATTCTTAATTCCGTTGCTACCATAAATAATAAAAAACATCCCAAAATGATATTAATTGTCCACAACATAAAAACGCCTCTTTCTACTCTATTCTAACTAGCTCACTTTGCACTAAAAAAGTACTGAGCAATTTTTTATTAATCAACAAATTGTAAAGCTAATGAAGCTGCGCCAATAACGCCAGCATCATTACCTAGTTCAGCTAACTTAATTTGCGTGCTTTCTGTTACTTGTGGGAAAGTAAACTCTTGGAAATAAGTTTCTACCCGGCTACGTAAAAATTCACCTGCCGCAGAAACGCCCCCACCAATTACGATACTTGCTGGATTTAAAGTATTTCCTAAATTACCACAAGCTAAGCCTAGATAGAAGCAGACTTTATCAACTACCATTATCGCAAAGTCGTCCTCTTCTTTAGCAAAATCAAAAACATCTTTACTAGTAATTGCTTGACCATCATCTAACATGGCTTTCAACTTTGAATCGCCAGCGTATTCTTCAGCTAATTGGCGGGCAACTCGCACGACACCTGTTGCACTGGAAACTGTTTCTAAGCAACCACGTTTGCCGCAAGTACATTGAAAACCTTCAGGATCAACAGTGATATGACCGATTTCACCAGCACAACCAGCAGCACCATGAAGTAATCGACCTTCCATAATAATACCACCACCAACGCCTGTTCCTAATGTGATGAAAACCACATCTGGTTGATTATCACCAGCACCTTGCCAACGTTCTCCTAAAGCAGCTACGTTAGCATCGTTATCCATCGCAAATGGAATCCCTGTGCCTGCTTCAATGGCAGCTTGAACAGGTTGTAATGTTTTCCAATTTAAATTGTAAGCTCCGATGACCGTACCAGCTTGGCGATCGACACTACCTGGTGTCCCCATGCCAATACCGATAAAATCTTCAGCGGTCATTTGATATAGATTTAAACGATGATTGATAGACGCCACAATATTAGGGACAATACGACTACCTTCATCTAAAATATCCGTTTCAATGCTCCATTTTTGTTGAATTTCACCATCTAAATTTAAAATTGCAAATTTTGTTGTGGTACCACCTAAATCAATCCCAAGTACTTTTTTATCCATGATTACAATCCCTTCACAGCATTTCGCTAATTTTTCTGACGACTTTCTTCAATACGATGTTCTCTTTTTAAAACATGCCACGCAGTTAAGTAGGTCTCTTTATCAATTAAATGACTATCATACAAATTTTTTAACTCAATTTGCATCAATTCGATATCGTAAATTCTTGCCCCCACATAAATATACATACCAAATCGCTTAAATAACTGTTGCACATCATATAAATCTTTCATAAAAAAACACTTCCTTGCTATTATACAAGTAAACCAACTTTTTTTAAAGCCAGTACGAAACAAAAAATTACTAAAAATAAATAAAGTATACTTGCAGAAATTCGTTTATGGATTGAATAGTCTTTTGAACCATTAGGAATATAAACAACTGTACCGATTAAAAAGCCACCAATTAAGCCGCCTAGATGTCCATAAAGGTCAACTCCCGCTGAAAAAATACTGGAAATAAAAGTCATTGCTACAAAAAGTGAATGAGTTTTTAGCATTTGACGGATTTGTGGATTTTGGCGATGAGTTAAACAAAAAGCTAAAATCGCCCCATAAATTCCTAATATTGAAGTGCTAGCTCCTAATGAGAGCACTGCATCTTGTTGAAATGCCATACCAAAAGCATTTCCTAATATGCCACTGGTTAAATAAATCACTAAAAAGCGCCAATGACCATATAACGATTCTAACTGCCTCCCCATGAAATATAAAATCAGCGAGTTAAAAAATAAATGTTCTAAGTTAAAATGGAAGAAAATCGGCGTGATTAGTCGCCAAAATTGATTGTCGACAACCGTGAAATAGCGGATCATTCCACCAAAAAATTCTAAATTCCTAAATTGTGGTAAGCGACAAATTAAAAATACAATAATTTGTGCTCCTAAGAAAAAATACGTAAAATAGGGCTGCTTCCGCCAATCCGTTTTTCTAAGTTGTGCGATTTTATTCATTTCTTTTGTTCCTTCTTTCATGCAATATGCCATTTGCCTAAGTTACTTTCGATTTATGGCAATAAAATTTATTGACTAACAATCAGATAATCTACTGGTAAATCAAAGATTTCTTTTTGCCAATCATCTCTGAGTTGTTCTTTAAATAAGATGCTTAGGGTGGTGCCGTTGAAATTTTGCAAATAGCGATCATAAAACCCACCACCAAAGCCAATCCGATATTTTTCAGAAGAGAAAATTACACCGGGAACGATAATTAAATCCAGCTGCTCTTTAGGAATTTCAGAAATAACTACTGGCTCTAACACGCCGAACTTGGTTAAATTCAATTGGCTATCCCCTTGAATTTCACTAAAAAGCATCTGCTTTTGCGGTAAAGTTTTAGGAATCCCCACCGTTTTTCCGGTTTTAAAGGCTTCATTTATGATTGGTTGCGTGTCAACTTCAATTGCCATTGAAGAGATAATGCCGATTTTTTTGGCTTTTTGCCAAGCTTCGGTTGCAAAAAGTTTTTGATAAATAGTAGCTTCTTTTAGTTTTTTGATTGTTGGCTGCTGAGCCAATTCTTCTAAAAAGCGAATGCCTTCTTTTCGTAAGCTAGCTTTATCCATTGCAATCCCCCTCTTCAAAAAAATGCCTTGTTAAAATAGTAACGAAAAAAGCCTAGCTAAGCAAATACTTTTGCTAAATATTGAAAAGTTTTTTAATTATAACCTAACTTAATGAACTATTTATGAATGTGACGACTAAATGTCTATCTAAATTTGCTTAATGGTAAGAAAAAGCGTTTTATGATATGATAGTTTTTAAGAAAAAGAATGTTGATTAAACGAGGAGTTGTCTGTTATGAATATCCCTTTCATTATCGCCATAACCATTTCATTAGCACTTACTTTGTATATTGCTTATGTTCGCGTCAAAACTGATTCAAAAAAACACAAAAAGCGCTAAGTCACTATTTAGCTAAAATTTCTCCGCTATTTCCTTTTTAATTTTCGTCAAGTAAAACTACTTAACAAAATTTTTAAAAATACTAGCTTTCTTCCCTCAAACATGATAAAATATTCAAGTCTGAGATACTTCTTAGAAAATGTTAGTACATATAGGAGGGGAAAAAATGCGCGTAAACATTACTTTAGAGTGTACTTCTTGTAAAGAACGTAACTACTTAACTTCAAAAAACAAACGTAACAGTCCTGATCGCTTGGAAAAACAAAAATATTGCCCACGCGAAAGAAAAGTTACTTTACACCGTGAAACAAAATAAGCTTTTAGCTATTTAGCTCAATCTCTTGTTACTCAAGGGATTGAGCTTTTTTGTTTTATTAAGAACCAGATGTTGACCTGAATAATTAGCTAAATATCTACACCAGTTTTAATCTTTAATTATATCCGCCGTAATTACTCGATAGGTATAGCTATTAATCGTCACGCGAATCTTCCCCTCTAAATCTTTAATATAGAAATTCTTACCAATTTTTTCAATCTGATTTTTTGGATTAGCGAAAATTTCTGACATTAATTTTTCAATTTCCGGTTGGTTTAAAGCCATTTTCAATTTTTTATTAATTCGACCATAAACTAATTCGGTATAACATAGATGGTCTAAAATTGTTGCTCTGACTTCTGTCATTGATTTGTCTCCAATTCTTTTCTTTACAATTCGGAAGCTGAACGAGTGCCCTCCGCTTTTTAGTTCATACTTGTAAGTTTTTAGCGTTTAGGAATTTTTCTTTTAGCAACTCTAGTTGTTCGGCTAAAAATTCGCGACTATTTTCTTTTTCTGTTATAAAAATTGCTGGTGTGGCTTCTAAATCGACTAAACTGGTTGCCGTGATTTTATCTCCCGTGACTATCAAATTAATTTTAGGATGATAATTGGTGGTGCCACATAAACCTGGTACTAAAAAGGCTAACTCAAATTCGTTTTCACTTAACGTACGTAAACGATAGTAGCCATCTTCGATAAATTCTTTTTCTTCCCCAAAATACTGCTGCAAAATAGCTAATTCTGCAATGGTCATCTGTTTCCCTGCTCTCTATTTATTTAAATTTATTTTACTTGAAAAAGAATAAAATTACTATTTTTTCGTTCATTTCAATCTTTTATGCGTATTTTTAATTATCAAGCGGAAAAAGATTTGAATTATTGACAACTTCATACTATCATGAACAAAGTACCCCGTGCCAGAATCTTGTTGACGGGAAATTAATACTTAAGGAGCATTATTTATGCCGACACCTCAACAGGTTTTAAAAGATGTCTTTGGTTATTCGGAATTTCGTCCGGGTCAGGCTGAAGTAATAGATAAAATTTTACAACATGAAAATGTTTTAGGCTTAATGCCCACAGGCAGTGGTAAATCGGTATGCTACCAATTACCAGCGATTCTTTTAGAGGGAGTAACGATTGTTATTTCTCCTTTAATTTCTTTAATGAAAGATCAAGTTGATGCTGCTAGCGAGTTAGGCATTACGGCATCATTCATTAATAGTAGTTTAAGTTATCCGCAAATGCAGCAACGGTTAAACACTTTAATCAATGGCGACTTACAACTAATGTATGTTGCCCCAGAACGCTTTGTTATGCCAGAATTTCAAAATATTTTGCAGCAGATTGACGTGGCTTTAATTGCCGTAGATGAAGCCCACTGTCTCTCTCAATGGGGACATGATTTTCGCCCTAGCTATTTAGAAATGGCGCGAATGCTGACGAACCTTCCTGGTCAGCCAACGATTGCTGCTTTAACCGCTACCGCTACAGAAACAGTTGCTAAAGATATTAAACAATTTCTAGCTATTCCTGATAGCAATCAAATCAACACTGGTTTCCAACGGCAGAATTTACATTTCCAATTAATTAAAGATCAAAATAAGAAAAATTACTTGATTGAATATTTGAAATTAAATCCTCACGCTTCCGGAATTATTTATGCTTCCACCCGCAAAGAAGTCGAAAAATTATTTGTTCATTTACAAAATGAAGGTTTTAAAGTGGGAAAATATCATGCGGGCTTAAGTGAAAAAGAAAGAAATGCTTATCAAGAGGCATTTTTATATGACGAGATTCATATTATGATTGCTACCAATGCATTCGGAATGGGCATCAATAAAAGCAATGTCCGCTTTGTGATTCATTGGCAAACCCCTGGTACGATGGAAGCTTACTATCAAGAAGCCGGTCGCGCGGGACGAGATGGTTTACCAAGTGATGCTATTTTACTATTTTCGCCCGCTGATGCCATGATTCATGAATTTTTTATTGAAAAATCAGAAAAACCTCATGAGTTAAAACAAAATGATTACTTAAAATTACGCAGTATGAGTCATTATGGCAATACTGATTTATGTTTGGAGCGTTTTATTTTACGCTATTTTGGTCAAGAAGCCGAAAACTGTCAACGCTGTAGTAATTGCTTAGACGATCGCGTTTCCCAAGATATTACCCTCAACGCGCAAAAAGCCCTCTCTTGTGTCAGAAGAATGCAAGAGCGCTTTGGAAAAAGTATGGTGATGAAAGTTTTGACCGCTTCAAAAGATCAAAAAGTCAAAGATTTTCACTTTGACCAACTTTCTACTTATGGTTTATTAAAAGAAATGACCCAAAAAGAAGTCACTAGTTTACTGGATTTTCTGATTGCTGCCGGCTTTTTAGCGCAAGATACTGGGGAATTTCCGATTTTGAAAGTTACACCATTGGGGATTAAAGTTTTAAAAGGGGAAGAAAAAGTTTTCCGTAAAGAAAAAGTTCATGCGCAACAACGAGAATTTAGCAACGAACTGTTTGAAACTTTGCGAGAACTACGCAGTCAATTAGCCAGCCAAGAACATATGCCTGCTTATATTATTTTCTCCGATGCAACCTTAAAAGAATTAGCCGAAAAACTGCCGACTTCTCGTTTAGAGCTTTTGCAAATCAAAGGAATCGGGCAAAATAAATTAGAAAAATATGGTGAAGCTATTTTAGCGGTTATGCAAGAGCATTTGAATAAGGAATAACAAGCAATAAAGAGATGAGAACCTCCTCATCTCTTTATTTATATAGCTTTTTTCTAACAAGCGTGTGTTCAGTTCCCACAAAGCTGTTCGATTTGTATCCCACTTTAACTTTGCCATTACTTATTGATAATTTCCAAAGTAATATTCTGAATGTTCTTCTGCTAAAATAATTTCGTTACTATCCAGGATTTCAAAAGCAAAAGCATATTCTGGAACCACAAAAATATCTTGCCAATTTTCATGATTTTCAAAATTAATTTTAGGAATTGTTCCGACTGAATCCAATTTGGTAATTACATTTTCTTTTATAGCAATACCAAGCTCTTCTTTTATTTCACGAATCACTGTCTGTACAGCAGTTTCACTATTTTCACCACCACCAGCAACAAATTGCCAAGTGTTCAAATCACTTCGTTTAAATACACCAAATCGGTATTCTTCATTTTCAAATTTCCATGGGATTGCTAAAATTTGAAATGGTTCTCTCGCCATAATTTTTATTCACTCCTATCGTTAATTTTTTTATTCTAAAAAATTGAAAAAATGAGGTAAAAATCAAAAGTCTTCTTCTGATTTTTACCCCGTCTATTTTTAAATTGTTTTCGTCACCCGACATGGCGTTCCGACAGCTACTACATTAGCGGGAATATCTTTCGTTACGACGCTACCTGCACCAATCACAGAATTTTCACCGATGGTTACACCTGGGCAAACAATCACGCCAGCACCTAACCAAACATTTTTTTCGATAACGATTGGTAAATTATATTGGGCGCCTTTTACTCGTATAGCGGGCTCTAAAGGATGGGCTGCTGTTGCCAGCACGACATTTGGCCCCATCATCACAGAATCATGAATTTCAATTCGAGTATCATCTACTAAAGTTAAATTGGAATTAGCATAGACTTTTTTACCAATATAAGTATTCTTTCCCCAATTCGCTCGTAAAGGCTGCACAATATAGCTATCCTCACCAAAACTACCCAGTAATTTTTCTAAAACATTGCGTTTTTCATCATGATTACTTGGGCGAATTTGATTGAAATCATACAATAATTCAGAATAAATCAGTTGTTCTTTGCCAATTTCTTCATTTTCCTGATAGATTTCACCACTGTCCATGCGTCGTTTAATTTCAGCAGTTTCCATGTTGCTCTCTTCTCCTTTAGTTTCTATTTATTTTTCAGTCACCGTCAATTCATCAGCACCTAATAACATTGTTTCGGTTTCTGGAATTAAAGTGCCTAAATTTTCATCTCGACCTTGTAAATAGTAGCGTTGCTCGGCTGTGCCTTCAGTTTTAGCAGCTGTTTGACATAGTTCACCAATTCCGCCATCTTTTCCACGGTTAAAAATTAAGCCAACTTTCATTTCGGGAAAATCACTTAGCATAGCTACATCGCCATTGCTATCGCCAGCAACTAAAATTGGCCCTGCATCACCATGGTTTGGTGCAATAAATTTCTTAATCGTTTGGGTTTTGCCTTCCCCTTGTGTTTGGAAAAATTCCTCGTTCAGTTGTGATTGAATGACATTATCAGCTTTTTGCAATTGCATTGCATAAACATGCTCTTCAGGAACGCCATAACCATAACTTTCATCAGTGGCAAAAGGAATAATCACATCAATGTAGGAGGCCGAACAAACATAAACTTCAATACCATTTTCCTGCAATTTTTGATATAAATCTTGCATTTCTGGAACTAAGCGAATACCTTCTTTAAAGGAAATTTCGATTTGACCAGCCTTTGTTTCTAAAGATGTAGAACTTTTCCAAGTAACTTTACGCAATTCTTGTGTAGATGCTTGGTCAATTACTTCTTTTGATAAGCTTTGCACTTCTTCTGAAGTCATGCCCGTAAATAAATAGGTTACCCAAGGATAGCTGATATCAGAACTAAAAGAATCGCCAATTGCTTCGTATAAATAGCGTAACTTGGCAGCAAAATCAAGATACTCTTCCGTTTTTTTCACTTCTTCAAGAGATTGCTCTCCCGCAAATTCAGTATAAGCATCATAAATAACAGTGTAACTGGCTTTAATATCTTCTGCCATTTTATCAATATTTAAAGATTCACCAGCACTATTTTGCCAATCTTCACTGAAATCATCAGTAGGAATATTCATTTTTAAAGCATTGTACAGCTCATCAGGTGTCATTTTAAAACGTAAATTGGCAATCTGATAAGTAAATACCGCTTCACCGATATCATTAATGATGGTCGTGTTATCCCAATCAAAAACAGCATAAGGCTTATTCTTTTCATCATAATCACTACTCTTATCACCATTATCTAAAATCAGCTGATTAAGGGCTTGGTAGTTCGGCTCATAAAAATTGCCTTTGCTTAAAATAGTAATTTCTTCAGTAGCTGTGCTGCTAGTTACGGTTGTAGATTCTTCCGTTTTCGTAGTTTCTTCTTTTTTCGTTGTACATGCCCCTAACAAAAAAAGAGCCAGTGTACATGACAAATAAACAGTTTTCTTTTTCAATGTTATCTTCTCCTCTATTTAGTGCCTTAGCACTATATCTATTTTAGGATAAATCTAACTTATTCATCATTGAACGACTGTTTTGCCAGAGCCACATTGCTCTTGAAATGTAAATATTTACAAAGTTCATTATAGCCTAAACAAAGCAAACCAGCAACCGCTTTCTTTTGAGAAAAGCAGAGTGGCTTGTTCTGCACCTGAGTAAAGTGCAAGAATAAATTATAGCGGTGTTCTATACCGCGAATTTTTTCTTCACTTTATCGAGTGGTGCAAAGCCACGCAGCTAGATCAAACGAAAAGTGGAATGAGCTCGTTCAGCTCTCGAGTAAAATGCATAAAGAAATTATAGCGGTGCTTTCTACCGCGAATTTTTGTATCATTTTATCAAAGAGAGGTAGCTCATGCAGCTAGACAATCAGAAAAAAGCAGAGTGGCTTGTTCTGCACCCGAGTAAAGTGCAAAGCCACACAGCTAGACAAAACGAAAAGCGAAGAGAGTTGTTCTATGCCCAATCAAAACAAAAAAATCAGCAGCTAAGCTGCTGATTCAATTTATGCTTCTTTCAACTTTTTACTGACTTTCATCTAAATTCTGCATTGCTGCACGCTGACGTTTTTGAAAATCTTCTCTGGCTTGTTGCAAAGAAAGCTGATTGGCGCCAATTATCTCATTAGGATATTTCTCCGCAACAGGATCCATTTCCCAAAAACAAAGAGGACAGATATCATATTTTTCTTTAACCGTTAAATAACCACAACAAGGGCAAGGAATATTTTCGTTATTCTGCCATTTATTATTGACGATTGAAATAATTAATGCCACCTTCTGGTATAAAATAAGTTCGAATCACGCCATCATCAGACAAAACAGCAAATTCATTGGTTCTCTGATCAAAATAGACGGTATCCCCGTCATCTTGTGGTTTTGTCAAAATTTCATCATCTTGTGATAATAACAACTGATTCGCCATTTGCAAATATTCTTCTTCGGTAGATATTTCAGTAAATTCGTCTTTATGCTTTGCAAAATGCTGCGCAAGCTTATCATCATTGTAAAATTGATAAACAATTTCTTGTTGCAGATTATTGGTTGTACTTGAAGTGTTAGCATCTGTATCTAAAACCTCATAACCGCCCCAACCTAACGCAACAACTAAAACGCTTAGCAGCAAAGAAACGACTTTTTTATTTTTAGCCATAGTATGCTCCTTATTAAAATTTATTACTAGCTAAAATTATACCGTAACTTTTCACTTGTGGAAAGTTTTAGTGATTAAACTCCGCCATATTCCCACGAAATCTTAATGGTAAATGATTCATTTGTAGTTTTGGATTGATGCGCTCTTCAATCGTTAAGGCTTTAAGGAAAACCCGCCAATCTGCTTGTAACTCCTGTTCTTTTTCTTGAGTAGCAAAGTCAGGACAGTCTACATCTTCCAAAAAGCCAATCTTCCTCTGTTGAATCGTTGCCAATAAGCGATGGGTTTCATCATAAATTAAAATACTTTCTCCGGGATAACGATCAGCAAAATGCGGACAAATATAAGGTAAAGATAAATGCTTCGGTTTAATTTTGCTAAATAAATATTGATCTACATACTCAAAGCGGACAAACCCTTTAAACTGATGGGCCTCCCCCAATAGCGTGCGAATACTCTTTTGCAAAGCTAAAACGGCAGGATGACCGATAAAATTTTCTAAAGAATCTTTGGTTTGCAAAGCAATTTCAATCGCTTCTAACAAATAAACTTCTTTACCAATTAAAGTGCTATGAAATCCCGTTTGAATAAATTCAAAGTTTTCAAACGTTAAGCGTTGCTGCAAACGCATAAAAATCTTTTGCGCTAACTGTTCGTCAGTCTCAAGCCATTTGGCAAAAAATAAACTTTCCAGAGCCGTTTCAGGATTTAAAATTTCACGAGGAAACTGCTGGATTTTAAAAGCTTTTTGCACTAAGGTTAAAAAACCGGCAAAACTGCCGTCATACTCCCAAACTTCATCAATTTTTTCAATTGCCATAAGCTAATTCCTTATTTTTCGTATGTTCAAAACGTTCCACATCAAATAAAGACAACTGCTCTCCTAAAGATTGCGTGTTGGCAGCTTTTAAAGTTTCGTATTGCCGGGAAGAAATCAGAGAGGAAATCACCCACTCAGGATCGTGAATCAAACCTGAAACAGATTCCCCATTACAAGTAATAAAATACTGCGCTCTTTTAATGACAATGCCTAGTTTTTTCAAATCAGCTAAATGCAGCCGATAATATTTGCGGGCTTTCATGATGTTGCGGGCTCCTTTTGGCCCCACACCAGGAATTCGTAATAAAATATCATAGGAAGCGGTTTGCACATCAACCGGAAATTGTTCATAATTTTGCACCGCCCAGTTGGCTTTAGGATCTAAATATAAATTAAAATTCGGTTTATCCTCTGATAAAATTTCATCGGCACTAAATTTATAATAGCGCATCAACCAGTCTGCTTGATAAAGGCGATGCTCTCGCAACAATGGTGGTTCAGTAGTAACTGCTGGCAATAGTGAATCGTTGTTCACGGGAATGTAGGCCGAATAATAGACCCGCTTCAACTCGTATTTACCATAAAGATTTTCTGCAATTTTCACAATCGCCCGATCATTTTCAGGTGAAGCGCCAATAATCATTTGTGTTGATTGCCCTGCTGGCACAAATGAAGGTCCCTTTCTGACAGCTGGCAAATAACTTTGGGCTTTTTTAGTTTCAGTAATTTGTTTCATAGGTTTATACAAAGCATAAGGATTTTTGTCTGGTGCTAGTAATTTCAAACTTTCTCGTGAAGGCAGCTCAACGTTAACGCTCATACGATCGGCTAAAAATCCTAATTTCTCAATTAATTTTTCATCAGCACCTGGGATGGCTTTCACATGGATATACCCTCTAAAGCCTTTTTCATGACGCAAAATTTTTAAGGTTTCAATTAAAAGCTCACAAGTGTAATCCACATCTTTAATAATAGCGGAACTTAAAAACAAGCCTTCAATATAATTTCGCATATAAAAATCCATCGTTAAATCAGCTACTTCTTGTGGTGTAAAAGTTGCCCGCGGAATATGGTTGGATTTTCGATTAATACAGTAATGACAATCAAAAATGCAAGCATTGGTAAATAATAATTTTAACAAAGAAACACAACGACCATCTGGAGTAAAAGAGTGACAGATTCCTGAAACCTCCGTGCTCCCGACTTTTCCTTGCCGCGTATTTTCTTGAACACCACTGCTGGAACAAGAAACATCATACTTCGCTGACTCAGCCAAAATCGCAATTTTTTTAGACAGTTCCATAAAAATCCTCCACTCTATCTTAAAATCTGTTCTCCATACATACCGAACGTGAGTTCTGATTTTATCAAAAATATAGCTTTCTGTCAAAACGAATTACAAAATAACGCCTTTCTAATTAAAAATTTCATGCTATACTAATAAAAATAATTATTGGAAGGTAGATGTTAATGAAAAAAATCGGGATTATCGGCGTGGGCCATGTAGGCAGCACAACTGCTTATACTTTAATTCAGCAACAAGTCGCTGATGAAATTATTCTTTACGATAAAAATGAAGGGCTGGTTGAGGCGGAAGTCAATGATTTATTGCAAGGGCAAATCGGCCAAGCCTCCACCGTGGGCATTAAAGGCAATCAATTAGCGGAATTAGGTCATTGTGATTTACTTATTTTTTCTGCGGGAAATATTCAATTATTACAAGGGGATACCGATCGTTTTGAAGAATTAGACTTTACTAAAAAAGTTGTTGAAGAATGGGCGCCAAAGATTAAAGAATCTGGCTTCAATGGCATACTTCTATCAATTACTAATCCTTGTGATGTCATCGTCCGTTATTTGCAAGAGTTAACTGGCTTACCAAAAAATCAAGTTTTCGGCACCGGTACAGCCTTAGATACCGTGCGGATGCAACAAGCTATTGGCACTGCTCTAAAAGTTCATCCAAATAGTGTGAATGGCTACGTTTTAGGAGAACATGGAGAAACCCAATTTATTGCCTGGTCAACCATTCGGATTGCCAACCAAGATTTATCAACAAAATTAACTGCAACAGAACAACTAGCTTTGGAAGAAGAAGCTCGCGCTGCTGGTTGGCGAATTTTTATGGGAAAAGTCTATACTTGTTACGGCATCGCCAATCAAGCAACTAAAATCGCTAAAGCGATTTTAACCAACGCCCAACTCATCCTCCCTGTTTCAAGCTATTCCGAAACAGAAAAAATCTATATCGGCCAACCAAGCTTAATTGGCAACAGCGGAATTATAAAAGCTTACAATCTAACATTGTCAGTCGCTGAAAAAATAAAATGGGACCTTTCAGTTCAACGCATCAAAGAAATGTATGAGGCAATATGAAAAGCGGAGTGAGTTGCTCTGCACCCAAGCAAAGTGCAAAAATAAATTTTAGCGGTGTTCTTTACCGTGAATTTCTTTTTCACTTTGTCGAGTGGTGCAAACTCATGCAGCTAGACACCATGAAAAGTGGAGAAACTTGTTATGCATCCGAGTAAAGTGCCAAATTAAATATAGCAGTGTTCTTTACCGCGGATTTTATTTTCACTTTGCCGAAGAGAGCTAACTAGATCTATTTGAAAAGCGGACTTTGCTCTGCACCCGAGCAAAACATAAAAACACGGTGCTCTAAAAGACTAATCTTTTAGAGCACCGTGCTATTTTTTTATTTCTATTAATTTTACCAGCTACCAGAAGCACCGCCACCGCTGCTCATCCCGCCACCAAAACCACCGAAATCGCCACCGCTTGAAGAATTGGCTTGCGCCTCAGCAATCACAGTATCTTGATGATTGGCTTGGTTAAAAAGTAATGTGTACAACATCAGTTGATTGGTACTACTTGCTGAATAGCCATTAAAGTGAACACTACTCATAATATCGTCATAATCATCGTCATCATAGCTAGCTAAACGTTCTCGCATTTCAGGATGCTCTTTGTAAACTTCCTCCAAATCCACCATAAAAATCGCTTGATTTTTAACCCGAGAAACAATTTTGACTACTTCTGTCGGAATATTTTCATCTAAATCCTCCCGACTCAAACCACTAATTAACACTAATACTAAATAATCACCGTGCTGAACTTTCTCTTGAATCGTCTGTTGTGCCGTTTTTTTAACTTGCTTTTGATATTCAGGAATTAAAGCTGCTTTTTCTGCCATAATATCATTAGAAAAATCATAATTTGCCAAATACTCATTTAAATAACCCAACATGGCATTTTCAAAACCTAACAAAGTTTCTTCTGCCACAGTCACTTCATCATAAAAATTCGCCAAATGATAACTACTACTGCGTAAAATTTCTTCTGCAAAATAGTTTTTCAAACTTCCATTATTAAGGGCTCTTTGCAATAAATTCGTTTCTTGGGCATCAAAAACATCTGCGTTAGCAATGATTGAAGTGAGATATTCTTCTCCTAAATACATTTTTAAACCTGCTAAACAATCAATTTTATTCTTGAACTTATTGAAAGTTTTTTGATTTACATTTGCCCATTTATAAAAATCCTTTAATTGAAAACTAGTACTATTCATCAAATGACTAGGAATAACTTGATGCTCTTCAAAAGCTTTTTTAACTCGTTGCTGTTTGAAAAAGAAATAACCACTCGTTCCACCACTAACAATTGCGGATAAAGAAACGAATAAAGTTAATAAAACTTTTCCCTGTTGACGTTTCTTCTCTGCTTTTTCAGTTAAAAAAGCTGGACCGGCAGCGTAAACATTTGCTAACCCCTGATTTTCATCTAGCTGCTGAACTTCTTGATAAACCCGCTCAGAAATATAACGCAAGGCAGCATCATAATCTTCTGCTTTTAAGAAATCTTTAGCTGTTTGGTCTACCCAGTCATCGCCATCCCTATCTTCAAAAACTTTTGCAAAGCCATCACCATACTGTAAACGAAACTCACGATCTTCAATTGCGAAAACAAATAATAAACCGTTATTGTATGCTTTTTTACCAATGCCGTAAGAATTAAATAACTCTAAAGCAGCATCAGCAATATCACTATCTAAAGAAGACAAAGTAATCACTGCATATTCTGGTTCACCATACAATTGTGCAAATTTATCATCATTCAATTGATTAATATACGCTTCAGTTTCATCAGATAATACTTCCGCTTGATCACTAACAAATGACTTCCCGTAAGCCACTTCGCTATTAAATAACCCCAGCATCCCAAATCCTACTATTAACATACTGACAAATAATAATCGTTTTCTCATGATACTTTCCTCCTAGTTCATTTTATAGAACTGATATCTTCTATCCTTCATTATTAGTTAGCTGTAAAAAGAAACGATAAATCTTTCTTCTTGGCTTTCGTTACAAAAGTAAATTTACTGTAACAGTATTGTAATCAAGAAAAATTGCTTTGTTATCAGTCTAAAGACCTAGAGAGCAATAATTTTTTTAGTAATAAACAAAATCATAGCCATCTTCTGGTTCACCAATTTCATAACCTAAATAGTCTGATGCCTTTTTTCTAAATAATGTAAGCCACTGTTGCCACTCTTCTGGCTCTAATTCTCCCCTAAATTGCAATCCACCTGGTTCAACAGAAGCACAAAGATATTTTCCACTTTCAGACTTGCTAAACCAATAAGGTATGCCATTTTTTATTCCTTGCCACTCAGGCATTTCTTGATAAAGCTTAGCTATTTTATCCCAAACTTCATCAGGCGCAGTATAATGAATATTGAGATTACAATTACAACTGGTCATTTTCTCTCCCCTAGCTCTCTTTAAAATGTCTTTTTTCATGTTATTATACCATCTTACTTTCTATTTTTAGTAACAAAAAAACAAACCACAATCTTCATCTTAATGATGAAAAAATCATGGTTTGTTTATTCCTGTTTAGTTAAACTTAGTAGTCAATTTTAACATTAACGGTTTGAAGTGGCACATCGTAAAAACGATCTTCACGACGCCCTAAGAAATCTTTGGCTTGTTGCGGGAAGACTGCATACATTAAAACATCTTCCATTGATTTAGCATATTCTTTAATTTCTTCTTCAAAAATTGGTAATTGTGGGGCAATTAAATCAGCTGGTCGCACAGTTACGACTGTTTCATCGCCAATAATTTTTTGTTTGATTTCATCAGAAATTGGTGCTGGCGGGCGACCATATAGGCCCCGCACGTAATCTTTTATTTCATTGGGAATCAATTTATAGCGCTCACCTGAAATCACGTTCATTAAAGCTTGCGTCCCGACCATTTGTGATAATGGCGTTACTAACGGCGGATAACCTAAATCAGCCCGCACTTTCGGTACTTCTGCTAAAACCTCATCATATTTATCTTGTAAACCTTGTTCAGTTAACTGACTTAATAAGTTAGATAACATCCCACCAGGCACTTGATAAATTAAAGTTTTGGGTTCCACATCTTTGACTTTCGGATTTAAAAGCCCTTCGTTACGGAAACGATCACGAATTGGGTTGAA
>NZ_JARXWL010000028.1 GCF_029893325.1 Enterococcus sp. PF1-24
CAAAAATTAGACTACAAATCACCGATTGAATATCGGAAATCTGCAATCTAATCAATGCTTTTTTGAATGTGTCCCACTAATTGGGGTCAGTTCCATTAAGTTGTAGAGGCTTTTTTGATATCTAACTGAGGAAGCTTTAATTGTTTAATATCCAAAAAATGTTGCAGATTTAAAACTAATCCACCTAAAAGGGTAGCTTTTTCATTTAACAAACTATTGCGAACGCTAACTTTATTTGAAAAACGATTTTGTAAAATCGTTTTAAGTTGTTGAATCATTTCGGGAATTTCCCGATAAAGGGAGCTGTTTAAAACAATAATTTCTGGATCATAATGAGCGATAATATTATTGATGCCGACACTTAAATAATTAACATTTTCTTGAGTGACTGCTAAGGCATCTGCATCATTGTTTTGATAGTACTCTCTAAGAATAATCGCATTAACATAATCCATTGATTTTATCTTAGCAAATTTTTCAAAACAAACTTTGTTAGCAGCGTACATTTCTAAACAGCCATGATTGCCGCAACGACATTTTTCACCGTTAATCACCACGATTTGATGCCCAATTTCACCCGCAAAGCCGTGAGAGCCTACTTGCAAGACACCATCTTGAACGATACCAGCGCCAATCCCACTGTGCATATTAATACTGATTAAGCTTGAAGAATCAGCCGTGTACATATATTCTCCTAGTGCTGAGAGGTTGGCTTCATTTTCTAAATATACAGGATAATTGCTTAATTCTTCAGCGATTTTACGAAAAGGAATTTGATCTAAATCATAATGAGGCGTAAAAATAATTTCGCCATCGTAGACAGGACCGTGAACCGCGATAACGACACCGATTACCCCGTAATTTGTTTTAGGTAGCGCTTGTTGAAAAGTGCTGAAGATTTCAGAAAAATACTTTTTAATGGTTGCTTCATTTAAAGTAATTGGTTTTTTTTGAATAAATTGGACTTCTTCACCGTCAAGATAAGTTAATAAAGCATTGACATAGTTGTAGCCAACATCAATCGAGATGGAAAGACCGGCTTTACCATTATATTGCAAAATAATTGGTTTTCGTCCGCCGACGTTGCTAGATTCACCAATGCCCGTTTCAATTACCAAATGATCTTCAATTAATTTTTTGACGATAACTGAGATGGTTGCTTTCGTCAAACCAGTTAAAGCAGATAGGTCTGCCCGAGATAGATTTTGATTATTCATAATGTATTCTAAGCATAAGGATTCATTAGGAGTCCGCCGCATATAATTCAAATCTTGCATAGTTGACACATCCTGTTAATTTATTTAATGAATATATTTACATAAGTATACCGATAAACTTGAATTTTTTCTACTATTTTCATAAATTCTCTTTTATTTGTTAAATAAACATACTAATGGAAATAGATAAAAAAGATAATGAAATGTACTTGACTAATCATCTGAAAGCGGATACTATATCATTAAAGAGTTAGTTAGTAAACGAAACGAACTAACTCGAAAATTAAATTATTTATCAGGAGGAAGCAAGCATGAGTTATTTCCCACAAGTAAAAAAAATTAAATACGAAGGTACTAATACGACGAATCCTTTTGCTTTTCGACACTATAATCCCGAACAAATGGTAGCTGGCAAAATAATGAAAGAACATTTACGTTTTGCGGTTGCTTATTGGCATACAATGACGCAAGATGGCAGTGACCCTTTTGGTTTACCAACTAACCAACGAACTTGGTTGGCAGCTGATGAAATGGAAACAGCCCGCAATCGCGTAGTCGCTTTCTTTGAAATCTTAGAAAAATTAGATGTGGAATATTTTTGCTTCCATGATATAGATATTGCTCCTGAAGGCAATAGTTTAGCAGAATTTTATAAAAACTTAGATGAAATTACTGATTTGATTAAAGCGCAAATGGACCGAACAGGCATTAAGTTATTATGGAACACTGCAAATATGTTCAGCCATCCTAGATATGTTAATGGGGCAGCTTCCACTAATCACGCGGATGTTTTTGCTTATGCAGCAGCGCAAGTCAAAAAAGGTTTAGATATTTCAAAAAAATTAAATGGTGAAAATTATGTTTTCTGGGGTGGTCGTGAAGGTTACGAAACATTGCTGAATACTGATATGGCTTTTGAGCAAGAAAATATTGCTAGATTATTTAAAATGGCAGTTGCTTATGGAGAAAAAATCGGTCATAAACCACAATTCTTAATTGAACCAAAACCAATGGAACCAAGTAAACATCAATATGATTTTGATGCTGCAACAGCTTTACAATTCATTCAAAAATATGATTTACAAAATGATTTCAAATTAAATTTAGAAGCTAACCACGCAACATTGGCTGGTCACACCTTTGAACATGAAATCGAAGTAGCTCGCGTCAACAATGCGTTAGGTTCTTTAGATGCTAACCAAGGTGATGTGTTGTTAGGCTGGGATACCGATGAATTTCCAACTAATGTTTATGATGTAACTTTAGCAATGTACGGCGTTTTAGAAAATGGCGGTATTGCTCCTGGAGGCATTAACTTTGATTCAAAAGTCCGTCGTTCAAGTTTTGAAATGGAAGATTTATTTTTAGCTCACATTGCCGGGATGGATACTTTTGCCAGAGGATTATTAGCAGCAGCGAAATTAAAAGAAGATCGCTTCTTTGATGTTTTGAAAGAAAAACGTTATGCAACTTTCCAAGAAGGTATTGGTGCATCGATCGTTTCTAATCAAGAAGATTTAGAAAGCTTAACTGAATATGCCCTGAACTTAAAAGATATCAAGTTAGAATCAAGCCATATTGAATATGTCAAATCTTGTTTGAATGATTATTTGGTGTAATTTTGAAGAGAATATTTTAAGATTCACTCTAAAAAATACAGTTATTAAAAAATAAAGGAGAGAAGATTTATGAAAAAGAAAATGATTAGTTTTGCTGCAGTACTTGGTTTAATGACACTAGTAGGTTGTTCATCAACTGATAGTAGCTCAAAGAGCGATGGTGATACTGATAAAGTTAAAGTAGAAGTATTTAATATTAAAACTGAAACAGCTGAACAGATGGAAGAATTGGTAGAAAAATTTGAAACAGCTCACCCAGAGATTGATATCAATATGACTACTGTTGGTGGTGGCACAGATGCTGATGCAGCATTACAAGCTAAATTTTCTTCTGGAGATGAACCGGCTTTGTTCATGATTGGAGGGTTAGCTGGAGCTCAAACTTGGGAACATACTTTATATGATTTAGGTGAAACGGAACTAGCAAATCTTGCAATTGAAGGAACATTAGAAGGTGCAACTTTAAATGAAAAGGTTTTAGGTGTACCAATGAATATTGAAGGATATGGCTGGCTAATTAATAAAGTAATTTTTGAAGAAGCAGGGATTGACACTACAAAAATTACTTCTTTTGAAGATTTTAAGAAAGCAATTGAAACATTAGATGCTAAAAAAGATGAATTAGGGCTTAAAGGAGTATTTGCTTATAGTGGTGGTGAAACTTGGGTAAGTGGTCAATATAGCTCAAATTTCATTGCACCAGAGTTTAATAATAGTTTAAAAGAAACTTCTGAAGCTAAGAAATTAGAATTAACTTATTCAGACCGTTGGCAAGCTTATACAGACTTAGCAATTAAATATAATGCTACACCTTTAGAGTCAATGGACTATTCAACGTCTGTTGAAGAACTATTTGCAAGTGGTAAAGCAGCTATCATTCATCAAGGAAACTGGATTGTTCCAACTCTTAACAGTTTAGATGAAACATTTGCGAAAGATAAATTAGATATTTTACCAATGTTTGTAGATGAAAAAGAAGAGGGCAATATTGTTGCCGGACCTGCGTGGTATTGGTGTGTAAATGATAATAAAGATCAAGAAGTAATTGATGCATCAATTGAATTTTTGAAATGGATGTACACTGATGACGAAGGGATGCAAATGATTGTCAATGATTTTGGTTTTATTCCACCATATACTAATTTTGAAAGTAAAGACATTAGTGACCCACTATCAAGTACAATATATCAATATTTAAATGATGGTAATGCAGTTCCTTGGGTTCATAATTCGTATCCTGATGGTTATCCATTAAATGTTGTTGGCGTAGAAATTCAGTCTTACGCTGGAAAACAAACAAATTGGGAAGAATTTAAAGAAATTCTAAGTACTAAATGGGCTGAAGAAAGAACTGAATAAATAAGTGTAATAGAGGAGGCGAATATACCTCCTCTATATTTAAGGGAAGGTGAGAATATGTTAACAAATAAATCGAAATCTTTTTGGTTATTAATGTTACCAAGTTTATTAGTGTTAGTAGTAGTTTTATTTATTCCGTTAATTATTGGAATTTACTACTCATTAACTAATTGGAATGGTAATACGGCAGCAGATTTTATTGGTATTACTAACTATTTAGAAATATTTAAAGATGAAACTTTTATAAATAGTTTGATTTTTACCGCAAAATTCTCAATAGTTAGCATAATTTTAATTAATATTGTTGCTCTGGGATTGGCAGTATTAGTGACTCAAAAATTAGGTAAGTGGGCTACCATTTTTAGAACGGTATTTTTTATGCCAAATTTAATTGGTGGAATTATTTTAGGTTTTATTTGGCAATTTGTATTTAATAAAGTTTTTACCAGTTTTGCTGAATTAACTGGCATTGCAGCATTTGAAAATTGGTTGAGTACACCTCAAACTGGTTTTTGGGGATTGGTTATTCTGTTTGTCTGGCAAATGAGTGGTTATATGATGCTGATATATATATCTTTTTTAAATAATATTCCTGAAGAGATAGTTGAAGCCGCAAATATCGATGGTGCTTCATCCATTCAAACATTTTTCCGTGTTAAATTACCAATGATGATTCCAGCATTTACAGTTACATTGTTTTTGACATTATCGAATGCTTTTAAATTATATGATCAAAATTTAGCTTTAACAGGTGGCGGTCCATACAATTCAACTCAGATGACATCTATGAATATTTATAATGAAGCCTTTGTTATGAAGAACATGGGATATGCTCAAGCAAAAGCTTTTGTCTTTTTACTTATCATCGTATTAATTTCTGTAATTCAAATTTCATTTACTCGAAGCAAGGAGACCGATGCCTAATGAAGAACAAAGAAAAGCAAAAAAAATTTTTTATTATCGTATGTGGTTTACTTGCTGCTGGAATCTGGTTATATCCATTTTACTTGATTCTAACAAATTCTTTTAAAGAAAAAGCGGAAATATTTGCGGATACGTTAGGTTTACCAAGTAAAATTAATTTTGAAAACTATACTACAGCAATGGAAAAATTAGATTTTACACATACGGCGTTAAATTCGTTGATTATTACAGTTGTATCTTTATTTTTTGTTGTAATTATTTCTTCGATGGCTGCATACGCCTTATCAAGAAATACCAGTAAATTAAGCTCTACTTTGTATTTTATTGTTGCAATTGGCTTACTAATTCCTTTTCAAGGAATAATGATTCCTTTAATTTCAATTTTTGGGAAAGCAAATTTATTAAACAGAATTGGTATTATAATAATGTACAATGGCTTAGCAACAAGTATGGCAACTTTTATGTATTATGGCGCATTACGAGGAATCCCCAAGTCGTTAGATGAAGCCGCTATTATTGATGGTGCGTCTTCATTTAAAATTTATTGGCGAATAATTTTTCCTTTATTAAAACCGACGACTGTAACAGTAATTGTTTTAGATGCACTATGGTTTTGGAATGACTACTTATTACCATCATTAACAATTAACAAAGCTGGTATGTACACTATTCCTTTGAAAATGTTCTATTTCTTTGGTGAGTTTAACAAGCAATGGCATTTAGCATTAGCAGCTTTAGTAATTGTGATTATTCCAGTAATCATATTATTTATTGCTTTGCAAAAACATGTTGTAAAAGGTATTTCAGATGGTGCAGTTAAATAAAAATATATATTATAGGAGATTGTAATGAATAAGTTGAAAAAATTTCCTGAAAACTTTTTATGGGGCTCTGCATCGGCAGCTTATCAAGTTGAAGGAGCTTGGAATAAAGATGGCAAGGGGCTTTCCGTTTGGGATGATTTTTCTCATATTCTTGGAAAAACATTTAAAGGCACTAATGGTGATGAGGCGGTAGATCATTACCATCGCTTTAAGGAAGATATACAATTAATGAGAGAAATGGGCTTGAAAGCTTACCGGTTTTCAATTGCCTGGACAAGAATTTTGCCAAACGGGCGAGGAGAAATTAATCAAAAAGGGTTGGAGTTTTATGATCAACTTATTGATGAGTTGATTGAAAATAATATAGAACCAATAGTGACGATTTATCACTGGGACTTACCAGCAAGACTACAAGAAGAGTATGGTGGCTGGGAGTCACCTCAAGTAGTGGATGATTTTGTTAATTATGCTAAGGTTTTATTTGAAACTTTTGGTAATCGAATAAAATATTGGATTAGTATGAATGAACAGAATGTTTTTATATCTCAAGGATATTTATTAGGGACCCATCCACCTGGTGTATGTGATTTAAAACGCATGTATCAAGCAAATCATCATGCTAATTTAGCCAATGCTTCTGTTATTGCTAAGTATCACGAGATGAACTTGCCAGGAAAAATCGGACCTAGTTTCGCTTATGGACCAACTTATGCAAAAAATTGTGATCCTGAAAATGTTTTAGCTATGGAAAATGCTGAAGAATTAAATGCTCATCTGTGGTTAGATATTTATGTAAATGGTGAATATCCAGTTGTAGCAAAAAAATATTTAGAGAAAAATGGTTTGATGCCTGAAGTGTCGGAACAAGATATTTATATCTTAAAAAGTGGTAAACCAGATTTCTTGGGAATTAATTATTACCAAACGGCAACAGTTGTTTATAACGCTTTAGATGGTGTGGGCATTGGTAAAATGAATACTTCTGGCGAAAAAGGAAGCACTCAAGAATCTGGTGTGCCAGGATTGTATAAATCAGTTGATAACCCTTATGTAGAAAAGACAAACTGGGATTGGAATATTGATCCTAACGGGCTGCAAATTGGGTTACGGCGCTTAACTAGTCGTTATAAGTTATCTGTTCTTATCACTGAAAACGGGTTAGGAGAATTCGATCAATTGACTGAAGAACAACAAGTTCATGATGATTATCGAATTAAATATTTAAAACAGCATATAGAAACTATTTATGATGCGATTGATGACGGAGTAGAACTATTAGGTTATTGTACTTGGTCGTTTACTGATTTATTGAGTTGGCTAAATGGCTATCAAAAAAGATATGGCTTTGTTTATATTGATCAAGATGAAGATCAAAAAAGTAGTTTAAATCGTTATAAAAAAGATAGTTTTTATTGGTACAAAGAAGTTATTAAATTAAATGGAATTGAGTTATAAAAAATGTTTAAAAAGCAGGTAAATATTTTCGGTTACCTGTTTTTTTCTAAAGAAGGAATTAGATATGGAATATGTAGCAGGATTAGATCTGGGAACAAGTTCACTAAAAGGTTTGTTAGTTGATAAAGCAGGAGCTGTTATATTTGAAGCAACTAGTGAATATCCTTTATATCATAAAAAAACAGGTTATAGTGAGCAAGATCCACTAGATTGGCTTGAAGCTGGAGAAAAAGTTTTATCTTTATTAGCTGAAAAAGCTAATGAACAATTCGGAAAAATCGTTGCAATTAGTTTTTCTGGTCAAATGCATAGTTTGGTGCTTTTAGATGCACAGGGACAACCACTTCGAAAAGCTATTTTGTGGAATGATGTACGAACCACGAGTGAGTGTCAAGAAATTGAAGAGCTATATGGGGCAGAGCTGTTAGAGAAAGCTAAAAATATTCCTTTAGAAGGTTTCACGCTACCAAAAATTTTATGGGTTAAAAAAAATGAACCAGATTTGTGGAAAAAAGTTAAAAAAATATTATTACCTAAAGATTTTTTAGCATACCATTTAACAGAAAATTTAAATATGGAATATTCAGATGCTGCAGGTACGTTATTATTAAATATAGAAAAAAAGATTTGGGATAGAGAAATTTTACGAAAATTTTCAATAGATTCAGAAAAACTACCTAAGTTAGTTCAGTCTGTTGAACAAATTGGAGTTTTAAAACCAAGTCTAGCTGAAAAATTAAATATAAAAAATGAAGTAAAAGTCTTCGCTGGGGGTGCAGATAATGCCTGTGCTGCTTTAGGAGCAGGTATTGTTGAACCAACAAAAGGACTATGCAGCATTGGAACTTCTGGAGTTTTTCTGTCTTACGAAAACAAAGAAATTAAAGATTATGATGGGAAACTGCATTTCTTTAATCATGTTATTCCGGATGCTTATTATTCAATGGGAGTAACTTTGGCTGCTGGGCAGAGTCTAACATGGTTTAAAAATACTTTTGCAACTGAAGAATCTTTTGATGAATTACTAGAAAATGTTGACAAAATTCCTGCTGGATCAGAAGGCTTATTTTTCACTCCTTATATTATGGGAGAGAGAACCCCGCACATTGATAGTCAAATTCGCGGTAGTTTTATTGGGATAGATGCGAAGCACCAACGGGAACATTTTACGCGTGCAGTAATGGAAGGAATTATTTTTTCTCTAAAAGATAGTCAAGTTTTAATGGAAGATGCTGGAAAAAAATTTGAGAAAATTGTTTCAGTAGGCGGTGGTGCAAAAAATAAAAATTGGTTGCAAATGCAAGCAGATATATTTAATGCAACTATTGTTACTTTAACTGTAGAGCAGGGGCCAGGATTGGGAGCTGCGATGATTGCCGCGATTGGAAATGAGTGGTTTACATCTACTACAGATTGTGTGGCAAGCTTCGTTAAATATAATCAGGAAATTTTACCAGATCCTTCAACTGTTAAAAAGTATAATAAATTTTACGAAAGATATAGAAAAATTTATCCAGCAACTAAACAAATTTTAGAGTTATAAGAATCAATAATCAACTATTTCAAATTTGATAAAAAGGAGAAACTCAAAGATGAAGGCTATTCAAGCAATTGATATTGGTGGTAGTTCAGTTAAATTTGGTACATGAATAAATGATGAATTAATCAACATAGATAGTGTTTCATTACCTGGAAATTGGCAAGAAATGAAGCAGACAATATCACAGATTGTTAATAAAACAAAAATAAACTATGAAGTTGAAGGATTAGCCATTAGTGCTCCTGGGTTAGTTAACGATGAATTAGGCACAATCGGCGGAATAAGTGCAATTCCATATATTCATACATGTGATTTTAAAGAAGAGTTACAGAAGATAACTAAATTGCGGGTTGCAATGGAAAATGATGCAAATTGTGCGGCATTAGCTGAATTCTGGAAAGGCGCTGCTAAAGATAGTAATGATGCTGTGTTCTTTGTTATTGGTACCGGAATTGGAGGTGCCATTATTTTAAATGGACAATTAGTTAAAGGAAAAAATCTGTTTGGTGGGGAATTTGGATACACTTTCCTTAATGAACGAGGAACATTAAGTGAATTAGGCAGTTCTGTAAAAACAGTGGAACGGTATAATAAACTAACAGGGAAACCAATATCTGGTGAGGAATTTTTCGGATATAGCACAGATAATTTATTGGCAGTTCATTTAAGTCAAAATTTTTATCAAGCTGTGGCACGAGGTATTTATAATCTCTTAGTTAGCTTAGATCCAGGAAGAATTATTATTGGCGGAGGAGTATCTAATAATCAGAAAATCATTTCTGAAATTAAGCGACATGTAGAAATGTTAATATTAGATCGCGGAATAAAGGATATGAAGTATGAAATTATCCCTTGTGAATATAAAAATAGCGCCAATTTAATTGGTGCTGTGTATAATTTTTTGAATGTATAAGAAATTTTGTAGGGAAGAAAAAAGGGATCTATTTTGTATTTTAAATGTAGAATTTTAGTATCATGAATAATTAGTAAAATATAATAAATATATGAGGTGAGTACAATGAAATTTTTAGATGGCGGCTGGTTAGTTAAGGAAGGCTATGATATAAAATATGCTGTTCATGTATATGATGTTTTAGTAAAAGAAAACAAAATGATTCTTTATATGCCTTACTCTTATGTCTCTCATAGAGGAGCAACATTAGATGGCGGATTATTGACGATGGAAGTTTTTAGTCCGCAAGAGGATATTATCGGTGTTAAGTTATACAACTATAAAGGTAGAATGAAAAAAGAAACACAATTTGATTTAAATACAGAAGAAATTCATCCTAATATGATTGAGGATGAAGAAAGTTATCGTATAATTTCTGGAGATTTAACAGTAGAAATTACTAAAGGAGAAAATTTAAATGTAGCTTTCTACTATAAAGATAAGTTAATCACTCAAAGTTTTCCGAGAAGTAAAGCTTATATTATTGATCCTGAAAAACAAGCTTTTATTAGTGAACAATTAAGTATCAATGTTGACGAAAAAATCTATGGGTTAGGAGAAAGATTTACTAATTTTGTTAAAAATGGTCAAAGTGTAGAGATTTGGAATGCAGATGGAGGAACCGGAACAGAGCAAGCATATAAAAACATTCCATTTTATATTAGTAATTATGGCTATGGTGTCTTTGTTAATTCACCTGATAAAGTTAGTTTTGAAGTTGGTAGTGAAAAAGTTTCTCGAGTACAATTCAGTGTTCCTGGGGAAGAATTAGAGTATTATATTATCGCTGGAGAAACATTAAAAGATGTTTTAGGAAATTATACAGAATTAACTGGAAAACCTAGTTTGCCACCTTCTTGGTCATTTGGGTTATGGTTAAGTACTTCATTTTTAACAGATTATGATGAAAAGACGGTGAATTCTTTTGTAGATGGTATGATAGAGCGAGATATTCCTCTAGAGGTATTCCATTTTGACTGCTTATGGATGAAGGAGTATGAGTGGTGCAATTTCACTTGGGATGAAAGAACTTTTCCAGAACCAAAAAAAATGTTACAGCGGTTAAAATCAAAAGGTTTGAAAATTTGTGTTTGGATTAATCCGTATATTGGTCAAAAATCACCACTATTTGATGAAGGTATGAAAAATGGATACTTTTTGAAAACTAAAAATGGTGATGTATGGCAATGGGATAAATGGCAAGCCGGAATGGCAATTGTTGATTTTACTAATCCAGAAGCAGTTACATGGTATGTGAGCAAATTGAAAACTTTAATTGATATGGGGGTAGATTGCTTTAAAACTGACTTTGGGGAGCGGATTCCTACAGATGCAGTTTACTTTAATGGAGCTGATGCAGAAAAAATGCATAACTATTATGCATATTTGTATAATGAAATTGTATATAACTTTTTGGTGGAAGAAAAAGGTAAACATGAAGCTGTTGTATTTGCTCGTTCAGCTTCTGTTGGCTCACAGAAATTTCCTGTTCACTGGGGGGGAGACAGTACTTCGGATTATCCATCTATGGCTGAGTCTTTACGAGCAGGGTTATCATTTGGGTTAGGTGGATTTGGTTACTGGAGTCACGATATATCTGGTTTTGAAGCGGGGGCTTCTGAGGATATTTATAAACGTTGGACACAATTTGGTTTATTGTCTTCTCATAGTCGTTATCATGGAAGTTGGGAGTACAAAGTCCCATGGTTATACGGAGAAGAAGCTGTCGCAGTAACACGTTTTTATACAAAATTAAAACTTTCTCTAATGCCATATCTACAAGCGCAATCTGTACTAACGACTAAAACAGGAGTTCCTATGATGAGAGCTATGATGCTTGAGTTTACTGATGATATTGCCACTCATACATTAGATCAACAATATATGTTAGGCGAAAATTTATTGGTTGCTCCAATTTTTAATGAGGATGGGATAGCTAATTTCTATGTGCCAAAAACAAAAGGTGACTGGGTAGACTACTTAACAGGAAAAGTTTATCAAAGTGGTCAATGGTATACAGAAAAATATGACTATTTCCATTTACCTCTATTAGTTAGACCGAACTCTATCATTGTTGAAGGAGCGTGTGATACGAAAGCAGAGTATGAGTACCATAAAGATGCTAAGATTCATATTTATGTGTGTCAAGATACATTTACTACTCAGAGTGAAGTTTTTGATTCAATTGGAAATGAAGTTGGTAAAGTGGAAGCATGTTATCGAAATGGGAAAATGCTTGTTAAGCAATCAGGATTTGAAGGAGCTAAAGTAGTTCTTCATTGCATAAATGAACAAGGGAAAGTAGAAGTGGTATCTGAAAAACTGATATCAGAAGTTTTAGAAATCAGTCTGTAGAATAGAAAAATTGTTAGAAACTAGAAGGGTGAGGTAAAATCAAATTTGATTTTACCTCACCCTTTGAATAGAAAATAATTTACTCAATCCCAATTACAAACTCTTTAGTAAAATCCCCCGCAGCATCATTAAGCACAATCGTAAAACCGTGTTTCTCCAAAATTGATTTAGTAATCGCTAAACCTAAGCCACTGCCAGAAATTTCTCGTTCTTGTTGATTTGCACTAACGAAGGGGTGAAATAATTTCTCTCGCATAGCTGGTGGGATTTTGGCGCCATTATCAATAAATTTGAGATAAAAATGCTTTTCAACGTTTGTTAATTCGATTTTTAGCGTGGTACCGCTAGGATTATGTTTACAGGCGTTAATAATTAAATTGGCAAAAGCTCGTTTTAATTCAATTTGGTCCACTAGTAATTCAACTGGCTGAGAAGGATTCAATTGCAGATCTAAATTTATTTGATACTCTTCAAATAAATCATAATGCTCAGCGATTATTTCTCGTAAAAGTTTTTCTAAATTAGTTTCACTTAAGTTTAATTGAAATTCATCGGAGTTTAATTTAGTGTATTGGAACATTAAATCTAACAATTCATTAGAAAGTAGAGCTTTTTGATGGATGATTTTTAATAACTCCGCTTGCTCGGTAGGGTTGGTAGTTACTTGATCATCCAAAGCTTTTGAAAAACCAATAATGGTGGTTAACGGTGTTTTCAAATCGTGAGCGATGTTAGCAAATAATAAATTTTGTTCTTGCAGATTTTTTTTGCTTTGTATAGTGATTGATTTATTGACGCGTCGATAAAATAAAATCGAGTACAGAATAAAAATTATGATTTGTAATAAAAAATAGCTGACTAACGCTAAGTACATAAGTGCTTGATTATCAAGCGTGTTGACTAACGCGTCAAATAAGCTATCTAAGATGGAAAGACTGACAACTAGTAAACCTGCGAAAATTAGGAAATTTTTAAAAATAAAGCTTCTTAGTTTATTCATGAGGTTTCTCCAGTCGATACCCTAAACCACGAATCGTTTTAATATGTTCTGGGCCGACTTTTTCTCGCAATTTACTAATCATAACGCGAATGGCGTTGTCATCAACGGCTTTATCCACCCAACCAATCTCATAAAGATGGTCTTTAGTAAAAACTCTGCCAGGAGCTTCCATCATTTCTTTGAAAACGCGAAATTCAGTAGCTGATAAATCAATGATTTCACTGTCTTTAATTAATTGACAAGTAGTGACGTTTAAGATTAATTGACCCACTTGAATGTTTTGTGGTTCTTGCTTAGGAGAGGCGCCTAATTGATGAAATCTGCGTAAAGTTGCTTTGACTCTGGCGACAACTTCTAAAGCATCAAAGGGTTTAGTAATATAATCGTCAGCTCCTAGTTCCAAGCCGAATATCCGGTCAGAAGAGTCGATGCAAGCGGAAATAACCATAATTGGCACATTGCTTTTGGCCCTAACTTTTTTGATTAGTTCAAAGCCGTTGATTTCCGGCATCATGATATCAATTAGTAATAAATCAAAATTTTCTTGGTTCAATAATTCCCAAGCGGTTAAGCCGTTACTAGCTTCAGTGATTTGAATATCATCTTTTTCAAGATAAAGTTTTAGTAAGCGAATGATATCTTTTTCATCATCAGCCACTAATAGTTTATATTTCATAAAGAAACCTCGCAAATTTTCATTTTTTTGACTAAAAACTCCAAAAATTGAACCATTCCCAATAAAGTACATTGGCGATGACAAATAGATTTAAAATCAGCCAAACTTTTCCGGAAAGTTTTAATGGTAGGTTTTTGGCTTTTTTCAGTCGTAAGTAGCTTGTTATCAGTAGCGTGAGTGTTGCTAAGATTATGATACTACATTTAATAGCGGTCTGAACATAATAAATGTCGCCAGGTATTAAAATGATTGAATAAACAAGTGCGGCAATCACAAGTACCGCAAAACTAGTAATTAAGTAAAGTCTGCGTAATTCATTTTTTTGTACCGTCTTTTTACGTAAAGTAAGGTAAAGCCATTTAAGTCCTTTAATAATTAAACTGAGTAAGTGATAAATAATCGCTAGCAAGAAAATTAGTAATAAAATAGTGTGAGCGACAAAGGAAAAGGTGCTGATTTTTTGATCATCTTGAGTATAAGATTCAATTGCTGTTTTGCCATTAGGGAGTAGTTTGATCGCACTTAAATATTTAGTTCCGTTGCCATCATCGGTTAAAAATAAATTATCAGCAATTTGGGTTCTTTTTAACATGCCGGCAAATTCATATGTGGTAGGACTGGTTTGATTCCACCATGAAAAACTCAAAAATTTATTAATTTTATAAACCCCGTGAGCAATATTTATACGAGGAGAAGTGTAAATGCCGCTGACATCAGTAGGCCGCAAATCATTAGTGGCTTTTTTTGAATATTCACCAAAAATCACTTCTAAGAGGCCGTAATTATAACTAGTTTCATAAATTTCATTGGTCATCACTACCATACCAACTTTGGTTGTTGGATCAAAAAAGAGGCTAGAAGTACAGGCTTGGGTGTTGCCAGAATGACCGATAACGCCATTGCCATAAGGTAAAGACCACATTCCATGATGAATGCGGGGAATATCAGAATCAGTAAAATTCAAACTGGCTGTGTGAAATTCTGTTAACGTTTCTGCTTTTTCAAAAAGTGGGGATTGCTGGTTTTCATCAGGAAGCAAGGCTTTTAAAAAACGGGTGAAATCAGTTAAAGTTCCTGCAGCAGCGCCAGCGGGATAAAGCTGAATATAGATTAAACCAGTGCCTAATTTTTCATAGCCACCTTCATAAATAGAATAAGCTTTCAAATTTTCTCGCTGTTTTTCAACCCAAGGGTTATCGGAACGATCGGTTTTGACAGAAGTTTGTTGCATATTTAAAGGTTTAAAAATATTTTCATTAACATATTGATAAAATTCTTTGCCACTGACCTGTTCAACAATGTAAGCTGCTAGCGCTGCGCCCCAATTTGAATAGGAACAAACTTTATCAGGTTGATAAATCTGGGCTGGTTGGGTAATTTTTAGAGCTGCTTCTAAGCTGAGAATTTCTGTTTTATTAGTGGTTTCAGCTGCACCGTAAACCAATTCTTGAAAGCCTGCGGTGTGATTCATTAAATGAGTTAAAGTAATTTTATCAGCATATTTAAGTTTAGTTAAAAAATTTTCTGGTAGATAAGTTTTGATATCTTCATTTAAATCAAGTTTACCAGCTTCTTTTAATTGCATGATACTAGTCCAAATTAATAGTTTGCTAGCAGAGCCCCATTCGTAGACGGTATTTTCTGAAGCGGATTTAGCATTTTCGATATTTTCATAGCCATAATATTTTTCAATAGTTGTTTCTTGACCATTGACGACGGCTACCGAAACAGAAGCAGTGTAATCCTTTCTTTCTTCAATATAAGCATCTATCTTAGTTGCTAAAGTGTTGTCTATAACAGAAGTTGGCTGTTCTTCTGCAAAAACTGGAGCGACATTTCCTAATAAAGATAAACCAATAATGGTGATAATCGCTAATTTTTTCATAAAATCCTCCGTGTTTTGATAATTGTTTAAGGAAAGTATACGGGGATTTCCTTTCGTTAATAGTTGCTGAACATTAACTGAATATTAAATAGGCTATTTTTTCAAGGAAAGCTTTGATAGTTAAACTCTGGTTTGTTACAATCGATAATAACTAATTCCTATTGGTTGTAGAAATGAGGGATAGAATTGGAAAATTTAGTGATTTATGCTTCTAAACGAGGCAGTACCAAAATTTACGCGCAAACATTTGTAAAGGAACATCATTATCCTATCGCTGATTATCGAAAAGTTTCCACGGAACAATTAGTAGCTGCTGACAGAATTATCTACTTTGGTTCCGTTTATGCTGGCAAAGTTACTGGCTTAGCTGCTTTGAAAAAGAAGCTGAATAAGAAACTGCCAATTGTGGTGATTTCAGTGGGTTTAACTTCAAAAAAAGATTATGATTTATTGGCAGCAATTCAAAAGGGGATTTTAACAGAGTTTCCTGAAGCCATGACTTTTCATCTACGCGGGGCTTTAACGCAAGCGCAATTAAATATTGCTGAAAAAATGTTATTAAAAATGTTAAGCAAAACTAATAAAACGCAATCTGAGGAAGTTTCTGAAATGGTTTTAGCGATTAGAAAAGTTGTTGCTGAAGGTAGTGTGGATTATTTTGATTTGGCTAATTTAACTGAAATTCAATTATAATAAAACTGATATTTTTGGAAGGTGGAGAGAATATGTTAACACATGTTGGCACAAAAACAATAACAACCAAAAGATTAATTTTAAGGCGCTTTGAGTACAGTGATAGCGAGGATATGTTGAAGTATTGGGTAGCTGATCCGAAAATTCAATCCATGTATTCCGAACCTTGTTATCAAACGACAGAGGCAGTTAAGGAATTATTAACTAAATATATTGCTGCTTATCAAAATGAGGCTTATTATCGTTGGGCAATCATTGAAAAAGAAGCAAATCTTTGTATCGGTCAAATTGCTATTTTTCTAGTAGATGATAAAAATCATTTTTGTGAAATTGAATATTGTGTGGGTGGGCAATTTCAAAGAAAAGGCTATTGTAGTGAAGCGGTGCAAGCCATAATTGACTATGCCTTTAAGGAGATTAACCTTCATAAAATGCAAGTTTGTCATAAAGAAAATAATCTGCCTTCCAAAGCTGTGATTGAAAAATGTGGTTTTACTTATGAAGGAAAATTACGCGATTATTTTTATATGGAGGAACAATACGTTAGCCGTTTATATTATTCAATGCTAAGAAGCGAGTGGGAAGTCAATAAAATAAATGCATAAATAGATAGAAGTGAGTAGGATATGTTTAAAAATATTTTACTCACTTTTTTATTTGCTAAAGCTATAAAAAAGTTTGACGCGAACACTGTGTCCGCGTTTATAATGAGGAGAATAAGTGTTTCGGAGGGACTTTTTGCTATTTCAACAGTTGCTCAGTTAATATTTTTCTGTCAGTAAGAAAATCACCTGTTAGCTGGAGACTTTCTTTAAAAGCTTGCGATTCTTCAGTGAAGCTTGTGTAGTTAATCTTTTCTGCTAGCATTTCTTGATAGAAGTTAGTTTTAGCCTCTAGCCATTTTAAGGAATTGAGCATGTTTGCAATGCGAGTTTCTACGGTTTTTTTATACATTTTAATCAGTTGATAGCGCTCTGAAGATGTTGTTGGACCGATTTTTAAAAGTTGACTATAATTACGAATTTCTTTAATAGGAATTTCGGCTGCGCGCATTAAAATAATCATTTGTAGCCATTCAATATTCTGACTGGAATAAATTCGTGCGCCACTACTATTACGCTGAATGGTAGGGAGTAAGTCCGCTTTTTCATAATAGTGCAGCGTGGGAATCGTTGTATTTAACATTTCAGCAACTTCATGAGGATTATAATACATTTTAGAGCTCCTTTTCTATTTTTTCAAAAGCTTGGGGTTCTTTTGCCAGCGGTTAATGATACCTTGATTGTGTTCACTTTTTTTCAAAACAAAGGGTTTAATGCCAAATTTGAAAATAATCGCATGAAAAATAGTTTGAAAAAGAAATTTTCGTTGTTGTTTTATATCATAATCGAATTTTTTCGCTAATTTTGAAATTTTATTTTTTAACTTGGGCTGTTTTAAAGGAGAATGGTTAAAAGGAGTGGTACAGATAATTTTACCACTTAGTTGAGCTCCCGCATATTGTAGTAGTTGATTTAATGCTTTGCTAGCCGTTCTATTACCATAATTTTTGCCAGTGACGACACTAATGGCATATTTTTCATAAAGGAGTTGTTCCGTAATTAAATGGGAGCGGTCTAAGAGAGTTTTTAACTGACCGGAAATATTACTGGAGTAAGTGGGTGAACCAATGATGATGCCTTCTGCAGCTTCTATCGTTAAAGAAAAAGCTTCGGCGTCATCTCTGATAAAGCAAGGACCTTTACGATAACAGTAGCAACAGCCAGTACAGGCTTTAAATGTCAGTTCGTTAATTTCATAATAGTCAATTTCATTGCCTAAAAGTGATAATTCTTCAGCGAGTTGGCGTAATATTTTTGCAGTAGCACCTTTTTTTCGGGGACTACCATTAAGGATAATTATTTTTGCCATTATTTTTCCTCATTTCTTTTTCTTTGAGTGTAAGCTATCAAGTGCACTTTAGGTCAAGTAAGAAAATCACTAAGCATAATAATTTTCAAATAACATAAAATGAGTTATCATTTTAAAAGTATGCTAGTAAATGAGAGAGGAGAATTATTATCAAAAAAGGAATTGCAGAATTTATTGGAACATTTATTTTAGTCTTTTTCGGAACAGGAACTGCTGTTTTTGGAAATGGCATGGAAGGTGTCGGCATTGCGGGAATCGCATTAGCTTTTGGGTTAACGATTGTGGCGGCAGCTTATAGTATTGGAACGGTTTCTGGTGCCCATTTGAATCCGGCTGTTTCTATCAGTATGTTTGTGAATAAACGCATAAACTTCACTGAATTAGTTTATTATTTAGTTGGCCAAGTTCTTGGCGCGATTGCTGCAAGCTTTTCAATTTTAACAATTTTGAATTTTGCAGGGCTTTCAACAAGTAACTTAGGTCAAAATAGTGTGGGGGATTTAGGTGTCGCTGGTGCCTTTATCGTTGAACTTATCTTAACATTTATTTTTGTATTAGTAATTATGACGGTAACAAGCAGTAAAAAAGGCAATGCTAATTTGGCTGGTCTAGTTATTGGTTTAACTTTAACTATGGTTCATTTAGTAGGAATTCCGTTAACAGGAACTTCTGTCAACCCAGCGCGTAGTTTAGCACCGGCTATTTTTGTCGGTGGCGAAGCATTATCAACAGTCTGGATCTTTATTTTAGCGCCGATTGTCGGCGGAATTTTAGCAGCTTTAGTCGCTAAATATTTATTAGCAACAGAAGAAGCTTAAAACTTAATAAGCAATGCTAGCATATCAACAAAACCATCAGATTACGCCTTTATAAAAGCGTAATCTGATGGTTTTTTCAATAATTCTAACTATTGCTAGCTAAAATTGAAAATATTTTTTTGAAAAAATAGGTGACATTTGGTGGAGAAACTTTCGTATATAGAGTGTGGGGCTAAAGATGATGGTATTAAAAACTTTCATTTAAACAGAAAATAGATTAGTTTATTTAGCAATAAACTAATCCGATATTCAACATTTACTTAGTGTTTTTCTTGCCAAATTTCAATGATTTTTTCGTAAGTTAATAATGATGTGTCAGCAAGAACGGCGTCAGCTGCGTTAAGTGTAGCAGGATCGCCGATACCAATTGAGAGTAAGTGAGCATCGTTAATTGATTGAATACCTGAATAAGCATCCTCGACACCAACAGCTTCTGAGGGTAAAACATCTAATTGATTACAAGCTTTACTAAAAATTTCTGGATGGGGTTTTCCCTGTTCAAGTGTAGCAGGATCAACAATTGTATCAAATTGTGAGGTTAAACCTAGATTTTTTAAAATTTGGGGTGCATTTTTACTAGCTGAGGCTAAACCTATCTTTATTTGGTTGGCTCTCAATTCTGCTAACAGTGTTGCGATACCAGGTAAAGTATCTGCGGGAGTAACTTTTTCAATTAGGCTTACATAGAAATTATTTTTTTCGTTAGCAAATTCTGCTTTTTCTGCTTCAGAATAATGATTTTCCTGATTTCCTAAAGCGAGAATTCTGCGTAAAGATTCAGTTCGATCAACACCTTTCAGATTTTCGTTGAACTCCTCTGAGATAACAATACCTAATTTTTCTCCTAGTTTTTTCCAAGCAATAAAGTGGAAGATGGCAGTATCAGTAATTACACCATCTAAGTCAAAGATAACATCTTTTAACATAAAGAGCTTCCTAAAACGTTTTCTGTAATTCGGTTACAAAGTATAAACTATTTTAAAAATAAATGCAAATTTTTGCTTGTAACCGCTTGAAATGTAAAATAATATCTGTTATTATCCTTTTATAACGAAAAGGTTTTCGAGAGAAGGTGAATAAATGCTAGGTAAATGTATATTACGGTTTTTAGCAGGTGTGATTGATTATTTGCTAATTTTTGTACTAGCTCAAATGGTATTAACGGTTTTAGGCGTTGAGGGACTTTTATATAATTTATTACCGCAACTGCTATTTGCTACGTATAATATTATTGCGATTACTACTTTTGAAGGTAGAACAATTGGGAAATATTTTAGTAAGCTTTTTGTTTATACTGAAGAAGGTGGCGCATTACACTTAGGCGTTCGTGAAGTTACTAAATTATTATACTTCTTACCAAATGTAGGTTTTATTTTCTTGATCATCAGTTTGTTAGTATTTATTTTTAAAAAGAAAGGATTACACGATTGGATTGGTGGAAGTGATGTTCTTTTAGAAAAAGAACGCCAAAACTTAGAAAGTAGGGATTCTTATGGAGACAGACTCCTTAGATAAAGTATTGGAAGAAAGTGCAGTGTTAACCATCGATACAAGTAATTTGTTATTACTATTTGTAATAACAGTTGTGGTTAGTTTTGCACTATCTAAACTGTTGAAAAATCAATACAATCCCAAGCAATTGATAATTAGCTATGCTTGTTACGGAATTTTTCATTTGCTTTTGGGAATTTTTATTTTGAAACTTTCGGTAATAATTGTCTTAGGACTATATCTAATGGGTGGAATTTTAGCTTTCTTTCGCTCAAATCATTATTTTTATCAGCAATAATTTTTATTTAAAATCTAAAACGTTTTCTGTTGGAGGGAATTATGAGAACTGGAATGAAGTATTTTGAAAATAATCCTTGGTTATTAGGAGAGGATCATTTTGAAACAGATTGGCTAGGAAAAGCCGAAGCGGCAATGTATTTAGGAAATGGCTATATGGGGATTCGCTCAGCGACTGAAGAATCTTATGTTGGTGAAAAAAGAGATACCTTTGTAGCGGGAACTTTCAATAAGTTTGATGCCAATGAAGTAACCGAGCTACCTAATGTTCCTGATATGATTGGCATGGAAATTAGACTAAACCAGCAACGTCTTGATTTAACTAAAGGAATAGTTACTAACTATCAACGAAATTTAGATTTGAAAACTGGCGAACTTTTACGTTCTTTTGTTTGGGAATATCAAGAAATCAAAGCGGCTTTCACTTTTAAGCGCTTTGTTTCTTTTGAACAAAAACATTTACTTGGTCAACAAATTGAAATTAAAAATTTAGGGGCAAATATTGAACTTGAAATCGTTTCTGGAATTGATGGGCAAGTGAGCAATAGCGGTTCTCAGCATTTTACAGAAGGGGACAAAGCTTTAGCTGAAGGAAAATATATGCAGATGATGCCTTATACTAGTCAGTCAAATATTTTCTTTGTGCTTTCAACTGTTCATAAAATTGCTAAAGAAAGAGATATCTATGAAGAAACAAAAAAACGGATTGAGATGGGACGCAGAAAAATCTATAACCGTTATTGGCTAGATTTAGCAGAAAATCAAACAGTTACGATTGAAAAAATTTCTTCTATTCATACAAGTATTGATAAAGAAACAGCCAGTAAAACTTTGGAAGAAGTCAAAGAGATTGCTTTAACAGAGTTGAAAGAGGCGACTGAAACCGGTTATCAAAAACTTTTTGAAGCTTCTAAAGCAGCTTGGGATAAAAAAGTTTGGTCGGTTTTACCAATCAGTATTGAATCAAAAAAATTTAAAGATCAGTTGGCGCTTAATTTTGCTAAATATCATCTGCATATTATGACGCCTGCTCATGATGAACGCATGAACATTGCAGCAAAAGGATTATCTGGCGAAGGCTATAAAGGCCATACTTTTTGGGATACAGAAATCTTTATGTTGCCTTACTTTACTTTTACTCATCCAGAGATCGCTAAGAGCTTAGTTACATACCGCTATTTAGGTTTAGAAGGCGCTCATAAAAAAGCTCAAATTAATGGTTATGAAGGTGCGCAATTCCCTTGGGAAGCGGCTTGGCCAGATGACGGGGAAACTACGCCAGTCTGGGGAGCAGCGGATATTATCACTGGCAAACCGACAAAAATTTGGTCAGGTTTCATTGAACAACATATTACTAGTGATGTAGCTTTTGGGATTAAACAATATTTAGATGTAACTGGTGATCAGGAATTTGCCAAAGAAAAAGGCTACGAGGTTATTTTAGATACAGCTAAGTTTTGGGCAAGCCGTTTAGAGTGGCAAGAGGACAAACAACGTTATGAAATTTTAGAGGTTGTTGGACCCGATGAATATAAAGAGCACGTTGATAATAATTCCTTTACTAATTATACGGCCCATTGGAATATCACTTTGGCGATAAACTTATACGAAAGACTGCAACAAGAAGAGCCTGAACTTTTTGAAAAATTAAATCAAAAATTGGCTTTAGAGCGAGTTTATGCTGAGTGGCAAGATAAGGTAGATAAAATCTACTTACCACAACCAAACCAAGAGGGTGTCTTACCACAAGATGATAAATATTTATCTAAAAAAATCATTGATTTAACAGAATATAAAAATAGTCCACATGTAGGCACCTTGTTCCACGATTACAATTTAGAACAAGTGAATGATATGCAAGTAACAAAACAAGCGGATGTTTTACTTTTACTCTTCTTATTTGAAAATCTATTTCCTAAAAAGGAAAAATTAATCAATTGGAATTATTATGAACCTAAAACATTGCACGATTCTTCACTTTCATTATCGACTCATGCTATTTTAGCAGCAGATTTAGGGAAATTAGATTTATCTTATGATTTATTTAATCAAGCGATGAATATTGATATGGGCGAAAATATGACTTCCTCTAATGAAGGAATTCACGCAGCTTCAATCGGTGGTATTTGGCAGATGACTGTTTTAGGTTATGGTGGCGTGCGATGCTTAAATGGGAAATTAAGAATTGAACCACATTTACCAGAAGCGTGGAGCAAATTATCATTTGGGATTGTTTGGCAAGGAAATCCCTTAGAAATTCAAGTCACTAAAGAGCAATTCAGCGTGCGTAATTTAGGGGTACAAGAAGTTTCTTTTGAAGCTTTTGGCAATAATTATTCTGTTTCGACAGAAGAAACAATTATATTTTAGGAGGAATTTATTATGAAAACATGGAAAAAAGTTATTGGCGTAGGGCTTACTTTGTCAGCAGCATTGCTAACTGCTTGTAGTGGTGATAAAGGAGCAAGTAGTTCAGGTGAGGATAAGACTGATTTTGCTGGTGATACATTGACACTTGGTGTTTGGGGCGGAAATGAAGCTGAAGAAAAATCATTGGATGATATGATTAAAGCTTTTGAAGATGAAACTGGTGCGAAAATTGAGAAGAAAGTTTATACCGACTACAATACTCAAATTCAAGCAGATATGGCTGGTAAAACAGCGCCAGATGTATTTTATGTTGATGCTTATATGTACCCATGGTTTTCTGAAAACCAAACTTTAGCAGAATTAGATGCTGATAAGTTTGAAAGTGATAAATTCTATAGTAGCTTGACTGATGCTTTCTCAACTGAAGGAAAACTAGAAGCTATTCCTAAAGATATGTCGACTTTAGCATTATACTTAAATACTGAAATTTTTGAAAAAGCTGGAGTTTCAGTTGATGAAATTCCAGAATCTTATGAAGAATATGTTGAATGGTTGCCTGAATTTCAAGAAAAAATTGACGCAGCTTACGGCAAAGGGAAAGTTTTTGCTATGAGCTACAACCAAGATATGGCTCGGAATTATTATTTAGCTACTCGTGATGGTGGCTTGCCTTTAAATGAAGATGGTACAGCAAACTTAGCGGATAAAAAAGTTGTAGAAAATCTATCTATTTTGAAAGATTTAGTCGATACGGGAGCAGCTGTGACACCAAAAGATATTGGTACTGGTTGGAATGGAGAGGCTTTTGGTTCAGGTAAAATCGCAATTATGGATGAAGGTAACTGGGTATATCAAACATTGAAAACTGAATTTCCAGATATTCCATTTACAGTTAAAAAAATGCCAACTTATAAAGACGCAGAAGGTTCAATGATGTTTTCAGTTGGTTGGGGTAAATATGCTGCTACTAAACAATCTGCTTTAGCAGATAAATGGATTCAATATGCAACTGGCGCTGAAGGTATGGAAGGTTGGGTTGTTGGTACAGGAACACTACCAAGTCGTGAAGACGTTGCTGAGACTGCTGATTTAACAGCAAATCCAGATTTATTAATTCATTTAGAAGCTTGGGATTATGCAACAATTTGGCAAGATGGTACAACATTAGATACAGTAAACAAAGCTTATCAAAACTTCTTACCTAAAGCTTTAGATGGTAGTGAAACTTTTGAAGAAGCAATGCAAGAAGCTGATGAACAAGCAAACGCTGATATCACAGCTAACTAAATAAAAACTTTTAAGAAAAGGCTGGGGTATTAATTTTCTAAATCTTTTGGAAAACTTACGATGTATCCCAGCTTTATTCTTAAATGGTTAAGATTTAAGCCGAGAAAGGAGTAACATAATGGAAATTTCTAAAAAGTCAAGACGGACTAAAGCTCAAAAAGAAGAAATTAGACAAGCTTGGATATTTTTAGCGCCTGCAATAATAGTAGTTGGAATTTTCTTTGTATTGGCTGTTTTATTTGCTATCTATTTGTCTTTTAATGACGTAAATCTTTTTACAGGGAACTATACGTTTAAAGGTTTGGACAACTATTTACGAATTTTTCAAGATAAAAAGGCTATGACGGCATTAAAAAATACCGCATCTTTTGCCTTTGTAGTAGTACCGCTACAAACTTTATTTGCACTAGTTATCGCTTATATTTTAAGTAGTAAAGGTATTAAGGGGAAAAAACTGTTTCGCCTTATTTATTTTCTACCAACATTAACTTCAAGTTCGGCTTTAACAATTATTTTCATGTTTATTTTTAATGTTTATGGACCTGTTAATGATTTCTTTATGAGCATTGGTTTGTACAGCGCACCAATTAATTTTTTACAAGAACCAGCCTATGCTTTAAAAGTAATTATGGTAATGAATATCTGGTCAACAGTGCCATATTATATGACAATTTATTTGGCATCTTTAGTTGACTTACCTGATTCACTATATGAAGCTGCTTCAATTGATGGTGCAACTGCAATGGATAAGCTTCGCTATATTACAATTCCTTATTTAAGACCAATTACGACCTATGTATTATTAACCGGAATTATTGGTACTTTTCAAATGTTTGACCAAGCTTATATTTTCTCTAATGGATCGGGTGGGCCCAATAATTCCACTTTAACTATTTCATTGATGATTTATCAATATGCTTTTGGCCAAATGAATACGATGGGTTATGCAGCAGCTTTAGCAATTGTATTATCAATCATCATTTTTGTTGCTTCAAGATTAGCTGAGAAATTGAATAGTGAAAGGTAGGGATGAAGAATGAAAGGGAAAAAGCGAGAACAAATACTTAAAGGGATTTTATATGCTATTTTAATTATTTATGCAGGCTTAACTTTCTACCCGTTTATTTGGGCGATAGCAGCTTCTTTTAAACCCTATGCGGAAATTGTTTCTGGAGATATGGGATTGATTCCAAAAACATTTACTTTAGGGAACTTTGAATATGTTTTAGGAAGATCTTCATTGTTTACTCGTTGGTTTCTCAATTCAGTAATCATTTCAGTAATAGGAACAGTAATTAATATTTTCCTTAATACAATGGCAGGCTATGCACTGGCACGATTGAATTTTCCAGGTCGTGAGAGAATCTATTATGGATTTTTAGCATTGATGATGGTACCTGCTCAAGTATTATTAATTCCTAACTATTTAATTTTAATGAATTTAGGGATGTTAGATAGTTTTTCTTCTTTAATTTTACCAGCAGCAGTTAATATCGGAAATATCTTTATGATGCGACAGTTTTTCTTATCATTTCCTAAAGATGTTGAAGAAGCAGCTTCAATTGACGGGTTAGGTCGTTTTCAAACTTTTTTCCGAATTGTTATGCCTTTAGCAAAACCTTCAATTGCGACACAAGCAGTTTTTGTTTTTATGGGCTTTTGGAATGAATTTATGAAACCAATGCTTTATTTAACGACGCCAAGCAAGTATACTTTAACTTTAGGGTTGCAAACTTTCCAAAGTCGTAACGGAGGCGTACGTTGGGATCAAACAATGGCAGCCAGTGTGATTACGATTGTACCAATTGTAATCATTTATCTAATTTTTAATAAGTATTTCTTACAAGGAGTTCGGATGGATGGCGAAAAATAATGATTTTTTAATTGAAGAAACTGATTTAGTTAATCATGATACAGAGTATTTAGAAACGATATTTGCTTTAGGTAATGGACATTTTGGTGTAAGAGCTAGTAATCCCTTAAAAGTTAACGAACTATATAGTGGTAATCCAGGTGGTTTTGTTAATGGCTTTTTTGACAGTCGACCTATTCAATATGGTGAGTGGGCTTACGGTTATGCCAAAGAGCATCAAACAATTTGTAATTTGCCTAATTTACGAGGAATTATGCTTCAAATTGGGGAAGAAGATTCTTCAAAAATTGAATGGCACGTCAAGTTAGCCAATCTTCAGTTGGATATGGCTACTGGAGTTTTAGCGGAAACTTATCAAATTACTACGCCAGAAGGGAAAAGTTTTGAGTTACTCTTAACTTCTTTTGCTTCGTTAAAACGCCAAGAATTATTTGTCTGTAAATATGCTATTCAAAACTGTAATTTTTCTGAGCCAGTATTTATTCAACCGCAACTAAGACAACAAACTAAAAAAAGTATTACCGATGATCCGCGAGTAGCTAGTCATCAAAATGAATTAACAATGATTCAAAAAGAAAATACTTGCTATTTTCAAACGGAAAATAGTAAGCAAGAGGTAGCGGTACGCTTATCAAATAGTGACAAGCAAATACTTTCAGTTGAAAATTCAGTAACCAGTATTTTTCAAATCAGCTCTTTTTATGAAAAAAACAATTTACCAGCTCAAATCTTCACAGATTCTTTTGGAGACTATGATGAATTGCTGGCTGAACAACAGCTTGCTTATCAAGAGTTTTGGAAAAAGAGTGATATTGTAATTAGTGGTAATTCAAAATTACAAAAAGGCATTCGTTTTAATCTTTTCCATTTAAATCAAGGCGCAGGGCGCGATGGAAAAACTAATTTTGCAGCCAAAGCTTTAACTGGTGAAGGTTACGAAGGACATTATTTCTGGGATACAGAAATGTATATGTTGCCGTTCTTTATCTATACAAATCCAGAAGTTGCCAAAGCATTATTAACTTATCGTTATCATGTTTTAGAAAAAGCTAAAGCACGAGCAGCTGAGTTAGATCAAAAAGGAGCTTTGTTTGCTTGGCGTACAATTGATGGACAAGAAACAAGTGCCTATTATCCAGCTGGAACAGCTCAAGTTCATATTAATGCGGACATTGCTTATGCTTTTCAACTTTATGAAAATGTGACTGGTGATGAAACTTTTATTGATAATTTTGGTAAAGAAGTCATTTTTGAAACAGCTAAATTTTGGATGAGCTTTGGCTATTTTTGTGAAAAAGATCAAGAAGTAAGATTTTGTATTAATGGTGTTACAGGACCAGACGAATATAGTGCTTTAGTCAATAATAATTTTTATACCAACAAAATGGTTCAAAATAATTTATTCTATGCTAGTGAATTAGCAATGCGGTATAATCTTTATGAGACAGAGAGAACTGAGTGGCAACAAGCTGCTGAAAAAATGTATTTTCCACATTCTGAAGAACAATTGATTACACCGCAAGATGATGGTTTCTTGGATCAAGAAATTTGGGATATTCAGGCAACGCCAAAGGATAAGTTTCCACTGTTGCTACATTACCATCCAATGATTATTTATAAATATCAAGTTTGTAAACAGGCGGATACAATTTTAGCTGAAATGCTGTTTACTAAAGATTTTTCTCAAGCACAATTATTAAGAGATTATGATTATTATGAAAAAGTAACCACCCATGATTCTTCATTATCTCGTTCAATTTTTAGTGTGATGGCTAGTCGTTTGAATAAACGAGAAAAAGCGTACAATTATTTTATGGATACAGCTTTGATGGATTTAACAGATTTACAAGGAAATGTAGTGGATGGAGTGCATGCTGCTAACATGGGTGGCAGCTGGTTGAGTTTAGTTTATGGGTTTGCTGGCTTACAATTTAATCAAGGGATACATTTGACTAATCATTTACCAGAAGCAATTACTGACTTATCATTTAATTTACAATATCAAGGCAGTCTTTTACAAATTAAACTTACACCTGAAAGTATCGAGTGTATTTTACCTGAAAATTCATCGTTAATTATCGAGAAAAACAATCAAGAGTTATGGATTAAAAAAGATAGATAGAGTAATCTTTTAGCTAACTAAAAAGGGAAGTGAGAAAATGCGTGCAACAATTCGTGAGGTTGCCAAAGTTGCTGGTGTTTCAATAGCGACAGTTTCTAAAGTTTTCAATGGTTATAGTGATGTAAATCATGAAACAAAAGAGCGTATTTTAGAAGTGGCAAAGCAACTAGACTATGCACCTAATATGGCAGCACGTACTTTATCTTCTAAAAAGCAACAAACGATTGCGTTAATTTTAAATGAACTAAACTTCAATCGTAAATCGACAATGCCCCTAGAAGTTCTTGATGGGGTACATGAATTTACTGAACAATCAGATTATGAGTTTGTTTTTTATGGAACAAGTACGGAAAAACAGAAAGATAAAACCTTTCGCCAATTTTGTTATGAACATAACATTTCTGGTGTGGTGATTCAAGGGCTGAAAATGACAGATCCTTACTATCAAGAAATTCGCGAAACTAATTTACCTACAGTTCTAATTGATATCGTGGTGGATAATCCTAAGGTTGGTACTGTTGCGATTGATAATGAAGCAGCCGCTTATGAAGCTGTTGATTATTTAATTAGAAATAATCATCATAAAATTGGGATGATTAATGGGAGTCGTAATGCAAATGTCAGTATTTTTCGGGAAGCTGGCTATCGTAAAGCGTTAGAAAGACATCACATCGTAGTAAATGAAGAGTATATTCAATATGCCAATTACGAAGAAGATATTGCTTATTTTATCACTAAAAATTTATTGAACAATCATAGTGATATTACAGCATTGTTTTGTGCTAGTGATATTATGGCGATTGGTGCTATGCGCGCAATTAAAGATATGGGGAAAAATGTACCAGGAGATATCTCCATTATTGGTTTTGATGACATTGTTTTAGCTTCCTATGTTACGCCAACTTTAACTTCTGTAGCACAAGATATGCAAAAAATTGGTTATGAAGCAGCGGCTCTTTTAACGGATATTATCAATAAGGAAATGAAGGATACAGAAAATTTCAGAATAATCCCTCATGAAATTAAATATCGAGAAAGTGTTAAAGAAGGGATAAAAAATGCAGATTAAAAATCAAGTAATGTTGATTACTTACGCTGATAGTTTAGGTAAAGATTTACAAGAACTTCATCAAGTTCTTTCAATGTATTTAGAAAATGTAATAGGTGGCATTCATTTGCTACCTTTTTTTCCGTCAACAGGTGATCGTGGCTTTGCTCCTAGTGATTATACAGTAGTTGATCAAGCATTTGGCGATTGGCAAGATATAGAAGCTTTAGGGGAAAAATACTATTTAATGTTTGATTTTATGATCAATCATATTTCGCGAGAATCAGTCTTTTTTCAAGATTATGTAAAAAATCATAATCAATCTGCTTATAAAGAAATGTTTATTCAAGTTGATGAGTTTTTTCCGGAAGGTAGACCTAATCAAGCGGATATTGATTTAATTTATAAAAGAAAAGATAAAGCACCTTTTCAAAAGGTGAACTTTGCTGATGGAATTAAAGCTGAAGTTTGGAACACCTTTGGTGAAGAACAAATTGATTTAGATGTAACACAAGAGATTACTAAAAAGTTTATTCGTGAAACTTTGAAAGATATGGCAAGTCATGGGTGCTCATGGATTCGTTTAGATGCTTTTGCTTATGCTGTTAAAAAGCTAGATACGAACGATTTCTTTGTTGAACCGGAGATTTGGCAACTCTTAGCAGAAATTCGCGATGAAGCAGCAGAAAATCAAGTTGCATTATTACCAGAAATTCATGAACACTATACAATTCAAATGAAAATTGCTGCTCATGATTATTTTGTGTATGATTTTGCTTTACCAATGCTGATGCTGTATTCCTTGTATAGCGGAAAAACGCAACAGTTAGCAGATTGGTTGGAACAATCACCTATGAAACAATTTACTACGTTAGACACTCATGATGGTATTGGCGTAGTGGATGCCAAAGATTTATTAAGTGATGAAGAGTTATTATACACTTCTGAAGAACTATACAAAGTTGGCGCTAATGTCAAAAAAGTATATTCTTCTGAAAAATATAACAATTTGGATATTTATCAAATTAATTCAACTTACTATAGTGCTTTAGGAAATGATGATAACAGCTATCTTTTAGCAAGAGCAGTGCAGTGTTTTGCACCAGGTATCCCTCAAGTTTATTATGTGGGGTTGCTAGCAGGAGAGAATGATTTAGAATTGTTGGAAAAAACTAAAGAAGGTCGGAATATTAATCGTCACTATTATTCTTTAGCAGAAATTGCTGGCGAGACTCAACGACCTGTTGTGCAAAAATTATTTGCATTATTAAAATTCCGTAATCAAAGTGCTAGTTTTGATTTAGATGGTGAAATTAGAATTTCTACACCAACAGAAACGACCTTGGTTATTATTCGAAGAAATAGAGAAAATACTGAGTCTAGTGAGTTACGGTGTGATTTTAAGGAAAAAACTTTTACAATTTGTGAAAATGGACAAGTAATTAATTTATAAAATTGTTTTAGAAAAAGAAATTAGGAAGTTCAGTTTTTGAGCTGAAATCCTAATTTCTTTTTTGCACAATCTTTCCAATCACTAGTAAGCCAGTCATTAAGCAGAGCCCTGAATAAAGCCAGCTTTTCTGTAAATAGAAAAGTAGTAAACTTAAAAAGGAGAGTGTCAGCCAAATAATAGATAAAGAAAATAAACGTAAAGACTCAAGCTTAATAAGCCTAGACTAAATACCATTAAGCCAGAAAAACTTTTTCTTTTTAGAATAAGTTTCTCTGGCTAAATTATTTTATAAAAAATCTTCTCGATAATCTTTAACATAAGTTTTAAAATCAGTGGCAGGGTGCTTTAAGATTTCTGCTAAAGTATTGGTGACTTTTTTTGCATTGCCTAGGCGAGTGATAAAGTAAAGCATAACCATCACATTAACATAGTCTTTAGGAATTTTACGAGCTAACATTGCTTTTCTAAAAGCTAATAAACTAGGTTTGGAGTAAGTAATCGGAACTTGTAATTCTTTCGTCATAATTTCAGCGACTTCATCATAAGTTAAAGCTTTAGGGCCAGTGATTTCTATTTCCCTATTAAGATATTCTTTTGAAGTTAAACAAATTGCTGCAACTTCACCAATATCTCGCGTATCAATAAAGCTTGTTTTAGCATGGCCAGCAGGAATAAATAAATCATGATCTTCTTGAATATCTTTTTGGTGAGTGGTATTTAAATTTTGCATAAAGAAACTTGGCCGAATAAAAGTATAAGGCAACGCTAATTCTTTAATCATTTTTTCAATTTTGTGATGTGGAGTCATGGGATTTTTTTCCACACCAATTAAAGAAACGAAAACAACTTGCTGAATGTTTTTTTCTTTTAAATTAAGTAAAAAAGGCCACATATCTTTTTTAGGCTGAGCCAATTGTGGGGGGACGAATAAAGAAAACTTTTGTAATATCAGTTAAACAGTTTTCAAAAGTTGTTGGGTCAAGAAAATCAAATTTTTTAACTTCCACATTAGCGTAATCTGCAAAAATTTCTTTAGCAGTTGTTGTTTGACGAACGCCGGCGGTAATTTTGATTGTTGGATCTTGTGATAATGTTTGAATCAGCGACAAACCGATATTACCGGTAGCGCCTAAAACTAAAATATGTTCCATGATTAAACATCGCTTGCTTGTAATTTAAATAATAGTTTTTGTAGTTGTGCTTGTTCAGCTGCTGTTAAGGGGGATAAGAAAGCCTCTAACACAGTTTGGCTAACTTCTTGATACTGAGTCAAAGCTTGTATTCCTATCTTGGAGAGTTTAAGTTGATACGCCCGCCGATCGTTAGGATTTTTTTCTCTGATTAGCAGTTGTTTACTTTCAAGGCGTTTCACAATTTCTGAAATAGTTTGTTTATCCATCTCCAAATCCTGGCTCAGTTGCTGCGCAGTGATATTTTCATTAGCTACTTGGCTTAGTCGTTGAATCACTGCCCACTGTTGAGCAGTAATGTTGTAGGTCTCTAAGGTGCGATTTAAGCCATATTTCAAATTTTTAGCCGTATTTAACAATAAAAATGCAGTATTCAAAAAAACACCTCCTGTTAGTCAGTGTACTGACTAAACAAGGAGATGTCAAATAAAATTATTAAATTAGTGAGAATTGAACTTTCTCAAATTCTGCAACGTAATAACGGATATTTTTGTGGCCTTTTTGAATAATCTGATGCCCTTCAGCACTGAGTAAATCTTTTTGCTTTTCAATACCACCTGGATACTTAGGATTTAATTCTCCGTTGGCTTTTAAAGTTCGCCAATAAGGCGTTTTATCAGTATTTCGTTGATGACTTGCCCAAGCAGCAATTGAAACAAAAATACCTGCAGTAATTGGTTCGGCAAAATCAGCGTGATTTCTCTTTGCTAAATAGTCACGAATTGAACCAACAGTAATTATTTTTCCATAAGGGATTTGTTTCATTATTTCATCATAAGCTAAAGGTGGAGCAAAATACATTTTTGAGCCACCGTATTTTTCGATGCTTTGCTGATCAGTGAGTATTTTAATTTTGGGCATATCTTTTGCGTCATGTAACATCGCATTAAAATCTTTTTTCTCTTCATTAGCCATTATTGTTTATCCTTTCTCATTAAGTATTGTGAGTTAAGCTTATCAAGGAATATTTTAAGATGCAATGAGACTGTTTTATATTTTTAATTATTTATCTAAAAAAAGAGTAATTGCGATTGAAGTCAGCAGTTACTCCTATAATTATTTTGGCACTTTACTTGAGTGAAAAATAAGTTTTTTCGTTTTTTTATGCCCAGTCGCCGTTACGGAAAATAGGGACACGGCTACCGTCGGCTTTGATACCGTCGATATTCATTGCTGCTGAACCTACCATGAAGTCAACGTGAGTTTGACTACGATTTAAACCAGCTGCTTTTAATTCTTCTTGGCTCATTTCAGTACCGCCTTGTAAGTTAAAGGCATAAGCTGAACCTAGCGCTAAGTGATTAGAAGCATTTTCATCAAATAAAGTATTATAGAAAATGATACCTGATTGTGAAATTGGTGATGGATCAGGGACTAAGGCAACTTCCCCTAAATGTTTAGCACCTTCATCAGTCGCCAATAACTTCGCTAAAACATCTTGACCTTCTTCGGCTGAAAAATCAACAACTTTACCATCTTTAAAAGTAAATTTCATACTAGTAATAGTTGTGCCAGCATAGCTTAATGGTTTAGTGCTGCAAATATAACCATCAACATGATTGGCATCAGGAGCAGTGAAGACTTCTTCCGTTGGCATATTAGCCATGAATTTTTCTCCACGAGCGTTAAAGCTACCAGCGCCTTCCCACAAGTGATTTTTAGGTAAGCCAATTGTTAAATCAGTACCTGGGGCAGTGTAGTGTAAAGCAGTGAATTGTTCTTTATTTAACTCAGCCGCTTTGTTAGCTAAGGTTTCATCATGATTTTTCCATGCTAAAACGGGATCTTCTTTGTCAATTCGAGTTGTTTTAAAAATTTCCTTCCATAATGCTGCTACTTGTTCATCAGAAGTTGCTAAATCAGGGAAAACTTTTGCCGCCCATTCTTTACCAGCAGCTGCTACAACAGTCCAGCTTACGCGATTGGCTTGGGTTGCTTCTCGCAGATTCATTAAAGCTTTGCCCGTAGCGCTTTGATAAGTAGCTACTCGGTCAGTATCAACGCCAGCTAGTGCATCTGGATTAGCAGAAACAATGCTGATACGACTTGCACCTTTGGATACCCAGTCATCTGTTTGATCAATTCGATATTGCGGCACATTTTCAAGACGATCGCTGTCAGCATGGGTTAAAAATTCTTTTTGAATGAAATCATCTGTCCATTGTAAAATAACTTCAGCTGCGCCTAATTTATAAGCGTGAGCTGTTACTAAACGAGCAAGGGGTGCTTGGTCGATACTTACTTGAATAACAACAGTATGACCTTTTTGCACATTAACACCAACTTCAGCAATCAGCTGGGCATATTTTTCTAAATTTTTTTCAAATTCTATGGTTGACATAAAAAATCCTCCTCTTGATAAACATCAAATCAAGAATATGATAACACTGCCTAGAAAAGAATACAAATAAAATAATTTAGCATATTTTATTTCATATTTAGTGTTTTTCCCTTGATAAAATGACAAAAAAATAAATTGGAAATATTGATATGACAATACATTTGCACTTTAAAAAAAACGTGGTAAAATAATAACAAGAGTTGTTTTGGAAGCGGTATATGGAAAGTAAAGAAGGAGCGAACAGAAATGGCAAGAAGAAAAACAATAACAAGAGAACAAATATTGAAAGCTGCTTATGAAATTGTTGCTACTGAGGGCTTTTCCAAATTTACAGCCCGCAATATAGCCCATAAAATGAAATGTTCCACACAACCAATCTATTTAGAATTTGAAAATATGCAAGAATTAAAAGACGTTCTATTAGATAAATTATACGACCAATTAGCTAATAAATATTTTACACAAGAATATACGGGGAAACCTGTACTTGATTTAGTTTTAAGCTATATTCATTTTGCGAAAGAACATAAGCAATTATATCGGGCTTTGTATTTTGAAGAATCTGGTGAAGACAACCGTATGAGTCGTTTTTCTGAAGATTATTTTCGGAATGTCGTTCAAAAAGACGCCTATTTCAAAGATTTAACGGTTGAGCAAATAGACAGTTTGCATATGGGCTGCTGGATTGTGGCAACCGGCGTGGCAACGTTAATGTCTTCAGGGATTATTAATGTCAGTGATGAAGAAATTACAGCTTTGATTGATGAAACGGTAGCTAGTGTGATTGACAGAGGCACGAAAGTTATTTTTAAAGAAACCTAAAATAATAAATAGAACTCATTAGCTGATAAAAATTCTGATTTATCAGCTAGTGAGTTTTTGTTAAAAAAGATTTTCGTCGAGTTATCTTACTTGGATTTTTGTGAAAAAACAAGTATGCTAAAAAAGGAAACCGTTTATTGTGTTTTGTACTAAAAAATGAAATAGGAGCTGATGAAATTGGAAAAAATAGTTTGTCCGCATTGCCAACAACGCTTCACCTACTATGAAGTTACGAATATCGTTGAACATACGCGCCAGTTACAGCCAATTGAGTGTCCTTATTGTCGCTTTATAGCTAGTAAAAAAATTTACAACGGCTATTTCGTTTCACAAAAACTGGAAGATAGCGACAAAAAAATTAAATTGAAGGGTTAGGATATTTATGATTCGTTTTGCTAAAAAGGAAGACGAAGCAAGCGTGATACAATTATTAATGACGATTTTTTATGATATGGATTTACCATTTTTACAAAAGTATGGAGAAAAAATGACTAGGCAAATGTTATTTTCTGCAATGGAACACCCTGATTTTCGCTACCATTATCAAAGAGGGATTGTTAAGGAAGTCGACCAGCAAGTTGTAGGGATTGCTTTTGGTTATCAACATGAAGTGGAAGCCATGATTGATTTGCCATTTGCAGAAGTTTTGCAAGCAAAACAATTACCTGCTAGTGATAATTTATATACGGAACCGGAAACTTTTCCTAATGAATGGTATTTAGATACTTTAGCTGTTCACCAAGATTATCAGGGGCAGGGTATTGGGTCTGAGTTGCTAACAGCGGTTAATCAGTTAGCAATCAAAGCAGAAAAACCATTGTTAGGCTTGAATGTTGACCAAGGAAATCCGAAAGCTAAAAAATTATATCAACGACTAGGTTTTGAAGTAGTCGGAGAAATTAAAATTGCCAGTCATTGGTATGACCATATGCAAAAAAATATAGCTAATAATTAAAAAACAGCTAGCTTATTTTTAAGAGGAGTATGTAGTGACCCCAAAAAGTTAGACTTTTTCGGAGTAGAGAAATCTACTCCGTTTTTTGTTGTTTTCAAATTAACTATTATGCAGCTTTCTGTGCT
>NZ_JARXWL010000029.1 GCF_029893325.1 Enterococcus sp. PF1-24
AAAAAACAGAAATCCCACAAAACCATAATGGTTTTCATAGAATTTCTTTTTTTTGAAACTACGAACATAATTTACTTATGTCACAGCCCCTTTTTGTAGGATTAATCTTTTGTAAAATCAACCATGATGCTACCGTTAGTTGTTTCAATCTCTAAAATTTTCTTCGCGCTATTACTTGAATTTTTGGGTAAGTTACTTTTTGCATTGGTTGTTTTTGAAGTGATTTCAAAATCTTTTTGATGGCCGACAATATCACCAGAAACGGTGGCATTGGTGGTTTCAACCGATAAAGAATTAGTGATAGCTAAATTAGCGAAAATCACTTTACCATTAGTGGTTTCAATCGTACCGTCCGCAATTTCATTATCTTCTAAAAGCACCTTACCATTTGTCGTTTCGGACTCTAAATAATCTGAAAAATTACTGTTATTAATTTTGATTTCGCCGTTAGTGGTATTGATTTTAGCTTTTTCAACTTCGAGATTTTCAATCAGAACTTTACCGTTAGTAGTTTCTAAATCAAGTGAATCTAATTGTTGCTGAGGTATTTCAATGACTAAAGTTCTATCGGTGAAATCAAAATTTAGCCATGAAAAAAGAAAATTAAATGGGCGATTTCGTTTTTGAATAACTAAATGCTCTCTTTTTAAAGAAATATCATAATCATTTTGTTGATTTTCTTGATAATAAACTGTTAAAGAATCTTTTTTTCTATCAGTGCCGATAACTTGTACTTGGATATTTTTATCTTCAATTGCGATTGTTGAAACAGCTGCATCTGCTTCAAAAACCCCATCATTTTTTTGTGATTGTGAGCGTAAGCGGAAAACCGCAAAAATCAACGCTAATATTAATAGGAAACGAACAACATTTTTTCTCATAGAACTCCACCTTATTTTTATTTAATAATTATCTGCTTTTTGACTAACTTGTATAGTTTAACATTAAATCTTAAATTAGTTTAACTAATTTATAAAAAAGTTACATTAGGCTTAAGTCTGATATTTGCTAAAATGTTAGATAATTGTTGTCTTTGCTTTTTAGGAGAAAAATCCCGACAAAACACGAAAAATATGGTATCCTTAATGGTAGAGGATGTTATCTGAATACGCAAATGAAAGCGTTTGTAAAAAAGCTGTAATGGTCAGGGAAATCAAAGCACTACAGGGTGGTGAAACAAGGGATGGTTTGATTTTTTGCTGATTTACAATGAATAAAAGAGAAAGAAGGGGAATCTATGTCAGAAGAGCAGTACATTATGTCAATTGACCAAGGGACCACTAGTTCACGGGCAATTATTTTTAACAAAGAAGGCAAGCCAGTTGGTAGTTCCCAAAAAGAATTCACGCAATATTTTCCGAAAGCAGGTTGGGTGGAGCATAATGCCAATGAGATTTGGAATTCAGTGCAGTCGGTTATCGCTGGATCGTTAATTGAAAGTGGCTTAAAACCACATCAAATTGCAGCAATCGGCATTACCAATCAGCGCGAAACAACTGTTGTTTGGGAGAAAGAAACTGGCCAACCGATTTATCCCGCAATTGTTTGGCAATCGAAACAAACTAATGAAATTGCTGACAGTTTAAAAGCGGCCGGCCATCAAGAGTTAATTAAAAGTAAAACGGGTTTGATTATCGACTCTTATTTTTCTGCTACCAAAGTTAAGTGGATTTTGGATCATGTAGAAGGGGCTAGAGCAAGAGCTGAAAAAGGTGAATTACTGTTTGGTACGATTGATACTTGGTTGGTTTGGAAATTAACTGGTGGCAAATCTCACGTAACTGATTACACGAACGCCAGCCGGACGATGATGTACAATATTTTTGAGCTGAAATGGGATGACGAAATTTTAGCTTTATTAGATATTCCGAAGGTGATGTTGCCAGAAGTTCGTTCGAACTCAGAAATTTATGGCTACACGGAAGATTATCATTTTTATGGTCATAATGTACCAATTGCCGGTATGGCTGGGGATCAGCAAGCGGCTTTATTTGGACAAACCGCTTTTGAAAAAGGCATGGTGAAAAATACTTATGGTACTGGCGCCTTTATTATTATGAATACTGGTGATCAAGGGATTGTTTCTGAAAATGGCTTGTTAACCACGATTGGTTATGGCATCGACGGAAAGATTACTTATGCGCTAGAAGGAAGTATTTTCGTTGCCGGTTCTGCGATTCAATGGTTAAGAGATGGTTTACGGCTATTCAGCCAAGCTCCTATGTCAGAAGATTATGCGGCACGGGTAGCTGATAGTGATAATGTTTATGTGGTACCTGCCTTTACTGGCCTAGGTGCACCTTATTGGGATCAAGAAGCTCGCGGGGGGATTTTCGGTTTAACGCGGGGCACAACCAAAGAACATTTTATCCGGGCAACTTTAGAATCAATGGCTTATCAAACTACCGATGTTGTGAAAACTATGGCAAAAGATGCCAATACAGAAATTAAAATTTTGCGAGTTGATGGCGGTGCTTCAAAAAATGATTTATTGATGCAATTTCAAGCGGATATTTTACAAACACCAGTTGAACGTGCAGGCTATTTAGAAACAACTGCTTTAGGAGTAGCTTATTTGGCAGGCTTAGCGGTTGGTTTCTGGAAAGATTTAGCTGAAATCAAAGCCTTTAATGAAACTGGCAAACGCTTCGAGCCAGAGATGGATCCAGCGGTTTGCGAAAACCTATATGAAGGCTGGCAAGAAGCCGTTCAAGCAACCATGCAATTTAAACACCGTCCCTTAGAAGAAAAGAAATAAAAGAAAGATTCTTACTATTATAAATATAAATTTAGTAGAACCGTAATTATTGAAAGATTCAAACTAACAAGGAGCGATTAAAATGACACAAGATATAGCTTATGAAAGTTTTGAACGATTAGAAGAGTTTATGGTTTTAGGTTTTAAAGCAGCTGGCGTACCAGCTGAAGATGCTGCCATTTGTGCAAAAGTTTTAATAGAATCTGATAAACGGGGGATTGATTCCCACGGTGTCGGACGTTTTAAACCAATTTATATTGATCGTATTGAAGATGGTATTTTATTTACAGAAACTAAGCTAGAAGTTGTTAGAGAAACCAAAACCACCGCTGTTGTCGATGGTCATGATGGCATGGGCCATGTGATTGGGGTTAAGGCGATGGAGTTAGCGATTGCTAAAGCCAAAGAATACGGTATGGGGATGGTTGCCGTGCGCAACTCTAGCCATTACGGAATTGCCGGCTACTATCCTTTAATGGCAGCCGAAGCTGGCATGATTTGCTTTACCGGTACCAATGCGCGACCATCAATTGCGCCGACTTTTGGGGTAGAAAATATGTTAGGAACTAATCCTTTAACGGTCGGTTTCCCTACTGATGAAGCATTTCCTTTCGTGCTAGATTGTGCAACTTCCATTACCCAACGGGGGAAAATTGAACATTATGCCCGTATTGGCAAAACAATGCCTTATGGCTGGGTGATTAACGAAAAAGGCGAAGCGGTTACTGATCCCGATGTAGCTTTAGAAGGGTTGGTTAAAGGCACTTGTGCGTTAACACCGCTGGGGGGAATTGGTGAAGAGTTGGCTGGCTATAAAGGTTATGGCTATGCAACGATTGTTGAAATATTATCGGCTGCTTTGCAAGGGGGCAATTTCCTTCATCAATTAACCGGTCTGAGTGCCACAGGTGAAAAACAACCATATCATTTAGGGCATTTCTTTATGGCAATTGATATTGAAGCTTTTACCGATGTGGCTGATTTTAAGAAAACCGCTGGCGATATTTTACGAGCATTGCGGGCTTCTAAAAAAGCTGAAGGGGCTGAACGAATTTATACTGCCGGTGAAAAAGAATATTTGGCTTTCTTAGAGCGCTCTGAAACCGGAGTACCTTTAAACAAAGCTGTTCGAGATTCCTTAACAACGGTTCGAGATAACTATCAAATTGATTTCCGTTTCAGTTGGGAATAAAAAGCAGCGTTAACTTATAAAAATAGAACAGAAAGTTTATCAGCAGCTTTCTGTTCTAACTATTTAAATTTGGAAATGAGGTTGAAGCGTCAATGAAGAAAATAATTAATGATCCGAAAAATATTTTGCCAGAAATGTTAGCAGGTTTAACGGCAGCTTATAGCGATTTAATTGAATTAGTGCCAGAAACTTCTGTAATTAAACGCAAAGAAAATGCGAAACAAGTTGCTTTAGTTAGTGGTGGCGGCAGCGGTCATGAACCAGCCCATGCTGGTTTTGTTGGCGATGGTATGTTAAGCGCAGCAGTTTGCGGGCAAGTGTTTACGTCACCCACGCCGGATCAAGTTTTTGAAGCGATTCAAGCTACCGATATTGGTGAAGGCGTCGTTTTAATTATTAAAAATTATTCTGGCGATGTCATGAATTTTGAAATGGCGAAAGATATGGCTGAGATGGAAGATGTTGAAGTAGGTGTGGTGTTGGTTGATGACGATATCGCTGTTGAAAATAGTACCTTCACCCAAGGACGTCGCGGCGTTGCCGGCACCGTTTTAGTGCATAAAATTTTAGGAGCAATGGCTCGCAAAGGGGCTTCAGTTAAAGAAATCGAAGCTTATGGCAGCGAATTAGTTGCTAAAATTAAAACAGTCGGAATCGCTTTATCAGGAGTAATTGTTCCTGAAGTTGGTAAACCAGGTTTTGTTTTGGCTGATGATGAAATGGAATATGGCGTTGGTATCCATGGTGAGCCCGGTTATCGCCGTGAAAAAATTAAAAGCTCACAAGAGATGGCAGCGGAAATCGTTGAAAAATTGAAAGCTGAATTTAATTGGCAAGCTGGTGAAAGCTATGGGGTTTTAGTCAATGGTATGGGAGCGACACCGTTAATGGAGCAATTTATTTTCTTTAACGATGTGAAAAATATTTTAGCCAAAGAAAGCATCACGATTTCCTTTAGTAAAGTTGGCAATTACATGACTTCATTAGAGATGGCTGGTCTTTCTTTAACAATGATAAAAACTGACGAAGCAATTGTTCAAGCATTAAATGAACCTGTCACAACGATTAGTTGGTAAACTGTTAACAGGTTGGGAGCGAAATCAAAAGTAAGAAAGGATGGTTGAATGTTTACACAAGAAAAATTAACTATTGCCATTACAAAATTTAACGAAAAAATTCAAGAAAATCGCGAATATTTAAGCGAGTTAGATACCCCGATTGGTGATGGCGATCATGGCAATAATATGGCTCGTGGAATGGAAGCAGCGATGGCGGCCGGTATTACCGGCGATTGCAGTCAACAATTTAAACAATTAGCCATGACTTTAATCGGTAAAGTCGGTGGCGCTTCTGGCCCCCTCTATGGCACCGCCATGATGGAAATGAGTAAAGCTAGCAAAGATTCCAGTGATCCCGTAGTGATTTTAACAGCTGGTATTGCCGGTATTGAAAAACGTGGGCGGGCAACATTAGGAGAAAAAACTATGTTAGATTTATGGATTCCCACCGTAGAAGCTTTGAAAAACCAGCAATTAACCGCTGAAAAATTAAATGAACTAGTGGAAGCCACTAAAGATTTACTGGCGACAAAAGGCCGGGCTTCTTATGTAGGTGAGCGTTCCATCGGCCATATTGATCCTGGCGCCATGTCTTCAAAATATTTCTTTGAAGCCTTGCTAGAAGCGGAGGTGTTTACAGATGACTAAAGGAATTATTTTAGTTTCTCACGTTGAAGAGATTGCTCAAGGCTTAGCAAAATTAATTAAAGAAGTAGCCGCTGATGTACCCTTAACCATCGCTGGTGGGACTGAAGATGGTGGTATCGGAACTTCTTTTGAAAAAATTAGTGCTGCTTTTGAAGCAAATTCCAGTAGCGAATTAGTGGCGTTTTATGATTTAGGGAGTGCCAAAATGAATTTAGAGATGGCGATGGAAATGACGGAGAAAGAAGTCATTTTGTTAGATGTGGCTTTGATTGAAGGCGCCTATACGGCAGCAGCTTTATTACAAGTCGATACGCCTTGGAAAGAAATCGCCAGTCAGCTAGAGAAATTGAAAATTAAATAAAGCATAATAAAAAACAGCGTAGCTTTAAATTAAGCTATTCTGTTTTTTATTTATGATTGAAAACGATTGTAAATGAAAATTTTTTAATAAAAGCAGCTTTATGAGTTGCATGTTTATTTTTTTTGCGGTAAAATGACACAATGTCATATGACGGTGTGTCATAATAGAAAGGAGGAAGCAACATGCCGACAGAAACATTTCTAAATCTACCGATAGAAAAACAACAGCGACTAATGGAAGCCGCGAAAATAGAGTTTTCTCGCGCGCCGCTAAAAGAAGCTTCGATAGCTAACATTATTAAGTTGGCTGGGATTCCACGGGGAAGTTTTTATCAGTATTTTACGGATAAGGAAGATTTATACTTCTATTATTATGATCAGTTGCAACGGGATACGCGACTTGAGTTTGAAGAAGCGTTGATTGCTGCCGATGGTGATATTTTGCAAGCAGCAGATGTTTATTTCGTAAAAATGATGACAGAAGTTTTAACTGGCGAGAACACAGCTTTCTTCAAAAATTTATTTATGAGCATGGACTATCATTCTTCCCGTCGCGTGACGAGAGACTTGGATTTTCCTGAAAATGAAAGACCCATGAAACATAAACATCATCATCGAGAAATTCATAGTTTGTGGCGTTTAGTTAATCAGGAGGCCTTATGTTTTGAAAATTCACGAGAATTTGCGATGTTTATACGCACCTTAATGACAGTAGTTTTTATGGTAGTTTCTCATGGTTATCGCCGTTTAGGTGTTGATGAAAACTATCGGGTAGAAGATTCAATTGCTGAATTTAGAACACAATTAAATTGGTATCGCCAAGGAATCTACAAGCAAGATGATTAGTTAGTCGTTCATATTCTGTTCATATTGCAAGAGTAGTATAAATATCCTTGTGCACTCATTTTTTTGTAAATTACGATTTTTTAAAGGGAGGAATTTTAATGGTTAAAATCTTTAAACGAATTACGCCAGTGGCTTTTATCGCTGCGGTTTTGTTTATGATTGTACAGGTTATGTCAGATTTGTACTTACCAACCTTGACGTCCAACATTATTAATAATGGTGTGGCGACAGGAGATATTGATTATATTTGGCAAACTGGACTTTATATGGTGGGCTTTTCTGTGATTAGTATTATTGCAGCCATCGGGAACACTTTTTTTGCAACAAGGGAATCTCAGCGCTTAGGGAAAAACTTACGAACTGAGATTTATCAAAAAGCTGAAAAAATGTCAAAAAATACTTTTGATAAATATGGAACAGCTTCATTAATCACGCGGACTACTAATGATGTCACGCAAATTCAAATGGTTACCCAAATGTTTTTACGAATGATGATTAATGCACCAATTACTTTAATCGGTGCCAGTTTTATGGCTTATCAAAAAGATGCTGAATTAACGAAAGTCTTTTTAGTAGTTATTCCGATTATGATTGTTTTAGTCGGCACTATCATGTATTTTGCAGTGCCATTATTTAAGAGCATGCAAAAGAAAACCGACCGTTTGAACTTAGTTTTTCGTGAAGGTTTAACTGGGGTGCGGGTAATTCGAGCTTTTAACAAAGGTAAATATGAAGAAAATCGTTTTGACGATGCCAATAAAGATTACACACAAACTGCAATTAAAGTAAATACCATTGTTTCGGTAATGATTCCTGTCATGACTCTTATTATGAGCGGAACAAATATTGCGATTACTTGGTTTGGTGGTCATTATATTGCGGAAATGCAATTAGAAGTAGGGAATTTAATTGCTTTCATGACTTATGCGATGCAAATTTTAATGAGCTTCATGATGTTAGCGATGATTTTCATTATGGTACCAAGAGCACAAGCTTCTGCTGATCGGATTAATGAAGTTTTAGATGAAGCTGATGAAGTTGTGGATGTTAAACAACCACAAACAATTAGCTTAGCTAAAAAAGCTACCACTTTAACTTTTGATCATGTGAACTATCGTTACGCAGGTGCGGAAGATTTGGCTTTAACCGACATTGATTTTTCTGCTAAATCAGGTGATGTCGTAGCTATTATCGGGGGAACAGGTTCAGGTAAAACGACTTTAGTTAACTTGTTGCCACGATTATATGATATTGAATCAGGTAAAATTTTATTAAATGGTATTGAGATTGCACAAGCAACACAAGCCAATTTACGTGATTTAATTGGTTTTGTACCACAAAAAGCTGTGTTGTTTTCAGGAACGATTCGTGAAAATATGCAATATGGTAAAGCCGATGCTACTGACGAAGAAATTTGGCGAGCATTAGCTATTGCTCAAGCGAAAGATTTTGTTGAAAATCTTGAAGAAGGTTTAGATAGTCACGTTGAACAAGGTGGCGGAAACTTTTCTGGTGGACAACGTCAGCGTTTAGCAATTGCCCGCGCTTTAGTGAAAGATGCAGACTTATATGTTTTTGATGATTCTTTCTCTGCTTTGGACTTTAAAACAGACGGTTTATTAAGAGCTGCTTTAAAACAAGAAGTGACTGACAGTATTATTGTTTTAGTTGCGCAACGAGTAAGTACAGTAATTGATGCCGATACGATTCTTGTTTTAGATGAAGGTCGCGTGGTGGGTAAAGGAACTCATGAAGAATTATTAGCGAATAATGAAACTTATCAAGAAATTGTTCATTCACAATTGAGAGAGGAGGAAATTGCATGAGTAAATCCTCAAATGAAACACCAAAAAGTCAACCAATGCGTGGCGGCGGTGGACCTGGACGGAATATTGGTGTAAGTGGACCAAAAGCCAAAAACTTTGGCGGTACGGTTAAACGTTTATTAGGTTATATGAGTAAACGTTTAGGAGCAATTATTGCAGTTTTGGTATTAGCAATTGCCTCCGTTATTTTCCAAATTCAAACACCGAAAGTTTTAGGGAAAGCAACAACTGAAATCTTTAACGGTGTGATGAAGGGCGTTCAACAAATGCAGCAAGGGCAAGCTGTCAAAGAATTTCCAATTGATTTTGATAAAATTGCGCAAATTATTTTCACTGCCATTGCTATGTATTTAGTTTCAGCAGCCTTTAGTTTCTTGCAACAATTTATTATGACAAGAGTTTCACAACGGACGGTTTATGAATTACGACAAGATTTTGAATCAAAAATGAATCGTCTGCCAATTTCTTATTTTGATAGCCATACCAACGGGGATATTATGTCACGGGCAATTAATGATATGGATAATATCGCTGGGACTTTACAACAAAATTTGACCCAATTAATTACCAGTACTGTCATTTTAATTGGTGTTTTAGCGATGATGTTATCAATTAGTTGGCAATTGACTTTAGTTGCTTTAGTGACTGTTCCTTTAAGTTTAATCGTAGTTATGGTGGTTGCACCAAAATCACAAGGCTTTTTCTCAACTCAACAAAACAGTCTTGGTCTATTAAACAACCAAGTTGAAGAAACTTATGCTGGTCATACGGTTGTTAAAACTTTCAACCATGAAAATGCTAACCAAGAAGTTTTTGAAGTTGAAAACGAAAAATTATATGAGTCTGGTTGGAAAGCCCAATTTATTTCTGCCATGATTATGCCTTTGATGAATTTCATTAAAAACTTAGGTTACGTCTTTGTAGCGGTTTTAGGTGGGATTAAAGTTGCTAATGGGAATATGGATTTAGGGGATGTGCAAGCATTCTTACAATATACAAACCAATTTTCACAACCAATTACGCAAATTGCTAGCTTAATCAATACTATTCAATCAACTGTAGCTTCTGCAGAACGGATTTTTGAAGTATTAGATGAAGATGAAATGGATAATGAAGTTTCTGGTTTACCAGTTGAAGAAAATTCACCATATAAAGTGCGTTTTGAAAATGTACAATTTGGTTATAATGAACAAGAGTTATTGATGACCGGCTTTGATTTAGATGTGAAATCCGGCCAGATGGTAGCGATTGTCGGGCCAACTGGTGCTGGTAAAACAACCTTAATTAACTTGTTAGAGCGTTTCTACGACGTTAGTGGCGGTAGTATTCGCTATGAAGGTCAAGATATTCGTGATATTAGTCGCGAAGATTTACGTCAACATTTTTCAATGGTTTTACAAGATACTTGGCTATTTACCGGTTCTATTTATGATAATATTAAATATGGTAATGAATCAGCTAGTCATGAACAAATTATTGCAGCGGCTAAAGCAGCCCACGTTGATGAGTTCGTTCATAAATTACCAGATGATTATCGCACAGTTTTAAATGAAGATGCTAGTAATATTTCTCAAGGGCAACGTCAGTTAATTACGATTGCCAGAGCATTTTTAGCAAATCCGGATGTTTTAATTTTAGATGAAGCAACATCTAGCGTAGATACCCGGACGGAAGTTTTAATTCAAAAAGCTATGAATCGCTTATTGGAAAATCGGACAAGTTTCGTAGTAGCCCATCGTTTATCAACAATTCGCGATGCCGACAATATTATTGTTATGAATCACGGTTCAATTGTTGAAACCGGAAATCACGATCAATTAATGGCTCAGAATGGCTTCTATGCTGACTTATACAACAGTCAATTTTCAGAAGAAGAGGAATAATTTAGTAGAAAAAGATGAAGAAAAAACTTTTTTCTCATCTTTTTCTATTTTTTTTGAAAAAAAGGCACTAAAAGTTCAAAAAATTCGTTATAATTAGTAGGATAGGAAAATTTTTATTGAATTGATAGAAACTATTTTTTTAATGTCTTATCAATTTAAACAAATAAACATGATTTTTTGAAATTAGAAGGGATAAGCTAGTGAAATTACTAATTACTTGTGGCGGATTTTTGCTATCTTTTATTTTAGGATTTTTATATTTTAAAAATGAAAGAAAGTATAAGCGAGAAGAAAATGCCAAAGAGGATTTAATCAAAGAGATTAAAGAAATAGATTTATTCGAAAGAAGATTATATGCTTATGCTTGCCCCTTAAGAAGTTACGTGTTAACTGGTGTGGTGTTGGGAGATTTCGATCAGGATAATTATCCTTGGTTGTTGCAATATAATCAGTTGGATCAAGAGAAAAAAGAATATTTAACTTTTGTCTTAGCAGAATATTTCGGTGTTACCAATCGGCGCACGTTGGAAATTTCAATTGAAGAGTTTCTGGATTTAGATAAAGAACGCAACAGCACCTATAAAGCCAGCGTCATTTTATTTTTATTAACTTCAGCTGCTGACTTAAGATTTATTACTCGCTATGAGTTAATGAACGAAGGGGAAAAATTCTTACCAAAACGCATGTCTCGCATGGAATACTTAAATGAATTTCTTCTTGGCTACCGCCATAGCGTTGTTAATCAGTTAATTGAAAGAAAAATTTTAAAAGAGCATGTTTATCATTTAATGAAAGATGAATTCAGCCCTTTAAGATTTATTAGCAAATACTAAAATCAACTCTCAAACTTTGAAAAAAGTTTTGAGAGTTTTTTCTTTCGAGATGTAGGATGAGTTTATTTCGCTTTTTGGGTAACCCAGCTGAGTGGGTTAGCTCTCTTCAAAATAATGAGCCCACTCCTCTTTTATGCAACAAAGTAGCAATTTTCTGAAAAATGTGTTATATTCTTTTTGGGTTTAACCTGATTAAAACAGAGTAGGAAATAAAGCGTTAAGTGCTGAGGGGATGGGATGTTGCCTTTCGGACGAAGAATCATTGATTCGCGGTTTTATTTTCGCATTCGCTGCATATTCAAATTTAGCTGCAGGGATGGAATCGACAAGGATACTCACTTGGATGAACCAGATGCCTACAGTATTTTTGTTTATGACTATTCTTTGCTGGCTTTATGGACCATGTAGCAACTCTATTAAGGAGATGCTAAGAAATGAAAAAACAACTAACTGCTCATTCGATTGCGATTATGGGGTTACTAATTGCACTGCAAATCGTGCTTTCCCGAATCATAGCAATCGAAACCCCGTTTCTGAAGATTAATGCTGGTTTTATCCCGATGATTATTTTAGGGGCTCTTTTTGGCCCGTTTTGGGCGGGAACAGCAAACGTGCTGGCAGATTTTGTTGGGATGACACTTTTTGCTAGAGCACCATTTTTCTGGGGGTTTTCTTTTAACGCTTTTGTTGAAGGGGCAATTTATGGGTTCTTTTTTTATAAAAAAGAGATGACTTTAAAAAGAGCGATTTTAGCAACAACGACGATTACCTTATTAATTAGTCTATGTTTAACGCCTTTATGGCTAGCCCTTATGTATAAAGTTCCGCTATTTGATTGGGCTATTTGGGGACCACGCTTAATAAAGACGATTGTGGGCTTTCCAATTCGGGTAGGTTTAACTTATTTGGTTGGGAAAAATATCCCTTATCAAGAAATGACCAAAAAATCTTTATTTAAAGCTTAATAAAACTTCTGAAAAAGCCTCTACATCCCAGAGGCTTTTTTTGTTGTGACGATTTTGATAAATAATTTGTCCATTTCTACAATTTGAACACGTCAAATAGGAGCTTTCGACAATTGAAGAAAGTAAGCGGTTTCTTTAGAATGAGAATATAAGTTGAAGCTTCAACCAAACTAAAAGAGTTTTCTTTTCAAAAGGCCTTTGGAAAGAAAAAAATATTACTAATACTATGAAATGAACAAGGAGGATTTTTGTAATGAGAGACAAATTTCGTGGAAGAGACTATTTAGGACTTAAAGATTTTACTAAAGAAGAAATGAATGAACTTATTGAACTTACTCAAGATTTAAAACGTAAATGGGTAATGGGAGAACCACATGCTTATTTAAGAGATCGCTCTTTTGGGATGATTTTTGAAAAGAAAAGTACTCGTACGAGAAATTCATTCCATGCGGCAGCAACTGCTTTAGGCGCACAATCTTTCTATCTACGTCCCGACGAATTACAAACAAGTCGTGGCGAACCAATTAAAGATACTGCACGGATTATCGATAGATATTTTGATGGTTTATATATTCGGACTTTTGGTCATGAAATTGTTGAAGAATTTGCTCAATATATGAAAAATCCCGTTATTAATGCCTTAACTGCTTTAGAGCATCCTTGTCAAGGTTTGACTGACTTAGTAACGATTAAGGAGAAAAAAGGTGACTTTAAAGGCTTGAAAGTTTGTTATGCTGGTGATGTTTACAATGTATGTCATTCATTAATGATTGGTTCAGCAATGTTCGGAATGGATATTTATGTGGCTGCTCCTAAAGGCTATGATCCTGATCCAGAAATTTTACGAGTTGCTAATGAACATGCAGCTGTTTCCGGCTCTAAAGTAATTGTAACACAAGACTTTGATGCTGCTTTGAAAGATGCTGATGTTGTTTACGGTAATACATGGCATAGTATGGGTGAAAACGAAGAACAAAAAGAACAACGGATTAAAGACTTTATGCCATATCAAATTAATAAACAAGCGATGGAAAAAGCGCGTAAAGATGCAATCTTTATGCATTGCTTACCAGGTTATCGTGGGGAAGATATGACTGATGAAGTTATTGAAGGCTCTCAATCTGCTGTTTGGGATCAAGGGGAGAATCGCATGCATACAGTTAAAGCGGTCCTTGTTGCAACGACAATTAAGTAGAAAGTCATTTGAAGTGGGGTATTAAATCATACATATACCCCAGCTTCAATCTTTCGGATTGGAGGTGAAGGGTTATGTCTGAACAACCACAAACTGGTGGCGATAAAGGAAATTTATCTAAATCAATCAGTCTTTGGGGTTATTTAGGAATGGGAATTGGGGCTGTTTTTGGCGCTTCTTGGTTATTGATGACAGGAATCTGGCTTGATGCAGCCGGTGGGCCAATGAATGCTTTGCTAGCTTTTATTGCTTGTTTCTTAGTAGAACTGCCACTCGTTCTGGCTTATTATGAAGCTGTACCTATGATACCGTTAGCTGGTGGTGAATTATCTTATGCTTATTTAAGCTTTGGTAATTTCATCGGGATGTTAGTTGGCTGGTTTGGTGTTTTAGTAAATATTATTTTATGTGCCTGGGAAGTTTTAGCTATCACACGGATGCTCTCTTATCTTGTTCCGCAAATCGGACAAGCTACGCCGTTATATACAGTAGGAGGCGCCCCTGTTACGATAGTCTCTATTTTATTAGGTTTGTTGTTAGTAGTGGGGATTGGCGCACTTCAATATCGGGGCACTAAATTATCTTCTAAATTTTCTACCATTAATACGGCGATTATTATTACTTTAGCATTAATTTGTGTGGTAGTAGGTTTCCTGCATTTTGATATTGCTAATATGCAACCTCTACAAACAAAGAATACCTTTGAAGGCACTTTGAGCTTATTATCCATGTTACCTTTTTCAATTGCTGGTTGGGAAACAATTTCTAAAGGAGCACAAGAAGCTTCTTCTGGTGTATCAGTTAAAAAAATTGGCCTATCAGTAGTTATTTCGGTAGCAGTAGCAATTACTATGTATATCTTAACTTTGATTGTGCCTACAGGTTTAATGCCTTGGCAAGAAATGTCAGGAGCAACTGCTCCCTTTGCAGAAGCTATGAATCGCGTAGGGCTACCAATTTTAGGTACTTTACTTTTATTTGCAGCTTGTTTAGGGGTAGTGGGAGTTTATAATGCCGTTTTCTTTGGCGCTACCCGTTTGTTGTATTCCCTTGGTGAATATGGCTTAATTCCAAAATCGTTTACTAAACTTCACTCAAAATATAAAACACCAACAACAGCAATTTTTTTCGTATCACTGATTGCTGCAGTGGTTTTATTCTTCGGACAATCACTGTTTGTGCCGTTAGTTAATGTTGCTGCTGTTGCCTACATTGTACTTTGGGGTTCTACTTTATTTTCTGTTATTCGTTTACGAAGCAAATATCCTAAATTAAATCGCCCGGTAAAAATGCCTGGGGGTAAGCCGATGATGATTTACGGAAGTCTTGTTTCAATTGTCTTGCTGTTTTTAATGCTTGTTCCCGGAAGTCCTGCAGCGTTAAATTGGCCATCTGAATATATTTTATTGGTTGTTTTATTACTGTTAGGAATCACCCTGTACTTTTTCCGCGACAAGAGTATGTCAGAAGCAGAACGTTCAGAATTAATTTTAGGGAATATTAGTGACGAAATTGATAATTAGCAATTTCTTAAAAGAAAAATTAACACTATGAAATGAACAAGGATGCCAGTTCCACTTATCTAGGTGTATTAGTGGAATGGTATACGGTGTGAAAATCAAACTAATTTTTTTGAAAAAATTAATACTATGAAATGAACAAGGAGGAAAAAAATAATGGCAAAAAAAATCTGGAATAACAGCGCAACAACACCACTGAAGAAAGTTATTTTATGTCCACCCACTTATCATGAATTTCAGCCAATTAATGTAATTACTGAAAAATGGTTAGAAGAAGGTTTAAAATCAGACCACTCTAAAGCCATGGCTGAGCATGCAGAATTAGTGAAAGCCTATGAAGATAACGGCGTTGAAGTTATTTTGATGGATCCAGATCCGGATTTAGCTTATGAAGTATACGCACGAGATTTTGGTGCAAGTATTGCTGAGGGCGTAATTATGGGAGCTTTCAGAGAGCCGATTCGTAAAGGTGAATCAGCAGCCTATGAAGCAAAATTAAAAGAAATTGGCGTACCGGTAGTTGCTAGAACGACAGCTGGCGCATTTGAAGGCGGCGATTTCTGGTTTTTAGATGAATATACAATTGCACATGGGGTAATTGCACGGACTGACTGGGATGGCTACAACAGTGTTGCCCGTCAAATGCAAGAGCTTGGCTACACTACGGTAGGCGTAGAATGTGAGCGAGAAAATCTGCATTTAGATATGTGCTTCAATATTGTCGGTGAAAAAATCGCGGTAGTTTGTAAAGAAGCTTTACCAAAATGGTTTGTGCGGATGTTGGAAAAACGTGGCTTTACTTTAATTGATGTGCCACAAGAAGGTGTTTTCCGTCATCATTGTAACTTACAAAATATCGGAAATAATAAAGTTATTTCTTTCAAAAATAATGTTGATGTCAATAAACAAATGCGTGCTTTAGGTTTAGAAGTAATTGAAATTAATTTAGATGAAATCTTAAAAGGTGGCGGAGGCCCGCACTGTATGACTTTCCCACTAGAACGCGGCTAAATTTAAAGTGAGTAGCCTAAGTAGTTAGGAAATCTACAGTAAAGCTGAAGCGAACAAGATGCTGTTTGTTTCAGCTTTTTTTGAAATGCTCTAAGTGGCTTAAAAAATGAAATAACGGGGGGAGAAAATATGCCAAAACAAAAAATTGTGATTGCGCTTGGGGGAAATGCTATTTTATCAAAAGATGCTAGTGCCAAAGCACAACAGCAAGCTTTAGAGACAACAGCCAAGTATTTGACAGGCTTTATTAAGCAAGGTCATCAATTGATTATTTCCCATGGGAATGGTCCGCAAGTGGGGAATTTATTGTTGCAACAAGCAGCGACAGATAATGAAAAAAATCCAGCGATGCCACTAGATACTTGTGTGGCAATGACTGAAGGTAGCATTGGTTACTGGTTACAAAATGCGCTACAAAATCAGTTGAAGCAAGAAAAGCTTGAAAAAGATGTTTTATCAGCCGTCACGCAAGTGATTGTTGATGAAATGGATCCAGCTTTTAAAAAACCAACTAAACCAGTAGGACCATTTTTAACAAAAGAAGAAGCTGAACAAGCAGCAAAGGATAGCGGAGCAACTTTTGTTGAAGATGCTGGTCGAGGCTGGCGCAAAGTTGTTGCTTCGCCTAAACCAATTGCGATTAAAGAAGCCAACGGAATTAAAAAAATGATTGAAGAAGATATCGTTGTGATTTGTACTGGTGGTGGGGGGATTCCGGTTATTGAAACGGCTGAAGGCTTAGTTGGAACAGAAGCGGTAATAGATAAAGATTTTGCTTCTGAAAAACTTGCGGAGTTAGTTTCAGCTGATTTATTTATTATTTTAACTGGTGTTAAATATGTTTATATAGATTTCAATACGCCACAACAAAAGAAATTAACTAAAGTAAGTGTAGCAGAGTTAGAGGGCTATATTGCTGAAAATCAATTTGCACCAGGCAGTATGTTACCAAAAATTCAAGCAGCGATTGAATTTGTAGAAAAAGTCCCTCATGGCAAAGCGGTAATTACCTCCTTAGAAAATATTTCTGCCTTATTAGATGGGGAATCTGGCACAGTTATTTACAAATAAACAGCCTCTTTATGAATGTGATGTGATAGAATTAATTACATGATAGAAAGGGGGAGTTGTATAAATGTTTCCACAACTAAATGAAATTTTAACATTAATAGAATTGTCTAAATTGAAGATTTTAGCTGGTGAAGAAGGCTTAGCAAATGAAGTTAAATTTGTGACGGTTATGGATAATCCAGATATTGTTTATTGGTTGGAAGAAAATGAATTATTGTTAACAAATGGTTATTTTTTGAAAGATTATGATGATAAACAAATGATTCATTTTATTGATGAGTTAGCTTCACGAAATATTGCTGCTTTATTTATAAAATTTAAGCGCTTTATTATGAAGTTACCCGCTTCGGTTTTGGAGTATGCTGATGCAATTGGTTTTCCGATTGTGGAAGTGCCCGTTGAAATGAGCTGGACCAATATCTCAGAACCAATTAACCGTTACTTAAATGAACGACAGTTTTATTTTCTTCACCAAGCCATGAGTCTTAGAGATGATTTGTTGAAATTAATTTTATCTGGTGGAACATTAAACGAACTCTGCAATCTTTGTGGTGATGCAGTCGGCAAAGAGCTAGCGATTCTTGATGTTAAGATGAAAGAAGTTGCTAGTTCCAAAGCATTTAACTGGCCCCTTTTTAAAGAAAATAATTTGTCTATCCAGAAAAAACATCGGTATACTTTACCGATTGATGAGTTAATTAAATATGAACACTATTCAATTACAACGGATGAAGAGACTTTTTTCTTATTACCGATTAAATATGATGCTGATGTTTGGGGCTATATTGTATTAGAAACTTCAATCTTTAAACCGTTAATCTATGCGGATTTAGCTAAAACAGAGCAACTAGCAGCTTTATCAGTTGTGGAAATTTCTAAGTTACAAGAGCTTAAAAAAATTGAAGGAAAATATTATCGAGAATTTATTTCTCATTTGATTAATGGCGAAATTCAGACTTTAGATGAAATTATTCTTCGTGGCAAACAATTAGGCCGCACAATTTATGATGAATACATTGTTTGTGTAGTAGAAAGAAAGCCTAACAACAATATAGATGATTTTCTCGAACAGTTAAAAATGATGCTTAGAAAAAGTCAGTTAATTAAAGAGTGTCTTTATTTGGAGAAAAAGGATAGCTATCTTTTTTTAATACCTGTTCTTACAGAAAGTCAAACTAGTTATCACTTGCTGTATAAGTTGCTAAGTCAAAAAAATCAGATAGGAGTTAGTACTCCGCATTCAGTAATTGAAATTCCTAAAGCTTATAAAGAAGCGAAATTTGCTTATTCTTGTAAGGAATTAATGAAAGATAATCAAGTCTTTTTTGCTGATACTGGTTTATTGCAACTCTTCTTTACAGAAAAAGAAACTTTGAATCACAGTTTTATGCGAGAGTATTTTGATACATTAATTAAGCCGTTAATGACCTATGATCAACAAAATAATACCGAGCTTGTAAAAACTTTACGGGTTTTTATTAATAAAAATCTAAGTGTCCATCAGACGGCCAGTGAGTTATATATTCATGAAAATACCTTACGTTCGCGAATTAAGAGAATAGAGATTGTAACAAATAAAAATTTACAATCCATGCATGATGTTTTTCAGTTAATGTTAGGTTTGTATATTGAAAAATTTATTACCAAGGAAATTAAATAAATAGAACTTTACCCTCGAAATAAATTGCTTTTGTGGACATTACATAATAAAAACAAGGTCTGCAAAAGTTAAAAAAGAGATAGATGGATAAGTCTTTCATCTAAGCGACCAATAATGACCTCTAGTTTTTTGTGAACGTATTCAAAAGGATAAGAGAGAGGTGTTCTGTTATTATGAAAGTTTTAGATACAATAATTATGGTAGGCTACTTTCTATTAATTTTTGCGATTGGAATTTTTGGCGCTAAAAAAGCCAGCTCTTCTGAAGATTTTGCTGTGGCTGGTCGGCGATTAGGCTTACCCATGTATACTGGCTGTATTATCGCTGTAGTTTTAGGTGGTGCTTCAACCATTGGCTCTACCGGACTAGGCTATCAATACGGAATTTCCGGTGCTTGGTTAGTTTTTATGTTAGGGCTGGGTTTAGTTTTAATTGCAGTTTTCTTTATTGAAAAAATTGTAAATTTGAAAGTTCTAACGATTAGTGAATTTTTAGAGCGTCGTTTTGATAGTAAAGCTCAATGGATTAGTGCGATTGTAGCTGCCATTTATGCCTTAATGGTTTCAGCTACTCAAATTATTTCTTTAGGAACAATTTTACAATCCATTTTAGGCTGGGATCCAAAACTAAGTATGTTAGTTGTGGGTTGTTTAGTTTTTGCCTACACAGTTCTTGGGGGGATGTGGGCCTTAACTATGACGGATTTTATTCACTTTATCATTATTACCGTGGGCATTCTCTTTTTACTTTTACCTTTTTCCATTCATCAAGTAGGAGGAATAGATAAATTAATTTCAGAAATTCCTGAAAGTTATTTATCTGTTTCGGCAATTGGTTGGGATACGATTTTTCAATATTTCTTACTTTATGGCTTAGGAGTAATTATCGGACAAGATATTTGGCAACGAGTATTTACTGCTAAAGATACTAAAACTGCTAAACGAGGAACAGTTTTAGCAGGGATTTATAGTATGGTTTACGGTGTAGCAGTTGCGATTATTGGGATGTGTGCTTTTATAGCTTTGCCACAAATCACTAACTCGCAGACCGTTTTCTCGCAAGCAGCTATCGACTTTTTACCACCAGGTATTACTGGGATTGTTTTAGCGGCGGTGGTAGCAGCCTTAATGTCAACTGCTTCAGGAACTTTGTTGGCTTCAGCCACTTTGTTAACTAATGATTTATTTGCGCCTTATTTAAAGAAAAGAAAGCAAGAATTTGATTATGTCAAAACAACTCGTTGGATTACAGCGGTTTTAGGCGGAGTTGCTATTTTAGTAGCGATTTTGGTGGGAAATATTATCTCAGCGTTGAATATTGCTTATTCATTTTTAACTGGGACTTTGTTTGTGCCAATTATAGCGGCCTTTTTCTTAAAAAAAGTAACGGCTAAAACGGTTACTGCCGGGATTTTAGTTAGCTTTATGGCGGTTTTAGTTTCGTTAATTATTTTCACTCCAGATTCCTTACTACCGATTTTAATCGGTATTGCGATTAATGTGGTAATCATCGTCTGTTCATTTTTATTTCCACAAAAGACTAGTGAAAATAAAAAATGACTTGAAGTTTTAGAAAAGACCATGTAGAATAAAAATGTTAGCAAGAATAAAAAAAGCTATTATTTTATAGTAAATAGGGAGTACTTTTGGTGAGTGTAGCGCGTATCTAATTAAGCAATTGAATGATCAAATAAACCTGGTTTATTTGATATGCCTTTAGATACCTGTTGATTATCAAATTATTTTGTTAGTTATGGCGATAGGTAAACTATCGCCTTTTTGTATACTCAAAATTAAATTTATCTTTAGAATATCAGCTTTATTCATGCTTGCAACTGCTCTGTTGTGAAAAATAGGGCACGGATTTAAAAATCTGTAGAGTATTATTTTTAAACAGGTGTCTATTTCATAAAAAATATAAAAAAAGGAATAGATAAAATGAATCAACAACTATTAGAAATTACCCAATATATAGAAATTAAACAACGGTGGCAGCAACTGGCGATTAGTGATGCCGCTAAAGAAATTATTGAACAGCGGGATCCTTCCAGTTCATTGGCGGCGGTTAATCGTTGGTTAGATGAATCGGCAGAAGCGATGCTATTGCTAGATTCTGGGCAGCATGTTCCTTTTATGGGCTTAACGCGGATTCAACAATTGACCACTAAAATTGAAAAAGGTATGATTTTGGAGCCGACAGAATTACTAGAGTACGGTGATTTTCTGCGGAGTTTCCGTTTGATTTCAAAATTGTTTGCCAAAAATCAATATCAAACGCCGTTGTTATATCGCTACACTAATTCTTTAGTAAGTTTTACTAGCGTAGAGGAAATTATCAATAGTAGCGTTCAAGGAAATCATTTGGCGGATGAAAATTTTCGGGAGTTGCGAAAAATTCGTGGGCAAGTTCGTAAACTTGAAAAAGAAATCCAACAAAAATTAGCTAAATATCTGAAAAACAGCGGAAGTACTAGCTATTTGCAAGATAAGATGATTTTAATGAAGGATGATCGTTATACATTACCTGTCCGAATTGAATTCAAAAATAAAATTGCAGGGAATATTATTGAAACTTCCAATAAAGGGACAACAGTTTATATTGAGCCCCATGATGTTAGCAAATTAAACGACCAATTGGTTTTGGCGAAAAGTAGCGAAGTTGCAGAAGTTTATCAAATTTTAGCCTATTTGACTGGCTTGATTGCGGAAAAACTAATGGAAATTAATTTCTGTAAAGAAACTGTTGTGGAATTAGATATTATTTTTGCTCGGGGGAAATTGAGCCGAGCCTTAGCTGGCAGTAAACCTTTAGTTAATCAAGAAGATCGTCTTGTCTTTAAAGGCGTGAAGCACCCGTTATTAGGTAACGATGCTGTGCCGCTAAGCTTAGAGCTAGGAACTACAGCGCGTGGTCTGATTATTACCGGACCCAATGCTGGTGGGAAGACGGTAGTTTTAAAAACAATTGCTTTAACTTGTCTATTAACCATGTCAGGGATTTTTGTTGCCAACCAACCGGGAACGGAAATTGCGATTTTCAAAGAAATCTTTTTAGATATTGGGGATCAACAAAGTTTACCCAATTCTTTAAGCACTTTTTCTGGCCATATGCAGCATATTTCCGAAATTTTACAAGCTGCCAAGCAGCAAACTTTAGTTTTAGTAGATGAAATTGGCAGTGGCACTGAACCGAAGGAAGGGGCGGCGCTAGGGATTGCCATTATGGGAAAACTTTATCGCAAAGGGGCGTTAATTGTCGCTACCACGCACTATGGGGAAATTAAGGACTTCGCTTTACAGCATGAAGATTTTGTCACAGCGGCAATGGCCTTTGATGTTGCGACTCTTTCGCCAAAATATCAATTATTAATGAATAAAGTTGGCGATAGCAACGCCTTTTGGATTGCGAAAAAAATGGTGATTAGTGAAGATGTCTTAATCCAAGCCAAAAACTTTTTAACTGATGAAACTTATCCAACTGCTAAAAAAACATTTAAGTATCAACAAAAATCGCAAACTACGCAGGATGTTGAAACTACGCCGAAGTTTCAACAAGGCGATCGGGTTTTAGCGAAAGATTTAAAACAAGTGGGCTTATTTTATGAAGCTTTAGAAAATAATTTTTCCAGTATTTATATTGAAGGAACTTTTCATAAAGTCTTGAATCGCCGTTTGGAGCTACAAGCTCGAGTTGCTGATTTATACCCGGCAGATTATGATTTGAATCAGCTTTTTACTAGCTTTAGTGAAAGAAAGCAGCAACGTGATCTTGAACGGGGTTCTAAAAAAGCTCAGAAAAAATTAGATAAAGAAGCCCGTGCTCGCAAAGCCCAGTTATCAAAAGAATAAAGAATGAAAAACAGCCAGTTCACTTTTAAGTAAGAAAGTGAGCTGGCTGTTTTGTTAACTATTATTTTCTGCTAAGTTTTGAGTGTAGTGGTTTTTGAAATTTTCGTATAGATCAATGATTTGATTACGTTTGTTGACGTTTAATTTAATGAAAATATTATGAACGTGAGTTTTAACTGTACCGATCGATAAAAATAGTTCATCGGCGATTTCTTGATTTTGTTTATGATCCAATAATAATTTAAAAATTTCTTCTTCTCGTTGCGTTAATTGATGCTCGCGACAGAAAGCTTTAAAAATTTCTGTGTCATCTTCTTGTGGTTCGATAATAATTGTTTCTTTTGGTGAAGTGTAATCAATCAAGAAGAAACGAATTGTTAGCAGACAAGCTACAATCGAAAAGATATCTTCGCAAACATTGCGGTTATAAATTTTTAAATCTAAAGAACTATATTGATCGACATTGAAAATTACAAAAGTATCTTCTAAAAGGATACATAAACCACTAACAGCACATAAAATAGCAATCCATTTTAAATAGGTTAAGCTGCGTTCTGATAGCTCGGTTTTTATTTTATGTTGGCGCCAAGCATAAAAACCGAGATAAATCAGCGTTAATTGATTAGGTAGATAGTAGAGCCAAACTTTTAAGGCTGAGTTTGACAGCATCGGCACCGAAATCATCCAAACCGCCATTAAAATTAAAATAGCATAGTGCAGCGGTGGAATGTTTTCTTTAAGTATTGTTGCTACAATCCAAAACGAGCAGAAAGCATTCACCATGAAAATAATCGTTTTAATAGCTGGGATGCTCATAAAGGTTTGGTTGTAAGTGAGGGCAAAAGTATTAATAAACTCTGTCATATAAATAATGACATTATCCAAAATGAAAAATCCGATATAAATAACAAGAATTAAAAATATTTTGCGCTTTTCTTTTAAATATAAATTAATTGCAAAAGACATCGCGATTGTATACAACACAATCAGCAAGATATTATAAATGAATACCGCAACCATTTTAGGAACCCCTTTCAAGTGGAAAGTCGCTCAATTCAATTAAGAAAAAAAGCTGAAATTTTCTTCTTCTACATTATAGCATTTTTTTGTTCTCTAAACCCTTATAAATTTCATAAACTTCTGCCTAAACTTTTATAAACCCTTTGTAAATCAAGGGTTTATAACTATAAATAAACCTATGTTTTGCAAGCGATTCCACAGATGTTTGCGTTTACATCTTTTAGCTTATCGTAAACCTTTTCATAAATTGCTAAAGTGAGGATGTCAAAAACAAAACAAAAAATTTTAGGAGGAACTAAAATGGCAAAAAGAGATTTTATTACAACAGAAACTTATACTAAGGAGGAAATTCAATACATCGTTGATTTATCATTAAAAATTAAAAAATCAATCAAAAATGGTTTCTATCCACCACTATTAAAAAACAAAACTTTAGGTATGATTTTCCAACAATCTTCTACTAGAACTCGTGTTTCATTTGAAACTGCAATGACTCAATTAGGCGGACATGCTGAATACTTAGCACCAGGCCAAATTCAATTAGGCGGACATGAAACAATTGAAGATACTAGTCGCGTACTTTCTCGTTTAACAGATATTTTAATGGCACGGGTTGAACGTCATCATAGCGCTCATGACTTAGCTAAAAACGCAACTATTCCAGTTATCAATGGTATGTCTGATTACAATCACCCAACACAAGAACTTGGTGACTTATGTACTATGATTGAACATTTACCTGCTGGCAAAAAAATCGAAGACTGTAAAGTTGTTTTCGTTGGTGATGCAACACAAGTATGTTTCTCATTAGGTTTAATCGCTACTAAAATGGGTATGAAGTTCGTTCACTTCGGACCAAAAGATTTCCAATTAAATGAAGATCATAAAGCTAAATTAGCTGCAAACTGTGAAGTTTCTGGCGGTAGCTTCTTAGTAACTGATGATGAAGAAGCAATTGTTGGATCAGATTTCTTATACACTGACGTTTGGTATGGTTTATACGAAGCTGAATTATCAGAAGAAGAAAGAATGGCTGCTTTCTATCCTAAATACCAAGTAGACCAAGCGATGATGGATAAAGCTGGTAAAAATTGTAAATTCATGCACTGCTTACCTGCATCACGTGGTGAAGAAGTAACTGATGAAGTAATTGACGGCGCAAACTCAATTTGTTTCGACGAAGCTGAAAACCGTTTAACTTCAATTCGTGGTTTATTAGTTTACTTGTTAAATGACTACGCTGCTAAAAATCCAATTGACGAAGCGAAAAAAGCAGAAGCAAAAGCTGATTTAGAAGTATTTTTAGGAAAAGCATTATAAAATTTGTTTGACAGAAGGAATCAGTGGAAATAGCTTATATTTGTAACTCATAAAAGCGAATTTTAAAGTGAAAAGGATAAGGTATTTCCCTTGTAAGTAGTTAAATTGAGAAGCTATGCTTAGTTGTAAAAAGACTAAGCCTTCTCATTTTAGCTACGAACCTTCCATATGCATCAGAGAAAGGATGAAAAAAATGGAAGAGAAAAAGAAAAAATTTAGCTTGATGAGTGCTATTTTATCTGTCATCTGTGTTGTTTTCGTTGCTGAAGCAGCTGCCCCTGTAGCCGCGATTGGTAATTCACAATTTTTTTGGTGGATATTTTTATTAGTAGCATTCTTATTACCTTATGGTTTAATTTCTTCCGAGCTAGGAACAACTTATATTGGTGATGGTGGGATTTATGATTGGGTAACAAAAGCTTTCGGGCACCGTTGGGGTTCACGGGTGTCTTGGTATTACTGGATTAACTATCCATTATGGCTGGCTTCTTTAGCGGTTATGTGTCCGGATTTATTAACAACGATTATCGGTATCCAATTTTCAACAGTCGCTTCAGTTGTGATTGAATTAGTCTTTATCTGGATTATTGTCTGGATTAGTTTTTATCCGGTAAGTGATAGTATCTGGATTTTAAATGGCGCAGCTATTATTAAGATGGTGTTAGCGGTATTAATCGGTGGTTTAGGTTTATATGTAGCCTTTACTCGTGGTATGGCAAATGAATATACAGTTAGCTCTTTATTACCATCTTTTGATTTAAATAGTTTATCCTTTATTTCAGTAATTATTTTCAACTTATTAGGATTTGAAGTTATTTGTACTTTTGCAGATGATATGGAAAATCCTAAAAAACAAATTCCACAATCAATTGTAGCCGCTGGTTTAGTGATTGCTGCAATCTACATTTTCTCTGCTTTCGGAATTAGCGTAGCGATTCCAACAGACCAAATTAGTACAGGTAGTGGTTTAATTGATAGTTTCAAACTATTAACAGGTTCTACAGATGGCTGGTTTATTATTTTAGTAGCCTTCTTATTCCTATTAACTTTATTTGGTAATATGATTTCTTGGTCATTAGGTGTTAATAATACGGCTTGTTATGCAGCTGAAAATGGCGATATGCCAAAAGTTTTCGGTATTCGTAGCAAGAAAAATGAAATGCCAATCGGTACTGCAATTATGAACGGTATTGTGGCTTCAGTCGTGGTAGTTATCGCACCGATTTTACCGAACCAAGATTTATTCTGGGCATTCTTCTCATTAAACTTAGTAATGTTCTTACTATCTTATGTACCAGTTTTCCCAGCTTTCTACAAATTAAGAAAAATTGATCCTGATACACCAAGACCATTTAAAGTTAGCGGTGGCGATGGCTTCTTAAAATTCTTAGTAGTTGTACCAATGGCGATGATTTTAATTTCATTAGTCTTTACAGCAATTCCGTTGCAATTTGATGCAGCTTCTTTAAGTGAACAGCTGCCAATTACGATTGGCGCAATTGTCTGTGTGATTATCGGAGAAGTTATCATTATTGCGAAAAAAATAAAAAAATAGTTTTTATTGATTAAATAATTGTCGCTAAAGTTCCATAAAACACAACTTCAGACAAAATTGATGAAGAGATTCGTTGATTTAGTGTTAAGGGGCTTTAGTGATGATTTTAATAGTTACAATTTTTAGCGGAACAATGAAGGTCTGCTTTAAAAAAAGCAGACTGTAAACGCTAACTTTCCTTGTCAAGATAGAGCGTTTATGGTTTGCGGGAAAATCAATGCTTTAAAACGAACTAGGATGTCAGTTCGACTTACTAAAGTATCAAGTTAGTTGAATGGTATACGTAGTGAGCATCAAATTAAATTTTCAAAGAAAATTTAATACCTTAAAACGAACTAGGATGTCAGTTCCACTTACCAAGTAATCGAGCTAGTGGAATGATATACGTAGTGAGCGTCAAACTAAATTTTCAAAGAAAATTTAGTACTTTAAAACGAACTAGGAGGAAAAGTAAATGGCAAAAAGAATTGAAGGAACTACACCAAAACAAGATGGCTTTAGAATGCCTGGAGAGTATGAACCACAGGAAAAAGTTTGGATGATTTGGCCAGAGCGCCCAGATAACTGGCGTGACGGTGGTAAACCAGTTCAAGAAGCATTTACTGCGGTAGCAACTGCAATTAGCAAATTTACACCAATGAATGTTGTTGTTTCTCAACAACAATATCAAAATTGTCGTCGTCAAATGCCTGATCATATTTCTGTTTATGAAATGTCAAATAATGATGCTTGGGTTCGTGACTGCGGTCCATCTTTCCTTATTAATGATAAAGGCGAATTACGTGGCGCTGACTGGGCGTTTAACGCTTGGGGCGGATTAGTAGACGGTTTATATTTCCCTTGGGATCAAGATGACTTAGTTGCTCAAAAAATTTGTGAAATTGAAAAAGTTGATTCTTACCGGACAAGCGATTTTGTTTTAGAAGGTGGCTCTATTCACGTTGATGGCGAAGGCACTGTGTTAACATCAGAAATGTGTTTGTTAAGTGAAGGCCGTAATCCTCATATGACAAAAGAAGAAATTGAGAAAAAATTATGTGACTACTTAAACTGTGAAAAAGTTTTATGGATTAAAGACGGTATTGACCCTGAAGAAACAAATGGACATATTGATGATGTGGCTTGTTTCGTAGCACCAGGTGAAGTTGCTTGTATTTATACTGAAGATGAAGCGAGTCCTTTCTATGCAGCAGCACAAGATGCTTACAAACGTTTATCAGAAATGACAGATGCCAAAGGTCGTAAATTAAAAGTTCATAAATTATGTTGCCCAGTTGAAATTGTAACAATCGACGGCAACTTCAAAATTGATTATGTAGAAGGTACAATGCCTCGTGAAGATGGCGATATCTGTATTGCTTCTTACATGAACTTCTTAATTACTAATGGCGGTGTTATCGTTCCTCAATATGGTGATGTTAACGATGCATTAGCTTTAGAACAAGTTCAAGCAATGTTCCCTGATAAAGAAATCGTAGGCGTTAATACGGTAGAAGTTGTTTACGGTGGCGGAAATATTCACTGTATTACACAACAACAACCAAAACGTTAAGACATTCAATTAGAAAGAGCTTGTCTTTTGACAAGCCTTTCTGATTTTAAAAAAGGAAGTTGCCAGTTCCACTTACCAAGTACAAAGCTAGTGGAATGGTATGCGTGGTGAGAATAAAACTAATTTTTCAAAGAAAAATAAATACTCTATTACGAACAAGGAGGAATACAAATGTCAAAAATCGTTATTGCGCTGGGTGGTAATGCCTTAGGAAATTCAGCGAATGAACAATTAAATAAAGCTGAATTAGCAGCAAAATCAATTGTTGATTTAATTCAAGCAGGTCATAATGTAGTGATCGCTCACGGAAATGGTCCACAAGTGGGTCAAATTCGTTTAGCTTTTGAAAAAACAACTGAAGAAGGTAAAGAAGTAATGCCTTTTCCAGAATGTACAGCGATGAGCCAAGGATATATTGGTTATCATTTGCAACAAGCCATTGATGAAGAGTTGGTTGCTCGCGGCTTAACAGATGTACCGGTTATTTCAATGTTGACACAAGTTGTCGTGGACCCTAACGATCCGGCTTTTGCTAATCCAACTAAACCAATTGGTGGTTATTATGATGAAGCAACTGCTAAAAAAATCATGGCTGAAACTGGCGATATTTATAAAGAAGATGCGGGTCGTGGTTGGCGTCGGGTAGTTCCTTCACCAAAACCAGTTGATATTTATGAAAAAGTTAGTTTGAAAACATTGGTTGATGCGGGCCAAGTCGTTATCGCTTGTGGCGGTGGTGGAATCCCAGTGGTTTATCGTGGTAACCATTATGAAGGCGTTGATTCAGTAATTGATAAAGATTTTGCGGCTTCTAAAATGGCGGCTTTAATTGATGCTGATATGTTTATTATTTTAACAGCTGTGGATCATGTTTTTGTTAACTTTGGTAAAGAAAACCAAAAAGCTTTACAAGATGAAACAGTTGCTGAAATGCAAAAATATATCGGCGAAGATCAATTTGCACCAGGTAGTATGCTACCTAAAGTTGAAGCAGCGATTGACTTTGCTGAATCAAAAGCTGGCCGCAAAGCAATTATTGCTTCTTTAGAAAAAGCTTCTGAAGCGATTGCTGGAACTAGCGGAACTATCGTTCATTTATAAAAAAATTCAGTTTATGATACCAAATAAAAACTCCTATTGAAAATTCGAAATAATAAAGATAGCTTGTAAGCAATTTTCCCAAAAGAGGGTCTTCCTTTTGAGAGATTACTTGCAAGCTATTTTTAAGGGATTAAAATTGAAGATGATGTCTTTTGTTAGTTGATTATTACTTATTTATTAATTCCTGATTTTGAAAAGATTGTTTCTAAGGGAATTTATGTTAGAATATAGACAATTAGTAAAGTTAAATGAAAGTGCAGCGCACGTTTTTATAATATAGAAGAAAGAAGTTTAACTTCTTACAGATAAGGTGGTAAATATGGTCAAGCAAGTCCCTAACAAAAATGAGGCAGAAAAGAAGACAGTGACGGAAGAAATAACGGCTGTTTTAAGTGAAATCGTTCAAGAAGCGCCTGAAGAAAAGAAAAAAGGTGAAGTGGTTCAAGTTTTAGCTGATGGGGAACTTTTAATCGGCGAGCGCCAATATCGCTTAGTTGCCAATCACCGTGATGGTTTTGAACCAGAGCGTTTGGGAGAACGTTTTAGTGAGGTGCTTTCTCGTTATGACTATGTTGTCGGGGATTGGGGCTATGACCAGCTGCGCCTAAAAGGTTTTTTCACAGCGGATAATCGTAAAGCTTTACCAGAACAGCGGATTGATACGCTAGAAGATTATTTATATGAATTTTGCAATTTCGGTTGTGCTTATTTTGTGATTGAACGTGTCGGGGGCAAAAGAGAACGTAAACAAACCCGCCGACGTCGTAGCAATAACAAGAAACCGATGGGTGAAGCTCATATTGAAGAGAAAAAAGCCCCAGTAAAACCAATTGAAAAAACTAAACCAGTAATTAAAAATCGTAAGCCGAAAGCCGTTGAAAATAAAAAAGCGCCTGTTAAAAAACAACCTGCCGAAAAAGCAACTGGTTTTGTGATTCGGAAAAGGGGCGAGTAAATGAAAAAATATGGTGGCTATTTAATTGATTTAGATGGAACGATTTATAAAGGCAAAACGCCGATTGCTGCCGGAAAAACTTTCGTTGAGGCGCTGCAAAAAAGAGGAATCCCTTTTTTATTCGTCACTAACAACACTACTAAAACCCCTGCGACAGTGGCACAGCGTTTAGCTGATGAATTTGATATTCATGTTTCCCCGGAAACAGTGTATACAGCCAGTTTAGCGACGGTTGATTATATGAAAGAACGCAACCTTGGTAAAAAAGTTTATGTGATTGGTGAAGGCGGCTTAGAAGAAGCCATTGTTAATGCCGGTTATCAATTAACAGCTGATAAACCCGATTATGTGGTGGTGGGCTTAGATAGCCAAGTCACTTATGAAAAATTTGTAGTAGCGACGTTAGCGATTCGCCAAGGGGCACTTTTTATTGGCACCAACCCTGATAAAAATATTCCCACAGAACGAGGCTTATTGCCAGGGGCAGGTGCTTTAATTGCTTTATTAGCGACAGCTACCCAACAACAACCAGTTTTTATCGGAAAACCCGAAGCAATTATTATGGAAAAAGCGGTGGCATTGTTAAATTTAGCTAAGTCAGAAGTTTTAATGGTGGGGGATAATTACGAAACTGATATTCAAGCCGGCATTGCTAACGGAATTGATAGTTTGTTAGTGACGACCGGTTTTACTTCAGCTGAAGCTGTACCAACTTTACCGCAAGCGCCAACCTATGTTTTGGCGAGTTTAGCTGAATGGGAGTTTGTTGAATGACGAAGGAAAAATTAAAAAATACTTTGCAATGGCTGTGTCTATTTTTAGCGATTATTAGTTTAACGGTGGCGATTACTATTAATTTTCGCCCTTTATACATTTTTGATGTCGACTATTTAGATATTTTAGCCTATACAGATTTAGATAAAGGTCAGTTATTAGATAATTTTGGTAAGCTAATGTCATTTTTAAATAATCCTTTTGAGGATACGTTACAGTTAGCTGATTTTCCGATGTCTGCAAGTGGTTTGCAACATTTTATTGATGTGAAAAAATTATTCTTATTGGATTACGGGGTGTTAATCATTACGATTATCCCAGCGCTTTTGTTCGTTAAAAAATTAGTAACGACTAAAAGCTTATGGCGTTTAATTCAGCCTTTTCAAGTGGGCATGGTGTTGCCTTTAGTGTTAGGCTTTGTAATGGCAATTGGTTTTGATCGGTTTTTTACGACATTCCATGAAGTTTTGTTTGGTAATGATGACTGGATTTTTAATCCGGCGACTGATCCGATAATCAATGTTTTACCGGCTGAATTTTTTATGCATTATTTTGTTTTGTTTTTTGTTTTGCTAGAAGCGATTTTTTTAATTGGCATTGTGGCTGGCAGAAGACAGTTGAAAAAGAAGAAGTTAGCTTAAAAGAAAAAATCCGCATTTCTCAGAAATTTAATCTGAAAAATGCGGATTTTCTGCTGTTTATTGGGTAATTGGACTTTGAGCTGGGTTTGAGTGAGCTAACCGGCTAGCTGCTGCGGCAGCTATCGCACCAACGATATCATCTAAGAAAGTATGACATTGCTTGCCGTCATGAGCATTCAATTTTTTCAAAATACCAGGTTTTACTTTATCAATGTAGCCATAATTGGTAAAACCGATTGTTCCATAAACGTTGACGATAGCTAAAGCTAGAATCTCATCAATCCCGTATAAGCCTTCATCTTCTGTTAAAATTTCTTGCAAAGGATGTAGTAATTGTTTTTGCTCCGCTAAAATATCTAATTGAATCCCGGTGATAATTGCATTATGAACTTCCCGTTTTGATAAAACGGCTTCGATATTTTCGATACAAGTTTCAGTAGTTAAATTCGTAATATAAGGTTTTTGCAAAAATAAAACCAGTTCTGCTAAATCATCAATTGTCACGCCCCGCTGAAGCAAGAGTTGGCGAGCTGTTTCTTCTAAAGTTTCTCCTTGAATAACCATGAAAATCCTCACAATCTTTTATTTTGTTTCTTTATGGTACGCTGGGAAAAAGAAAAAAGCAAGTTAGTTGTTAAGGTGGAAGAGGGAATTAAGGAATTTTTTTCATAAAGCTGGCAATTTTTCATGAAGTTCGCTATGATAGAGAAGAATTTGTAAGTTATCCTTTGCTGAATGATTAAGGTGCAAAGAGATAGCGTTGATAACGATACAAGGAGGAGATTATTTTGGCATTTCCACAGTTAGATTTAGCCAATGTTCAAGGTCCAAAAGCAACGATTAAAACGAATATGGGAGAGATTGTTGTACAATTATTTCCTGAAATGGCGCCAAAAACCGTTGAAAACTTTGTGCAATTAGCAAAAAAAGGATATTATGATGGCGTGATTTTTCACCGTGTCATCCCTGATTTTATGATTCAAGGGGGCGACCCAACCGGTACTGGTATGGGTGGTGAAAGTATTTATGGGGAAAAATTTGAAGATGAATTTTCTCGCGATGTTTTTAATTTGCGGGGGGCTTTATCAATGGCAAACGCTGGTCCTAACACTAACGGCAGCCAATTTTTCATTGTAAATAATCAAAATGTACCCGCTAATATGTTAACGCAATTAGAAGGTGCTGGTTTCCCAACTGAAATCATCGAAGCTTATAAAAAAGGCGGTACCCCTTGGTTGGATTTCCGTCATACAGTTTTTGGTCATGTGGCTGAAGGCATGGATGTGGTTGATACAATTGGCGGCGTCCAAAGAGGCCCACAAGATCGCCCAGTTCATGATGTTGTCATTGAAACAATTGAAATTAGTGAATAAAAGCTAATCATCACCACCCTTCAAAAGGGTGGTTTGCTCTGGGGCTATAAGCCCCTAAAACCGGCCAGCGCCTAAAGACGCTGGCTTTTCACATTTCATGTTCAAG
>NZ_JARXWL010000030.1 GCF_029893325.1 Enterococcus sp. PF1-24
ACCTAAAAAAACAGAAATCCCACAAAACCATAATGGTTTTCATAGAATTTCTTTTTTTTGAAACTACGAACATAATTTACTTATGTCACAGCCCCATTGCTTTATTCTTTATGAAATTGATGGGCTAAGCCATGACCGTCGCCACTTTCATCAATGGCTTGCGCTAAAGCTTTCCAGGCTAAAGTTGCACATTTAATACGGGCAGGATATTTAGATACCCCTTGCAACATGGCAGCATCGCCTAAAGCTTCTTCATTTTCTACAGCTTTTCCTTGAACTAATTCTGAAAAAGTCGCCCCTAAAGCAACAGCTTCAGCAACTGTCTTGCCAATAATTGCATCTGTCATCATGGAAGCACTGGCGGTACTGATAGAGCAGCCATCGCCACTAAAAGCAATATCCGCAATCACACCATCTTTTAAAGAAACTTCTAACTGAATCACATCGCCACAAGTGGGATTATTCATCTCAATCGTTTGGGTTGACTCGGTTAAAGTTCCCCGATGATGGGGTTTAGTAGAATGATCAAGAATTACTTGTCGATATAAATTATCTAATCTAGAAATTGCCATCTTGGAAAAACTCCTTTGTAGCTAAAATCGCTTGAATTAATTTATCAGCATCGGCTTTAGTATTATAGAAATAAAAACTTGCTCTGGCAGTAGCAGCCACTTCAAGATATTTCAGTAGCGGTTGCGCGCAGTGATGTCCTGCTCGCACAGCTACTCCTTCCATATCTAAGCCAGTTGCGGTGTCATGAGGATGTAAGCCGTCAATATTAAAAGCCAGCACCCCCGTATGGTCTTGCGGATTTTGTGGTCCATAAACAGTTAAACCTTCAATCGCTTGTAATTTCGGTAAAACATACGCCACTAACTCAGCTTCGTAATTATGAATGTTTTCCATCCCGATTGCTTGCAAATAATCAACCGCCGCCCCCAAAGCAATCGCACCAGCAATATTTGGGGTGCCTGCTTCAAATTTCCACGGTAATTCTTTCCAAGTACTCTCTTGCAGGTGCACAAAATCAATCATCTCACCGCCAAATTCCACCGGTTCCATTTGTTCTAACCATTGGCGTTTTCCATATAAAACACCAATACCAGTTGGTCCGCACATTTTATGACCACTAAAAGCATAAAAATCAGCATCTAAAGCTTGCACATCCACCGGCATATGCGGAACCGCTTGAGCGCCATCCACCACCATTACCGCACCATGTTGATGAGCGATGGCTGCCAATTCTGCCACCAGATTAATCACCCCTAAAACATTAGAGACATGAGCGATAGAAACAATCGCGGTTTTATCAGTAATTTGTTTTTGCGCATCCGCCATATCCAAATAGCCAGCGGGCGTAATTTTAATATATTTTAAAACCGCTTTTTTACGTTTGGCTAATTGCTGCCACGGAATGATGTTAGAGTGATGTTCCATGTAAGAAATCACAATTTCATCGCCTTCTTTAATAAAAGCATCCCCAAAACTTTTAGCTACCCAATTTAAACTGGTAGTTGTGCCGCGGGTAAATAAAACTTCTGCGGTTTCTTTAGCGTGAATAAATTGCCGGATTTTTTCCCGACTTGCTTCATAAGCATGAGTCGCCCGCTCAGCTAAAGTATGCACACCTCGGTGAACATTGGCATTATCATGTTGATAATAATGTTCTAGCGCTTCTAAAACAGCTTGCGGCTTTTGAGTAGTTGCGGCGTTATCTAAATAAACTAAAGGCTCATCGTTGACTTCCTGAAATAAAATTGGAAAATCTTGACGTAATTCTTCAGCCGCCTTCATCATACTTTTAACTTCCCTTCAACGACTTCCACAAATTCATTTTGAACGTTGCGAACAGGAATGGCGGTAATTACTGGCCCTAAGAAGCCACGAATCACTAAACGTTCCGCTACTTCTTTACGCAAGCCGCGGCTCATTAAATAGTACATTTCATCAGGGTTCACCCGGCCAACACTGGCAGCGTGCCCTGCAGTCACTTCATTTTCATCAATTAATAAAATCGGGTTGGCATCCCCTTTGGCTTTATCAGAAAGCATTAGTACGCGACTTTCTTGTTGAGCATCTGAACCTTTCGCATTTTTCATAATATGACCAATACCGTTAAAAGTTAACGTTGCTTGGTCCAAAATCACGCCATGTTGTAAAATATGGCCGATAGTATGAGAAACTTGATTAGTCACTCGTGATTCAATAACTTGCGTTTGTCGTCCGCTACTAATCGCGACTACTTTAAGGTCCGCATGGGCGCCATCGCCCACCAAATCAGAATCAAAATCAGCAATCACATTTCCGTCATTCATTACGCCTAGCGCCCAATCAATAACCGCATCCCGCATCACATAACCACGACGATTCATATAAGTCGTCATGTTTTTGCCTAAACGGTCAACTGCCGAATATTTAATTTTCGCGCCGGCCTTCGCAATGATTTCAACAACAATATTAGCAGAAGCTTTAACACTGTCTTCACCGATTGTTTGGAAACGTTCCAAATAACTAAATTCACTATTTTCTTCCGCTACAATCAAAATATGTTTAACATAGTGAGCTGGATTTAACCCATTGTTATAAAAAATCGCTTCTAACGGCTCTTCAATCACAACATTTTTAGGAACATATAAAAATAACCCGCTATTCATAAAAGCAGCATTAAAGGCGGTTAATTTATCATCCGTTGCTTTAACTGCTTTAGTCATATAATATTCTTTTACTAACTCAGGGTATTCTGTTAAAGCACTAAATAAATCGGTAAAAATAACCCCTTTTTCAGCTAAATCTACCGAAAGTTGTTCAAAAACAGTCGTATTATCATTTTGAACAATGACCGGATTATCTCCCATCGCATCAAAAGCTGGCACAGTTCCGCTAGCTTCTGTCACTTCAAAATTCACATCAAACAAAGGCCAACGATGATAGTCCATCTGTTCAATTTTAGGTAAGGCTAATTCATCAACTTTGCTTAAAGCAGCTTGACGTAAATCAGTCATCCAGGCTGGTTCGTTATGCTCAACTGAAAAAGCCTTAACTGCTTCTAAATAATCAGTTTCCATTTGTTTCATATTACGAACCTCCTTTTACGCTTCGTCTTCTGTATATTCAATTCCTAATTCTTTACTGATGCCAGCATAGCCTTCAGATTCCAAGCGTTTTGCTAATTCAGCATCGCCAGTCATAACAACTTTGCCATCCATCATGATATGCACGATATCTGGTGTAATATAGTTTAATAAGCGTTGGTAATGAGTGATAATCAAAGCGCCAAAATTATCGCCACGCATCTCATTAACTCCTTTAGCGACCACTTTTAAAGCATCAATATCTAAACCAGAGTCAATTTCATCTAAAATTGCAAAAGTTGGTTCCAACATTAATAATTGTAGAATTTCATTACGTTTTTTCTCGCCACCAGAAAAACCTTCATTTAAATAGCGTTCTGCCATTTCTTCTGGCATATTTAATAAGTCCATTTTGGCATCTAATTTTTTCAAGAAAGCCATAACCGATAATTGTTGGTCATCTTCAAGTCGGGCATTGATAGCTGCACGCATGAATTCAGCATTAGTAATTCCCGGAATTTCGCTTGGATATTGCATCGCCAAAAATAAACCTAAGCGGGCTCTTTCATCAACATCTAAATCTAAAATATTTACGCCATCCAGTAAAACTTCGCCTTCAGTCACTTCGTAATTAGGATTTCCCATAATCGCTGCTGATAAAGTTGATTTACCAGTTCCGTTAGGGCCCATAATCGCGTGGATTTCACCAGTTTTCATTGTTAAATTAACACCTTTTAAAATTTTCTTATCTTCAATTGAAACATGCAAATTTTTGATTTCTAAAACAGACATGTGATTCCCTCCAAGCTAAATATTTCGTTCTCACTTATTGTAGACCAATTGAGAATGAACTGCAAACTTATCCGCTCAAAAAAACAGAATTTTTCAAAAAAATCTTACGCCACAGTTGGTTAGCGATTAAAAGCTACCTAACAATCAGTTTAGTTTAGAAAATTTTGAAATCAACATAAAAAATAGCTTACTCAAAACTGAGTAAGCTATCAAATCAATTATTTTTTTTCAACTGGTTTTACAGAACCGCCCCATTGCTCTAAAATCCAATCTTGAATTTCTTCACTATGTAAAACGTCCAATAATTTTTGAATGCGTTCATCTTCTTCATCACCTTTTCTAACAACAACGATGTTGCCATAAGGAGAGCTATCGCTTTCTAAAACAACCGCATCTTTCACCGGATTTAACTCAGCGCCATAAGCCCAGTTAGCGTTAATCGCAATTAAATCAGCTTCATCATTTTGATAAGCTTGAGTTAAAATCGCTGGGTCAATTTCATGTTGGAAAGTTAAATTCTTTTTGTTTTCATCAATATCTTCAAAAGTTGCTGTTTTAATATCAACACCATCTTTTAAGGTAATTAAATCAGCAGCCACAAACATTTGTAAAATTCGGCCCCAGTCAGAAACTGAGTTAGATGCAATCACAGTTGCACCATCTTTTAAATCTTTAATATCATCAATTCGTTGTGAATATAAACCCATTGGTTCTAAATGAATCGTATCAACGCTAGTAATGTCATAGTCATAATCAGCAATTTGTTGGTCTAAATATGGCTGATGTTGAAAATAATTGGCATCAATATCACCATCTGCTAATGAGCGGTTAGGAATGTTGTAATCATCAATCACCGTAATTTCTAAATCGATGCCTTGTTCTTTCAACAATGGTTTTGCTTGTTCTAAAATTTCACTATGGGGAGATGATGATGCTCCAATTTTTAAAGTTGTGCTTTCGTCTGAGCTTGCAGCATCTTTTTTATCAGAACTACTTCCACACGCTGCTAAACTAACGGTTAAGGCTGAAACTGCTAATAAACTTAATAATTTTTTCTTCATAATAAATTTCCTCACTTTTCATTTTTTATCGTTTATCTGAACGTTTAACTAATTGGTCGCCAATAAATTGGACCATGAAAACAATTGCTAAAATTGCTACCGTCGCCACTAAAACGATGGTGTATTTATTTTGGGAAACGCCACCTTGATAAGCCCAGCCACCTAAGCCGCCACCGCCAATTGGTCCAGCCATCGCGGTATAGCCAATCATGGAAACGGTCGTTAAAGTAACGCCGGATAAAATCGCTGGCAAACTTTCAGGAATCAATACTTTCCAAATTTTCTGTAAAGGGGTTGCCCCCATCGCATCGGCTGCCTCTAAAACACCGCTGTCCACTTCACGAAAGGCGGTTTCTACTAGTCGTGCGAAAAATGGCGCTGCTGAAATAATTAAAGAAGGAATGGCGGCCTTCGAGCCTAAAGAACTCCCTACTAAAATTTTAGATAAAGGCATCAGCAACAAGAGTAAAATAATATACGGGACTGAGCGAAAAACATTGCTTAAAATTGAAATCAGACTATAAAAAATTCGTGCTACGCCTTTTTTTCTACGACCTAACATATATAATAATAGCCCCAATAAAAAGCCAATCACAATTACAAAAACCATTGAAATCAAAGTCATATATAAGGTTTCAACAACTTTTGTTTGAAAAACTTGCCAATCAATTTGGCTAAAATCTAAATACTGCTCAGCAAAGGTTTTATTCTTGCTCATATTCTAACACCCCCACTTCTTCTTGATGTAAATAAGCAATTACCGCTTGAATAGCTTGCGTTTCCCCAGTTAATAAAATGGTTAACGTGCCGAAAGCTGCGCCATTGGCTTGTTGAATTTGACCCGCCACGATATTCACATCTACCGGAAACTTGCGAATGATTTTTGAAATAACTGCTTCACTGGCATTATTTTCTTTAAACTCTAAAGTAATGATTTTGCCTTCAGGATTGTTGGCAATAAAGGCGGCAATTAAAGCTTGGTCATCTGTTTCTGGTTGCAATTCTTGTTGCACAAAGCGCTTAGTTACTGCTTGTTGGGGATTGCGGAAAACATTGCTGACAGAACCGGATTCTACCACGCTACCTAATTCCATCACAGCCACTTTATTACAAATTTTCCGAACCACATGCATTTCATGGGTGATTAAAATAATCGTTAAGTTTAATTCACGATTGATTTTCGCTAATAGCTCTAAAACTTCATCCGTTGTTTGTGGGTCCAAAGCGCTAGTGGCTTCATCACACAGCAAAATATCAGGATTATTCGCTAAAGCGCGGGCGATACCGACTCTTTGTTTTTGTCCCCCTGAAAGTTGTGCGGGATAAGCATCGCCCCGCCCTTGTAAGCCGACTAAATCCAACAGCTCTAAGGCCCGTTCTTTTCGCTGACTTTTAGCAACGCCAGCTAACTCTAAAGGCAATTCAATATTTTCAAGAACGGTTCTTGACCACAACAAATTAAAATGTTGAAAAATCATGCCAACTTTTTTACGAAAATTTCTTAATTTACTTTGTGAAAAAGTTGCGATATTTTCCCCTTGAATAATCACGTCCCCAGAAGTTGGTAACTCAAGACCGTTTAGCAAACGAACCAAGGTACTTTTACCAGCACCTGAATAACCTACGATGCCGTAAACATCCCCTTGCTCAATTGTCAGACTAACACCATTAACCGCCGTTACTTCTTTATTTTTCACAGCAAATTGCTTTACAATATTATTCAGTTCAATAAAAGCCATTTTATTCTTCCCTTCTAAAACACTAACTCTAGCAACCAATTTTACTATCAAAAAAGCCTCCGTCCACTTAAATGATGTAAAACATCACTTAAAGGACGAAAGCTTGAGTTTCGTGTTACCACCTTTATTCGTCATTTTCTCACGAAAACAACCTTAACCAGTACTTGAAAACATCGCATACTGTGGTGCGTTATCGGGCACTCCCGTAATTGACTTGCAACCTGTTCGCCAATTAATGCTCAAAGACCATCTTCCATCTCAATTCCGTTACCCATTTGCAGCAGACAGGGCTCTCTTCGAACTTGCATGATATGTACTCTTCTTTTCAAAGCAAAATATATTTCAGTTAATGAAATGATTATATCAACGATAAAATCAGCTGTCAAACATTTTTAATTAAAGTTGTTTAAATTCTTCTGGTGAAACAGCTTTAAAACTAACTAACCAAGCGTCCATTTCATCTTCCCCATTTAAACTGTCCATGCCTTCACCAAGTTTTTCATTAACAGAAGAAATCACACCTGACAAAGGGCTCACAAATTCACTAACGGCTTTTTCCGCTTCAACTTCGATAAAAGGGGCGCCTTGTTGAAATTTCGTCCCCACTGGTGGCAAATCAACAAAGGAAATCAAACCTAATTCGGCTTGGGCTTCTTGCGTTAAACCGACACAGTATTCACCATCGTTATGCAAAATCCATAAATTGTCCTTTTTCTTTAAATGTGTTTCTCCTACCATTTTACTCGCTCCTCATGCTTGAATTTCTGATATTTTATTTTCCCTAAGCAAAAACATATTCATTCTACAAAATATTCCCGATTTTGTAAATGACTTTACTGTTAAAATCAGCTAAATAGCTTTTGATAATCGGCTTCTTTAAAGCCTAGCGCTAATACTTGATTACCTTTGGTTAATAACGGTCGTTTAATCAGCATTCCATCAGAAGCCAACCACTGGCTCGCTTCCTCCAGAGAAAAATCGGCAATTTTATCTTTTAAACCTAATTCTCGATATTTCATGCCACTAGTGTTAAAAAAGCGTCGTAATGGCAGGTCATTTTCCTTTAACCAGCTTTCAACGGTTGCTACAGTAGGCGGTGTTGCAACAAAATCAACGGTAGTAACTTCAATTCCGTGGGCATCTAACCATTTTTTAGCTTTTTGACAAGTAGAACATTTAGGATACCAATATAATGTATACATTTTTACACCTCAATTTATATATTTAATCTGCTGATTGATAGCTCATGGACATAATTAACCCGATACCAATCATATTTCCTAAAATCGAAGAGCCCCCTTGACTGATAAAAGGCAAGGGAATCCCAGTTAAAGGTAGTAACCCAATATTGGCACCGATATTTTCAAAAACGTGGAATAAAATCATCATGATAATCCCTGTTGCAATATAAGTATAAAATTCATTATTCATATCAAAACAAACACGAATCATGCGATAAATTAAAACAAAGTATAATAAGATGACAAAAACGCCACCGATAAAACCAAAATTTTCACCAATAACAGTAAAAATCATATCTGATTCTCTAACCGGCACATAAACATCACTGACATTGAAGCCTTTACCAAACATGCCACCAGAGCCAATCGCTAACAAACCGTAGTACAACTGATAAGAGCCGCCTTGCGTATCGCCAAAAGGGTCTAACCAGGCATCAATCCGTCTAAATTGATAAGCTTGCGCGCCAAACTTAGTTAAAATTTCCCGACCACTATCGGTAGTGACTAAATACAGTGCCCCGACACCTACAGCTGCTACTAAAATAACGGTGGGTATCACAATTTTCCAGGAAATCCCTGACATTAAATAAACGCCACCAAAAATAGCTAAGAAAACCAACATCGTCCCAAAATCTTTTTGCAAAGCAATCAAAACTAAAACCGGTAAGGTCACTAACAATAATTTACCTATCAAAATTAAATCAGTCTGAATACTGCGTCTTTTAACCCCAACATTATGAGAAGTTACGATTAAAGCCAGCATTAAAATATAAGCAATTTTCATTAACTCAGAAGGCTGAAAACTAAAGCCACCAATGATAAACCAGTTTTTAGAGCCTGTCGCCGCATACAAATTTTTATCATAAAACTTCAATAATAAGCCCATAATTAACAAACCAACACCATAAAAAACTGGTGTTGCTTTCCAAAGCCACTTGGATTTAATATGCATAATCAGCACAACTGCTATGCTACCTAGCAAATACCAAAGCCCTTGCTTAATCATCGCCGGCATAATCTCAGGATTACTAACATCATGATTCAAAGCCACATAAACCGACATCAAACCAATTAAACATAATAAAAAGACTGGTAGCAAAACTCCATAATCAATTTTGCTATCACGATTAATCATTTCTTCCTCTTGATACGTTGATTTATTCATAGTCATCTCTTTTCTATCAAATCTAAAATAGTAGCTTGTCATAAAAAGCCCTATTTATTAACATTAATTAAATTATAGCTAAATTTCCATACTCCATCTATTATAGTCGGTCAAATTTAGAAAGAAAAGCAAATTAATCACAGATTCACAAAAAATTAATTTTTAAACTAAAAAGCGGAAGGCGTTTGCTCAACTCCCAAGTAAAGGGCAAAAATAAATTATAGCAGTGTTCTCTACCATGAATTTCATTCGCATTTTCTCAAATAACTTTTAATCATCTTGACTTTTTCTGAAAATTTAGTAAGATATTTAAAGAATACAGGGAATGATGTTCTCCCTTGGCATTTTTGCCAAAACCGCAAATGACTTGCTAATGACTTCTACCACTTTTATTTGAGGTGGCTAGAAGTCATTTTTTGTGTCCAGCTACCTTAAATAGTAAATTTTTAGAAATGAGGATTGTTTATGTTAATCAGTGTTGCCCTTGTCATTTTATTAGCTTTAATCGTAGGAGGTTTGCTACAAAAAATTCATTTGCCTGCCCTAATTGGCCTACTTTTTATCGGGATTATTTTAGGTCCCCACGCTTTAAATTTGCTGCATCCTAATTTATTAGCGATTTCCAGCGACTTACGGGAATTTGCGTTAATCGTTATTTTAACCAGAGCTGGCTTATCGTTAGATATTAGCGATTTGAAAAAAGTCGGTCGTCCGGCTTTGCTGATGTGTTTTTTACCGGCTTTAGTGGAAATTTTAGCAACTGCCATTTTGGCTCCTTTATTATTAGATTTCACTTTAAGCCAAGCGTTGCTTTTAGGTAGCATTGTAGCGGCAGTTTCGCCAGCAGTCGTTGTTCCCCGCATGTTAAAATTAATTCAAGAGGACTACGGCACAGAAAAGAAAATTCCGCAAATTATTTTAGCAGGCGCTTCGGTGGATGATGTTTTTGTCCTGGTTTTATTTTCAGCTTTTATTGGTTTAAATCAAGGGGAGTCTTTCTCAGCTGGCACTTTGCTGCAAATTCCAGTGGCAATTTTATTAGGCTTATGTGGGGGGATTTTAGTTGGTTGGCTGTTAACCAAAGTCTTTACTTATTTTCATTTACGGGACTCCATCAAAGTTTTAATTCTAATTAGTTGTAGTTTCTTATTAATGGCGTTGGAAGATTGGTTGGTGGATTTTGTAGCATTTTCAGGAATGTTAAGTGTGATGGCGGTTAGTTTAACACTTTTCAAATTGAAACCACCTGTAGCTAAACGACTGTCCGTGAAATTCAATAAAATTTGGTTAGTTGCCGAAATCTTTTTATTTGTTTTAGTGGGGGCGACGGTGAATGTCAAATTTGCTTTTGCGGCAGGCTTTGCACCTTTACTATTAATTCTAAGCATCTCTGTTTTCCGCATGTTTGGTGTCTTTTTAAGTTTATTAGGAACTAATTTAAATAGAAAAGAACGTTTATTTTCAATGATTAGCTATTTGCCAAAAGCCACAGTTCAAGCCGCCATTGGCAGTATTCCCTTATCGTTGGGCTTAGCCCAAGGGGAAATGATGTTAACAGTTGCCGTCTTGGCGATTTTAGTGACTGCTCCCGTCGGCGCTTTAGGTATTGATTTACTTTACAAAAAATTATTAATAAAATCCTAAATATAGTTAAAAGGACTAGGAAAAATCATAATGATTTTCCTAGTCCTTATTTTTTAGTCTACATAATCAGTCGTTAAATAATTAATTCCCAGCGCCGCCACTCGTTGAAATTCACTGGTTGGCGTTGTCCACAAATTAATGACCACATTTTTCGCTTGTGAACGAGCAATCACATCAATTTTAGAAATCGCATCACTGTAATGAACATCAATACCAACGTTATTTCCCAGCGTACTCACCTTATCAATTAACTGATCATCAAAAGTATCGCTTAACAGCTGAACTTGCAGATTTGGCATGCGACTCTTCATTTCGACTAAATGATTAAAATCAAAAGAAATCAAAACACCGGTATTTGCAAAACCATAATTATTAATTTTAGCCATCAAATAATCATAATCACTGGCGGAAATCGCTGCACCCGCTTTTAATTCAATAAAGGGAACTTTGCCATTTTCTTGCATAATTGAGAGAAACTCATCAATGGTTGGCACACGCAATTGTTCTTTAGAATAAGCACCAAAATTAGTCCCTGAGTCAATCTGCAACTGGCGGATTTCATCTAAAGTCAAATCGCTGATTTTCCCTTTGCCGTTGGTCATACGATCGACGGTATCATCGTGCATAACCACCCATTGTTTATCTTTGGTTAGCTGAATATCCGTTTCTACGCCCCAATTGGTTGCTTGATAAAAAGATGGCAACGAATTTTCTGGCGCATTTTGGTGATTTCCACGATGGGCAATAAAATGAATATCTTCATTCATTTCATTGACAGAATTGGTTTCAGTCGGGATATAGCCTTGTTCCGTTTTATAAATTTTCAAGTCGTCGTTATAAACAACCCCTTGAATATACGCCATACTGTTAGCAGCCACATCACTGATTGGCGTCGTTAAAGCTCGGTCAGCAAATAATTTAGTTGCTTGCAACAGACGAACTCGGGTTGGTTGATCTAAATTGATTTCAGCTTGACCTGCTTCAAATTTAGCCGTTAAACCATTTTCCCCTTGCCAATGTCCTTCAGCTGTATAAATCCCATTAGCAAAATTGAAATCTTCATAATCCATGCGGACTTTATAAGTATTAGCTGATTCTTTTTGAGCTTCATACCATTTAATATCACTTTGATCCGGCTGCGACCAAATCGGTACTTGCACCGTTTCCGCATCAGCAGCACTATTCACCGTTAAAAGTAAATCAAATTGCCCTTTATCCACTCGTGAAATATCTATGGTTCCACTAATTGTTGGCGCGGCCACATCAAACTCGCCCATTTCAACAGTTTCTGTTAAACCAGTACTGCGTTCAATAGTGGCTAAAACTTGATAACGACCACTTTCTAAATGATCTTTAACTAGCATTTCACTTTCCCAGAGTTTATTTTCTGGATTGTAAGTTGCTTCGTAAGCTTTAGCATCTTTCTGACCGTCCGCTTCGCCCCAAACGAAAAAAACAACTTTATTGACGTGTTTCGCTTTGCCCACATCAATTTGCAATTGATAAGTCGTTTGCTTTTTAGCAAGATCAATAATTCGAAAAACAGGGGTTCCCTGCCCGATTTTAGTCGTTAAATTTAATTGGTTAGCAAAAGTTTCTTGATATTTACTATTAATAAACGAGCCGTCCTGCGTCTCTGATATAGCTGTTCCTAACGGTAAAAAATCCTCCTCAATTTTTAAAAGCTCAGGCTTATTAAATAAATAACCTTCTCGATCATAAATCGTCGTCACAAAAACACGGGTGAATTTACCATATAACCAATAACCAGAAGCACTGGCTAATAATAAAAACAAACCAATGAGAAATGATAAATTTATTCTTTTTTTATTTTTTTTTCGTTTTTTTGTTTTTTGATTAGTCATACTTGTTATTATAGATTCAAACTAAGCACTTGTCTAATGGAAGTTAGCAATTTTTATTTTGGCTTTACAAATTTTTAAACTAGATTTATAATTTTTATTATTCGCCAGCTTAGCTCAGTTGGTAGAGCAGTGCATTCGTAATGCAAAGGTCACAGGTTCGACTCCTGCAGTTGGCACTTAAAAAAACTCTGGTAATTAGTTAACACAATTACCAGAGTTTTTTCTTTTTCTACACATAAATAAAGCACAAAAAAGAAGCTAAGTTTCCTTAGCTTCTATCATACATTTTTATTTAGTTCCAAATAAACGGTCGCCAGCGTCACCTAAACCAGGGACAATATAGCCATTTTCGTTTAATTTTTCATCTAAAGCGGCTGTGTAAATATCAATATCAGGATGAGCATCTTGTAAAGCTTTAACGCCTTCTGGTGCAGCTACTAAACATACAAATTTAATATTTGAAGCCCCACGTTTTTTCAAAGCATCAATCGCCATAATTGCTGAACCACCAGTAGCTAACATTGGGTCTACAACAAATAATTGACGGCTATCAATATCTTCAGGTAATTTAATGAAATATTCATGTGGTACTAAAGTTTCTTCATCACGATACATCCCGATATGACCAACTTTAGCAGCAGGAATCAATTGCATAATCCCATCAACCATGCCAATACCAGCACGTAAAATCGGAATAATCGCAACTTTTTTACCAGATAAAGCTTTTTGTGTAGTTTTTACCATTGGTGTTTCAATGATCACATCTTCTAACGGCATATCTCGTGAAACTTCATAAGCCATCAACATAGCAATTTCGTTGACTACCTCACGAAAAACTTTTGTTCCACAATTTTTATCACGAATAATTGTTAGTTTGTGTTGAATTAGTGGATGATCGATTACTTGAAATTTACCCATATAAATGCTCCTTTTCTCTATTGTAGATTTCGTTATTTTTCTATAAAATCTACTAAGTTTAATCTTTTATTTCTTGCTTCTATTGTAAAACAAAAACGGGCAAATGGCTAGCCCGTTTCTTTCGTTTATACATATAAAGGATGTTTCCGAGTTAACGCTAAAACTTCCAAGCGAATCGCTTCTAATTCATTATCGTTTTCGCGACCTCTTAAAGCCCGCACAACTAAATCAGCCACATGAGCACAATTTTCTTCATTAAAACCACGAGAAGTAATCGCTGGTGTACCAATCCGAATACCACTGGTTTTAAAAGGACTTAAAGTTTCAAAAGGAATTGAATTTTTATTAGCGGTAATATTCACTGAATCTAAAATCGCTTCCGCTTCTTTACCATTAATACCAAAGCCACGAACATCAATTAACAGTAAATGATTATCAGTTGAGCCAGACACTAAGCGAGCTTCCGGTGCTTGATTAAAGACTTTCACCATCGCTTGAGCATTATCAACAACCTGTTTAGAGTATTCTTTAAATTCTGGTGCCAACGCTTCTTTAAAAGCAACTGCTTTGCCGGCAATTACGTGCTCTAAAGGTCCCCCTTGAATTCCTGGGAAAATCGCACTGTTAACTTTTTTCGCTAATTCTTCATCGTTGGTTAACACCATGCCACCACGCGGACCACGTAAAGTTTTATGAGTAGTCGTTGTTGTAATATCAGCATACGGCACTGGATTTGGATGCAAACTTGCTGCTACTAAACCAGCAATATGGGCCATATCCACCATTAATTTAGCGCCCACTTCATCTGCAATTTCACGGAATTTTTTAAAATCAATTGTCCGGCTGTAAGCACTCGCACCAGCAACAATCAATTTTGGTCGATGTTTGCGGGCTAAAATCCGCACGACATTATAATCAATGACTTCGGTCGTTGGATCCACACCATAACTGACAAAATTATACGTTTTGCCACTAAAGTTCACTGGTGAGCCATGAGTTAAATGTCCACCAGCTGATAAATCCATCCCTAAAACCGTATCACCAGCTTCAATTAAAGCTAAATAAGCAGCTGTATTGGCTTGAGAGCCAGAGTGTGGTTGTACATTAACAAATTTAGCGCCAAATAATTCTTTAGCCCGATCAATCGCTAAATTTTCAATCACATCTACATATTCACAGCCACCATAATAACGGCGACCAGGATAGCCTTCCGCATATTTATTGGTTAAAACACTTCCCTGTGCTGCCATTACCCCTTTAGAAACGATATTTTCTGAAGCTATCAATTCTAAATTATCATCTTGACGACGATATTCCTTAGCAATTGTTTCCCATACTTCTGGATCAAATTCTTTGTAATCCATTTTAATAAACACCCTTCCCACTTAGCAGTAAACTTTTAGCCTCTTTCAAATTTAACTATAAAAAAGACTAGTCAACCTTCATAAAACACTTTTGTTCACAGCTAGATTCTATAAAATTATTTTATTGCATTGTATCACATCTTTAAAGATTATAGAAAAGAAATCTTAATTTTCAAAATAATTTGCTGAAGAATTTTGATTACTAGCCTTTTTTAAACGATTCATATAAGCTGCCCCTAAACCTTCTTCTGAAAAAATTGGCGCAAAAATCACTTGTAAATTTTCTTCATCTAAAGCCCGTAAACCCGCAAATAACCCTTGAGCGGCAGCCGCAACCGAATCATCTGCTAACGAAAAAATAGCGACTTCACTATCAGTAAAATATTTTTGAATTGTGGGTCCAGCAATAATGCCGACCGCTATTTTTTTAGCAAGATTAACAACCTGCTGCCAATCTTGTGGATAAACCATCACAACTGGTGTCGTTGGCGCATAATGCTTATATTTCATACCTGGGGATTTCGGCGTAGCCGCTTCGCTCACTAAATGGTTATCCAACAAAATTTCCGTTTGCAAATAATTCGCTAATTCTTCTTGAGTAATTGCCCCTGGTCGCAAAATCATTGGCGGTAAATCAGGATTGCTTAAATCTAAAACCGTTGATTCTACACCAATTTCCGTTGAACCATCATCTAAAATCCCAGCAATTTTATGATTCATATCATGAAAAACATGAGCGGCTGAAGTCGGACTGGGTTTACCAGAAGTATTAGCGCTAGGACCAACAATTGGTCTAGCTACTTTTTCAATTAATAACAAGGTTTTGGGGTTATTTGGAATACGAAAAGCCGCTGTGGATAACCCGCCTGTTACCACACTAGGAATACACCCTTCTTTAATCTTAAAAATCAAAGTCAGCGGCCCTGGCCAATACTTATTCACAATTTTTTCGGTTAGCGGATGAAACTTATCCACATACTCCTTAACCATTGCAAAACTATTGACATGTAAGATGAGTGGATTATCGGTTGGCCGACCTTTTGCTTGAAAAACTTTCTTAACTGCTTCTTCAGAAAGCCCATTAGCTCCCAATCCGTAGACTGTTTCAGTGGGAAAAGCTACCAGTTGATCAGCTAACAATAGCTGGGCGGCTTCTTCAATTTCTGTTGTGTTCAAAATTTTAGTATCCACAGGTTTTCCACACCTCCTTTAGTAAAAAATATCCTGATTTATCAGCTTTTCAACCACTTTATCCCCAGTTTGGGGATAACTACAAAATCCGCTTGTGAACAAGTCTGTTGAAAAGTCATTTTCTAAGCTGCCTATTATGACTGGCTTTCTCTAAAAAAATAACATCCTTATTTTCACTTATCCACAACATTGTGGATAACTACGATCCGATCTTTCCCTGCCATATCTTGTTTCACTGCAACTATTTTATCAGGAAAAGCCCTTTGAAAAATTTCTGTTACTGCTGCGCCTTGTTGAAAACCAATTTCTAAATAGATTTTGCCGGTTGGCTTTAAATGTTGTTGTGCCGCTAAAGCAATTTCTTGATAAATCGCTAAACCGTTGTTTTCAGCAAATAAAGCTGTTTTAGGTTCAAACTGGCGCACACTTTCATCCATTAAATCCCATTCATCTTCGCTGATATAAGGGGGATTGGCAACAATTATATCAAATTTTTCAGTTGAAAATTTAGTTAACACACTGCCTAAACGAAAATCAATAGGCGTTTGCGCTTTTTCAGCATTTTCTTCAGCTACCATTAAAGTGGCTGCCGAAATATCGCTGGCAGCAACTTGCCAGCTAGGTTGCTCCGCTTTTAAAGTAATCGCAATTGCACCACTGCCAGTACCGATATCGACCACCGTCAAATTTTCTTGCGGATTTTCTTGTAAGCATAAGGCAACTAATTCTTCGGTTTCTGGCCGCGGAATTAACGTAGCTTCGTTCACTTTAAATTTCCGGTCATAAAAAGTGCTATAACCTAATAAATAATCAGGGGGATAATGCTTAGCCAGTTGTTGTAGATCATTTTCAATCATGATTTGATCGGCTTCCGTTATCTCTTGATTCAGTTGCAAGAGCCAGTCAATTTTCCGCCAGCCTTTACGTTCTAAAAAAAGATATTGAATGCTATAACCTTCAATGCCCGCTTCCTCTAAAAAAGAAGAAGCCCGCAAAAGGACTTCTCTGTATGTTTGTTTAGCCATTTTGCATTTCTTCCAATTTTGATGTTTGATCGTATAACACTAAAGCATCCACGATTTCATCTAATTTCCCTGCTAAAATTTGATCTAATTTTTGAATGGTTAAACCAATTCGGTGATCGGTTACGCGGTTTTGTGGAAAATTATAGGTACGAATCCGTTCTGAACGATCGCCGGTTCCCACTGCAGATTTACGGCTAGCATCATATTCACTTTGGGCTTCATGTTGAATTTGATCATAAACCCGTGCCCGCAAAACTTTCATGGCTTTTTCACGGTTTTTCAACTGCGAACGTTCATCCTGCATCGCTACAGCAATCCCCGTTGGCAAGTGAGTTAAACGAACCGCTGAAGCTGTTTTATTGACGTGCTGTCCACCAGCACCAGAAGCGTGATAAATATCAACCCGAATATCTTTATCCGCCATTTCAATTTCAACTTCTTCGGCTTCCGGCATAACAACCACAGTTGCCGTTGATGTGTGAATCCGTCCTTGTGATTCAGTTGACGGTACTCGTTGCACACGGTGAGCGCCACTTTCGTATTTTAATTTAGAAAAGACGTTTTCGCCAGTAATCATCATGATAACTTCTTTATAGCCACCAATCCCCGTGATATTGGCATCCATCACGTCGACTTTCCAGCCTTGCGCTTCCGCAAACTTTTGATACATATTAAATAAATCGCCAGCAAACAAAGCGGCTTCATCGCCACCTGCTGCTCCCCGAATTTCCATAATAATATTTTTATCATCATTAGGATCTTTAGGTAACAGTAAAATTTTAATTTTTTCTTCTAAAACTTCTTTTTCTTTCTTTAAATCAGCTAATTCTTCTTTGGCCATTTCAGCCATTTCAGCATCTAAACTTTCTCCAAGTAATTCTTCGGTATCTTTAATTCCTTCAACCACTTGTTTATAACGACGGTAAACTTCCACCGTTTCCCGCGTATTTGATTCTTCTTTCGATAGCTGCATAAAACGCTTCGTATCATTAATTACAGCCGGATCACTTAATAATTCTCCTAGCTCTTCGTAACGGTCTTCAATTGCTTGTAATTGATCGTACATTATCTTGCTCCTTATTTTTAAGTATTCATTCTATTTTATAATTGCGCTAATTTATTCCGCTAATCTTCTTTGGCTAAACTGATCGGGTCAAAATAGTGTTTGCGGCAAACGGGATAATAAGCTTCATTACCACCAATTTGAACTTGATTGCCTTCATAAATTGGCTGACCGTCAATGTAATGTAAATTCATGGTTGCTTTTTTATGACAAAACCAGCAAATTGTTTTTAACTCTTCGATTTTATCTGCATATAATAGTAAATATTTTGAGCCTTCAAATAATTCATTACGAAAATCATTTTTTAAGCCAAAAGCCATGACAGGAATATCTAGTTTATCAACAATATTCGCCAATGCCAACACATGATGCTTTTGTAAAAACTGAGATTCATCAATTAAAATGCAATAAGGGCGATAATCTAAATTGACAATCATCTCATACAAGTCAGTTTCTTCAAAAACTGGTAGGGCTTCTCTTTTTAGCCCAATCCGGCTAGAAATTACGCCGATACCATCTCTTGTATCCAACCCACTAGTTAAAAGAACGACCGGTTTATTTTGCTCTTCATAATTATGAGCAACCTTCAAAATTTCAATCGTTTTGCCGCTATTCATCGCGCCATATTTAAAAAATAATTGTGCCATCTCACTTCACCTTTCAACATCATTCCTTTGGTATTATACTTTAAAACAAACATTTTTTACAGTCTAAAATTAGCGGGATGCCAAAATCGCCTTGCCTAAAGCTGCTACTCATACCTTATAAAAGGTAGTAAACTCATTTTTCTGTATGTTTTTGTGCCAGTATTTTAACGTTTTTGAAAGTGAAAATTACAATGATAATCACGCAAATATTGTTGATGATATAAGTTAAATCTGCTCCGATTTTTTGCGCCAACCAGCCAGCATAACCAATTCCAAATGGAATTAAAAAATTAGCCGCCAACGCCAATAAGGAAAAGAAACGCCCTTGATAAGCTAACGGCACATTTTCTTGAAAATAGGAAGTTAAAGGTACATTAATTAAAATAGTAAAAAAGCCCAACAACACTTGTAAAAACAAAAATATGCCATAATAAATGAATTTGTCATATTGAAATAACAGCATTGAAAAACCGCCAATAAAAATCATTACGCCACTACTAATGATAAATAAATTTTTCATCTGACTTTGATAGTTGCGCTGGCTATTTTTTGAAATATACAACCCGCCTAAAATTACACCAATAATATTGAAAGTTACTGAAAAGCCATAATATTTATCAGGAATTTGATATTTAGCCAGCAAAATCCCAGGATTAATTATTTCTTCCGTTGATGCTACGAAAAAATTTAAAGCCATCGCTAAAAGAAAAAAGGCTAAGATGGACTTTTTAGTTTTGATAAATTGCAGTCCTTCCTTCATTTCTAAAAAAACATTAGCCTTTGGCGATTTAGCAGTAGCTACGGGCTGATAAGTTAATAAAGCGATGATACTTGTTGCCAAAACATAAAGTAAGAAAATAGCGCTTGTGACTATTTTAATGCCAAAAAAGCCATATAAAAAAGTGCCTACCATGGGTGCGATAAAAATCGTCGTATTATCCACGACACTTTTAATACCATTATATTTTTCCAACTGGCCACTAGGTACTAATTCAGTAAAAATCACTCGTCCGGAAATATCATTAACCGCTGAAACTAAACTAACCAACATTCCTACAGCGGTCAGCAAAAACCAATTAAGTTCCCCTGATAAAAGCAATAATTGCACTGCAAAAATCAACAATAGCACTAAATTACCGCCAAAAAGTAATTTTTTCCGACTATAGCGCTCCACTAAAACACCTAAAAAAGGTAATAAAATCAAACTTGGTATTTTAATCAAAGCATAAAAAAGTCCTACATTCGTTAAAGAAGCGCTCATTTCCAGCACTAACAAAGGTAAAATAATATTATAAACATGGTAGCCAGCCTCAGAAATCCCTCTGGCAAGCAGTAATTGATTAATATTCTTTTTCGCATTCACAAAATCACACCCCGCTTACTTATCTATCATTATACAAACTTTAACAAACAAAATCTACATAAAGATAAACAAAACTAAAAACGATGTTTATTTCAGTCCGATTTTACAATTTCACTGTTAAAATCGCAACTGCGATTCAATAATTACTTTTTCAAAAACAGCAAATTTATTCCTCTAAAAATGGTCATAACTATGTTCCTTAAAAATTTTCAAAATCAAAAAACCAACATTTTTTCTTCTGCCGCTTTTTTAATAAAAAAGCAGAAAAACATTATTATATCAAGTTTTACAGCAAATTCTTCTCTCAATAAATTAAGATTTCTTTCAGGTAAATTGCCCTTTATTGCTTTTTATTTGCTTAAATGTTACAATAATATTACAAAAGAGACATTGTGAGGGATTCTTATGAAAAAAACACTATTTATGGTTGCTTGTTTATTGCTAACCTTTCCAACCATCAGCTTAGCTGAATCTGTTGAAACTAGCAGCGAAACAACAATTACTACTACAGAAGAAACCACTACTGATTCTACAACTGAACCAACAGAAGATACTTCAAGTAGTTCCGTAGATTTAGAAACTACTGACTCTAGCAGTGAAGTAAAAGTAACTGCTGAAGACAGCGCTGAAGATGTAGAAGATTTCATTAAAGATAAACTAGGCGATACCAAAGAAGTCGATAAAAGAGTTTTAGATACTTCAACGGCTGAAGGCTTACGTGGCTTGTTAATGGAAGCCGATTATGGCATCACTGAAAAAGAGTTAGAAACTTTTACAGATACACAATTAATGAATGCCATGACTTTATTTAAACGTTACAACTCAGATATTAGTGGTATGGACTTAGGTGCTTATGTCCGCGTCTTGCGAGCATTGTACACTAACAAAACACTTTCTTGGGATAAAGCTTCTGCTCAATTAAGTTTTAACCCTAGTAATTTCAAAAGTTTCACTGGTATGATTGCCCAAGTAAGTGAACTACAAGCTTACTTAGCAGCCCTTTACCCTAGTGGTAGTAGCTTCTTCCCAGTAAAAAACATTTCTGATGAAGAATTAATTGCGATTTTAAATTACTTACAACCGATTGAAAACGAAATTGTCACAAGTGGCAATCAACTTTTCCCAGGTAGAATCGCTTGGATTATCAATGCCGTTGAAAAAGGTGACTATAAAACAGCACCACAAACTTCAGCAGTAGCTTCTGGTTCAACAACTGTTACTAGTAGTGGTAGTTCAGCAGCAACAACTTCTTCTAGCAAAGCACAATCTACTACACAAAAAAATAATAATAGTAATTTACCAAAAACCGGTGAAAGTTCTCGAACAATTTTCACTATCATCGGGGTAGCGTTAATCTTAGTAGCAGGTTTATTAATCTTCCGTAGAATGAAGAAATAAGTAATTACATTAATCATTACAACGTCTAAAGTCGTCAGGCTACCAAGCCACTGACTTTAGACGTTTTTTATTTTCCGATTGGTTAGAGCTAGATTTCAAAAGAAGAAAATTTACAATAGCCATTGGTCTTAGCAGCAATAGCTGTTATACTATGATTCGTAGAAATTTTTTCAAGGAAATAAAATAAATACTCTTTAAAATCATTGGGAAGGAACCAATCATGAACGTGAACCATTTTATTCGCAAAAAGGCGCGAGCTTTTAGCCGCTTTTCTGCTAAGCATTTTACTTCTATTCAAATTATCGTTATTTACTATGTCATTATGACGCTATTAACGATGTTTTTATTTTCATTGCCCATTTTTCGTAAAGCTGACTCGCATATTTCATTAATGGATTTATTTTTTATGGCGGTTAGTACGGTTAGTGTGACGGGGTTAACTACCTTTAACATTAACGATGTTTTTAACGAAGCGGGCATTATTTTATTAGAAGTGATGTTTCAAATTGGTGGTTTAGGCATTATGATGATTTCCACTTTTTTCTTTATGATTTCTAAACGGCGCATCACCTTGAAACAACGACAACTAATTATGACCGATATGAATCAGCCGAAGCTTAGTGGTGTCGTAAAAATGATTCGCATTACTTTAGGAATTTTAGTTTTCTTTCAACTCATTTTCGGTGTCTTCTTCTCTATTTATTTTCATATTAAAGATTATTACGATAATTTATTTGATACGATTTTTCATGGCTTTTATCAGTCGATATCGGCCGTTACCAATTCGGGTTTTGATATTACTGGTAATTCCATTATGCCTTTTGCAAATGACTATCTTTTCTTAATTGTCATTATGTTTTTAATTTTCATTGGCGGTATCGGTTTTCCGGTTTTAATGGAGTGTTATGAATGGTTTACTTTCAAAAAAACCAAACATAATTTACCTTTTCGCTTTTCGTTATTTGCTAAAATCGCCATGTGGTCCTTTGTGATTTTATTTATCGGTGGTGCTTTAGCGATTTACTTATTGGAAAAAGACCATTATCTCGCAGGAAAATCACCTTTAGAGCAAGGAATTATTTCAATGTTTTATTCCATGACCACCCGTAACGCTGGCTTGCAAATCAACCCTTTAGGCGATTTTCAAATCTCGACTTTGCTACTGTTTTCTTGTTTAATGTTTATTGGCTGTAGCCCTAGCTCAGTTGGTGGGGGGATTCGGACCACCACGATTGCGATTTTATTTTTATCAATTATTTCTTTCTTAAAAGGGGAAAGTAATGTTAATATTTTTGGTCGCAAAATTCCTGATGAAGATGTCCGCAAATCAATGGTGATTTTTATGTTGTCTTTAGGTATGTGCTTTGCTAGCGTCTTATTTTTAAGCGCTACAGAAAATCACACCTTAATTTCAATTATTTTAGAAGTCGCTTCAGCTTTCGGGACTACCGGTTTATCATTAGGTATCACGCCTAATTTAAGCACCAGCGGCCAATTAACAATCGCTTTATTAATGTTTATTGGTCGGGTGGGCATGTTGTACACTTTAATGCTCTTTGTACCAAAAGAACGCCGTGATAGCGGTTATGAATATCCTACAGAAAAAATTATTATCGGGTAAATTTACTAACTTATCTTTAAGAAGAAACAGCAAAATTTAATTTTTCAGCTGGAATATGGTAAGATAAGTTGATTAAAAATAAAACTTTAGCGTTTTACGCTTTATCACATAGGAGGTTTCTTTATTCATGGGCTTACGCAGTCAAGTGGCAATTACTGCTGGCAAACTCTCCCACTGGGTTTTAAAAACGTTTTTTAACGGTGGCTCTAGTTTTCCAGGTAATCTTGCATTAAAAATTGATCCTAAAATTTTAGATACCTTTGCCAAAGATTACAAAGTAATCGTCGTTACTGGTACCAATGGTAAAACTTTAACAACTGCTTTAACTGTTAATATTTTGAATCAACAATTTCCTGGCGTAGTTACCAATCCTACCGGCGCCAATATGGTGCAAGGAATTGTTTCAACTTTCTTACAAGCGCCGAAAACTCGTAGCAAAGATAAATTTGCGGTGTTGGAAATTGACGAAGCTAGCTTATCAAAAGTCACTGAATATATTAAACCAGAATTATTTGTCTTTACTAATATTTTCCGTGATCAAATGGATCGTTACGGTGAAATTTATACAACTTATCGGTTAATTGTTGAAGGCGCGGCTAAAGCACCCGCAGCACCACTGATTTGTAATGGGGATTCACCGATTTTTAATTCTTTAGAAACCGTCAACCCTCGTAAATATTACGGTTTTAATCATTTACCTGAAAAAGAACAATTGGCTCATTATAATACTGACGGGATTCTTTGCCCTCATTGCCAACATATCTTACATTATAAAATGATTACTTACGCTAATTTAGGGGATTATTACTGCCCGAATTGTGATTTTAAACGGCCGGCTTTAGATTATCAATTAACTGAAATGAAGGCGATGGATAATTTATCCGCTGATTTTGTGATTGATGGAGAAGATTACGGTATTGAAGTCGGCGGCATGTATAATGTTTATAACGCCCTAGCAGCAACCGCTGTCGCTGAATACTACGGAGTTACCCCTGATAAAATCCGCCAAGGCTTAGGCTATGATGAAAAAGTTTTTGGTCGTCAAGAAATTATCAATATCGACGGTAAAAAATGTACTTTAGTTTTAGTGAAAAATCCAGTTGGTTTAAACCAAGTGATTGATATGATGGGTTTAGCCCCTTATCCTTTTTCATTAGTTAGCCTTTTAAACGCTAATTACGCAGACGGCATTGATGTCAGCTGGATTTGGGATGGCAATCACGAAGCTTTCAGCCAAATGAATATTCCTGAAGTTATCGCTGGTGGCGAACGTCATCAAGACATGGCTTTACGTTTAAAAGTTGCTGGCATTGACGAAGATAAATTGACTGAAATTCCTGAATTAACTAAAGTCATTGAAGCAATTAAACAATTGCCAACAGAAAATGTTTATATTTTAGCAACTTATACAGCAGTTTTACAATTACGCAAAGAGTTAGCGCAACAAGGCTATTTAAAAGGAGGCATGAGCAATGGCTAATTATCAATTAAATCTCGCTCATCTTTACGGCAATCTTTTAAATACTTATGGCGACAATGGAAATCTGTTAATTTTACAATACTACGCAAAAAAAATGGGTATCACTTTAACAACGGAAATTGTCAGCTTACATCAAGCGTTTCAACCAGAGAAATTCGATTTAGTTTTCTTTGGCGGCGGTCAAGATTATGAACAAACCATTGTTTCAAAAGATATCCAAGGAAAAAAAGACGCCCTAACCAACTATATTGAAAATGACGGAGTCATCTTAGCAATTTGTGGCGGCTATCAATTATTAGGTCATTACTACACTGGCGCCAACGGTGAAAAAATTGCCGGAATTGGTGCGTTAGATCACTATACCTTAAGCCAAGATAATAATCGTTTTATTGGCGATATCGTCATTCATAACGAAGAATTTAACGAAACTTATTACGGTTTTGAAAATCACAACGGTCGCACTTTTTTAGGAAAAGGCGAACGACCTTTAGGGAAAGTCATTGAAGGTCATGGAAATAATGGCGATGATAACAGCGAAGGCGTGATTTATAAAAATGTTTTTGGTTCTTATTTCCACGGACCCATTCTTGCTCGTAATGAACATTTAGCAATTCGTCTGTTAAAACTGGCTTTAACTAAAAAATACGGGGAAGATATTCAACTTCCTTCAGAATTTTAACAAAAAAACCATTTCTCGCTAGCTTTTAGTTAACGAGAAATGGTTTTTATTTTATTAGGCTTTACCTGGTTCAGAAGCAATCACTTTCATAGCACCCAATAATTGCCATTGACTAATACCATTCGGTAAAATACAGCTACTACCCGCAATTAATGGATAAGTTTGGCCTTCAACCACTAATTCCCCGCTGCCTTCAATAACTGTCATTAAAGTATAAGGCGCTTGCGCTTTAACAACTAATTTACCTTCTACTTGCCACTCATAAACATTGAAAAACGGCGTTTCTAAATACGTTACAATCGCTGAATTCCCTTGGCGTGCTTCTTTAATTTTTAAAGTTGGCGTAACAGCCGGTACTGTCGTTACATCCACTGATTGCTGAATATGCAATTCTCGTGGTTTGCCTTGATCATCTTTACGATTATAATCATAAACTCGATAAGTTGTATCTGAGCTTTGTTGTGTTTCTAAAATCATAATGCCTTTACCAATTGCGTGAATAGTGCCACTCGGAACGTAGAAAAAGTCGCCTTTTTTAACTGGGACTTTTTTCAATAAAGCATCCCACTGCTCTTTTTCAATCATGCTAGCTAATTCTTCGCGACTCTTAGCATAGTGACCATAAATAATATGGACACCTGGTTCAGCATCAATAATGTACCAACATTCCGTTTTACCTAACTCACCTTCATGAGCCAAGCCATATTCATCATCAGGATGAACTTGTACAGATAAATCATCTTCTGCATCCAAAATTTTTGTTAATAATGGAAAAACTTCTTCTTCTGGCTGACCAAATAATTCTTTGTGATTTTTCCATAAATCATCTAATTTTTGACCTTTAAAGGGTCCGTTTTCAACAACTGATACACCATGGGGATGCGCGCTAATCGCCCAATCCTCACCAATTTTATCACTAGGTAAATCAAAGTTGAAAACTGTTTGTAGACGATTGCCGCCCCAAATTTTTTCTTGAAAAACAGGCTTTAAAAACAAAGGTTCCATTTGTCGTAACTCCTCATAAAATTATTTAATTTCAATTTTTTCAATAAAAATTTTTACCACGATTATTATATCACGATTTATTTTGAATAGCTTTCTCTTTTAAGTAACTTGCAATAATTTTATCTCGTTTCAACAAATATTCTTCCCGCCGATCAGTTGGGTGAACTCGATTAGATAAAAAAATGAAAGCTTCCTGCGCTAAAATATCAACTACTAAAAAAGTCCCGGTATAGCCAGTATGATACAAAATCGGCTGCTGATTAGCTAAATCAAACAACAAATCCCAACCAAGTGAGCGGGGCTTATCCGCTCCTAAAGTATAATCTTGCAATAAATTCCTAACTGTTTCAGCTTGCAGAAATGTTTGTTTAGCTACCTGACCTTGCGCCAATAACATTGCCACAAATTTATGCAAATCCGCTAAATTAGTAAATAACCCCGCATTCCCCGCTGACTCTGCTAAAACGCGGGCTTTGGGATCGTGAGTGATTCCTTTTAAAACACCTAATTCAGCCACTTTTTCGGTAGGAACTATTTTGGCATTATCAGTAGGTAAAAATCGACTGGCTGACATATTTAAAGGCTGTAAAACTTCTTTTTGAAAAATATCAACTACTGCTTCTTGATAAATTTCTTCCAACATAAAACCTAATAAAATCGTACCGGCATCAGTATATTGCACTTTTTTTCCTAATAAATCACCTGGTTGCAACTGATAGTAGGCGGCACGCAAGGCAGCTTTATCTAGTTGATTGCGATTAGGAATATAGGTTTGAATATCAGAAGTATGGGTTAATAAATGTCTTAGGGTAATCTTTTCGTCTTTAAAAGCTGGCAAATAATAATGCAATGCCTGGTCAAGTTCAACTTCTCCCGCTTCTAATAATTTTAAAAGGATAGTCGTTGTACAAACAACTTTCGTTAAAGAAGCCACGTCAAAAAGCATCTCGCTGGTTAATTTTATTGGTGAAGGATTTGTTTGAGCTAAGCCACTAATTTGTTGAAAAGTTGCTGCTGGTGAAATAAATTGATACGCCACACCACTAAACACACCTTCTTGGCAAAATTCTTCAATCAAAGCTTGTGTTTTTAAATACAAAGGCATCCCTCCTATTATTTTATTCACTGAAATTCTTAACTTTTAATTTATGATAACAAATTTAAGGAAAAGTACAAAGGGATAAATGCTTAGCAGAAATTTTTTATTAGATTTTCTTCGCTAAAAGCTGATGTTTCAATTTTCCTCGTGTATAATAAAGCTTGAAAGCGAGGTTTATGCTGTGTTTACAACTAATAATTTAAAAAAATTAAATGACTTAGAAATGGATATTTATGAATATGTAATTACTAATAAAGAAATCGTCCCCTCAATGCGTATTCGCGACTTAGCAAAAGCCGTAAATGTATCTACAACTACTATCCTGCGCTTTTGTAATAAATTAGGCTGTTCTGGTTTTACTGAATTCAAAATTAAGCTGCAATTAGAGTTGGAAACAGGAAATACCGTCAATGTTCAGTCAGATATTCAATTAACAATTGCCAATTTGGAAAGATTAGCTGTCAGCGGAATTGACGAAAAGATACTTGAAGCTTCTGAAATATTAAGTGCTGCTAAAAATATTGTCTTTTTAGGAATGGGTTCTTCAGCAATTTTATGTAAGTATGCGGTTCGCAGCTTGTTTTCTTTCGGAATTATCGCTAGCTATGTTGATGATCCTTATTATCCACTAAATGTTGATTTTCCTGAAGAAACAGTCTTTATAATCGTCTCTGTTTCTGGTGATACTCCAGATGTCGTTCAATTTATTAATAATTTCAAGAAAAAACATGGTAAGGTCATCAGTATTACTAATTATACCAACAATACGATTAGTCGCTTATCTGATTTAAATATCTCTTATTATGTTCATCCAGAATTTATTGGTATGAGTAACATTACTACGCAAGTTTCCGTCATTTACATTTTAGAATCCCTTGCTAAAAATACTTATAAATTAAAAATTCGTTGAAAGTAAAAACAAGAATTTCCCATTTGAAAATTCTTGTTTTTTTTTTGTGACAAATCATTACTTTTGTCACACGTTACTAAACGCTTTCAAAATCTATTCAAAGCCCTTTCTTTTCTATAGAATAGCCTTATAGAAGAAAAGGAGTTGTAAAATATGAAGTTTATATCTGAGAAAAACATGGATCGCGTGTTAGTAGTTGCTGATAAAATTGCTAACTTTCGCTATCTAAAGGGGATTAGTGATGGTTTGGCTAGTCTGCTGTCAATTACAATTGTTGGATCAATCTTTTTACTACTGGGGAATTTACCAATTAATGGTTATAGCGAGCTCTTAGCCAAGCTCGGGCTTGATCAAGTGTTACCTTTTGCTTATAACTGCTCTGTTGGCTTAATTGCGGTTTATGGAACTTTTTTTATTGCCCAACGCTTCGCACAAACCTTTGATATTGAAGGCAGTATTGCCGGTTTGCTATCATTAGTAGCTTTCTTTATTGTTACGCCAAGTGTAGCTAGTGAAGATTTTAATGGCTATGCTTTTACATGGTTAGGGGCACAAGGACTATTTGTAGCAATTATTATTTCTTTATTAATGAGCAGAATCTATGTTTTTATTATTCAAAAAGATTTTGTCATTAAAATGCCTGATGGTGTGCCACCAACGGTTTCTCGTTCTTTTGCGGCAATTATCCCAGCTTTTGTAATTATTACATTATCACTAGTTATTAAAGGCGTTTTTGCCATGACTTCATTTACCAGTATTCATCATTTTGTTTATCAATTCATTCAAACGCCGTTAGAACACATCGGTGGTAGTTTCGCCGGAATTATGGTTGCTATTCTCGTTATGCAAATTCTTTGGGTAATGGGGATTCACGGTTCTTTAATTGTTTATAATATTATGACACCAATTTTTTTATCATTAGATACAGCAAACTTAACAGCTTTTTCAAATGGTGAAGCTTTACCTAATATTGTTGGCGGTGCCTTCATGAATATGTTCGCTGAACTAGGCGGTGCAGGTTGTACCATTGGTTTAAATCTACTTATGCTCTTTATGGCACGCAGTCAAAGGTATAAAACTTTAGGTCGCTTAGCGATTGTGCCAAGTATCGGCCGAATTAACGAACCAATTGTTTTCGGAACACCGTTAGTTATGAATCCAATTATGGCAATTCCTTTTATCGTAGCGCCATTAGCATGTGCTACTTTTGGTTATGTAACTATTTCTTTAGGTATTTTCCCACGTTTAATCGGTGCTTCTGTTCCAATGGGGATTCCTGTTGTTATTCAAGGCTTGCTGCAAGGAAGTTGGAAATTAGCAGTTTTACACATACTATGTATTATTATAGCAACTTTGATTTATTTACCATTCTTCCGAATTTTAGATAAACAAGCTTATGAAGAAGAAAATAATATTCAACCGGCTGAGGAAGGAACTTATTAAATGACACTCTCAAAAAACTTTTTATGGGGTGGCGCTATTTCTGCCAATCAATCAGAAGGTGCCTACCTAGCAGATGGAAAAGGCTTATCTAACTTTGATAAGTTACCATTAAATGATCAACGTCTAAAAACGGTTTATACCGATCAAGAAAATATTTTAGATGATCCAACCGCTTTTTTTCCAAGTCATCAGGCTATTAATTTTTATCAAACCTATCATGAAGATATTAAATTACTTGCTGAAATGGGGATTAAATGTTTTCGCTTTTCAATTGCTTGGACACGTCTTTTTCCAACCGGCATGGAAGAAGTAGCAAATCCGAATGGGGTAGCTTTTTACGATGATTTAATTGACACTTTATTAAGTTATCAAATTGAACCTTTAGTTACTATCAGTCATTTTGATATCCCTATGTATTTAGTTGAAAATTTTGGCGGTTGGGCCGGTCGGGAAACGGTGGATGCTCACTTTACCTTTGCAAAATTTGTGGTTAATCGCTATCATGAAAAAGTTAAATATTGGATTCCTTTTAACGAAATGAATATGCTCTTGCACATCCCTTTTGTCGGCGGCGGTTTAACTTTCACTTCAACAGAAAATAAATTGCAAAAACAATATCAGGCCGCTCATCATCAATTAGTTGCCAACGCTAGAATTATTGAATTTGGTAAAAATTTAAATTCTGATTTACAATTTGGTAGTATGTTAGCTGCTGGAAAATCTTATGCTTATACCGCTAAACCTGAAGATAATTTGGCTTTAATGTTAAAAGAAAGAAATCTATTTTTCTTCGGTGATGTTCAGGCTCGTGGTAAATATCCGAATTATGTTGAAGGTCTTTTTGAAAAAGAAAATATTCACCTAGAGATGCAGCCAGATGATAAAAAGCTCTTAGCTGAAAATACTGTAGATTTTATTTCTTTTAGTTATTACTCTAGTGATTGTGTAGCTGAAGATGATACTAATTTAGAAAAAGTACGAACAAATGGTTTTACAACGATTAAAAACCCTAACTTAGTTTCACGAAATAACTCATGGCAAATTGATGAAATTGGTTTACGGATTATGATGAATAATTTATACGACCGCTATAATTTGCCCTTGTTTATTGTTGAAAATGGCTTAGGGACACCTGATGAGCTTTCGGAAGATGGTTGTGTTCATGATGATTATCGTATTGATTACTTGGATAGACATTTACGTCAAATGATTACTGCTGTTGAAGAAGATCATATTGAATTGCTGGGCTACACCTCTTGGGGGTGTATTGATTTAACTAGTGTCACAGAGGGACGAATGAGTAAACGCTACGGTTATATTTATGTGGACATTGATGATTATGGTCAAGGTAGCCACAAGCGTTATCCTAAAGATAGTTATTATTGGTATCAAAAGGTCATTCAATCCAATGGCGAAAACTTAAAATAATTTGTAAAGTAGCTATTTCGATAGCTACTTTTTTTGTAATTGACAGCTATCCTTTACAGTGATATATTTATCACACACAAAAAGATACAAATATATCACATAGTTTTAAAATTAACTGGATAACATACGGCACGAAAAGGAGTTGAAATTATTGTTCAATCAACGGGTTTCACATTGGATGGGTTATTTAGGATTTTTGGGTTGTTTGGGGTTTTTAGGTTTTCTACCACAGCTTTCCTTTGCGTTAATCTTTTTTGTTTTCTTTGGCTTTTTCGGATTTTTTTGGGAGAGCAAATTAAATAAAGAAAAACCTGATGAGCGACTAGTGGAAAATCTTGCACGAGCTAAAAATATTTGTTGGCGGATTGGTTTTGGTGCTATTTTTTGCTTAATGATTTTATTAAATAGAACTTCATTAAATTTTTCTATAAAATATCATTGTCTAATTGCGATTATTTCTCTTAGTTTTGGCTTAACACAGCTTTTCATTCCTTTTTTAACTTATCGTTTTGATAAGAATGAGGAAAGTTAATGCTGACTAATAAAATTAAAGAATATCGTGAAAAACAAAATATTACCCAACAAGAAATAGCTGATTTAACTGACGTGCGGCGGGAAACTATTAGTCGCTTAGAACAAAATAAATACAATCCTTCCTTAGAGTTAGCTATGAAAATAGCTTATTATCTTAACGTCAGCGTTGAAGAGCTCTTTAATTGGGAAAAAGATCAATAGAAAGCAGGTTTTTCTTTGTTAAAAATTATCCATGCACAACTAAAAGACTTACCAAAAATTGTAGCGATTTATAATCAAAGCATTCCTTCCCGTTTAGCGACGGCTGATTTAGAAGAAATTACGGTGGCTTCAAGAGAAGCCTGGTTTCATGCTCATCAGCCAGATACCCGTCCTTTGTGGATAATTCAAGAAGCTGAGGAAATAATCGGCTGGCTTAGTTTAAGTGATTTTTATGGACGTCCCGCTTATCAACAAACCGCTGAAATCAGTATTTACTTAGCGGATACTTGCCAAGGAAAAGGGATTGGTCAAGCGGCGCTGACTTTTGTTGAAAGTCAACTATCACAACTAAATGTCACTACCTTATTAGCTTTTGTATTTGCTCACAACACAAGTAGCATTCATTTATTTGAAAAAAACGGCTTTACTACTTGGGGACTTTTACCCGAAGTGGCTTTGATGGATCAAGATAGACGTGATTTACAAATTTTAGGGAAAAAATATTCTTCTTAAAAAAGAGGCAAAGGGGAATGCAGGGAATGCAACTACTTTTTGACACAATTTAAAAAGAGCATCTCATTTTAGTCATCTTTTTCCGGTAATCTACTGGTGAAAGGTGACCTAATTTC
>NZ_JARXWL010000031.1 GCF_029893325.1 Enterococcus sp. PF1-24
GCACAGAAAGCTGCATAATAGTTAATTTGAAAACAACAAAAAACGGAGTAGATTTCTCTACTCCGAAAAAGTCTAACTTTTTGGGGTCACTACAATCTAATAAAGATAGTTGTTGTTTTTTATTCTTGTATTCCTTGCATTCTTTTGCTGCAATATTGACTAGTTATCTTTAACAGAGGACCAATTAATAAAACACCGAAAACTGGTCCCACCATTAATTTACCACTTAAAATAGTGCCTAGCATAAAGCAAATGCCATCAAGTATCATTCTAACTTTCGCTAAATCACTTTTAAATTTGTTGCTAAGCGCAAAACTTAAAGCAATATAGCCTTCTTTCCCAGTATTCGTTGCAGCGGCAATTCCGGAACCAATCCCGATGAAAGAAATACCGATAACAACAAAGAATAGTTGTAAAAGTACTTGCTTCGGAAGGTCAATATTCCGAATAGTAAAATCCGTTAATAAACTAGTTGCCAGCGGATTAAGGAGAGTTGCTAAACCTAATTCTTTTTTATCAATCACAAAAACAATTATTAAACAGATCGCCGTCACTAATAAAGAAACTTGCCCGACTGTTAATGGTAATTTATCAGCTAAACCTTCCCAGAGCACACCGAGAGCATCTGCGCCTAACCCCGTTACAACACAAATTCCTACGCCAACACCGACTAAGGCTGAACCTAAAATTGAAATAACATACCTTAATAACAATTTCATCAGTCTAAATCAGTGCCATTAGAAGCAATTGCTTTTTGGTACCAATAGAAAGAATCTTTACGAATTCGCTGACATTCTTTTGGATCTTCATCTGTTCGGTCAACATAAACTAAACCATAACGTTTTTTATAGCCATTACTAGTAGATAGCAAATCAATGGCCGACCAAGGCATATAGCCTAAAACTTCAACCCCTAAATCCATCGCACGTTTAGTTGCTTGAATATGTTCTCTTAAATAATCAATTCGATAATCATCATGAATCTTGCCATCTGCAGTTAATTCATCATGAGCACCAAGACCATTTTCAGTAATCATAAATGGTACTCGATAACGGGTATATAAATCACGATAAACATATTCTAAACCAATTGGATCAATTGCCCAATCCCAATCTGTTGTCCGCAATTCTGGATTCGGGCACATTTGATAAAAACCAGGATGTGTTTCAAAACCAGACATATCGCCTTTTTTACCCGATAAGTTATAACCAGACCAAGCGCGTTCAGCTCCTTCAGGGCAAGCATGAGCACATTGACTATCATAATAGTTAATAGCAAAGAAGTCAGAAAGATTAGCAGCAAATAATGCTTCATCTCCTTCTTCAATTACTGGCGCTAAGTTCGCTTGTTGTAGATAAGTTAAAGCTGCAACATTATAATAGCCACGGAAATAAACATCTAAATAATAAGTATTTCGTAAGTCATTGGCATTTAAAGCAGCTAATTGGTCTTCTGGTTTACAAGTTCGCGCATAAACTGGCGCATAACCTAACGCTGGACCCGCTAACGCCCCAGCTTCATGGGCATATTTTACCGCAATCGCTTGACATAAGTTCATATGATGATTAATTTGATAACGTAATTGATTATTATCTTGGTATTCTGGCAAAATATAACATTTTTGTGTCCAATATTGAACAATAATACTTTGTTCATTAATTGTAATCCAATACTTTATATCATCTTTAAACTCATTAATCACGTATTTGGCAAAAACTTCAAAGTCTTTCACTACTTCTCGTGATAACCAGCCACCATATTTTTCAACTAATGCCCATGGCAAATCATAATGATATAAAGTTGGAATTGGCTCAATACCGTTGTCTTTTAACTCTTTAATTAAATTACGATAGAATTGAACGCCTTCTTCATTGACAACATCATCGCCATTTGGAAAAATTCTGGTCCAAGCAATTGAAAAACGATAGCTAGTGAAGCCCATTTCTTTAAATAGCGCGATATCTTCTTTATACTTATGATAATGATCGCTGGCAATGCTGGCGTCTGCAAAACCAAATTTTTCATGTCTTTCACGATTAATTACATCTTGTTGCGATAAGCCTTTGCCGTCTAATTCAGCCGCACCTTCTACTTGATAAGCACTTGTTGCTGCTCCCCACAGGAAGTCTTTCGGAAATTCTTTTTTCATATTTTCTGCTCCTCATTCATTTTTATTAAAAACTGAAGAATGAGTCAATAACGGACTGCTTCAGGTTTTCCATAGTTTATATCATTTATTCTGTTAATAACTAATCATTTTAATCTTGAACAGTGTCTGCAAAAGTTGTGTCGCCAATAGATTCAATTGTATAGATACCATCTTTAACTTTCAAAGTTGTCACGCTACAATTACCAATTTTTTCGCCGTTATAACTTCCCGGTGCAACACTTTCTAAAATAATTGGAATAAGCCCACCAGATGAAACAATCAGAACATTACCACCACCAGCTTCTTCGGCAATTTTTAACATTTCTGGCATGGCTTTTTCTACGCGACTTTTCATTTCTTCATAAGTTTCAGCGGTTTGGCTAGGATCAACCTCAGCAACTTTGTTAGCTAGTTCTTCCTCTGTTAATTCTTGTTTTAAAAAATCCCATAACTCATCACTACCTTCGGGATAATCTAAATTTAAAGATTCAGCGACTGCTATATTCATGGCATCATTAGATTGACCTTCAAAACTACCGAAATTTTTCTCTCTAAATCCCAATAATTCAGTAATTTCTGGAATTCCATTGGCATTTTCAGCTAAAATTAATTTGGCAGTATTTCGTTGTCTCCCTAAATCACTAGAAAATGCAGCTACAAAAGGAATGTCTTTTAAGCCATTTCCAACAGCTTGAGCTTGCGTTTCACCAAGTTCTGTTAACGGACTATCACTAAAACCTTGCACTTGATTCATTGTGTTAAACCAAGTCTTACCATGACGCACTAAATAAATGGTTGTTTCCTCAGAAACTTTAGTTTCAACTACTGAAGATTCTTCAGTTGAAGTCGCAGCAGTTTGATCATTTGTTTGTTTACTGCAAGCAATTAAGCTTAAACAAACGATTGGTAATAGCCATAACCATTTTCTTTTCATAACTATTTCTCCTCTCCTAAAAACTACTTATTCATAACTATTTCAAATAAATCAACTAAATCACGAGTTAAATTTACTTCGCTAGAAATAGTCATTAGATGATCTTGCGCGTGAGTAAACAACAAGCATGGTTCATAACTTTTACCAGCTGCTTCGTTTTGAATTACTGTCGTTTGCGATTTGTGAGCTAAAACGATATTATCTTTTGCTTCTTTTAAACACTGTTTAGCGGCTTCAAAATCATTAGCTTTAGCGTGTTTAATGGCTTCTTGTGCTTTCGTGCGTCCACTACCTGCATGTAAAATAATTTGCATCGCCACAGGAATCAGTTCATTTTCTTCTTCAAACATATCTTCATTTTCAATCACATTTTCCACCTCAACTATCTTCTATCTAAGCTTAAATCTCACATTTTTAATTAGCTTGTACTGCTAACTCTTCTTCTGCTAAAACTTCTTTTTCATAAACTTTAAAGAATGGATACCAAATTGCCATATAAATAACAAATAGTAAGATATACCATAAAATTGCTCGGAAATCTTTTGTTAAAATCACACTAGAGATTGGTGCAGGGATTTGTGCCAACTGCATTAATTCAGCAGGAATATTCAATAGTCCACCACGCATTGCAAACCAGACAACACAACTTCCTACGATTGAATTAAGCCACATCGGAATCATTAATAATGGATTCATAACAATTGGCGTACTAAAAACAATCGGTTCATTAATATTGAATATTGATGGGCCTAAACAAATACGACCTAAAGTTTTTAATTTTTTCGCTTTAGAGAAACACATTAAAAGATTTAAAGTTAAAGTAGCTCCAGTTCCACCCATCATAATCAAACCAATACTATAAACAGTTTCATTCGTTACGATGTTCATTGGTGCATCACCATTTTGTAAAGCTAGAGTATTCGCTGCAATCCCCGCAATAAAAATTGGATTTTGAATGGCTGACCATAACCAAGTAGAAATTCCCATTGAATAAAAGAAAGCCGGAATTAATACTAATAAAATCAAACCTGGTAGTGATTGACCAAAACTTTGAATAGGTTCAAATAATCCGATAATAATTTCAAAAATATCTAATTTCAACCCAAAAATTAAAGTTGACCATAAAGCTAAGCTCAAGAAAATTGGAATAATATTTTTAATCCACTCAACAACAAAATCTGGTAACTCACTATCAGCTAAAAGATTTAATTTACTAAATAAGTGGAAAATGATGCTGACTACACCACCTACAATTACACCGATTAAAATCCCTGTTGGTCCTACTCTCCCCATATCATAGACGCCTTCTTCAGCACCTAGTGGATGTAAGAACATCATTAAAGAACAAACAGCAACAATTCCGGCAGTAATTGAATAACCAGGATGTTTCAATTTTTCCATATATTGATTCGCTACCATAAATGCAGCAATCAAACCAATCATCCCAAATGAATAATTAGAAATATTTCCTAAATCAGGTAGTGCAGGAATGTATGATCTAAATACGTTGTAGAAAAAGACAATTGACCCAGTCATGATAAATGGAATCAATTTTTGCATCGCACTTGATAACCCAGCTACTGCTGGTTTTTGCGTTAAGACTTTAGCCTTTGGCGCAAAAGAATTGGCTAACCAATCCATAAATTTCTTCATTTTTATTTCCCCTCTCAGTTTTTAATCTAAAAAACAGAACATTTTTCTTATAAATTATTTTCCTAATTTTTCAATTGCAAAATCCAATAGTCCATTACCATCTAGCATACCGTAAATATCTTGAGGAATGACGTCAACTACCACATTATGAGGAGCAGCTTGTTCAGCCATTTCATCTTTAAAAGAAGCATAGTGAGGACCTAATAATAAAATATCGATTGAATCTAAATACTGAGCAACTTCACTTTCACTTCGTGCATCAATTGAACCTGCTATTCCTCTTTTTTTTGCTGCTTTTCTAGTTTTTTGTGCTAAAAAACCACTGGACATGCCGGCACCACAACATAACATAATATTAATTTTATCCATTTTAAAATCCTCCTAATTTTAGCAAAATGTTTTTTCTAGATGCTCCATTAACGCTTTAATCATAGATACTGTTTTTTGCTTTAAACAAGTGTGTGCAGCTGCTGTTAATCACATCTTGATTATTTACTTTTTCGGAAATTATCTCAACTGAATGATTGCACCCTCCCCGTGCAAATTTCTATTTAAAAACGGTTCCAATAACGCTATACTATAAGGTAAGAAAGTCTATAGAAAGGACGTTAGCGATGAAAGAAAAACAAGAACAATTGATTCATTTTTTACTTCATCAAGATCAAGCAATTCCTTCTCGTACCTTAGCTAAAGAACTCAATGTATCTATTCGTACCATCAAAAATTATATTGCAGAATTAAATCAACTAAGTAAGGAACCAGTTATTTTTTCATCAAACTTAGGTTACAGTATTAATCATAAAACTGCTCCACAATTATTAACTACTAATGAAACACTAAATATTCCTCAAAATTATAAAGATCGCGCCTTCTTTATAATCAAAAAAATATTAATTAATAACGAAACTTTAGATGTTTTTGATTTGGCTGAGGAATTATTTGTTAGTTATTCGACTTTAAAAGCAGATATTTCTCGCATGAATAAAACTTTTGCAAAATATCAAGTAAAATTTGTCATTAAACAAGATCAAATTCATATTTTAGGAGAAGAAAAAGAAAAACGACGCTTAATTTCTTACATTATTTTTGAAGAAATGCCGAATCATTTTGTTAATCAAGAGATTTTAGAAGAAAATTTCGATGCTGATGATGTTGTTTTACTTTCAGGGATTATTCGCAATATCATGAATGAATCTAACTATTACTTAAATGATTTTTCATTTATCAATTTAATGTTGCACTTATTAATTTTAATTGAGTCAGTTAGAAATGGTAAATCGTTAATTACCCGTGATTGGTTTAGTTCGTGGTTAAGAGAAGATAAGGCTTTATTGGTCACTAAACTTATTAAAGAAATTGAAAAGCAATTTCAATTGTCTTTAAATGACTGGGAAAAAGAAGAAATTCATATGATTTTCCAAGCAAACGTCAATTACATTCCTTCAGAAAATCGTAAAGATTTTGAACAAGTGGTTGGTGATAATCTGTTAGCAGCAGTAGAACAAGTTTTAGTGAGTGTTCATCAAACTTTTGGGATTAATTTGAATAGTGAAACTTTCACTGTGCCTTTTTCTTTACATTTAAGTAGTCTTTTTTCTAGAGCCAAACAAGCTTCTTTTTTAAAAAATCCGATGTTGGATTCCTTAAAAAAAGATTTTCCAATTGTTTATGATATTGCCATTTTTATGTCTTTACAATTAAGCGAATTATTAGAAATTCCGATTACAGAAGACGAAAGTGCTTATATTGCTTTACATATTGGCGCTGAATTAGAAGGCCAAAAACGTAATTTCTCAAAAATAAAAACAGTCATTCTCTGTCCAAAATACATGAATTTAGATGAAAAAATCTACCAACAAATGCTACGCTTATTTGGCAATGATTTAAATATTATTGGTGTTTTTTCAAAATTTTCTGAAACTGAAACCAAAGACTTTGAATTGCTAATTACAACTTTACCAGTTCCACGAAACTCAAAATATACAGTTGTTAATGTTTCACCGCTTTTCACTGAAGAGCAGCGTTTCACGTTAATTTCAGAAATTGCAACGATGCGATTAAATCATAAAAAACAAATTTTAATTCATAATTTTGATGATTATTTTAATGAAGCTTGTTTCTCTAGCGATTTGTTAAATACTCAACGCGATAATTTAATTAAAGAGATGTGTGAAACATTGCAAATTGAAGGCTTTGTTAATACAGAATTTTATCAGCATGTTTTAGAGCGTGAACACGCTTCTTCCACAGCTTTTGAATCAATCGCTATCCCTCATTCGGTTTATATGGATGCAAAAAAGACCACCATTAGTGTTGGCATCTCAAATCAGGGAATTTATTGGGGGAACCGCAAAGTTTATATCGTGTTATTAGCAGCTATCAATGATTTGGATCGCCAACGTTTTACCGATATTTATGAAGCACTGATTTCTTTATTTGATTATCCAGAAATTTACAATGAACTACGAACTATCAAAACTTTTGAAGATTTTAGAAAGTTTATCCACGGTAAAATTCAAATAAATTAAAACTAAAGAGTGTTAACCTTAACAATAGGCTAACACTCTTACTATGATAAAAACAAAAGGATGATAACGATGCCCGAACAAACAGTTAAATTGCTTTTAACAAAAATGAATGAACTTTCTTCTGAAAAATATAAAGAAAATGTTGTTAAATTGGGGATTCCTGCTGAAAATTCTCTAGGGGTTTCAACGAGCGACTTAAGAAAAATGATTGCTAGTATCCCTAAGGCAGAACGCACATCGCAACTTACTGAGGCTTTATGGCAAACTGGCTTCCATGAAGCAAAAATCTTAGCCGTTTTAGTCGGCAGCTACTGTTATAATGATTTTTCTGAACAAGCGATTCATTCAATGATGACGGAAATTTATTCTTGGGATTTATGTGATTTATTTTGTAAATCTATTTTAATTAAACGGAAGGATTTCGATAAATGGATTGAAATTTTTCTTAATAGTGAGTCTTTATATACAAAAAGAGCTGGTTTTACTTTACTAGCTGCCATGTCTACTCATGCTTCTTTATCAGAAGAACAAGTTAGTTATTACCTTAGTTTGATTCCGAAATTTTCAAATGACGAACGTCTTCACTTGAAGAAAGCCGCTTCTTGGGCCTTAAGAGAGCTGGGTAAAATTGATGAATCAGCAAAAGAAAAAAGCATCTCGTTAGCCAATGATTTACTAAACGCTCAAAGTAAAGCTCATCAGTGGATTGCTAAAGATGCTTTAAAAGAATTAAACACGCTAATTCGTGTTGAAGGTCGCTCCCGCTTAATTTCAGCGAACACAAAAATGGGTAAGGCTGCTTTAAAATGAAATAGCCTACAATACCTTTATTTATGTTCCGCAGCCAATTGTGCATAAATAAAGGTATCTTGCCAAAGGGGCTGACCTGCTTGATCTTTATTAAAATAAACATTTTTTCGCAGGTGCGCTTCTTTCTGAAAACCAATTCTTTCTAAAAGTTTCCAAGAATCAGTGTTTTCAGGGTTGCAATAAGCACTTATTCGATGACCGTCCTTTGCAAAAGTCTCTTTAACTACCGCTTTAACAGCTTCACTAGCATAACCTTGTTTTTGATAACTACGATTAAAAACATAGCCTATCTCCCAGTTTTGTTGCTCTTTTTCTGCTAAATAAATATTTCCAATTAACTTATCTTCTGATTTTAAACAAACTGCCCAAAATTCAGTTGAGTTTGCTCGTTTTATCGCTATTTTTTGACATTCTTCTTTCGTTTGTGGTGAATAAGGTTCATAATGAACAACCTTTTCATCAGAAAGATATTCATATAAATCTTGCCAATCGGTTTCTTTAAACGGACGTATGTATAATCTTTGTGTTTCCATCGTTAACTCCTTTAGATAATTACTATTTAGTCGTGTTTCAGTTAATAATTCCCAATAAGCTTTTATGTGATTTAAAAATTTTTCGGCGGTAACTGCTCATTTGATTATAACAAAATTAACGATGTAAATGCTTAAACTTACATCATTAATTTTAAATAAACAAAAAATTTGGTTAGTTAGCTTTACCTTTTAATTTCAATATCAAAAATTAAATTCACTTGCCCAATCAAAATCACCTGTTGTTTCAACACTTTTCGGCCAATGACTGCACCACTCTGGTACTACAGGATTTTCAATTCGGTCTTCACTTGGTGTATAAGGTTTTAAATCTAAAACTGGTGTGCCTTCATGTGCATCACAACCAGAGACAGTCAATCTTCCCTTATCAAAATCAATTGCTTCCACTTGAACCGTTGATAAAGCTAGTAAATTCGGACGAATAGGTGAGCGGGTTGCAAAAATCCCCATCTCAGCTGGTCCTTTTTTGTAAGGTGCTGGCATCACTGTGATTTCTCGCATTTCCGGCTCATCAAATTCATGTGCCCACCAAATCATTTGCAAGTGACTAAAGCCAGCTAGACCAAGTAAGGCTTGACGATATTTTTCATCAAGGACAATGGTTGCTTGTCCTTCATTTTTAAGGACTGTGGCAATTGCTTGAATTTTAATGTCTTTCATTTTCTTCACCTCCTCTAACTGAACTCAGTATAGAGTCTCACATCGTGTGAGGGTCAAGAAATTTTTTTCTTTTTTAAAGGAATTTGAATTTCTACTAAATAATTCTCTGAATTTTCTTCATTCCAAGGTCCGCGATGAACAATTTGTCGATTCGCCCCTGCCATTTGATACTGAGGATGGTGACTTAACCAACTAGCAAAAGCTAAATAACTTCTGTTGATATTTGAAAAAGGCCCTGTCACCATCGTATAAGCCATTAAATCAACGGCTTCTAACAGCCGATATTTACAAGCTTCTACCTCTTCTGCCAGACTTTCAACAACGGCACAAACTTCTACATCCACCTCTTCCTCACGAAAATCGGTATCATGGAAGATAGCCATCGTTTCGCCAGTTGTGGAAATATGATGCTTTTTAACAACTGGCCCCAATTCAAACCATAATTCACTTTCACAGTAATGATCCGCTAAAATTTTCCGCAATGTTAAAACTTGATACTCAGGAACAGATTTAATTTGAACATTTGCATGAAGATTTATTTGTTGGTTTTCGATATCTTTTTGCGCTAATTTAATTTTTGCTAAACGCTCTTGTTGTTGAACAAGCTCTTTTTCAATGATTTTTTCTCTTTTTTGTAAATGCTCTAAAACAAAATGGTCATCCCAATGATCTAAAAAGTCTTTAATTTCTGCTACTTGAAAACCAAAATGACGCAAAAATAAAATCCGGTTTAATCGTGAAATTTGTTCATTGTCATAAAAGCGATAATTATTTACTTCATCAATTCTAGCTGGCTTTAACAAGCCGGTTTCATCGTAATAACGTAGCATACGAATAGAAACTTGAGTTATTTTAGAAAATTCACCAATTTTAAACATCATTTACTCCTAACTACTTTCATCTGTAATATCATCTACGAAATAAGCCACCAGCAATAACTGATGGCTTACTTTAATTTCGAACAGCTTAATGCCCTTTTTTCTTTTGAAGTTTCTTAGCTTGTTTCATTTGAAATCGAAGTTGCTGTTCGACTTGTTTTTTTGCTTTTGATGTCTTTTTACGCTGTGTTTTTTTCAGTTCTAACACTTGCTGCATCGCATCTTGTGCTTTAGTTGAATAGACAGGCTGTTTCTTTTCACGATTCAACATCCGTTGCCTACGCTTAGGATTAATTTTCAATAAATCCTTGGCGTTATCATGAGTTTTAACAGCAGGAGTAGTTGCTAAAATTTCTAACAACTGTTGATTTACAAAAGTCAAAACCTCAATATCTTTTGGTTCTGCGCCAAATAAATGCTTGTAAACTTTTAAACTCTCATCTGTCTGCTCTTCAATCAAGCCACACCAAAAACTGCCATCAAAGAAAACCGTAAGTTTCATGACGACCCCTCCTTATAAAAATTACACTGGACGACCTGGAGGGAAGGTTACTGACACAATTTTTTGTGCTCACGGACTACCAACCGCGATGTGTTTTTGTGTAATCGTAGTATACATAGAAAACGCTAAAAGTGTCAATTGTAGAAAAAGATGTTACATCTAAATTTTCTGTCCGTAATTATTACATTTTTATGATTTTTTTATAGTGTTTTTAATGATTTCATCACACAATTGATGCGTTAACAAAATTTTCTCTTGTTTTAAATGTTCTTGTGACTGGTTTTTCACTGCCGCTATAAACTCTAGGAGCATTTGTTCAAAGCCTCTTTTATACAAAGTCGACTCCCACGATCCGTATTTTTTGGTTAAATTACCTTGATCTGTTAGCCATTCATATTCCACCAACTCTGTCAAACGATGCGTTCCTGTAGGCGAGGTGATTTCATACACCTCACTACTGCTGCCGCTATGATAATCCATTGTAAGCACACCAGAACTATGAGTCGTTTCAAAACTGACAACCGCAAAAGAAAAACTGCCATCCTCCTCCACCACCCGAGGATGAATTGCTTGAATCGGTTCATCTAATAAATAAACTAGAGTATCCACCAAATGGGAGAACACATCATAAATAGCAAATTCCGTGTCTTGATTCAAACCACTTACATTTTTTTGCAATTTAATAATACGTTTTTCAGGAATTTCCTTCAATTTTTCTACCAGCGGTGCAAAGCGCCGATTGAAGCCTACCATAAAAATACAATTCTTGGCTTCTGCCAACTGCGTAAGCTCTTGAACTTCTGCTAAATTTTGACTAATCGGCTTATCCAGATAAACATGAATACCATTTGTTAAACACTGTTTTGCAAGCTCATAATGACTACTGGTCCCCGCATGAATAAAACAAGCTTCAATCCCTGCAGCAATCAACTCTGTTAAAGAAGGATAAAATTCATCAAAATTATAACTGTCTTTCAACCATTGTCGTAGTTGTTTTTGATTACTTCTACTTGAAAATAAAAATTGTGCTTGCTCTCGATGCTGACTATAAGTTGCCATATAAGCTTTTTTGGCAATATCGCCTAATCCAATTACGCCGATTTTCATCTTGATTCCCCTGCTTTCTTTTAATTACATCAATCATACCATTATTATCTAGCAAAAACTTCCAGAATAGATTTGCTATTTGCAAATTTATTCTGGAAGTTTCATTATTCAGCTATCAAAATATGATCGATTTTCGCTAATTCTTCTGTAGTGAAGTTCGTGTTTTCTAAGGCCTTTACGTTGTCCTCTAATTGAGAGAGACGACTTGCTCCTACTAATACTGAAGTAACGATCCCATCTCTTAAAATCCAAGCTATCGCCATTTCCGCAAGGGTTTGGCCTCGTTCTTGGGCAACTTCATTTAATGCGCTGACTTTTTCAAGCGTCTTATCAACATTTTCTTTTGATAAAAATGGACTGTCGCTACGATTTGCTCGTGAATCTTCAGGAACACCATTCAAATAACGATTGGTTAAAAGCCCTTGCGAAAGCGGACTAAAGGCAATCGCTCCTAATTTTTCTTTAACCAAGGCATCTTTCAACCCATCTTCAATCCAACGATTAAACATACTATATGCTGGTTGATGAATGATAAATGGTGTCTTTAGCTCTTTAAAAATCTCAGTAATTCTGACAGTATCTTCTGCAGAATAATTAGATATCCCAATATATAAAGCTTTTCCCTGACGAACTAATAAATCAAGAGCCTGCGCTGTTTCTTCAAGCGGCGTATCAGGATCTGGTCGATGATGATAAAAAATATCCACATAATCTAAGCCTAATCTTTTTAAACTTTGATCACAGCTGGCAATAACATTTTTCTTTGAACCCCATTCTCCATAAGGTCCAGGCCACATATAATAACCCGCCTTTGAAGAAATAATTAATTCATCCCGATAAGGCGCTAAATCTTTCGCTAATATTCTGCCAAAATTCTCTTCAGCACTACCAGCTGGTGGGCCATAATTATTGGCTAAATCAAAATGAGTAATCCCCATATCGAAGGCGCCACAAATAATCTCCCGTTGATTAGAGAATTTATCCACATTACCAAAATTATGCCAAAGGCCTAGTGAAATCGCTGGTAATTTCAAGCCACTATTGCCGACCCGATGATATTGCATTTTATCATATCTATGTTCATTTGCTTGATACATCGCTTTTCTCCTCTTATACTTATTTTGCAAAAACTAACAAAACTTCTTAGCACTGTCATTTTAACAATTAAAGCGTTAACAATCAATGGAGAGAATGCTGAAAATTGATTTCACTATTCAAAAAAGCAGCACTATTGCAGACAGATTACTTGCAATAGTGCTGAATTCAAATATTACTTATGTTAATCCCCTTCGTGAGTTGTAAAATACGAATACATGACTGAATTATCATGTGGAGACAACAAATCTCTACCACCATCTAACGCTAAACGATAAGCTAAGACCTGTATAACAACTGAAAATTCAATGAATTTAAATTCATTTTCTTCAAAAGAAAATAATAAATCTTCTTCATCAATCGTTGTTTTTCCAATAATAAATCCATTTTGTTTGATATCTTTCATATAGTTAGTTAACGCCAAATATTTATTCTCATTACTTCCTCCATCATTCAAGACAATCACACAATGATTAGGAGTATAACCATAATTTGGTCCATGTAAACTTTCTTCGATTTCATAAGCAATTGCTGGAATTTGTGGAATTTCCCAAATTTTCATTGCTGATTCTTTCGCTACACCCATTAATTCTTCGCTAGTGATGAAAAAAATACAAGAAGAACGCATCATTTTCCGACGATTTTTATCCAGCCAAGCCATTGTTTGTGGTACTAATTCTTTTTGATGTTGTGCTGCTTTTAAAGCTTGTTGGTACAATTGGTTCGCTTTTTTTATATCAATCACTTCTCTGATAAGTGCAAGCTCAATTCCCAGCGCCATCAAAGTCATTGCCGTTGTTGTATAACCAATCGTCCGAGTCGGATGTTCTTCATAGCCCACCCCCATCAAAATATGATTAGGAATTTCTGTAGCTAATAATGTTGTAGCGGATTCACTGATTGCAATCGTAAAATAGTTTTGACTATTCATTTCTTGAGCCGCTTTTCTGGTCATTTTAGAAGTCCCTGTTTGCGAAACAAAAATATAAAGAGTCTCACTATTTTTTTCTACAGTATCCAGTTCAAACTCAGATGGTGTATAAACAAAGGTCGGGATTTTAGTTATTCTAATAATAAAATTTTTAGCTGTTCGAGCAGCCGTATCGGATGTCCCCGAGCCAACAATGATAATTTTATTAATTTGAATGACTTTCTCCTGATTTTTTTTCAAAACTTTTGCTATATTTATATCTTTTTCAACAATTATTTTTTCAATTAAACTAGGAATTCTTTGAATACAATCTAAAATAGTCACTGAATTCTCCATTAAATAATACCTACCATTTTTGCTATAATGCTTATAACCATCATCGCCAACATAATTGTGATTGGTTTAACATTCTTAGTTACAGCTTTATAACAAATAAAAGTTAGTAAAATTGGTAATACATTAGGGAAAATCCCATCTAAAATTTCTTGGATATTTAACTCTTGCCCACTAATCATAAAAGATTTTTCAATATTAAAATTAACCAGCGTACAAGTCATCGCCCCAACAGTCATCAACCCCACTGTGGTAGCACCTTTAGTAATTGAGTCAATTAAGCCATTTTCAGTGGCCTTTTTAATGAAAGAACTTCCTAGCCCAAAACCAAACATAGTACCATAGTAACGAACGAGATGTGCAGGTACATTAAAAAGTAATAAATGAACAAATAATCCTAACAAACTACCTTTTGCTGCTAAAGAAATCCCAACTCCTAATGAAATAACTCGTAAAGATCCCCAAAAAATTGAATCGCCAATCCCAGCTAACGGTCCCATTAACGAAACTTTAATGGCATTAATTGAATTTTTATCAAAGTCTTGATCTTTAGAAGCTTCTTTTTCCATCGAGGTAGTCAGTCCTGTAATAAAGCCCCCAGTTGATGGTGTGGTATTAAAAAGTTCAAAATGTCGTTGATAAGCTTCAATTCTGTCTTCTTTTTTTGAATAGTATTTATTGATTGCAGGAATCATGGTAAAGACAAAGCCAAAAGCTTGCATGCGTTCATAATTGTAATTCACACTTAATGTCAGTGTACGCCAGAAAACTTTATTTAGTATTTTTTTATCCGCTTTTTCAATAGATATTTTATTGTTAGTCATTGAATAATTCCTCCTCAGCACTTAGTTCACCTGCTGCAACTGTACTTCCTTGAGCTGCTGTAAAGTTATTTTGTTTGTTTCTGTTTTCCAAGAATAAAATAACTGCTAAAGCTACACCCGCACAAGCTACACCAATTACATCTAGTTTAAAGAAAGAAACCAAAATCAAGCCAACAAAATAATAAACGCCGTATTGTTTTGACCACATCATTCTTAAAAGCAATGCAATCCCAACAGCTGGCATTAAATCAGTGGCATAGTTCAAGCCATCAATAATAGTTTGTGGAATTGTATCAATAATCACTTTGGCAAAACCAGAACCTGCAATTAAAGTAAAAAAAACAACTAAAGCTCGGGGAATTTCTGGAATAACTGCTAAACCGTAATAAAGTCTTTCAAGACCTTTTCCGTTTCCTTCATTAACCATCTTTTCAACCATTGGATTAAATAAACCACGAATCACATAAGCTAAAACGATTAATAATGAACCTAACATAGAAATTGGCACAGCAAAAGTTAAAGCAACTTCAACACTTTGCCCCATTGAAATAGCAAAAGCGGTCCCTATCACCGAACCAAGCGGTGCATCTTGCGGAACGGTTCCACCAATCTGCATTGTACCTAAAAAAATCATTTGTAAAGTAGCTCCTGCTGTAATTCCGGTTTGTAAATCTCCCATAATTAACCCTACAATCGGGCAAAGAACCAATGGTTGATTGATCATTGGGTAAGCAAACCAAGCTTCTCCAACAGTAAAAACTAATAATAGCAAACTAACTAATAATGCCTGTGTAATTGTTATCGCCATTTTCTCTTACTCCTTTTCTAAGTATTGTTTTAAAATAGTTGCTGCTTCTTTTGGTGTATCTGCAGGGGTCATTCTAAATTCGATTGGAATATTGTGTTGTGTCATTTCCTGAACAGCCAATAAATCTTGTTGATTCAAATAGACTGCAGGTGAAACTAATTTCCCACCTTCTTTTTTACGAACGCCCCCAATATTTATTTTATCAATTGAAGAAGTATGTTTAAGAATTTCATTAGCGTCAGCGACGGTTCGAACTAAAACTAAAATTGCTAAATCTTCTGTTCGTGGATCATTTAGCAAATTAATTCCTTCAGCTACTGTTTTAATCGCTAAATTAATTCCATTGGGTTTAACCATTTTAATCGCCATTTTTGACATTTCATTACCAGCTACTTCATCATTAGCCACTAAAATAGCTGAAATATTTAAACTATTCACCCAAGTAACAGCCACTTGTCCGTGCATCAAACGTTCATCTACTCGCATTGTTTTTACCATAGTTCATCATCCTCCAGTTCTTTATTTTGATTTAATTTTTCTAAACAAAATACTTCAATTCCTTGTTTACTGTTTTCGGCAATTGCTTCAATTTTTTCTACCAAGTTTTCAGTAGCATCAGCTAACATTTGCAACTCCAAACACATGGATAAATTCATACCACTAAGGACATAAACATTTGGTTTAACACAAAGCTTAATCAACTCGTTATAAACACTGCCTCCCTTAATATCTGTAACAATCACAAATGTTTTATCCAGCTGTTCCATCAAATCAACAATTTTTTTAGATATGCAATCTGGATGTTCATACTTATCTAAACCGAATCCGATAGCATCATGATTTTTTCCTAAAATCATATCCATAGCAGTAATCATGCCTTCTGCTAAACTTCCATGGGATGCTAAAATTATTTTTTGAGCCATCTTTACTCTCCTTTCCAATTCATTTTTATATAAGCAAAAATCATGCCAACTTTTAAATCGCTTGATAATACAACAAAAATAGAGATTAGTATCTTTCTCGACACTAATCTCTATTTTTTCCGACACTATTTATAATCATGAATATAATCATAAAGATACGCAATTTCGCTAACAGGGATATTTACACAATAGTCTTTTTCTAATTTCCAAAAGCTATCCTTAATCACACGTATAAAATCACCATGCTTCGCTTGGAAAATATCAATATCTTCATAATTAGATATATATTTATCTGTTAATAACCGCTCAACTAAACAACTGATATGAATATATAAGCCAACAACAATTCGACTTTCAAAAGGAATATCTATTCTTTCCCGTAAACTAAATAAGATTTTTTCTACATAAGAAACAATTTTATCCGGATTTAAAATAGTCAAATTTTCTACTAAATTATCTTTAGAGAAATTCTTCAATAAGTTTTGAGCAAATTGTGCCTGTTCTTCATAAGATAAGTAGCTACCAAATACTTGATTCATTTTTTCTTTATCTTGCAATTGAATCAGCTCTTCAATCCCTAAAAAATTGACTTCAGGAATCTGTGGATCAGAACTACCTAAAATATATTTTACATCATATTCTGAAAATACCGTTGCTCGCTTCCCTTGATGATGAATTTCTTTATAATCGACTGGTAATAATCGGACCGCTATTTCTTTTGGGAAACTAGCTTCCACCAAATGACACAACTTATCCGCTGTTTCAATATCAGAAGAAGAAGTGAATAAAATAGCTTCTTCTCGCTTAGCATTTTCAAAATAAACATACTTCGTTCCGTAATCGGTCGTTTCAACACTTTCAAGAATTTTTAGCACTGAATCATTATTCTTCACTTTAAAACCAATATCCAAAGCTAATTTAATCGTAACATTATTTAAAATAGCAATATTAATATCTTGATTTAAATGAATGGTTTTGTGAATAATTTCTAACGATCCCATATCTACTAAAATAATAATGTTTTTCACATGATTTAGCGATAAAATATAATCTAATAACAGCTTAGTTAAATCAGCAGTACTCATATCAATCGGCATATCTATTGCATCAAATATTTGTGCATCTAACATACTATTAGCCGTATTTTTTAAACTACTAGCCGTAGAAAAACCATGGCATAAAATAATTCCTCGTGTTTCTCTATGTTCAGCATGCTTTTCAAAACGTTTAACAAATAAAAATAAATCAATAAAACCAATTTTTGATAAATCTTCGTTTAACTCATTCTTGATAGCATCTGAAATATCGTTCATTATCTGAAAAACTTGGGCATCATTCATTCTCATAGTGTCATACAACTGTTGAACTTTAAGCGCATTGACCTTGTCGAAATATTCACTCGCATCCTTATCTTCAACAATCTGAGCAATCAATTTACTAAATTTAATAATATCATCATTTGATAAACTAAATTGATAACGCTGTGCTAACTTTTTACAAACAGAATGGACAAAGCTAGTATATAGAATTTCTTTAATATCCTGCTCTTGTTCTTCATAAATAATTTCTTCCAACAAACAATCTAAACTCGCTAAAAAGGCCGCTGTCTGTGAAGCATAGTCAGCATCAGTTAAATTAATCAAAGCCTGATTAAATTGATGAAGTCGCTGATTTTTTTCATTACTATTTTTCAAATCCGCTAAATGAAGTAAAGCTATTTCATCCAAAGTGTATAAACTACCATTACTAGCAGACTCTTTAATCATGTAATCTGGCAAATGATTGATTTCTACCACTAATTTTTGGGCTTGCTTATCTTCTTTTGACTGTCGAGAAAAAGCAGTGGCAGTACAGACTTTAATACAGTTAGATAACTCACCAATATTTCCTAGAAAATTGTAGTTCATAATAATCTGCAATAAATTATTCGTTAACATGATTTCCAACCCAATTTGTTGGGATTCTTTAGCAAATAGATGATAAAGCAATTCTCTTTTTTCATTTTCAGGTCTTTGTGATAACGAGGGCACATTGACTGTAATCGGTATTCTTCTTAAAAACGGTCGTAAAAGGTGAACATCTGGACTTTCCGAAGTAGCAAAAATGAATTGAACATTCGCTTGACGAATTGTATCATTATCTCCCACTATTCGATATTCACCATTGTCCATGAAATGATACAACTTTTCTTGTGATTCAGGTTTTAAACAATGAATTTCATCTAAGAAAAGCACGCCCTGATCAGCTAGCTCTACTAAACCAACTCTTTCTTGATCAGCACCTGTATATGCGCCTTTCTTATGCCCAAAAAGATGGGTTAAAAAAAATTCTGGATTATCTGCATACTCAGAACAATTGATAGAAACAAAACGACTACTTTCGTTATAAATCCCTTCGCTTTTTCCGTAGTCAAATATCTTTTTGGCGATATGACTTTTACCAACACCAGTGGCTCCCAGTAATAATAAGGGTAACCCACCATTTGGATATTTAATTGCCGAACTCCCTTTTTCAATTAGTTGTGCAAGACTACCTTTTGAACCAATCAAATCAGTAAAATGATCATAAGGTTGTAGAAACTGATTCATCAAATCAGTAAATTCTTCCATTGAATCATAGACTCCTTGAATCTCAATAAATTGACCACATCGCACTTGCAAAGAATCTTTATGAAAAAAAAGAACAGGTCGAGAATTAACTTTTATAAGCAATTCTTCTGCAACCAACTCATTTAAATATTGTGAAGCAGTATTACGACTCAACGAAAAAAATTCTGCAATATTGGTCGCTTGAAAAAAATCCAATTGATTCATACTAAATTGTCGTGTTTGCTTTTCTAATTCAGCAAGAATTTTTACCTTCATCTCTAACTCACTTTCTTACAAAGTATTTTTACTCAGTGTACCACCGAAAAATAAGAGCTACAATAAATAAATTTTTTTTGTTAGTAATTAAAATATTTAATTTCATAAAAAAGATTGTTAAATGAATTTGAAAATAACTAAAAAAAGAATTATTTATTTAAAAAATCCGAGTAGAATTTTACTCGGATTTAAGTTTAAAAACTTGATTATCGCTTTAAAATCAATATTTTTTTAATATTTTATAAATAATCTTTGAGTAGCTGTTAAAATACTTTATTCAGAAAATATTTTTAAAGCTTTACAATAATCTTCTTTCAAGGCACCAGTGACTTCAGCTAAGTAATTCTCTAAAAAATATTCTCCTTTAGTATCTTTTTCAAAAGCTTGTCTAATCGCTCTTGCCCCATTTTGGTTAGCATAAGTATAATAATTAATTTTAGCAATTCCATTACTGATAGCTACATGGTAATCTTCCTTACTAACACCAGAACCGCCATGCATTACTAATGGAATTTCAACTTTTTGTTGAATTTGACGAACTCGTTCTAAATCCAATCGTGGTTCCTTTAAATAAATACCATGTACTGTCCCAAATGCTACAGCTAAACAATCAACACCAGTTTGTTCTACAAACGATTTAGCCAATTCAGGGTCTGTATAAATATCATCATTCATACCGATTAAATCATCATCAGGCTCTCGTCCTTCGCCACCACCAAGAGAAGAAGTAAAGACATGTCCCAGCTCAGCTTCCACATCTACTCCTGAACTGTGAGCGATTTTGACAATCTCTTTTGTTAATAAAATATTTTCTTCAAATGGTTTGTCTGAAGCGTCAATCATTACAGATGTAAAACCAATTTTTATAGCAGTTATAATCGCTTTAAGGCTCTTTCCATGATCTAAATGAACAACTACTGGAACTTTACTTCTCTTAGCATAATCCATCATAATTGGTCCGATTTCTTCAAGCGAAATTAATGAATTGTGCCCTTCTGCATGTTGAAGAATAACTGGTACATCAAGTTCTTCTGCTGCTTGAATTGCAGCTTTAACCATTTCCAAATTAGGAACATTGAAAGCTGCTATAGCTCGTTTATCTCTAGTAGCTTGCATCAATACTTCTTTTAAACCAGCTAACATGAAATCACTCCATTTTGAATAGTTTCTATTTCTTCCTTAATCTTTCTTGCTAATATTTGCATTGTTTTGAAAGCTATGCTATTTATCTCTATAGGATTTTTAACTAAGTAAATATCTCTAGATACTGGATTTTCTTGTTTCATAAATATTGTCACTTTAATAGTTCCTAAACATTTATTTTTCTCATTTAATATTTCTTCATCTTCAATTATTGTACAACACCCAATGATAGAAAAAGGAAAAATCTCTGGTTTCAAATTCTCGTTACTGTATTTAGGATGATTAGGTAAACAAAACCGTTTTCGAGAATCATCAAAAAGAATTAATTGATTAATCTTTCGAGTAATTTCAAAGGAGTTTTCTTCTTGGAAAATATCGTGGTGCTTATATAATTGAATTAATTCTTCATAACTCTTACTTTTTATTGTTTGCGTAAAATTTAAGCTCACTATTTCGTAGCAACTCTTACACACATGCCCGTCGCGACACTTAAATTTTATAAATTTAAGTGGTGCATTGCATAATAAACACTTTCTCATTTATTTTTCACCGCCTTTGTATACGTTAGCATAGTTTCAGTCAATTCTAAATAACGAACATATTTTTTTTCATATTCAGACACACACTTCTTATCTGGTTCAATTATCTGAAAATTTCTTTCAGGAAAATCAAAATTTTCTTCTATACCAATAATCGCTAAAGAAGCTGCTCCATGCACAGCTTCACGTGCATCAAAAATACGTTTGATTGGATAATTTAAAATATTAGCGAATAGTTGAATCCATAAGACGCTCTTTGCACCACCGCCAACTATCGTAAAATATTTTGGATTTTCCTCATTCTTCATTTTCTCATAAAGATTTCGAATACCAAAAGCTAAACCTTCTAAAACGGCTAAATACATCTCTTCTTGGGTTGTCTCTAACCCTAATCCTACAAAAGCACCTCTTAAATTAGGATTAGCAAACAAGGTTTTTTCCCCATTCAAGTGGGGAAAAAATAGAACATCATTGTTTCCCAACAAGGAGCTTGAAATTTTAGTTTGCGCTTTTGAAAAATCCGTAGTACAAATAATATTTTCTAACCACCAACTGTTGACTTTTGCACCTGCTTGAATAGTTCCTTGCGTAATGATGGTGTTGTCATCCTCTCTAATTTTTGCTACAACATTTTTCCCTACCTCTTTTAGTTTATGAAAACGATTTGGAATAACTACTACACCTGAAGTACCAAGTGAAATTAATGGTTGATCATGAATAAAACTTCCTGATGCTAATGCAGAAGCAACATTATCTCCTGTGCCTGCAACTACGGGAATATTCTCGTTAATCCCTAATTCCACTTGAACCAACTTAGATAATTCACCCGCAATTTTAGAAGAATGATTAATTACAGGAAATAATGTTGATTCAAGACCAAATAACTGTTTAACCGATTCAGACCATGTGTCTTCATTCAAATCATATAGTGAAGATACCGAAGCATCACAGTAATCAGTAGAATAAGTTTGTGTTAACTTCAAAATTACATAATCTTTTGCAATTAAAAACTTCTTCATTTTTTCATAGTTTTTAGGTTCAAATTCTTTTAGCCACAATAGATTAGCTAAAGGACTTCCAGTGGAAACTATCTTAGCAATATGTGCAGTTTTCTCTTCTGTTAATAGTATTTGCTTAATTTCTGGAATTAATTCTTTTGTTCGGTTATCATTCCACATAATTGCCGGTCGAACAGAAAAACCGTGTTTATCGACAAACACGGTTGTATGCATCTGTCCAGTGACGCCAATTCCTGCAATTGTATTTACCGGAATGTGTTGAAGGAGCTCCTTAAGCCCCTTCAACACAATCTCTACCCATATATCAGGATTGATCTCAGTCCAGCCTTTATACGGAGTTAGATAATCATAATGATATTGCTTTTCATAGGAAAGATTCAAGTTTCTATCTACTGCAGCTATTTTAATTGCAGTTGTTCCAATATCTAATCCTACATATATCTTTTTCATATCTTCAGCCACTCCCTTTATATCAATCAAAAGTGATTATTGTCTTCAATGTTTCAGGGCGTAATGCATATTCAAAGGCATTTACCGCCTCTTGGTAATCAAAAACTTTATCAAGCAAGGGTGTAATATCCACTAAGCCTTTTGAGATTAACTGAACAGATCGATAAAACGTTGGAATAGTTGGGCTAACAGTCCCAGTGATGACTTTTTCATGAGAGTGAATTGATCCCATATCAGTCTGTACTAAATCATTAGGATGCATAGAGCTAAACATGAAAGTCTGACCACCATTTGCAGTGAAATCAATAGCTTGTTTAGCAATGGCTGGAATAGCTGTTGTATTGAAAACAACATCTGCTCCACGTCCTTCAGTTTGTTCTTTAACTAATGCTACAGCATCCATTTGCATTGGATTAAAAGTAAAATCAGCCCCTAGTTGTTCAGCTAATTTACGTCGCTCTTCATTAGGTTCACTTAAAAGTACCCGTGTCCCTTGAAGTTTAGCTAACAAAATATGCATCAATCCCATTACACCACCGCCTATAACCAAAACATCTTGTCCATATTCCAAATTTGCTCGCTCAATACTATTTACTACACAAGCTAAAGGCTCAGTAAATGCGCTATGTTCAAATGGAACTTCTTTGGGATACTTATAAAGATCTTTACTTTTAACTGTAATATATTGAGCTAGACCTAAAAAGCCAGAGATACCATCTTCATTTCGGAAAGTTGAAGATGTGTAGATTTCTACACACAAATTTTCTCGCCCAGTTTTACAATAGTGACATTCACCACAGGCTGGAATAATATATTTTACAACATGATCTCCTACTTGAAAATGTTCTGGATTAACATCAGATCCAATTTCAACAATCTCACCACTAAACTCATGTCCACCAATTCGTGGATATGACCATTTTGTATCGCCAATATAATCTCTCACATCATTGGTACATAAACCGTTTGCTCGAACTTTCATCAACACTTCATCTGCAGCAATTTTAGGTATTGGTAGTTCTTGTATTTCCAATTTTTTTGGACCTAATTCAACAATCGCTTTCATCCTATTAAAGTCTCCAATCTCAAATTAAATTATTTAATTAACCTAAAATACCTAAAAATCCACCCAAAATACCAATCACTATAATTAATCCTATAATTTTTAATGAAGAAAAACCTTTCTTCATTAAATAGTAAATAAGCAAAGTAAAACCAAATGGTAAAATATTTGGCATAACAGCATCTAAAAATTGTTCTTGTACTTTAAAGGTGGTCGTTGAACTAACAATTTCTAAAGCTACATGCATTTTCACATAGTTTGAAATTAACCCCCCCATTACCATACATCCCATTATTTCTGCACCTTTTAAGACTTTGTTAAGGATTCCCTTTTCTAAAAAGTCCATGATAGCATCTGCTCCCGCTCGATACCCAATCATAAATGTGGAATAGCTCATTCCCCAAGCAATAGCAATAATTGCTACCGCATAAATAATAGATCCCCAAATTGTTCCTTTAAGAGTTAAATCAATACAAATAGCTAATAAAATGGGAATTAAAACTCCTTGAAAAATCGTATCTCCTACGCCAGATAAAGGTCCCATTAAAGAAGTTTTTAAACTAGTAATAAATTCATTAGGAATTTCTTTTCCTTTAGCTTTTTGTTCCTCCAATGCAATAATCATTCCGATAATACAAGCGCCAAATTCAATATGGACGTTAAAAAATTCAATCTCACGTTTCATCATTTCTTTCTTTTTCTCTGGGTCATCGTTATATAAACGTTTTGAAATAGGAACAAAAACATGCGCAACTGCCTGACCCATCATTCGTTCATAGTTATAACAAGTTTGAGGTAAATTTTCCCAAATTAACCAAGAACGAAATAAATCTTTTTTTCGAATTAAACTTCCTTCAACTTCTTTACTCATAGATTTCTTCCTCCTCAGCATCAGAATTTTTACCTGATAATTGTACATAGATAAGTGCTGCAAGACCTGCAATAATACCTAATGGCAATAAATCTAAACCAGAATATGTTGCTAAAATAAATCCTAAAAATAAGAATACTTTTGCTTCACCTTTAAAAATGTATTGTAAAGTAATTGCTACCCCTAGCGCGGGCATCATTCCACCAATAACTGTAAAAATTGTTAATGCGGTTCCACTAAGTGCTTCAATTAATCCAGTAATATAACTAGCTCCAAAATAGGCAGCTAAACCACATGGAATAATTGTAATAACAGCTGTCAATAATTGTGGAAATAAAACATTTGCACGCCAAATTTTATGATACTCACCTTTTTCAATATACCTATCTGCTACATGAACAAAAATAGAACCAAATGTCATTCTTGCATACCAAACAATTGTACCTAATAAGCCTAAAGGCACCGCCACTGAAAGTGCCGTCTGTGCATCCAATCCGCCAGTAATTGCAAATGCCGTACCTAAAACACCAGCTAATGCCATATCTGCTGGCATTGAGCCTCCAGCTGATATAAATCCAAGATACACTAAGTTAATAGATGCCCCTGTCATTGCTCCCATTAATGGATCTCCTAACGCAATCCCAGTAATTAGTCCACAAACTAACGGTCTTTGTAAAGACCATAATCCAACAAAAGGTAAATTCCCAATTGCAAAGAAATAAATCAATCCACATAAAAATGCTTGAAATACTGACATATTTTTTTCTCCCCCTTAATTTTATAAAAGATTTGTAATTTCTATCAATCGCTGCTCGGGAACTAACTGATAAAACACATGAATTCCCTTATTTACTATCTCGCGAATAGCTTCAATTTCTACTTCATCACATGCCACATTCTTAATGAATGGTTTACGCTCATCACGAATTCCCATCCCTCCAAGATTGACTTGTGGAAGTTTAATTCCTCCCTTCACTAGTTTTGCATAAGCGATTGGTGATTTTGTTAAAAGTAAAACACGTTCTTTTTCATTGTAATCTTTATTTAATTCTTTAATTCCTTCTTCTACAGTGAACGCATCTACTCTTACTTTTGTAGGAGCTAGCGCTTTCAAAATTCTTTTTTGAAAAGGATCACTTGCCACAACATCATCAACAATAATGATATGATTAATACTTAAGCTTGGTGTCCAAGCAGTTACAACCTCTCCATGAATTAATCGATCATCTACTCTAGCAAATATAATATTTTTCATCTTTTTTCTCCTATTCTTCTATTTCTTCTAATGTCTGCTCTAAATATTTATTCACATCAATAAATGTCTCTGGTGCTTGAGAAATTAATTTATCACACACATCCTCTCTAGTGTTATTTTCATTCATTCTCATCATGAATGCTTCCAAAATCATTGGCAAGTTCATTCCTGTTATATGACGGATAGGATACTCACCCATTAAAGAAACTACTGCATTAAAGGGACTCCCGCTAAATAGATCCGTAAAACAGATCATATCTTCTCCTCCCATTCCCTCTATGGCGGTTCTTATTTTACTCTTCAATTCGCCAATATCATCTTTTGGATACAAACCAAAAGCCTGTACTTCATTTTGCTCTCCAACAATCATCTGAGCACTTCCTAGCATACTTTTTGCAAAATCACCATGAGATACTAGTATAAATTTCATTTCTGTCGCCTCCTAATAAAATTAAATATATTCATCTAACAGCTGTGATAAATTCAATTTAAAATTTTCAAATGTTGGATTTTCTAACAAACGATCAACAAAGGTTTTTTCTTGAATTATTTTTGAAAGGTAATTCCACAACTGAAAAACTTTCGCATTATTTTTCTCGATAACCACTAACATAACTAAGCTTACTTGATTACGTTCAGCATCCCAGTCTATTTCATTTTTTAATAAAACAACTGAAACAAATGTCTCTACAGAAAAAGGATTAATTGGATGCGGAAGAGCAATCCGATTTCCAAAATAGCTACTACCTAACTCTTCTCTTAAATCAACTGCTTGCCTTAATTGAGAAGTCTTTCCACCCACTTTATCTGAAGAATTAAAACAAATTTTATCTAGCAATTCAGATTTAGTTGTAAAATCACCAAAATGGAAAAGTCCCTCACAAAATAAATCAATAATCTCAAATTTATCTTTAAATCCATCAATGGCTAACTTGATTTTTGAATATTCTGCCTCACTTGGATAAAAACTAATTAAGATTGCTCCCATCTTCTCCGATAAATCTGTTTGCTCAGTTGTAAAAATTACATCATAATCTTCAATATCTACTTCCTGGATTTCATGGATGTTTAAAAGCGTTAAAATTGATATTTCATTTGAAAACCACGTCGCAAATCTTTGACGTAATAATACGCTCTCGCTCCGTTTCAAACTAGTTATAATTAACACTCTTTGTTTACCTGAAATATCATTGTATTTAGATAAATATTGATTGAAATAAATTGCTAAATAAGCAATTTCACCTTCTGTAATTTTTTTATCCATATTTCTTTGAAGCAACAAACACATGTAAGCAGCAATATCAAACGCTAACGGGAAAGACTGCTTAATTTGAGCTAAAAGTTGATTATCATTCTGGATGTTATACTCAATCCTAGTTATCAAAGGCATTAAATGAAGAGCTAATGAAATTCGTAAATCTATTTCTTGTGAAAAATCAATATTAAATTTTTCATTGATTTCTTCTAAAGAATATAAAATAAATGTATTTACTTCTTCAGAAATATAGTCATCATTTTCATAATCACTTTTTCCTTTAATATAAATTGCTAAATTGACAACTTCTTCATCAGATACTTTAAAAAACATACGGTTACTTAGGCGTGAAAAAATTTCGTTTGCAACCTGTATTTCAGACTCAAGATTTATTTTTTTATCTAACTCATGATTTTTAATATAGAAGCCTGTATTCATTCTCTTAATTGCCATTTCTATATGTACAATCAAATTTTGAAATAGCGTATCGGAAATATGGTAATGATATTTTAACAACACACTGACTAAAATCTTTTCAATATCTTGACGATTTTGATCTTGCACGGCAACTTTTTCTTGATTTTGATGAATTTCCATATGACCCAATTTTAAAAGACATTTTCTTTTATCATATTCAGCACCTACAATACTCACACCTATACTACGTTTCCTTATTAAATCTAGGTGAAAACCGTTGAATATTTCTCCCACCTCTTTTAAGTCTGAGTTAAGAGTTGATGAACTAATAAATAAATTTTCTTCTAAGTACTGCTTATTTACCGGGCTCCTCTGGTTTAACAATAGAATACAGAGCTTCCGAACACGATCTGATTGTACTTGATTATTTTCTTGTTTATCGTGACTAAATTCTAATTCATATCGTTCCATATTATGAATTAATAGCTTACTTCCTTTAGACGTAACTGAAACTAATTCTGCAAATCCATTTTTTGCTAGAAATATTTTTATCTGCTTCACATCTGTTTGAATTGTTCGTGTACTCACACCAAATTTTTTCACAAGATACTCAGCAGGTAAAAATGAAGGGCTGTGTTTTTCAAATTCTTTCAAAATCGCCTGTTGTCGTTGATTTAACACAGTATCCTCTCCATTCTTAGTGAATATTTACTTCTCTTATAATCGCTTTTACGCGATCTTCTACATTAATAATTGCTTCTTTCGAAAGCGACATGATATCAAATTCATTATGGTTAATTTCATATGCGCTTCCAAAGGTTCTAATAAATGCTTGTCTTAAATCTGAACCATAGTTTACTTTAATTAAATTATTTTCCCTCGCCCTCCTTACTTGATTAAAAGGAATCCCTGATCCGCCATGAAGAACCAAAGGCACTGAAGAAATTTCTGCTATTTCTTCCAATAACGGAAAATCTAACTTGGGAACTAAATCCATCCCATGAACATTCCCGATTGCAACAGCCAACATATCACATTGTGTTTGTTCGACAAATGATCTAACATCTTCTGGATTTGTTTTGGCATCTTCCTCTGAAATATGATCATCTTCTTTTCCACCAATGGCACCCAGTTCTGCTTCTACAGGAATTCCATAAAAATGACAATATTCAACAGTCCGTTTTACCTCTTTAATATTTTCTTCAAGTGGTAAATGAGAAGCATCCACCATAATTGATGTAAAACCTGCATCAATGCATGCTTTTACATCTTCAAAACTTTTACCATGATCTAAATGAAGTGCAATCGGTGTGGAAACATCCTTCATAGCCGCTTTCACCATATTTGCAATAATTTTAGGACTTGATAATTTCAAATTACTAGAAGAAATTGCAATATATCCGCCTAATCCCATTGCTTCATATCCTTTAACAATTCCTGCTGTTAACTCATAATTTGTAGTATTAAATGCTGGTAAAATTAACTTCTTTTCTTTAGCATATTCCATCAACTTAAAACCATTTACTAATTGCATCTTCATTCCTTCTTTCTTCTTTGTGATTTTATTTTATATTAGAATAAAAGAGTATAGGAACAAATATTTTGCATTATTATTAATGCAATTATCATTTTTATTAGCTCCAAATTAATAAAACATCCTCCTTTCAAAAATATATTAAAAACCCCTTTAATCATTTAAATATAGTTGTTTACGCCATATCAAAAACGAAATAAAGGAGTTTATGCAAAAAATTTATATTGTATTTATATCAAAGTATATAAGAAAAAGCTTTTACACTCAATAGTTAGAATACAGTAAAAAAACAAAAATTACAAAGGTCATTAGAGCTTCTACAAAAATCATCACCACCCTTCAAAAGGGTGGTTTGCTCTGGGGCTATAAGCCCCTAAAACCGGCCAGCGCCTAAAGACGCTGGCTTTTCACATTTCATG
>NZ_JARXWL010000032.1 GCF_029893325.1 Enterococcus sp. PF1-24
TACTTCTTTTTTATTTTACTAGAAAAAACGCATGAAATGAACGATTTTTCGTTATTTCATGCGTTTTTTGTTAGAGACTTTTGTCACAGCCCCTTCGTTATTATATACTGGGGTAGCTGGATTCGAACCAACGCATGAGGGAGTCAAAGTCCCTTGCCTTACCGCTTGGCTATACCCCAATGGTGGAGGAGAGTGGATTCGAACCACTGAACCCTAAGGAACGGATTTACAGTCCGTCGCGTTTAGCCACTTCGCTACTCCTCCAAAAAGCTAGATAAAATCTATTAGTCGTTATGAAAAACCCGACTTAGTTATAATACAAAAAAATGAAACTTTTGGCAAGTCTTTTTCATAATTTTTTTCTGTTATTTATTTTTTTAAGAATAGCTGATTAGCAACTATTCTTAAAAATAAAAAAATAAGCAAGTTTGCTATTTTTAAAACTTGTTTAAACAACAGCTTAATTATTTATTAATCGTTTAAATTCCACCGACGAATAACTAATTCAACCGCTTCATCTAAAGTTTTTGCTACTGCTTTATAACCATCTGTCATTTCAATTTCAAAACTTTTAGCACTTTTTTCAATAATCACACCTAAAGTTTTTTTACCAATTGCTAATTCATAAGCAGCAAATTTTGTGCCATTAATATTTTTTTCAACTTCTTCAAGACGAACTTGAATGTCTTTATCTTTTTTTCCCATAAACATAAATTCCTTTCGAGAAATCTGTATTGTCTTCGCAACTCCTTACATTCTACCATAATCACTCAGCCTTTTCTACTGAATCACTAACTTCCATAAGGCTCAAACTTGCTTTCTATTGAAGAACAAAAAAAGACATCGTAGCGACTTTTCAGTTACGATGTCTTTTACTTTTGAATTAACGATTAGTTAAGGCTGCTTCAATTACTTGATAGCCACTGGTTGTTAATAAATCTTTAACAGCTTCTGCAGCAGTTGTTTCTAGCTGCAACTCAACAATTGTTTCCGTAGCTTTACGATTAACGACAACAGTTAAAATACTATAGTCGTTGTCAGCTAATAAACGGGATAAATCTGCCAAAATCCCTTTATGGTCATCAGTAATTTGAATTTGAACTCGTGTACCGCCGTCATTATAGCCAGTAATTTTCAAGAAAGCATCAAAAATATCATTATTAGTGATAATTCCTACTAAATCACCACTTTTAGTAACTACTGGTAAAACGCCAACACTGTTTTGTCTCATCATGGCAATGCCTTCTTCTAAAATGGCATCTGGATCAATCGTTAAAACATCTTTAACCATAATATCTGCGACTGTTGTCTTATTCAATAAATAATTCAATTCATAAACACTTAAACTAGTTGCTTGTGATGGCATGGCTGCTTGAATCACACCTTCAGTAATCAGACCAACTAAGCGGTCATTTTTTAATACTGGTAAACGGTGAATATCATTTTTTTTCATTAAATCAACCGCATCAAAAATTTTCATTTCAGGTGTCACAACAACTAAATCTTTTGTCATAAAATCACTTACACTCATGGATTACCCTCCTAAATAAGCTTTCTTCACTTCTTCACTAGCTAATAATTCCGCGCCAGTGCCTTTTAATACGATTTGACCAGTTTCCAAAACGTAACCGCGGTCAGCAATTGATAAAGCCATTTTCGCATTTTGTTCAATTAACAACACGGTAGTTCCTTGGGCTTGAATTTCTTGAATGGTTTTAAAAATTTCACGAATAAAAATTGGTGCTAAGCCCATTGAAGGTTCATCTAGCAATAGCAATTTTGGTTTTGACATTAATGCCCGTCCCATCGCTAACATTTGCTGCTCCCCACCAGATAGGGTTGCTGAATCTTGGTTGCGGCGCTCTTTTAAAATCGGAAATTTTTCAAAAACACCTTCAAAATCGGCTTTAATTTGCTCATTATCCTTACGTAAAAAAGCACCCATTTCTAAGTTTTCTTGAACGGTTAAACCAGGAAAAACATGGCGACCTTCAGGCACTTGTGATAAACCGTCGGCTACAATTTTTTGCGGTGAAGTTTTATTAATTTCATTGCCTTCAAAAGTAATCGTTCCATTAGAAGGACGTACCAAGCCAGAAATTGTGCGCAAAATCGTAGTTTTTCCCGCACCATTGGCACCAATTAAAGAAACGATTTCCCCTTGCTTCACTTCAAAGCTGACCTCTCGCACTGCTTGAATCATGCCGTAATGAACAGAAAGATTTTCGACTTTTAACATTATAGGTCACCTCCCAAATAAGCTTCAATTACTTTAGGATTATTTTTAATCGCTTCAGGATTGCCTTCTGCGATTACCCGTCCGTATTCTAAAACATAAATTCGTTCGCAAACGTCCATAACTAAACTCATATCATGTTCAATTAAAAGAATCGTAATTTGAAAATCTTTTTGAATTTTGCGAATTAAATCAGTTAATTCAGCCGTTTCTTGGGGATTCATCCCGGCAGCTGGCTCATCTAAAAATAAAATTTTAGGCTCGGTCGCTAAAGCTCGCACAATTTCTAAACGGCGCTGCTCACCATAAGGCAGATTTTTAGCTAACGTTTCAATTTTATCTTCTAAAGCGAATATGCTTAACAACTCTACCGCTTTTTGTTTCATTTCAGCTTCTGCTTTATAAAAAGCTGGCAAGCGTAAAACACTGCTTAAAAAGCCTTCTTTATGTTTGCTGTTCATAGCGATTAAAACATTATCCAAAACAGTTAAATCTTTAAACAAGCGAATATTTTGAAACGTCCGACCTAAACCTAAATCAGCAATTTTGTAAGGGGCCATTCCATTTAAGCGAGTCTCTTTGCCACTATGGCTTAAAACAACATCTCCTTCACTAGGTTCATAAACACCTGTTAATAAGTTAAACAAAGTTGTTTTACCAGCTCCATTTGGTCCAATCAAACCCACTAATTCATTTTCTTCTAAAACTAAATTAACATTTGAAACTGCGGCTAATCCGCCAAAGTTTTTAGTTAAATGATCAACCTTTAGTAACGTCATTTGACGGACCTCCTTTTTTTGCAAAGATTTTTTTGAAAGATAATTCCCAAGTGCCTAATAAGCCACCAGGTTTAAAAATCATAATAATAATTAACGCCAATGAGTAAATAATCATCCGCAGCGAACCAAAATCTTGCAAATACATATTCAAAATACCTAAAACAATCGCCGCTACAAACGTCCCAGTCACACTACCAATTCCACCGAATACTACAATGATTAAAATATCAATTGATTTGGCAAAAGCAAAATTCTTCGGTGCAATCGATCCGATATAACTAGCTGATAAAGCGCCAGCAATACTAGCAGTTGCAGCCCCAATCACAAAAGCGATCACTTTATATTTGGTTGTATTAACACCCATGGATTCAGCAGCGATTTCATCTTCACGAATCGCTAAAGTTGCTCGCCCTGGACCACTGTGAATATAGTTAACCGTCACTAAAGTCGTTACGACTACAAAGCCATAAACTAACGGCCAATTAACAAATTGGGGAATCCCAAACAAACCTGAAGGGCCATTCGTAATTTCATCCATGTTTACAATCGCAATCCGAATAATTTCCGCAACCCCTAAAGTTGCAATCGCTAAATAATCGCCTTTTAACCGTAAAGTTGGTATCCCGACAATTAGCGCCACTACAGCTGATAAAATAATCCCTGCAACAATCCCCATAAAGAAACCTGCCATTGTTGGATTATTCATTGAAAAAAGTGCGCCACAATAAGCTCCAATCGCCATAAAACCAGCATGGCCTAAAGAAAACTGTCCAGAAAAACCAATGACCAAATTTAAACCTGTCGCTAAAATAATATTAATTCCAATCGTAATAATAATATTATCAATAAATAAATTTACTAAACCAGAACTATAAGAAACATAAATCGCTAAGTAGCCAGCAATCATCAATGCCAGCCAAATTAAATTTACTTTTAAACGCTCTTTCATGGCTGTCACCTACACTTTCTCTTTTACATTTTTTCCAAGGATTCCTGATGGGCGAATTAATAAAATAATAATTAAAACCGCATAAACCACAGCATCCTTATACATTGATAAACCAACTGCGTTAGCAATTGTTTCAAGTAAACCAATAATAAAGCCACCTAAAGCCGCCCCCGGAATAATACCAATTCCCCCTAAAACAGCAGCAACGAAAGCTTTCAAACCAGGAACAGTTCCCATCGTTGGGTCAATTGAATTGTAATATAAACCAATCAAAACACCACCAGCGGCTGCTAAAGCTGAACCTAAGGCAAATGTAAAGGAAATCGTGCGATTGACATTAATTCCCATCAATTGAGCGGCATCAGCATCAACACTAACTGCCCGCATCGCTTTCCCCATTTTCGTTTTTTGAACAATGATTTGCAATAAAACCATTAAAGCTAAAGCAATCACTAAAATCATCAACTGAATATTGGTTACTTTCATAAAGCCAATATCAAAATTAACAATTTCAATCGTTTGTGGAAAAGCCCTGACATCTGAACTGAAAAAATAAATCATTGCATTTTGCAATAAGTAAGAAACCCCGATTGCCGTAATCAACGCAGCAATCCGTGTTGATTTCCGTAACGGTCGATAAGCTAAAAATTCAATCGCCACTCCCAAAAAGGCACTGATTACCATTGATAAAATTAAAGCAACGAAAAAATTCATATGATACTGATTAATTAAATAATAGCCTAAAAAACTACCAATCATATAAACTTCTCCATGGGCAAAGTTGATTAATTTAATAATCCCATAAACCATGGTATAACCTAATGCCAATAAAGCATAGATACTGCCTAAAAAAAGACTATTAACCAACTGCTGCATAACAATTTGCATACTATCACTTCCATTGTTTGATATTTTTATTGTTTCAAGTAAATACTTTTAAAGTAAAAAAGCTAGGACAATTTAAGCAGTGATGTCCCAGCTTTCAAACCCGAATCATTAACGGTGTTTTTTCGCTAGCTCACTAAAGTTTACTAATTAAATAAACTTTTTAAGCAAGGCTGGGGAAGATAGCTTTTACTACTATCTCAACCACCAGCTTATTGAACGAACACCTTCATTTTTGTAATTATGGATTTACAGTTTCAGCTGAAGTTTCTTTTCCTTCAGTCATACCTAATACAACTGCTGATTTTTCTGGATTGTGTTGCTCATCCATTGTCATTGTTCCCGTTACGCCGACAAAATCTTTAAGTTCTGTTAATCCTTTAGTAATTGCAGCAGGAGTAGCTGCTTCTTGATCTTCAATGGCTTGTTTAATCATGTAAATAGCATCATAAGCTAACGCGCTAAACTGTGCCGGTGCTGAATCATATTTTTCAGTAAAGGCTGCGATAAATGGTTCAACTTTATCATTAGCTGGTGCGCTAGTTGAAAAGTGAGCGGTGTAGAAAATGTTAGAGACATTTTTTTCACCAGCGATTTCAACTAATTTTTCATCACCAAAACCATCGGCACCAATAATTGGTTGTTCAATTCCCATCTCACGAGCTTGTTTAATAATTAAACCTGCTTCAGTGTAATAACCAGGAATGTAAAGAACATCAAAATCTTTACCTTTAATATTTGTTAAAACAGCTTGGAAATCTTTGTCTCCCGCAACAAAGTTTTCTTCAGCGACAATTTCTCCTTGATAAGAACCCTTGAAAGCTTTTGTTAAGCCTTTAGCATAATCACTAGCACTATCGCCTAAAATGATTGCTTTACTTGCTTTTAAGTTTTCATCTGCATATTTTGCTAAAATAACTCCTTGGAAGCTATCTTGGAAACATGAACGAAAAGCATATTCTTGAACTTGATTGCCATTTAATGTAATCGCATCGTCTGTTCCTGAAGGTGTAATCACTGGTACACCCATTTTAGTTAAGTTAGCTAATGAAGCTTTCGTTGCTCCAGAAGTTGCTGGGCCCACCACAGCCACAACTTTTTCTTTATCAGCTAAGTTAGCGGCAACAGAAGCTGCTTCATCATTAGAAGATTTATTATCTTTTTCCACTAACTCAATTTGTTTATCTAAAATTCCGCCAGCAGCATTAATTTCTTCTACTGCCAATTTAATTCCTTGTAATTCAGCATTCCCATAAGCTGAAACTTCACCGGATAACTCTAAGTTCACACCGATTTTAACTGTGTCGCTTCCTTCATTTCCACTTGCACTACCATCAGTGCTCCCATTATTTTGTACCGAAGTACCATTACCACACGCTGACAACAACATCGCTGCCGCAAATAAAGACATAAGTTTCTTTTTCATAAAATGCATCCCCCTAAGACAAAATAAAATTTTTTATGAATATGTATAACAATATACTGAAAAATTACGTCGCTGTCAATGAATATTCTGAAAATTTTTGTAATTTAGAAAATAGCCAACTTTTAGTAAACTTTCAGTTATTGTCAATACTGATTTTTTCGCTAGTTTTTTTGCGAAAAAAATAACTACTAGCGTTAAAAAGAATAAACTTTTTAGCTAGCAGCTATTTTATTTTTTATAAGTTTTATAATTTGGCATGATTTGGTCCGTAACATTTCTTTTTAAAGAAAAATTTCTTGGCACATAGTCTACGCCACCCTTACAAAAAGGCTGACAACGTAAAATGCGCGCCGTCCCCATTAATGTGCCTTTAAAGGCCCCATGGACTTCAATTGCTTGCAACATGTAATTAGAGCAAGTCGGCTGATAACGACAAGCAGAGGGCAATGCTGGCGAAATAAACCGTTGATAAAAATGAATTAGCCCAAATAGAATTGTTTTCATCTCTTCATTCCTTTAATTACTAAATAAAGGACACAGAAATTTTCTGAGTCCTTTATACTTATTCTACTTAAAAAATGCAGTGATATGTCGCCATAAATCTGGACGAAAAACGTCAGTTGCTTTGCCATCGCCAATGATGCCATAGCCAATCATTGTACCCACAGCAAAGAAAAGGACTACTAAAATCAAAACGATGATTATTTTCATTAACGTCGTTAAAATGTAGCGAAATGTATTACTCATAATTCGTAAAACGCCCCTTATTTTTTACAAAGCTACTATTATAATATAATAGCTAAAAGTTTTAATTAAGATTATGCTTCTACTGGCACTTTAGTTGCTACAGGAGCATCTTCCAATGTTACCCGTTCCACGTTAGCACCTAATTTTTGTAGTTTCAAATGGAAATGGTAATAACCACGATCCAAATAATTTAAATTGCCAACACGAGTAATGCCTTCAGCACGCAAACCAGCTAAGATTAAAGCGGCTGCTGCCCGTAAGTCAGTAGCATTAACAGTTGTCCCTTGTAGTTGATGATTTCCTTCGATAATAGCTGAATTCCCTTCAAATTTAACATGGGCATTCATTCTTTGCAACTCTTCCAAATGTTGGAAACGATTTTCAAAAACAGTTTCAGTTACAATGCTTGTGCCTTCAGCTAACAATTGAATCACACTCATTTGTGCTTGCATATCTGTTGGGAAACCAGGATGTGGCATTGTTTTAATGTCAGTTGCTTTTAAAGTTTTAGGTCCAATTACCCGTAAACCAGCATTTTCTTCAATAATTTCAGCACCCATTTCAATTAATTTAGAAATTAATGGTCGATTATGTTCAGAAATTGCATCTTCAATTAAAACATTACCTTCTGTCATCGCTGCAGCTACCATAAAAGTTCCAGCTTCAATGCGATCTTGAACAATTGCATGCTCAACTGCATGTAATTGATCGACTCCTTCAATTCGCATCGTTTCAGTTCCGGCACCAAAAATTTTCGCACCCATTTTGTTTAAAATATTGGCTAAATCAACAATTTCTGGTTCTCGCGCAACGTTTTCAATAACTGTTGTACCTTTGGCTTTAACAGCCGCCATCATAATATTTTGAGTAGCACCGACACTTGGGAAATCCAAATAAATCGTTGCGCCTTTTAACTCATCAGCAATTGCTTCGATATAACCATTTTCTGAATTAATTTTCGCACCTAAAGCTTGGAAGCCTTTTAAGTGTAAATCAATTGGTCGTTTACCAATCGCACAGCCACCAGGCATAGCTACTTTGGCATGACCATTTCTAGCTAACAATGGACCCATTACAACAATTGATGCCCGCATTTGACTAACATATTCAAAAGGTGCTTCAACAGCTAATTCTCTAGTAGCATCCAAAGTTACAGTATTGTCAGCTTCGTTAAAGTCAACATCAACGTTTAAATGACGAATCACTTCATTCATCATGAAAACATCTGATAAAATAGGTACATTTGTTAATTTAGTTACGCCTTCTTCAGCTAATAAACTAGCTGCTAAAATCGGTAAAACGGCATTCTTTGCCCCTTCAATTTTCACATTTCCAACTAAGCGGTTTCCGCCTTGAACAATAATTTGTTCCACTACAATTCCCCTCCAAAAACATGTATCAAGCACTCATATATGTTTGATTGTGCGTTCATTCGCTATTTTAAGTTTGATAATTATTAAAATGAACTTTGCATAAATAGATTACGACAAATCGCTAAAAATTCCAAAAAAAACGAACTGGCTTGATAGCCAATGACAATTGCCAACAACATCAAAATCATGCGAATTCGGGCTGTTTCATCTCTTTTGAAAAATTGTTCTAAGCGCAAAGCTTGTAAAGACCAGAAAGCTAAATAAATAAATGCAAGATGGCTAAACACTCGTAAAAACGCGTCAACTCCATAAAATTGCATTGCCAGCCTCCTAATAAAAATTCTTTAACATTAGAATAATACCATAGTTCGCTTAAAAATAAAATGAAAAACCGAACAAACTAGTCTTTAAAAAGTTTTTTCTCATTATAAAGGCTTTCATAAATAGTTTTTCTCATATTTTCACCGCGCCATAACGTTTCCCTAAAAGACTTTTTTAATCTTTCTCAATATTTAAAAAGTTTTTTCAAAAAAATAGCAGAAAAAAAGGAAGAAAAATAGCCAACTAACTGCTTTTTTCTTCCTTTTGCTTATTCATTCCAAAAACGTTGAAATAATTTTGGTAAAATGGCAATTAACATTAAATAGAAAATCCCATTACCAAGGGCATGTAAACTATCAAAATAAATTCCTTGTAGATAGTAAGGCCAAAACGCCCGAATACCATAGATTGGCACACTAATCCCTGCCGTCAAAAAGCCGTATAAAAAGCCACTAAAGACTGCAAAAACAACTTGCAACACGATACTTTTTCTGAAAATCGGAATTTTCCCTACCAAATGAACGCAGATAATCACACCAAGGTATGCACCAATTTGGGTAATCGTCCAGACGCCCATCCCCATATAAAAGTTCGTCACTAACATTGTCAAGACCATCAATAATGAACCACGTAAAAAGCCTTTATACAAAGTTACAATCAGAAAAATTGCGGTAATCGGTTGCACATTGGGAACAAACTGAAAGGCTGTTCTTCCTACTACACAAGCCGCCGTCAACAACGAAAGAGAGCCAATATCTCGAACTGTGAAAAGTCCACTCTTTTTAGAGTTTTCCATAAGAAAAGACGACCTTATCTCCATTTTCTAAAAATGTTTCATTGGCACCTTTTTCGCCCCACTCGTCATTAATTGTAAAAGTCCAGTAATAGCCGGCAGCTGCATCTTGTTCCACACCATTAATACTAGTAATAAAACCATCTTCAGCTACTACTTCAGCGTTTTCTTCTAAAATTGCCAATAAATTTTCATCGGCTGAAACTTTTAAATTTTCTAAAGTATCAGCGCTATCCTCTGTTTTTATTTCAAGCGTCACAGTGATTTTTTCTTCTGCTACTGTGCTACTAATCTCTGTGCTATCTTTTACAGTCTCTTGATTCGCTTGATTATTTTGACAAGCTCCTAACGTTAAAACTAATGCACCAAGCATAACTAAATTTTTAATACTTTTTTTCATCCTTTGGTCCCCCTGCATTCTTTTGTTATATTTCCATTATACGAAAACATTAATCAAATAAAAATAGCTTTACCTAAGTTATTATAAAAAAGACAATTTTTTGTTATATTAACTACTAGTAATTTCAAATTTCTTCAATAATGACTTCTTTTCTGACTCGTCCTTTTTGCCAAAAACGCAGAACGTATAAAATTAATAAAACCACCCAACTAAAAGCTTCGGCATAAGCAATAATTTTATCACCAAAGTAATCAGCAAAACTGTAGGAAGCAATAATTCGCGTAATCAAAGCAACTATCCCTGCAACACCAGAGAATACCATATCACCCATCCCTTCAAGATAACCTCGAAAGGCAGTTGCCAAGCCATAAATCAAATAGAAGCTGGCAATCGTGAAGAAGAAGCGTTTACCAATAACAATCGCTTCTGTCGTTAACCCAAACATCGCAATTAAAGGTCCACCAATTAATAACACGACACCTGTTAAGGCAATGGAAACAACTGCCAACATCACACCACCAGCCACTAAAGCTTTACGTGCCCGCTTATCATTGCCAGAACCAATATTTTGCCCAACAACCGTTGCTAAGCCCGAACCTAAATTAATGATTGGTAATAAAATCACCGAATCCACCCGATAAGCAGTGGTAATAGCCGCTACCGTTAATTCCCCAAAACCATTCATAAAACGTTGCAACAATAAATTTCCCATGGAACTCACGCCAGATTGAATTGCCAATGGCGCACCAAATCGCAGCCCTAAAACCAAGGCTTCTTGATTAATCAATTTTTCTTTAAAAGAAAAACGCAATTGCGGATACTTCTGCCAACTGTAAATCATAATAAACAAAGTCATTAACACTTGCGAAATCATAGTGGCTACCGCAGCTCCTGCCACACCATAATGTAAAATTCCTACAAAAATAAAATCCAAAGCGACATTGGCTACCGACGAAACTAAAATCGCTAAAAAGGGTGCTTGGCTATCTCCCATCCCTCTTAAAATCGCCGAATAGACATTATAAACGGTTAAAAAAGGCATCCCCACTAATAAAATTTTTAAGTAACTATCTGCCAGTTGAAAAATATTTAGCGGTGTTGCTAAAGCTGTTAACAATTCTTTTGAAAAGATAATCCCTAAACTAACAATTACTAGACAAATTCCACCAAGTAAAATGGTAAAAGTCGTCAAATTGCCTTTAAGCTTTTCAAATTGCTTTAACCCATATTGTTGAGCCGCCAAAACCGCTAAACCAGAAGTAAAACCAACAATCACCATAATAAAAACATTATAAATCGAGCCCGTCGAACCAATCGCAGCTAAAGCCAGTTCTCCCTCGATATTGCCAACTATAAAAGCATCCACCCAGTTAAATAATTGCTGTAATAAACCACTCATAATTAACGGTAAAGTGAAATTTAATAATGTCTTAACAATACTTCCCTTAGTCATATCCTTTGCCATATTCACACCCCTTTACTTCCCTACCAAAAAGAATACAAAAAACGCCCTAACAATTTTTCACCATCCCACTAGGTAAAAAACTGCCCAGGCACTCTTACATTTAAAAGTAGCTGTTACTTTAATATAGTAGCTTGGCTTTTAATAAAAAGCAAGCTAGCTTGCTGATTTAACTCAATTCATTCTCTTTGTAAAAAAACAACCGACTTCAATAAATAAGCCAGTTGTTTCTTACTTTTAAACTAATTGATAAGTATCCTGCACAATCTTTAATTCTTCATTAGTTGGCACAACTAAAATATAAACTGGTTGTCCATCTTTTTGAATAAAGCGTTGATTTTCTTGATTACGTTTTTCATCAATTTTAATGCCTAAAAAACTTAAATCCTCACAACAAGCGGAGCGAATCAGACTAGCATTTTCGCCAATACCAGCAGTAAAAACAATTGCATCAACACCGCCCATTTCAGCAGCATAAGCGCCAATCGTACTTTTCACACGATTAGTAAAAATATTTAAAGCCAATTGTGCCCGCTGATCTCCTTCATTAGCTGCTTTAAGCACATCGCGAAAATCATTCGTTAAGCCAGAAACACCTAATAATCCTGATTCTTGATTCATCATATTTTCTACTTCATCAGGTGACAAATTAAGTTTTTTCTGTAAATAAGTCACAATGGAAGGATCGATATCTCCACAACGCGTCCCCATCATTAAACCAGCTAAAGGCGTAAAACCCATACTAGTGTTATAAGATTGACCATTTTTTACACTACAGACACTGGCACCATTACCTAAATGACAAGAAATAATCTTTAACTGTTGTAAGTTTTCTCCTAATGCTACCGCCACTTGTTCAACGACATATTGGTGACTGGTACCATGAAAACCATATTTACGCACACCCTGTTTTTGGTAAATTTCATAAGGTAAAGGATAAAGATAATTTTCAGCAGGCATGCTTTGATGAAACGCTGTATCGAATACCGCCACTTGTGTAACTTGTGGCATAGCTTTTTTAAAAGCTTGAATCCCAGCTAAATTAACTGGATTATGCAAAGGCGCCAATTGACATAAAGCTGCAATTTTATTTTCAACTACTTCATCAACAACGGTTGATTTTGAAAAGTCTTCACCCCCATGAGCCACGCGATGACCCACACCTGCTAATTCATCAAGGTTAGTGACAATTTTTTGCGAAATTAAAAAATCTAATAAAAAATTGACCACTTCTTGATGATTGTTAATCGCTAATTCTTGCTGATTTTTTTGACTACCATAAGAGTAAGTAAAATGAACAGTTTGATGACTACCAATTCGTTCAAATAAACCTTTGATTATTAATGTTTCTGCTGGCATTTCATATAATTGAAATTTCAAAGAAGAACTGCCAGCGTTAATTGCCATAATTTTACTTGGCATTTTTCCACTCCCTCTACTTTATGAAATAAATACCTTGTAAATTCGCAGCTATAACACTACAGCAAATTTACAAGGATATTTTAATCATTATTATTTACTAAAAATTAAGCACTTAATACATTCACCAATAAGGTTGCCAAACAAGCACCGACAATCGGGCCCACAATTGGAATCCAGGCATATCCCCAGTTAGCTCCACTCTTATTAGGAATTGGTAACAACGCATACATTAAGCGCGGACCAAAGTCACGACAAGGGTTGATGGCATAACCAGTTGTTGAACCTAGTGATAAACCAATGGCCATTACTACGAAAATCAACATTAAAGGTTGTAAACCTGCAGGAATATCAGCAGGCATTAATTGAATAGCTAACACAAAGAAAAACGTCGCAATAATTTCACTAATTAAATTAAATACTGTGTTAGGAATCGCTGGACCTGTAGCAAAAATACCGACTGTATTGCCTTCTTCAGCAGTTGTTTGTTGAAAATGTGGCCAGAATTGAATAGCGGCAATCAATGCCCCAACAAAAGCACCAGCAACTTGAGCTAAAATAAAAGGAAAGACTTGACCCCAAGCAAATTTCCCAGCTACAGCAAAACCAATTGTAACTGCAGGATTTAAATGACCTGGCGAACCAAAGCAACCACTGGCAAGTACACCCAGCATCACTGCAGCCCCCCAGCCAAAGGCAATATATAACCAGTTAGTACCTGTGTTTTTAGCTAAAGCACCTTTCAAAGTTGTTGAGCAGCCAATTCCTGAACCGAATAAAAGCAAGACAAGTGAACCAATAAATTCTCCTAAAACTGGACTATTAATCATAATACAAGCTCCCTTCTGATTTTATAAAGCAAAAACGTTAGCTAGCCGGTCAATGATAAAGTAAAAATGAATTTTTCAGCTTTATTATCGACTAAACTAACGTTTATGATTTAAATGTTTAAATTATTTCTTGATAAATTTTCTCCAAATCAGCAGTTGAAGCTAAAATTGGATTAAATTGATACGTACTATCATTCATTGCATTTTGAGCAATCAAAGTTTTCTTGGCTAATGCTTCACTTTCTGCTATGCCATATTCCTTTAAGCTCATAGGACAATCTAATTTCTTAGCTAGCTGAACAATCGCTTTTTGCAACTTAATCACTAAAATTTTCTTATCTAAATTGGGACTACCTAAGCCTAATTTAACAGCAATAGCGGCATATTTGCCACAAGCATATTCATCGTGAGCGTTAAAAGCAATCACATGAGGTAAAAGCATGGTATTAGCTAAGCCGTGGGGAACTTTAAATTGTCCTCCAAGTTGGTGAGCAATCGCATGGTTAATTCCTAAACCAGCTGCATCAAAAGCCAGACCGGCTAAACAAGAAGCTTGATGCATCTTAATTCTAGCTCTTAAATCTGTGCCTTGTGTATAACATTGATATAAATATTTAAATACACAGTGAATGGCTTTTTCAGCAATAGCATCCGTATAGGTAGAGCGATTTTTAGCTACCATTGCTTCTAAAGCATGCGTTAATACATCCATGCCGCTATAAGCCGTCACTTTTGGCGGACTACTTACTACTAAAGCAGCATCTAACAGTGCTTCATCAGGAATTAAGCGTTGATCAAAAATTGGATATTTAATTTTATTTTGTGTATCAGTTACTACGGAAGCACTGGTTACTTCAGAGCCTGTACCACTCGTTGTCGGAATAGCAATAAAACGTTTAATAGCTTGATACCCTGTCACCAACATGGTAAAGTACATGGCTTTGGCGGCATCAATTGCCGAGCCACCGCCCACTGCGACTAAAATTGTTGGTTGATGGGCTTGCATTTTTTCTACGCCAGCTGCTACCACTTCAATCGGTGGATCAGGAACAATTTCAGAGAAAATCGTCACTTGATTATCTTTTTCAAGATGTGTCAAAACTCTCTGTAAGCTATCTGTGCCTATTAAAAAGGGATCACAAACTAAACAAACACGTTGACCATTGAATTTTTCTAAACGATTTAAACAATCTTCACCAGTAAAAACGCGTGGCGTCATTTCCCATTTCTTCACATACATTCACCTTCTTATTATGATTTTAAGCATGCACCTATTAACTAACGAATGGAAAAACCGTCCGTTAAAACACAGCGTCTCCGCCGTGCAAAAGTGCGCGCAGTTGTAGTGCATTCTCCAGTTGGCGTTGCAATAGTAAAAGTTGTTGTGCCTTCACCACCAAAGCCTAAACCAGCATAAGAAGGACCATTTTTAACAAAAATTGATGTTTGCATTTTTTTAGCAGCTTTGTTTAAACGACCAATATTTTGCGAATGCATCGTAGCTGTATGATGTAGTTTTTGCTCCACTTCTAAAGCAGTCGCTAGTGCTTCTTCAAAGTCCTTAACTGCCACTACTGGTAAAATTGGCATCAACATTTCTTTTTTCACAAAAGGATGCTCTTTAGTAGTTTTCATGACAATTAAGCGAACATCAAAATCAACGAATACACCCACCGCACGTAAAATCTCATTGGCATTTTTACCGATAAAATTACGGCTAGGCTGCCCGTTCTCCATAATAGTTAAAGCCACTAATTTTTCAATTAGCTGGTCATCTTCAAGATAATAAGCACCGTTTTTTTCCATTTGGTGAATCAAGTAATCGGCAATATCAGCCACCGCAATCACACTTTTTTCAGCAATACACAAAATATTGTTATCAAAAGCTGCTCCGAAAACGATATCTTTAGCCGCCTTTTCAATATTGGCTGTTTCATCGACAATTGCTGGTGGATTACCAGCACCGGCACCGATTGTTTTTTTTCCAGAAGTCATAGCTTGATGAACAACGCCAGGACCACCCGTAATAACTAATAAAGAAATATCAGGATGTTGCATCATGGCTTGAGCTGCTTCAATTGAAGGTTCTTCAATTGTGACAATCATATTTTGAATGCCACAAGCCGCTTCTACAAGTACATTTAATTTTTCCACTGCAAATTTGGAAACTTTTTTTGCTCCCGGATGAACGCTGAAATAAATCGCATTACCCGCAGCTAACATCCCAATCGCATTACAGATTAAGGTTTCTACAGGATTGGTACTTGGTGTTACGGCGCCAACTACACCATAAGGAGATAATTCATATAAAGTCATACCATTATCGCCGGTTTCAACTTCTGTTACTAAATCCTCTACTCCAGGTGTTTTATCAATCACTAATTGTAACTTAGCGATTTTATCTGCTACACGCCCCATGCCAGTTTCTGCAAAAGTCGCTTCAGCGATCTCATTAATATAAGGAGCCATTCCTTCTCGAATAGCATCGACAACTTGACGTCTTACTTCCAATGTTAAATCTTCGTATTTTTCTTGTGCTGCTTTGGCAGCTACGATTGCTTCATCAACGGTTGCAAAGACTCCTACTTGTTGCTTTGAAGAGTGAGAAGGCATTTCTGGAACCGTTACTTCTTGAATTAACTGCTTAATTAATTCTTTTAATTGCGCTTCTTGCATAAAATAGACTCACTCCTTTGTTTCAACATTTTTTGCACAATCAGCAATTGTTATTTCTGGCTTTTTAATTTACTTAAACAAGCTAAACCAGCGGTGGCAATTGCTTGATCTTCTGTTAACGTACCACCACTAACACCAATTCCACCGATTAATTGTTCCTGTTGATTATAAAGAGGTAAACCGCCGGCAAAACTAACGATTTCTCCATTCGAAACAGTCTCCAACTGGTAAAAATCTCCTCCAGGATTGGTTAACGCACCTAAATCAGCAGTACTAGCTTTCATAGCTACGGCTGTATAAGCTTTTTTTCGCGACATATCAATGCTGACTAATAAAGCATTAGGCATCCGATAAGCACCGATTAAATTACCAGCTTGATCGACCACAGTCATTGAAACAGGTACTTTTAAAGCTTGCGCTTCTGCAATACAAGTTTGAAAGACTGTCATCAAATCCGTCAAATTGGTATCAGTGAAACAGTTGCTTTCTGCAACTCTAGCTTGATAACGTTTCATAATTTCATTAATGATTACTTCTTCTTGATAATTGAAATCTTCCATGCGGGCTAATGCATATAAACAATCTGACAAGCGATTGACAAATTGCATTAACTCCGGACGAATATTTTCAGATTCTGCTAATTCAATTAAACGCCGTTCTCCCCGTCGACAAATCGTTCGAGCTACGTGGAGTTGGGCACTGCCTAAGCAATTTCCCGGTAAGATAAATTGATGAATTTCTGGTAATTTCCCTAAAAAATAATCAATCCAATCTTCCAGTTGTTTTGTATCAGCAACAGTAATTTGACTGCTTTTACTAGCTAATTTAGCAAAATTATCAGAAGTAGCAATTTCTGCATCTAAAATAAATAATTTTTCTTGAATCCAAGTTAAAATTGGTTTTAACTCAGTTGTGGTCACTTGTTTTTCAGCAACACTGACTTGCGCCGTACATTCATCAAAAGTGCCATAAGTATCGACTCTTAAAGAATATTTTTTTACCCGAACGCTATCGAATAGACTTGTGCTACCTTTATCACCTGTTTTTGTATATATACTCATTGGCTTAAACCTCGCCTCATAAAAATGATGATTCTTTTCATCACTTTATTTTAAAAATCAAAAGTATCGATAATTCCTACAATTGCATAGTCGACTGCATCTGATGGCCCAGAAAACATTTTCCGCGCCGAAGAACCGCTACATAATAAAACATAATCTCCAACACCAGCTCCAACTGTATCAGCAGCTACTTGTTGAAAGCGAATATTTTCTTTTTCACCATTGATTGGTTGGACGATCATTAGTTTTTTGCCGACTAAAGAAGCATCCTTTTGTGTTGAAACCACGCTTCCAATTACCTTTGCCATTAACATAGTTAAAACCTCTCTATCTGTTGAATTTTTTTCTTAGCCAGTTCTTCTTGAGCTAAAGCCGTCATTTTTTGTTGTCGAAAAAGTACCAGCGCATCTTCGTTAGTCAATAAAGCCACGTCTTGATACGTAATTACCTTTTGAAAAAAAGTCTGTAACTTTTTCCCTTGCTTCGTCTTCAAAGTAATTGGCCAAGTAAACAGTTCTTTAGGCACTAAACAGACAGCTGCAAATGCTAACTGTAAAGAAAACTCGCACTCCAGCTCCAAACCTTTTAATAGCCAACTTGTAAAAGCATCATTTGCATCTAGTTTGGCTAGTTTGGCCAATTGAATAGCGCCAACATTTTGCAGTTGAATTTGTTGGTGATTAGTAAAATCACTTACAGAATGCGCCTTTTCATCAAACTGACTACAATCAACTTGTAAAACTGCGGTTTGTCGCTGGAGAATTTTTTGAACAATTAAATCCACTAATTGATCCATTTTAAGCCTCCTGTGAAATAATCACTTGGGAACTCATAGCGATTCCGATAGGCGTTACAAACTGTGGAAACACTGGTTTATAAACTGTTTGCTGCAGATACTTACTAAATTCTGCTTCAAATTCTTGAAAATAAGCGGCACCACCGACAACAACTAATGGTTCTGTTTGGTAGTTAACCAGCGCTTGGCGGGTAATTTCTGCCATACGTTGAACGGTTGGTCGCACGATTGCAAAGTTTTCTTTTTCTTTACTGGCATCTCGTTTGCGAGCTTCAGCATCAGCATAACTTTCTGAAAAATAACCGGCTAATACCAATGTCATATGGGTACCACCGGTAGGCTCATCCACAACATGAATCGGTTGCCCTTTTTCAAAAACACTAATGCCAGTTGTGCCGCCACCAACATCAATCACAGCTCCTGTTTCTATTTTCAAAAGTTTGGCGGCTGCAGTTGGTTCATCCACTAGTTGATCGGCAACCATGCCAGCACTTTCAATGACATTGGCTACCACTCGTTTGTTATTGCCAATTGTGCCTGGCGGAATTGCCCCTGAAGCTGCAGTTAAAGTAAAACCTAAAACTTTTTCAGCTTGCTCTTTTAAACGGGTGACAATTTCAACTGATTTTTGATAGTTTACAACTAAACCATCACGAATCACATCGGCAAATTCATAAGCCCCAAATATCGGCTGATTTTGGCTATCTAACACGACTAAGACGATTGAAGAAGTCCCTAAGTCAACGCCAACTTTATAGCCTGTTTGATGATCAAATTTTTTTGTTTGATTCGTATTGGCTATTTTTTCAAATTCACTTAAAATTCGGTTGGCTTCTTTCAGGGATTTCATGCTTTCACGTCCTCTTATTATTTGTTTATCACTATTTTACGATTGAAGCTATTGTGCCAAGTTGAATGTTAGCAGCATTTGCTTCGTCTGTATCTACATGCATCTCTAATACAAAGTTTTCACCTGGTCGCAAAGCTACTTCTTCAAATAGCGTTGTTCGTTCTGGTGTAGCAACACGAACTTTAACAAGATCAGTTGCTTTAAGCTGATATTTTTCCAAATCGTTAAAACTCATATGAATATGACGTTTGGCAATAATACAACCTTTAAATGTCACTTCTCGTCCTGCTGTTTTTAAAGTCACTTCAGCAGCATCAGTTAAATTACCAGATAAGCGAATCGGTGCTACAATCCCCAAATTACGAGCATCAGTAGCAGAGATTTCAACTTGTGATTTTTTTCTTAGCGGACCTAATAGCCTTACTCGTTCTTGTTGACCTTTAGGACCACAAATCGTTACGGTTTGTTCCGCCGCAAATTCTCCTGGTTGTTTCAAAGGCTTCATCGGGCGAATTGTTTCTCCGGGAAAAAGTGCCCGAAAATGTTCTTCGCACAAATGAACATGCCGATTTGAAATACCAATCGGAATATTTTCCAGCTCTAAATCACTCATCACTTGATAAATGATTTCTTTCAAAGCCTTTTGATTCATATCAACCATGATCAATCATCTTATCTACATCAGTATGAGGACGTGGAATCACATGAACGGAAACAACTTCACCGACTTTTTCAGCGGCAACGCAACCAGCATCCGTTGCTGCCTTCACAGCACCTACATCGCCACGAACCATTACTGTTACTAAACCTGAACCAATTTTTTCAGTGCCTACTAAAGTAACATTTGCTGCTTTCACCATCGCATCAGCAGCTTCAATTGCACCGATTAATCCTTTAGTTTCAATCATTCCTAATGCATCATTCATTTTTTATTCCTCCATCCAGTTTCTTTTAGTATATCCATTTTTTCTTCACATAATTATTCTATTGCTCACTATATATCCCTTTAACTCATTGATTTTCACAAGTTGAATAGATAGACATATCTTTAGTTACTCAATCCGCTTTCACGAAAAAACTTTACTACTCAAGTATAGCCATCTCACTCTTAGTCTATTCTACTATTTAATTACTTGCAAGTTAAAACAGGATTTTTTGAAAGCTTTTTCACCGAATTGATAATCAGTTATTTTTTATCTTTTTTATTTCTTTTAGCTGCTGTTTTTTTCTTTTTAGTTGCGGGTTGTTTTTCAACAACTTTTTCGATTGGCATTTCTGCAACTACTTCGGCTTTTTCAACATTTACATCTTCTGTTGATGGTTGAATCACTATTTCTTCAATTACTTCTGGAGACGTATCTTCAGTCACTTTAGGATAGTCTACTTGGTTTAATAAAATGGTATCTAAAGAAGTTGCTGGTCTTGGAATCACCAAGGCTGAAATCAAAGCACTTTCTTCCACAGCTTTTGCTTTAGCAGCATCCACAGCAGCTTTAACTGCGCCGACATCACCGCAAACTTCCACTGTCATCCAACCAAAACCTTTTGCTCGTTGAATGCCAAGCATCTCTACCGCTGCTACTTTTGCCATCGTATCAGCAATCATAATTGCGGCAGCATAACCTTGTACTTCAACTAAGCCAACTGCTTGATTCATCTTCTCACCTCACTTTTTATTACTATTCATTTTCTTCCAAATCTTTAAAAGGAATTCTTTTAACTAATCGAGCACAATTTGAACCGAATGCTTTTAGCTGTTTTTTTGAAACAGTTTGATAACGATCAATTACTAAGTAAGGTTGATTCGGTGCTAAATTTTTATAATGTAAAACAACCTTTTGTCCATCACAACCAACACCCGTTGATAAAGAAGAAGTTTTTGCTGCTTCATAAGCTGCTGCAACAGCTTCTTGTGCTGAAACTGCGACAATTTGATAAGGAATTCCTTCTTCTTCAATGCCATATAGTAAGTATTCAATTGTTGCCGTTAGCTTTTCATCTGTTACGTAAATAAAAATTTGTGGTCGTATGGAAAAATCACTGACTACCATCACTAATCCTCCTTATAAGATAGAATTAACCCGGTAGCAACAGCATTTCGTGGCCCTTCAACACTCCGAATATTACCGCGACCAGCGACTAAACCGTAATGAGATAGCGCATCTGTAACTAATTGCGGAATTTCAAAATCCAAAGCCGAACCTCCAACAATAACTACAAAAGGAATATCTCGAATGTTGCCAGTCGGGCTAACATACTCTAAGGAGCGAATCGCATTGGTCACAAACACCCGATTTTTAGCGGTTTGACGAACAAATTTAATTCTTTCTACTGATAAATCACCTGGAATCGGCACAAATCCGTCTTCTTTGACAACAACAACTTTAGCGAATAAATGAGCCGGCAATGGCTCTTCAAAGAACTGCACTGTTCCATCTTCATGACGTATGTGAAAAATACTTTCCACTTTTGCTAAAGGATGTCGTTTAATGTCCTCTGCCAGATATCTATCTTCAAAACCTAACTCTGAACCAATCAACATGGTTACCATATCACCTGCACCAGCTAAGTGAGTAGCCACCATTTCACCGTTACTTTTAATAATTGAAGCATCAGTAGAACCAGCACCTAAATCTAAAATCGCTAGCGGCGTCGTTGTACCTGGTGTAGTTAATGCCCCTAAAATCGCCGCTTCCGCTTCGGCACCACCAATTTCTACCGGAATCCCTAAGTCTTTTTCAATTTCATCAGCAATCCGTGACATTTGTAAATGGTCAGATTTCACCATCGAAGCAATACCAACTGCCTGTTCCATTGAAAACTCTCCAGCTAATCCCCCTTGAACAGAGGTGGGAATAAAGGTATCCACAGCCAATAAATCTTGAATAAAAATTTCAGCAGGAGGTCGATCTGTTAGTTGCGCCATAGTATGACGGACTTTCTCTAACATACCGCCAACATTCGTGCCTGCTTCCCCAGTTACATCATCAATTTGGCGATAGCTGGAAATCATCGCCATAATTTTTTCAGCACCTTCGGCTACACTCACCCGCATTTTTTTCTGATTATCACCAACTACTTCAATATTGCCAGCAGGAATCGTACGAGCTTTAACATCTCCTTTTGGCGTTTTAATGACTACTGCCGAACGATTGCCAATTAAAGCACGGGAAACCGGGACAATATTTTTAGTTTCTTCAGATGTTAAATGAAAAACCGTAGCGATACCGTAAGGATTAGATAGTTGGGAAATTCCTTTACCCGCTTCAGCAACTTCAACTGCCGCCAACATTCCTAAAGGAACTTTGTCAATATAGGCTACTTCATCGACAATCGGAATTTTTTTCAGCAAGCGATTATTAACTAATACTCCGTCATCAGCTTGCATAATTACTGCTTCAACTTGATAGCCTTGTTGAACATATTGATTAATCGTATTAGCTGCAATTTCGAAATCAACCGTTTTATCAACTACCACGATATAAGGTGCTTCTAAAATTTTAATTTCTCCAAGTTGCAGCAAAGGAACCGTTATTCCTACCCCCAGCCCCATGCCACCAGGCGTTTTCGGATTATGACCAATCATCGTTGATTCAGTAATAATCGTTTCCGTGATGGTTTCCATGGCTACATCGCCAATGACTGGTGTAGCTTCATTAATACGAATTAAATCAATATCTTCCATTGCTAAATGATTTTTGGCAACTACTTCTCGTAAAGCTTTATAAATCCCAAATAAATTTTGCTTTGTCCCTTTGATTCCTGTGGTTTCAGTAATCGCAGAAGCTAAAAATTTAACGGACTCGTTTCCTTGATACTCAGCTATAGCCACTTCAGTTGAAGAGTTACCGATATCTACACCAACGATTCGTTTCATCGCTTTTGACATCCTTTCATTGAATAATTATTTTTTATAAAAGGTGGCTTAAAAGCGAATAAATGGTGGTGCAAAAACGATTAAAACTTAACGATCGTTTTTGCGCCAACCTTTATTTATTCTTTTTCAACTAGTTATCGCCTTTTAGTTTTTTACGTTTTTCATAATGTTCTGCAGCTTCTCTAACATAATCAGCAGAAATTTTAGCTTGATATTGATTTTCTAACTCATCAGCAATCGCTAATAGTTCAGCTTTGCTAGAACGATAAGGACGTAACGCATTATACATTTCTAAAACCCGTGCATCTGGTAACGCTGTTAATTCAGCTGCCCGTGTAAAATTCCGTGAAATTGTTTTACGACCGGCACTTGTAGCAATATCACCTTGAGCTTTTAAAATTTCTGGTGTAATTTTCAAGTCTTCTGGTGTTAATTTGCCATTTAAAGCGTTATTTAAAGTAATATCCTCTAAAGTTTTACCGGTCTTAGTTTTAATCCAATCAGGGTGTTTTTTGGCAATTGGATAATCGGCCGTTGTTACGCCACTTGGTGCAGTAGATGCAGCAGGTGATGATGTTGTAGTAGCACCGCCATTCATATCTTTTAAGATACCGCGAACTAAGTTTTCAATTGATTCTTGACTCATAATTTGCACCTCCTATAATCTAATTGCAATTTCGTCAGCTGGTTTACCAACAACGACATGCTTAGTTTCTTTAATATGCAATAAAGCTGATAAAGCTTGATATTTTGGCCGTGCCATTTGATCATTCATCATTGGTACAGGATTTGGTGATTCCCCTTTAGCATATTTCGCCGCATTTTTACCAATTGCTCGATAAGTCTCTAAGGTAATTAATGGTGCTTGTGGAAATAACTCAAGATTTGATAATGGTTGTAAATCTTTTTGATGGATAATGCTTGTTCCTTTAGATTGTAAAGAAACACATACTCCAGATCCTGAAAGTTGATCCCCTTCCACTGCGACAAAAGCCACATCTGAAGAACGATAAACTTTAACCACCCGTGCTTTTAAGCCTTCTTCTTCAATACCAGCAATTACTTGGCGAATAATATCTTTATGGTCAATACCAACAATATTAGTTATTTGTGAATCCGCAAAAGCTGGCGCTACTGCAATTACCACTTCATCACTAGAAGTTCCTGGCTTAGCTACCCCAATTGGTTGAAACCAGTCAGAAGAAGCAGCCGGCGTTGTTGGTGTTGCTTTAAATTCCACTTGCTGATCTGGTTTTTCTTGCTGCATCTCTTTTAACACTTCAGCAATCACAGAACGCAATAATTGTTCATTAATTTCAGCCATTTTTTCTCTTCCTCCTTAAACGTCTTTAGGATTAATTGCATTTGGAATAGCTTTAACTTTTTCCCATTCTTCGCCATCCAAACGATATCCAGTTCCTGGTCCAGCATAATCATTTTTATCATTCACTGCAGAGATAACATTCCATTGATCATCAAAAATTGCAGACGTTTGTAAGAAATCACCAGCAACCCGCTGTTTCAATAAATTCAATACGCTATCTGCTACATCTTCATAACCGCCTTCAGCTAAGGCTTTAACAATATCTAAGCCAGTTGTACCACGATCTAATAACTCACCAGCCATTTTAATATCTTCTACCATGTCACGAGCTGGCATATCATTTGAGCCACGAGCATAAGTCGCTGCTTGAACTTCTTCATCAGTAATTTTTGGTAAGCCCAATTTATCAAACAGTGCTTGTAAAGCCCGAGCTGCTTTATTACGAACCGCTACAACGTCTTCTTCTTTAACTGGTCGTAAACCACCATCAACTCTTAAATCTCGTTGAATGATATTGTAATCATCAAAGTCATCTGCATCAAAGTTAGAACCAGCAAACATATTGTCATAGTTTGGTGTTGCAGAATAGCCTGAAGAAATAAAGTCAGTTCCTGGTAAAAATTGCATTAACAATCGCGCTGTCCGACGAATGTCAGAGTGAGAGAAAGTTTGGTCATTACCTGAAGCCACCTCTAAATCTAATAAAGTCGCAATTAAGTTTTCTGCTAAAACAGCACGGATTCCTGAAGGCACCGCCCCAGGTACACCAATACAGCTGATAGAGCCATTTTGTAAACCTTGAACGCCAGCTGCTTTAGTTAAGAAAATACATCTTGTTTCTAAATAAAGCATAGACTTTCCTTCTGAGTAACCCATCTGTACTTCAGAACCTGTGCCTGAAGTAAAACGCATTTTCAAGCCTCGAGAAGCATAACAAGAAGCTAAGAAGCCTTTAGACCAAGGTGTATCATCACCATCTGTAAATACTTGTTCTGTACCATAAACTGAAATCGTTTCAGCATAAGCGGTAAAGCCTCGCATCCCTAAATCAAGTTCAGTCGCTTCTTCCAATGAACACTGTGTTAATACACCAGGGCGACCAACTTGAGAGCCCACCATAATTGAAAGAGCATTAAATGGTGCATAACGAGCAACAGCAACTGTCGTTTCTTGTTCATCAAAACCTCGTAAAGCACCTTCAGCAGCATCAGCGGCAATTTGTACCGGATTATCTCTTAAATTCGTTACGTGAGATTGTGTAGTTGGTCGACGACGTGCTCGCATTTTTTGAACAGCCATCATCATTTCTACAACATTCATATAACCAACAATTTCATTTAGTTTACCAGGAGTACATGCTGTCGTAATTTCAATAATTTCTCCACGACTAACATTTGGGTCCACTAATTTATTAGCAATCGTTTTTGAATCCATCGCCATTGCTTCTTCAGCATTTTCTAAGTTGATACCATATTTTGCAATATAAGAGTCAATCAAATCAAAATCCGCTTTACTCTTACCATCTAATTCGATAACTTCATCATTAACAATTTTAATACTTGGTTTTGGATCATTAGGACTTTGCATCGCAATTAGGCCTTCATCCACCCATTCGTCAACAAATCCGTCTTGGTTGACAGGTCTTTTTGCCAATTCTTCAAAACGCTTTGATTTCATAAGCTTATTTCACTCCTTGTTCATATTAGTGTATTAATTTTCTAAAGAAAATTAGTTTGATTTTCACGCCGTATACCATTCCGCTAATGTACTTGAATAAGCGGAACTGGCATCCTTGTTTATATTAGTGTATTAATTTTTAATTAAATATAAGATGGTTGATCGTTTTTAGGTTCTGAGCCTAAGGTGCTTAATAGTTTGATACCGATTTCTCTAGCAGAAATAACTGCTTGGCGAACGGCTCCTGAATCACCTGTAATTGTCATTGTTACTTCATTTGAAAAACTTTGACCATGTTGCGGTGTAGCATAGCTGACAATTTCAACATTAGCTGCTTTTAAAGCTGCATCCGCCATAACTACACCAATTGCGGCAGGTGCTCCGACAATAATTCCGAAAGCTTTACCAACAGGCGTGCCAAAAACTTTATTACAAGCATAGCTAGCTCGTGCTGTGTATTGCATTTCAATATGACCAGCTTCGTTACCATAAACATCGCCAAAAGTTCGTGTATCAACTTCTTTTAAAGTAACTTCAACAGCACGTTTTACATCAGATACGTCATCGCCACCAAAAATAACAATCGAACCATGACCAGCGCCACCTTTGGTATCTCGAGGCATTTCAATTGAAATAATTTCAGTATTTGTAGCTTTTACGGCTTCATCAGCCGCCATAATATGTGGGCCAGCACCTGTTCGCGCACCAACAATCCCAATTGAACGATATTTTTTCTCTAAAACCATTTTTTCTAATAAACTATTATCAACATTAGCAATCACAAGGCCGATTGTATCTCCAAAGGCTGTTGCTCCAACAAATTCAGTCAAATTGCAATTTTTTTCAATCATCTTTGTTTTCCCTCCATTTGTTTCTGGTTCTAATGATGTTTTTTCAACTTCTTGTGTATCAAATTTGGCTAACACTCTTTGAATAATGTCATCCATGGCGAATTTATTTTCTTCCATTTAAGTTACGCCTCCTTTTAATTACGCTTTTTTCATTTGTTTAAGCGTAGTATTTTTTTTATTTTGACTACTCAGAAATTTTTGGTAATAATGATTCAACTTCTGTATGTGGTCGAGGAATAACGTAATTCGAAACAACTTCACCGACATTATTTGCTGCTGAAACTCCTGCATCTACGGCTGCCTTAACTGCACCTACATCACCGCGTACCATCACGGTAACTAGTCCCGAGCCGATTTTTTCTGTGCCAACTAATACAACATTGGCTGCTTTCACCATAGCATCGGCAGCTTCAATTGCACCAATTAACCCTCGCGTCTCGATCATTCCTAAAGCTTCTTGTTGCATGTCTTTCCCTCCTAAATTTTTATAGAGCGGTAAGAATTTTTTCATTCTGACAGCTCAATTTAATAAAAAAATAAATCTTTTACATGTCTATCATACAAAAAAAGAATAGGAGATTATTGGCTAACGACATAGTACTATTCATACATTTATAGTAGAATCTTGCTGTCAAGATTTTAAAATAACGACCAAAAGAGCGAATCTATCATCCTTTTTACTAGCAATCTTCTTAAGAAAAATACCAAATTATTGCTAAAATCAAAGCAAAAAAATGTAAACGCTTCTTTTCTTATTGCAAAGCAACACATTTTTGTTAAAATAGGAGATGGATAACAGTAGATTGGTCTAGGCAAAAAAATCCAGAGCTTGTTTAGCTCTTCAATAAAGTCTTATAGCTAGATAATAAGGAGGACAATTAATGAATTCATCATTTTCCACCTTAACAAAAGAAGAATCAACTATCCTACACCATGTCATTGAAGATTTTGCTAGTGCAACAGATTTCGGTGCAGTTATCGTTGATATTCGGGGAAATGAAGCTTCACCCCTTTATAACTTTTCACCCTTTTGCGAGGCCATGCGTAAACACCCTGCATTTCATGAATTGTGTCGCAAATGCGATATGTACGGTGGTTTAGAAGCCTCAAAAGTCGGTCGCCCTAGTATTTATCGTTGTCATGCTGGATTAACAGACATTTCTCTACCAATTATCAGCAAAAACCAATTACATGGCTTTTTGTTAATTGGTCAGATTGATACAGATTATATTCATCCTTCTATTCAAACCATTGAAACAAAATGGCAAGACTATACTGATTTGCGCCAAGCTCGCAATCGAGTTCATACTCTTTCACAAGATAGAATTGCCAGTACTGCTCGTTTGTTAGAAAAAATTTGCAATTATCATACGGATGATTTGCATCCCAGAGATCGGATTATTTTCAATGTTAATCAAGAGGTCAATAGCACCTCAAACGCAAACAGTAATAATAAAGAAGAAATTCGCAAAGCTACTCATTATATTCAAAAAAATATCACCCAAGCAATTACTTTGGAAGAAGTTGCTAATCATGTTTATTTAAGCCAATATTATTTCAGCAAATTATTTAAAAAAGAAATGGGCGTTAATTTTATTACTTATTTAAATCAGCAACGAATTGAGCGTGCCAAAGCTTTACTAAAGGAATCTTCTTTAAGCATTGAAGCCATCGCTCACAATGTCGGATTTTCTCAACCAAGTTATTTTTGTAAGATCTTTAAAAACTTCACTGCTTCTACTCCAGCTAAATATCGTAAAGATTATCAATTAGCAGTTAAACATTAATAAATAAAAAAGCCATCGTAGTTGAAAAATCATTTTCAAACTACGGAACTGACCCAGAATAGTGGGACATAATAAAAAAGCACTTCTTGTTGAATTCAAGTAAAATGAATTTAACAGGAGGTGCTTTTTAGCATGACAA
>NZ_JARXWL010000033.1 GCF_029893325.1 Enterococcus sp. PF1-24
TTTTTGGTATAACCTTTTGTTTCCCACCCGCATAGCAGGTGGTTTTCTGTTTCGCTCGTTTCACTCACTCAACTGACTAAAGTCAATAATAAAAATGGCACTTCCGCTTTGCTACTAATGCCATTTTAAAATCAGCTATCCTTAAAATAAACTTTGTGGTTGCCAAGGTCCTTTGTTATTTTGAATTTCAATATCTTGAACGATACCTTCTTTATCAAAAACAACCCCATGAACAGAACCACCAAAAATTCCGCCGCCATCAATCCCGATTTTATTATCGGAATGCCAAAGTCTAGTGGTTTCCATATCGCCATAAAGACTGGGAGTAATGGTATGCCCAAAAACAATTGTCTTGTCGGTATTATTTTTTCCTTTAATGAAAGGCTCACGAATCCAAATAAAGTCTTTCGGTTCGGTTTTATGCCAATCATTAAGTTCTAAATCAACGCCAGCATGAGCAAAGATATATTTTTCCCATTCATAATAGAGTGGTCTTTCCACTAAGAAATCAAGAAGTTCACTATAACGACTACGAATCATCATGGCAATTTCTGTCGGCGAATATTCATGAATCGCGCCGGCATGTAAAAGACTATTAATCGTTTCTTCCCCGCCGTTACGAACATAGCCAGGAAACCAATCTTCCGGACTATTTACAAACTGCAAAAAATATTCTTCATGATTGCCCCTTAAATAAATGGCACCCATCTCTTCTACTAATTTTTTTCCTAGCAGCAAACATTCCTTTGATTGTTTGCCCCGGTCATTTAAGTCACCAATTAGTAGTAATTGCTGCTGTTGGGAATCAAAATCTTTTAAAAGTTTTTCAAATAAATCAAACTGTCCATGAATATCACTAATTGCATAAACAAACTTTTTCATACTAAAAAACTCCTTTCGCGCTTTTACTTTCCTTGAACAGCAAAATAATTGCCTTCATTGTCCGCAAAATTAAAGACGTAATCTTCTCCTAAAAGCATTAACTCACCTAATTCAACTTTTTGAGCTTTCATTTTTTTATAAAGTGCCATCGTATCGTCGCTAGCAAACATCAATGAAGGATTGCTCCCCATAACTTCTGGTGAATGAGCTTGTATAAAATTCAAATCATATAAAACCAGTTGCACTTCTCCTGATTCTTTTAAAGCCAACTCCACCACTAAAGTGCCATCAACTTCTTGTCGTTCTAATTCTATAAAACCAATTGATTGCCAAAAATCACTCGCTTTGGCGACATCATTGACATATAACATAATTTTAACTACATTACTAAACATTTTGTTCCCCCTAAAAATAATTATCTCACTCAACTATTTTAACATATTTCTCTTGTAATTATTCAAATGATTAATAATTCTTAGGAAGTTACCTCTTTAATTTAATGGTTAAATCACACAAAAAGAACATTGGTTACTCATCATCAAAATTCCCTAACTGCTGAAATTTAACGATGACTGTTCACCAATGTTCTAGCTAATTTTTCAATAAATGATTTTATTCTTTTGAAATTTCAACGACTTGCTGCTTATCCATCAAAATTTCATGATTTAACTCACCAATTTGTTGACTGGTTACGACGCCAGCTAGCATGCTATCACTAACATTAATCGCAGTTCTTGCCATGTCAATTAAAGGTTCTACCGAAATCACCAGCCCGACAATCGCTACTGGCAAATTCAAAGCTCCTAAAACAATTAGTGAAGCAAATGTGGCGCCACCCCCAACTCCCGCAACACCAAAAGAACTAATCGTTACAATTGCCATTAACATCAAGACAAACTCTAAGCTAAAAACATCAATCCCAACTGTTGGCGCAACAATCGTTGCTAACATCGCTGGGTAAACACCGGCACAACCGTTTTGCCCAATGGATAATCCAAAACTAGCGGCAAAATTGGCAGTCGCTTCATCAACGCCTAAAGCAGTTTTTTGCGTTTCAATATTCATAGGTAAAGCGCCCGCACTTGAACGAGAAGTAAAGGCAAAACTCAATACTGGAATAGCCTTTTTGAAATAAACAAGTGGATTAATTTTATTAATGACCAGCACTAAAGCATGTAATAATAAAACAACTAGCAGCGCTGAGTAAGAAGCGACTACAAAAATACCTAAATTCAAAATGGCTGCAAAATCACTAGTTGCTAAAACTTTCGTCATTAATGCCATTACCCCGTAAGGTGTTAAACGTAAAACCAAAGTAACAATGCGCATAACTATTTTATATAAACTATCAATCATTTCGGCAAAAAAGGCTGCTTCTTTCTCAGCTTTCTTTTTCACTCCCAAATAAGCCATACCCACAAAGGCAGCAAAAATCACTACACCAATCGTACTAGTCGCTCTAGTTCCAGCGAAATCCGCAAAAACATTGCGGGGAATAAATGATAAAATTTGCTCTGGAATGGTTAAATTAGCCACTGTTTCTTGAGTGGTTGCAATTTCCGCGATTCGCGCAGTTTCGGCTGCCCCTTGCGTAAAGTTAGCGCCAGCCAAACCAAAAAGTACCGTCGCACCATAGCCGATTAAAGCTGAAAGCGCCGTTGTTCCTAATAAAGTTGCCAAAACATGAAAGCTAATTTTCCCTAGCTTTTGAGAAACTTGCATTTTAGTAAAGGCTCCTACGATGGAAACGAACACTAAAGGAATAACTAACATTTGTAATAGATAGACATATCCTGTTCCAAAAATACTAATCCAAGCAATACTTTCGGTGGTAATTTTGCTTGTTGTTCCAAATAAAAGTTGCATGCCCCCTCCGAAAAGAATCCCAACCGCTAAAGCTGAAAAAACACGGGTTGAAAACTTCAGATGACGCTGCTGCATTTTGTAAAAAGCAAAAACAAGTCCTAAAAATGCTAGAACCACTAAAATTGTGATGAATACCGTCATTGTAAACTCCTCCTTGTTCATTTTAATGACGAGTCCACCAAAGGAATTAAAGGTTCCCCGTCAGTGCTCTCCAACACCGACGACTAAATAAAAACTATCTAGTTGATAACTTTATTGTAACTGATAGCTTTTTGAAAGACTGAAAATATGCTCAAAAATTTGTTATATAAAAAAGCCCCTTCTCCAATTGGAAAAAGGGCAAATTACTATTTTTAAATTAGATTTTACTCAGCATCTCTTTTTTCAGGTGCGAAGTTTAATTTAACACCAGGTTCATCAAAAGTAATTTCAGTTACTTCTTGTGTTAAACGTTGAATAATCTCTAATAAAGGACGAACGATTTCGTCAACTTGATCTTGAGATAAGTTTTGTGGACTTTCAATTTTTTCGTTGATAATATGATTAATTTGGCTTACGCGGCCAGAAATTAAACATTTGTCCAACACAACTAAAAATTCAATGCGGGCACCTAAGATTGTATTTTCTTCAGGAAAGCCCTCTTCTTTAGGTTTTAATGGTAAAAAGCTAACTTTTAGCTCAGTTTTGTGTTCTTCTTCAGTATTGCGGATATCATAGTGAAATACTTCTACAAGTTCTTTTTGTCTTTGGATATTCAAGTTTTCATCCCCTCTCGAATAAAAGTATAACATAGTTCAGAAATCTGAAAAGTACTTTTCAACAAAAGTTAATAATTATTGATTAATTTTCAAAATTTCCTTTAAATTAGTCACAGTATAATCAGCAGGTACCTCACCTAAAAAACCATCAATATCATATAAACAAGTTTTTACCCCAGCATTTTTGCCAGCTAAAATATCTAGTTTGCGATCGCCAATCATCAAGGTTTCTGCTGGTGACAACTGATATTTTTCCATTAGGTAATTAATTCCATCTGGTTCAGGTTTGCGAGCAAAGCCAGAATCAGCGCCAATCACTTCAACAAAATGTTGCTCTAAATGATTATTAACTAATAGCTCTTCTGTTAAATGTAATTTCCGATGGGTAAAAATAAAATGTTGCCCACCAGCTGCTGAAAGTTTTGTTAACACTTCTGCTGTTTCGGCAAAAGGTACATTTAAATAATCAAATTCTGCTTCATAATCATGAAAAATTGGATCAAAAGTGTTTTTTGACAAGCCATAAACCACTTGTAAATCATGTAAAGATGTTTGTTTTAATTTGCGATAAATTTCTTTTTTATCAATAGTAATCTCAAAATCTTGAAAGGTTTTTTCGGCCGCCGTTACAATCGCTGTATAAGTATCATAAAGCGTGCCATCAAAATCCCAAATAAAATGCTTAATCAACAACTAACCTCTTCTCTAAATTACTTACTAACCAATGTTTCCTGAGAAACTGTCACTTGTTCAATAAGTTATTACTTTCTTTTTTATGCATTAGCTAACCTTGCTAGTTTTTAAATGAATGAATTGGTGCCGGAATACGACCGCCCCGCAAAATGAAATCTGTTGACTGATAAGGATTGACAGCCATAACAGGTGCTCTACCTAGTAAACCACCAAATTCAACCATATCACCAACTTTAGTATCTTTGGCAGGAATAATCCGCACAGCCGTTGTTTTATGATTAATTACCCCAATCGCCGCTTCGTCGGCAATCATCGCGGCAATTGATTCAGCTGGCGTTTCCCCCGGAATTGCAATCATATCTAAACCAACAGAACAAATCGCTGTCATGGCTTCTAATTTTTCTAAATTCAAAGCACCATTATTAACAGCATCAATCATTCCGGCATCTTCTGACACGGGAATAAAAGCCCCCGATAAACCACCAACGTGATTACAAGCCATGACGCCACCTTTTTTGACAGCATCATTTAATAATGCTAAAGCCGCTGTCGTGCCATGAGTCCCCACAGATTCAAGGCCCATTTCCTCTAAAATATAAGCGACACTATCACCGACAGCCGGCGTTGGTGCTAAAGATAAATCGACAATCCCAAAAGGTACACCTAATCTTTCCGAAGCAACCCGACCGACTAATTGTCCCATTCGGGTAATTTTAAAAGCGGTTTGTTTTACCATTTCGGCGACAACATCAAAAGGTTCCCCTTTGACTTTTTCTAACGCTCGCTTAACAACGCCGGGACCACTGACGCCGACATTAATCACGCAATCAGCTTCACCCACGCCATGAAAAGCGCCCGCCATAAAGGGATTGTCCTCCACCGCATTAGCAAAAACCACTAATTTGGCACAGCCCATATCAGATTTAGCAGCAGTTTCCTTAATCACATAGCCCATATGACGCACCGCATCCATGTTAATACCTGCCCGCGTAGAACCGATATTAACTGATGAACAAACAAAATTCGTTTCTGCCAACGCTTCAGGAATTGAGTTAATTAAAACTTCGTCGCCACTTTGGTAGCCTTTTTCAACTAAAGCACTGAAACCACCAATAAAATTAACACCCACTGTTTGCGCGGCTCTATCTAAAGTCTTAGCAAATTTAAGATAATTATCGTCTTTTGTAGCCGCCGCAATAATCGCAATCGGCGTCACTGAAATCCGTTTATTAATAATCGGAATGCCAAACTCACTTTCAATCGCTTCGCCGACTTTCACTAAATCTTTGGCTACGTGAGTAATTTTATCATAAATTTTTTGACAAGCTTTATCGCTATCGCTGTCAATACAGTCCAATAAAGAAATGCCCATCGTAATGGTACGAATATCTAAATTTTCTTCTTCAATCATACGGATTGTTTCCAAGATTTGATTTGTTTCCATCAAATTGCCCCTCACTTTTAGGTATTCTTTATAAGCTTAACGCTTATTTTTCTACAATTTATGCATAGTGTTAAAGATTTCTTCATTCTGTACATTAATCTTAACACCCAACGTTTCACCTAACGCATTTAACTCTTTACGAATGTTATCAAAATCCACTTCTTGCTTATTAAAAGATAACATCATCATCATGGTGAAATAATCTTCCATAATCGTTTGGGAAACATCAATGATATTAATATTTAACTCTGCCAATTTGGTGCTTACTCCAGCGATAATGCCGACTTTATCTCTTCCAATTACTGTCAAAATTGCGCGCATAAAAGACCCTCCAGATTTTTTTAGTTCTACAAACATTAAGTTTTTCTAATTATAGCACAAAAAAACCTACTTAGAATACCATAATCAGAACAAAAAACATTTTAAATCTTTTATCTTTCGTGATTAGCTAAAATGATAAAACAATTAGACTGTTTGATAATCTTTTTATTGATATAACTAAATAGGTTAGTATTTTCCCATTATTAAACTTCTTTAACAAAAGTATGTTGGCACTTTTGACAAGTTACTTTTATTTTACCTTTTCCTTGCGGTGCTCGTAAACTTTGCCCGCAATGACTACAGCTAAAAACAACATATTGAATATTGGCTTGCGATTTAGTTTGTTTTTTCCCCTGTGTTTTTCTCTTAGCTAAAGAAAAATTAGCTAAAAACTGACGGATTTTTGCGGTAGCTTTTAGAAATTTTTGATTTTCATTACTACGCACATAAATCTTTTTAGATAGCATTCGATAAACGACGATTCCCAGTAAGACAAAATAAATCACGGTAACTAATAATTCTGAAAAAAGTACACCTCTAAAAAGCCAGAGAATTAAGCTGGTAACAAATAAGGTTTTATTCAAACTATCAAAAAAACCGTAGCGACCTTTCATAAAATTTTGATAATTACTGTACAAAGATAGCAAACGTTGAGAGAAACTTGTTTTCATTAATCAATCAGAACCTTTCTATCATTAAAGTATACTCCCCAACTGATAGGTAAGCAAACGCTTAAAGCCAATTCTAAAAAAAATCATAACTACTGTAAAAAACTACAGTAATTATGATTTTCTTTTTAAACTATTCATTAATTTTTGGCTTTGCGCTTGTAACGCTTGACCAATATCAGTAGCTTTTACTTGAACGCGCTCCGATTGGCGGACAACAATTTCTCTCTGGGATAAAATATCTTGTCGGCGATTAATAGCTACTACTTTACTAACAAAAGGTTGATGAGCCACTAACGTCATACCAAAAGAATTAGCTAATAAAGTATAGCCCGCAATACCAGTTACTTTTTGATAGGGTTCTGATAAGCCACCATCAATCACTAACATTTTGCCATGGGCTTTAATTGGCGTTTCGCCTTTTTTTACTTTAACAGGGGTATGGCCATTAATAATATGCCCACTTTTTTTCAAGCCGAAAGTAGTTAATATTTTTTCGCAAAAAGCTTCATCATTACGTAAGGCATAATAAGCGTTTGGAATTTCTTTATGAGTACTTTTATCAGCTAAAAAATATCTTTCGAAAGTCTTCATCGTTTTTTTACCAAATAATGATGAACCTTCCCCACACCATAAATACCATAAACCATCAGTTGCTAAATCATCCTGAATTGTTGGCTGAGCAAAGCTTTTGGTAATACATTCCTGAAAGAAATCCATCAAAGCCAGCCCTTGATATTTTTTCTTCCCTAATTGAACAGTTAAAAAATTACCCTTTTCATCACAAGGCAAGCAACCATGAAAAAGCAAATTACCATTGTATTTTTGATAAAGAGTGCCTTTTTCCACTAAAAATTGCAGCTGTTCTTGCAAAGCTTTTGAAGATTGAAACTGTTGCAATAACGCTTGAAGAATTTCATCTTCTTCCACTGTTAATTGATAGGGATGCTTGCAATCAACTAATTGAAAGCATCCATTAACAATGTTTTTTTCTTCCCCAAAATAATGGATGCTGGTTTTCGTTAAATTCAGTTTCTCTAATAATTGCCGTTGGTCCAATTGAAATTCTGGTCGTCTTTCAATAACTTGCCCTTCCACTTTAAACTGCATCATGGCAAAAGCTTGCTGTAAAAGCATCGCATCTTGCAGTTCTTTCTGAGAAAAAGCTGTTGTTTTTACTTTAGGCATAAAAGCTGGGTTTGGCTGATAGTTGCAACGACTAAATTCCAAAACTCGCGTTAAATCAATACCATATGCTTTTTGCAATAAATCAAGATTGCCATACCTAGCAGCGATCCTTAAAACATTCGTTAAACAAGGTAAAGAACCACTATAAGCGCCAATCCATAAAATATCATGATTCCCTAATTGAATATCTAAAGATGGCAAGCTCATTAAGCGCTGGATAATTTTATCTGGCGCAGGCCCCCGATCAAAAATATCCCCTAAAACATGTAAATGATCCACCACAAATCGCTGAATTAAGTAAGCTAAAACAATACAAAAATCCGCTGCTAAACCTAAACTAATAATATTATCAAAAATAATTTGATAATACTCTGCCTTATTATAATCTTCATCATATTGATAAAGTAATTCTTCTAAAATATAAGCAAAATTAGCAGGTAAAGCTTTGCGGACTTTGGAACGGGTGTATTTGCTAGAGCTAAAACGAGTGACTTTAACTAATTGAGCCATTAAAGTTTGCCATTCAGAGCTTTCTGTTTGCCAATTTTGCAACATTTCTTCTGGATAGTAAATGATGAAGCAAAGCTCCCTTTGCTCCATCTCAGATAGCGAATCTTGAAATAAGATGCGCACTTTTTCCCGAATACTGCCAGAACCATTCCTTAAAATATGTTCAAAGGCTTCATACTCTCCATGTAAGTCACTAATAAAATGCTCGGTTCCTTTAGGAAGCTCTTGAATGGCCGCTAAATTAATCACTTCAGTTAAAATTTTTTGTTCTTCAGCAGTAAAATTAGGCATTTTGTTTATGATGTTCTTCAATCAAAACTGAACTTTCTTCAATTGAGCGTTTGTCGACATTAATTACTAAAATTCCTAGTTTATCAAAAAGATCATGGGCATAATTTAATTCCATTTCAATTCGTTCTTCATTCGTATAGTTAGATTCACCTTTTAACCCTAAAGAATGCATCCGTGATTTACGAATTTCTACTAAACTTTCTGGACTGGTTGTTAAACCAACAATTTTTTTAGCATCAATTTCAAATAGTTCTTTTGGTAACTCAACTTCTGGAATTAACGGTAAATTTGCTACTTTAAAGCCACGATTTGCCATATACATACTTAGTGGTGTTTTTGAAGTACGTGAAACACCTAAAATAATGAAATCAGCTTCTAAAAAGCCTTTTGCATCTTTACCATCATCATATTTCACGGCAAATTCCATCGCTGCTACACGGCTAAAATATTTTTGATTTAAACGATGTAAAGCTCCTGGCTCTTGTAAAGGTGCTTCACCAAAAGTATGTTCAATCACAGTTGAAAGTGGCGTCATAAAGTCCACATACTGTAAACCTGTTCGTTGAGAAAAATCAGCTACTAAATCAACTAACTGTTTATTTACTAAAGTGGTCACAACAATGGCTTTATCTAACAAGGCATCTTTTAAAATTTCTAACAAATGCTCTTCATCATTAGTAAATGGATAACGTTGAATATCAGATAAATCAACATTAGGAAATTGCGCTGCCACAGCTGAAATAGTTTTCTGGGCAGTCTCTCCGACTGAATCTGAGATTAAATATAATTTTGCTTTTTTCATTAAATTTCTCCCCGTTCTTTGCGATAAATTTTTTAATTTTTTAGTATTGTTCACTTTCAATATCGTTGCCAGCTTGAATAAAGTAATTCATAATTTTAGTTTTAGTAATTTTACCGACAACTTTTTTGGAGCCTTCTGCTTGAATAACTGGTAAAGTATCAACTTCATGGCGCACCAAAATATTCCCCGCTACTAAAATCGTCGTTTCAGGAGTCACGGTAATAATATTCGGCATTCTGGTCATAATCATAGCAACCGGCGTTTTATCTAAATTGCTGTTGCTAATAGCAAAACGTAATAAATCTTTCCTAGATACTAAGCCTAATAGCTCTTCCTCTTCATTTTTTACATAAAGAGAACCGACATCATACATAAACAAATTAGTTACTGCGTCATAAACAGAAACACTTTGTTCAATCATTAGTGGTGGAATCATAATATCGGCTACTTTTGAACGATATAATTTTTCATAAAGTAATGGCTCCACCGTTTGACCGGTGTAGAAATAGCCTACTTTTGGTCGTGCATCTAATAAACCGGTCATCGTTAGAATTGATAAATCACTACGTAACGTCGCTCGACTTAAACCTAGTTGGCTGGCAATACTATCACCGCTAATTGGCTGCTCAGCTTTGACAATTTCTACAATTTGTAATTGTCTTTGAGATAATTTCATAATCATTTAACCTCCTTTGATTATTTTCAATCTCATTTTGACTTGTTTTCAATGTGACACACTAATCATTATAAAGTTAAGCAGATTCAAAATCAATAGTCTTTAAAAGATTTATTTTTATTCTTTCAAAAAAAGCTTGACTCTCATACAAGTTACACTATATACTCGTTTTATCTTTTAATAGTGTAACACATTAAACTTAGAAGGACTGAAAACAATGAAAAAATTTATTTTTGATTTTACCGAAGGTTCAAAAGAGCAAAAAGACCTATTAGGAGGAAAAGGCGCTAATTTAGCTGAAATGACTAGTATTGGCTTACCTGTCCCACCGGGTTTTACGATTTCAACAAATGCCTGTATCCATTATTTAGCTTCAAAAGAATTCCCGCAGTCCCTAAAAAAAGAAATTCAAGAACACATCTTAACGTTAGAAACAAAAACAGCCAAAAAATTTGGTGGTTTAACCAATCCGTTACTGATTTCCGTTCGTAGTGGCGCCAAATTTTCAATGCCTGGTATGATGGATACGATTTTAAATTTAGGCTTAAATGATCAAAGTGTGGCCGCCTTAGCTAAAAAAACTGATAATCCTGTTTTTGCTTATGATTGCTACCGCCGTCTTTTACAGATGTTTGGTGATGTTGTTAAAGGAATTGATAAAAGCCGTTTTGAAGATTATTTAAGTCATTATAAAAAACAAAAAAATTATTCAGCCGATACCGAAATGTTAGCGGAAGATTGGCAGCAGGTTATTGAAGTTTATAAAGAAATTTATTTAGAAGTTACCCAAGAAGTTTTCCCGCAAGATCCTTATCAGCAATTATACGCTGCAGTGGAAGCTGTTTTTCGCTCATGGAATAATTCACGAGCAATCACCTATCGCCGCTTAAATCATATTGATGATGCTTTAGGGACCGCGGTTAATTTACAAGCAATGGTTTTTGGTAACAGCGGTAATCACAGTGGCACAGGTGTCTCTTTTACTCGCAATCCTGCAACTGGTGAAGCCGGGCTTTTTGGGGAATATTTAATCAATGCACAAGGTGAAGATGTAGTAGCAGGCATCCGTACGCCTTTACCAATTAAAGAGCTAGCTCAGCAACAGCCAAAAATTTATCAACAATTCCAAGAAATTTGTCAATTGTTGGAAAAACACTACCGAGATATGCAAGATATTGAGTTTACAATTGAAGAAGGTCAACTTTTCATTTTACAAACCCGCAATGGCAAACGCACAGCAAAAGCTGCTTTCAAAATTGCCATTCAGTTAGTAGCCGATGGCATTCTTTCAAAAAAAGAAGCCTTGCAACAGTTAACCCCTGAAATGATTACGCAACTGCTCCACCCTGTTTTTAGTGAAAGTCATTTAAAAACGCAAACAGCTATCGCTAAAGGTTTACCTGCCAGCCCTGGTGCTGCTAGCGGTAAAGTTTATTTCACTGCAGCAGCTGCGAAACAAGCCAGTGAAAACGGCGAAAAAGTGATTTTGCTACGACAAGAAACTTCTCCAGAAGATATTGAAGGCATGGTTGTTAGTCAAGCAATCGTCACTTCCCGCGGTGGCATGACTTCACATGCGGCTGTAGTCGCTCGTGGCATGGGCGTTTGTTGCGTGGTCGGTTGTGATTCGTTAGAAGTTAATGAATTTTTGAAGCAAGCCCAATTCGCTGAAGGAAAAATTGTTGAAGGCACAGAAATTTCGGTTAACGGTACTACGGGAGAAATTTATTTAGGTACGATTCCTTGTGAACCTTCTCAAGAATTTCCGTTACTTGAAAAAATCATTAGCTGGGCTAAAGAACAAGGAAACCTTCAAGTTCGTGCCAATGCTGAAACCTTTGAAGATATCCAAACCGCTTTACAATTCGGTGCAAATGGTATTGGTTTAGCAAGAACTGAGCATATGTTTTTTGGAGAAGAACGGATTTTAGAAATGCGGAAACTAATTTTGGCAGAAAACAAACAGGAACGTCAAAATTGTTTGGTAATTTTAAAAGATTATCAAAAGTACGATTTCATGGAAATCTTGCGCTTAACAGCAGACCTACCGTGTACCATCCGTTTATTAGATCCACCCCTTCATGAATTTATTCCTAAAGAAAGCGAATTGCCTGAAATGGCCCGTCTTTTAAATCGACCACTTTCAATGGTTCAACAAAAAGTCGCTGACTTAAAAGAAATCAATCCTATGTTAGGTCATCGTGGTTCTCGTTTAGGGGTTACTTATCCAGAAATTTATGAAATGCAAACGCAAGCCATTATGGAAGCTGCTTTAGAGTTGACGATTAATGAAAAATGCCAAGTATGCCCAGAGATTATGATTCCTTTAATCTGTGAAGAAAAAGAATTAGCTTATTTAAAAAATATTTTGGAAAAAACGATTCAAACCTTATTTGAAAAATATCAATTAACTATTCCTTATAAAATCGGCGCCATGCTTGAAACACCACGGGCTTGTTTAACTGCTAAATCGCTAGCAACAACTTCCGAATTTTTTAGCTTTGGCACTAATGATTTGACCCAATTAACTTATGGTTTTTCGCGAGATGATTCCGTTAAATTTATTCATGAATATCAGGAGAAAAAGCTTTTAGCTGAAGACCCTTTTCAACATCTAGATCTTGCTGGTGTTGGTCAACTAATGCAAACCGCTATCACTCAAGTAAAACCACTTCAGCCAGAAATTTCTTTTGGCGTTTGTGGTGAAGTCGGTGGCGATCCGCAATCATTAGTCTTTTTAAAAGAAATTGGAATTGATTATGTTTCTTGTTCCCCTTATCGTGTTCCAGCAGCTATTTTAACGATTGCCAAATTAGCTAAATAATAAAAATAAGACCTTTTGATAAGTTGCCAATAAGCACTTATCAAAAGGTCTTCATCTTGCTATTTTTTTAATTTTAAGTTTGGGAAGTTTTTAATTATCCGTTGCATATTCCAACGTTTCAAACTCTTTCGTTGATTTGCTAAATGCTCACGGATAATTGATAAGTTGCGATCTTCCAACTGATTTTTATATAACTGTTCTAAACGATATTGCTTAAGATCAGCATTACCATCATCTGAAGCAACAATTTTTTCGGAAATTTCATTTTTCATTGTAAAGTTAAAGATCATAGTCGCAACCACATCCGCAACAAAAATCAAAAAGATAATAATCGGACCAAACCCATGGCTCCATTCATCAAAACGCCCAATTCCACTTTCAAGTATTGGCTGAACAATTTTAATGATTAAAAGACAACCAAATCCCCAAAAAATTGAAACCGGAATTGCTACGCGGCCGTTAATATTAAAAGGCAAGGTACTATAGTCCCATAATTTCATATTAAAAAGTTTTTCCAGCAACCAACTAGTAATGTATTCTACAACGGTGGTAATGACAACCATATTCAAATACAAATTGAATAAACTTCCCGCATCCTTAGGGACAAGCAATAAAACAAATGAAATGCCGAAACCATAAACCGGACAATAAGGCCCTAATAAAAAACCACGATAAACAAAGCGTCGGGCTTTAAAAGAACAATAAATACTTTCCCACAACCAACCAATTACTGAATAAACAATAAATATCATAAAATAATTCATCATAACAAGCCCTCCTTTAAATAAAGCTTTAAAATTAGCAATAACCCAAAATAATTGCTGAAAAAGTAAAAAGCAGTTAAGCAAAGATTTCGCTACTTAACTGCTTTTAGAAAGTTATCCCCTAAACTAGTTAAGCACAGCCTAGATTATTTAAGGTAGCCAGAAGTCACAAATTGATTACTGCTGCTACTGTCATTGTTTTGGCTATACAAACTAGTAGAATCTGTCCCTAATTGCTTTTCCATATCAGTTAGTCTAGTCAATTGATCCAAATAGTTATAATTATTTGGATTAATTGGCAACAAACCACTGTCATTATAAAAACGTAATAAATCGCCATTGTTAATCGCATCCGAAATTGAAAGCTGTTCTTCTGCCAATTTACGATAGTTTTCGATTTCCTGCATAAGTTCTTCGCTTGGTTCACTAATCAATTCACCAGTAGCATTATCATAAATCGCCTCAGTCATCACTGAATAATTTGGCGTTACAAAATTACCATTACGAAAAGCCACAACTTCTTGACGATTTGCTGAAAACAAATCTTGTCCTAGTTGAAAATACTGACTTGTATCAACACCTAGTAAATGTAGGATGGTGGGTAAAGCATCCACTTCACCAGCATAAGTTTGCGAAATGCCTCCTTGATGATTACCAGGTAAATGAAGCATAAAAGGCACGCGTTGCATTTGCATATTATCAAAATCATCCCAAGTGCCCGCCTCTGCTCCTAAAAGCTCAGCTAAAACATCATTGCGGGAATTTGAAATGCCATAATGATCACCATATAAAACAATTAACGAATTTTCGTATAAGCCAGTTGCCTTCAAATAATCAAAAAACTCGGCAATTGCTGAATCCAAATAATTGGCAGTTGCAAAATAGCTATTAATCGTTTGATCAGATGCATTCGCTAAAGGAAAACCTAAGTCCTCCCCTTTTAAATTATCATAAGGATGATGGTTTGATACTGATAAAAACTTCGCATAAAATGGTTGTTGTAAATGTTCTAAATAATTTACTGATTGTTCAAAAAATGGTTTATCCATCAAACCATATTGAAAAGAGTTTTCTTCGGTTATCTCATAAGAACTAGCATCAAAGAAATAGTCATAACCAAAACGTTTATAAGTTTCATTACGATTCCAAAAACTACCGGCATTTCCATGAAAAACAGCAGAAGTATAACCTTGAGTTTGACCTAAAATATTAGGAGCTGCTTGAAAAGTATTCTCGCTACCTAATTTAGTAAACAGTGCCCCTTCTTTCAATCCAAATAGCGAATTTTCCATTAATGTTTCGGCATCGCTTGTTCTTCCGGCGTTGACTTGATGGAAGAAATTTTCAAAGCCGTAAGTTTCATCACTATGATAAAGCTGATTTAAAAATGGCGTCACTTCATGTTGCTGACCATTTTCATCCGTCAACTCAAAATCAATTAGAAATTGTTGGAAACTTTCCAAATGAATCACAATCACATTTTTCCCTTTAGCAATTCCAAAAAGCTCAGGATTAGGTGCAGTATAATTATCCGCAACGTAATTGGTTACTTCAGATAAATCAGTAGGACTAGCTTCCGCTCGCACTTGATTGGTTTGATAAGTTTCAATACCATCTAAAACCGCATAAGTATTTAAGCCTAAATATTTAACAATATATTCCCGCGAAAAAGTTCGGGTTAACAGCCCCGGACGAAAAAGTTCAGATACCCCTAAATTCAATACAAACATAGTAAAGGCGGCTGCCAATAACTTCCGGGCATTTTTTCTTTCTTTTGGCACATATTCTAAGGTAAATTGTTTTTTATAAGCAATATAACCTAAGACAATCAAATCTAGCAGGTAAAAAACATCATAAGGTTTCAATAATTTAAAAACTGTTGCTCCTAAACCGCTGGCAACTTTGCCAAAACCAAAAACAGTGTTAATGGTAATAAAGTCCGTATATTCACGAAAATATAAAACATTAGCGATTATTAAAAGACTTAAAGAAAAATAGAGAATTAAATTCGTAGCAATAAATAAGCCTTTGCGTTTAATCAGTAAAGTTAAGCCTAATACCAATAAAATTGATGCTAATGGATTAACTAATAAAATAGCATATTGAAAAAACCAGTCATAGCCAATTCTAAAATCCACCAAATAAGCGAATAACGATTTTGTCCACAATAAAAGTGCCAATAGCAAAACTAATTTTTGCCGTGTAATTGGAAAAATGGCATTCAATTTTTGTTTCATTACCCACACCTCTCTAAGCAGTTTATACTTTTTTGATTTAGTCGTACTTTCACAATTACAGCTTACCCTAAATTGTTGAAAAAGCCAAATCATAACCATGAAATTTAATTTTTTTTAAGTAATAACAAATAGGTTGCTAGATTAAGCTTTCCATTGTAAAAAAAGCTATTCAATTTCCATAAAGTTAGTTATCTAATTATTTCCGATTATATCACTTTTACTCACTTATACTAGTCATTTACAAGAAAAAGCGGAATTTTCACACTTTCTTCAATTTTATCTAACGAATATTTTTAATAAATCTTTGCTTTTTTAGTCAGTTAAATCAACTACCCGATCAACAAAAATTTCATAAAATTCAGCTTCGTGAGAAACCACTAATACGGTACCAGCAAAATTTTGTAAAGTTTCTTGCAAATTATCTTTAGTATCTTGATCAATATGATTGGTAGGCTCATCTAAAATTAAGAAATTGCTCTTTTTCATGGTCATTTCTGCCAATTTAACTTTGGTTTGTTCCCCACCACTTAATAAGCGTAATTCTTCTTGCGCCAACTGATTAGGTAAACCCGCTCGTGATAGTTGCCGTCTTAAATCTTTAATAGAAGCTTTCGGATAAAGATCCCCTAAATATTGTAAAGCCGTTTGTAAAGGATACTCCCACGCCAAATCTTGCTCAAAATAATTAATCGCTGTATGTTGGGGAAAATGAAATTCACCACTAATGGCGGGAATTTCTTTTAATAAGGTTTTGATTAAGGTAGATTTCCCAATCCCATTAAAACCACGAATCGCAATTTTTTCACCATAACGAATGGTTAGATTGATTTCTGGTAATAAAGACCGCTCATAACCAATGACTAATTGATCAGTTTCTAACGCCAAAGTCGTCACCAATGGTGCAAAAGGAAATTGTAGATTAGGTTTAGGTGCATCTGAAGGTGGCGTTAGCCGTTCAACTTTAGCTAATTGTTTTTCACGGCTCTTAGCCATAGTCGAACGTGAACCAGCCTTGTATTTGCGAATATATTCTTCGGTCTTTTTGATATGCTCTTTTTGAGCTTCGTATTGTTTCATGTAACTTTCGTTTTGCAGCTCTTTTAATTTCAAAGCTTTATTTAAATTCCCTGTGTATTTGGTTAATTTGCCAAATTCGATATCTAAAATATGGGTAGTAATTTCATTTAAAAAAATACGGTCATGGGAAACAACTAAATAGGTACCACTAAAATCCTGTAAAAATTGCACCAACCATTGAATATGTTCGGCATCCAGATGATTGGTTGGTTCATCCAAGATTAATAAGTCGGGCTTTTCTAACAGCATTTTAGCTAAAATTAATTTTGAGCGTTGCCCACCACTTAAATCTCTTAAAGGTGTCTCCATACCTAAAATAGTAATCCCTAAGCCATCTGCCAAATCAAGAATCAAAGTATCCATTTGATAAAATTCTCCTTGGTCCAGCTGATTTTGCAGCTCGCCTGCTCTAATTAATAAGTTATCTTCCATCACTTCGGCATATTGTTGGTATAATTCAGCAATTTTCGCTTCTTTTTCAAAATCAGCTGCAAAAGCCGTTTGCAAAAATTCATAAATCGTTTGGCTTTCATCAACATTGACATATTGATCTAAATAACCCATTTTTAACTTTTTAGGAAAAGTAACTTTACCGTTATCTGGTAAAAGCTCCCCAGTGATAATTTTAATTAGGGTACTTTTGCCCGCGCCATTACGACCAATAATCCCGACATGTTCTCCACGATTGATTTGCACATTAATATCTTCATATAGTATTTTATCGCCAAATTGCTGCGAAATATTTGATAAGTTTAACATTTTACATTCCTTTCATTTCTAACCTAACTGTTTGCCTATGTATTTCTTTAATAAAATAAAAAGAGACTAGGACAGCTAGCGATTGACTTCCGCTAAATCCAAACCTTGCCAGCCATTCTATCAAAAAAGTGTTAACTTTTTCAATAAGAATCTGCTGGATTGCAGGAATAATGCCCTGTAAAGTTCGGATTTGTAAAACGGAGTCGGCTTTTGCCCCACTCTCTTTCAAAATTTTCCGTCATTTAATCGAAAAGCTTTTATAGGCAAGACAAATAAACTACCTATTGGCTAGCTTTTCGATGAAGAATAGTTTACATAGGCTCTTAACAATGCTTCATCTCATTCATTTGTTAAGAGCTATTTTTCTAATGAATTTAAAATAGTAATGGTAAATCATTCTTCTCGCTTCTTTCAAAGTATCATAAATGTCAGTTATTTTTTAATATTCCATTAAAGTTAAAATTTCATGACCGCTAATTTTTTCACGACCTTTTAAATCAACTAATTCAATAAAGAAAGCACAGCCAACTACTACGCCACCTAATTTTTCAACTAAATCAATCGTCGCTTTAATTGTGCCACCAGTTGCTAATAAATCATCACAGATTAAAACCCGTTGACCAGGTTTAATAGCATCATCGTGAATGGTTAAAATATCTTCACCGTATTCTTTTTCATAAGCAACTTCAATCGTTTTTCTTGGTAATTTGCCAGGTTTACGAACGGGGGCAAAACCTACGCCTAACTCATACGCCACCGGACAACCTACGATAAATCCACGAGCTTCTGGTCCTACTACCATATCAATCGCTTTTTCTCGAGCATAATCAACGATTTCTTTTGTGGCTGCTCGATACGCTTCGCCGTCTGCCATCAATGGTGAAATATCTCTAAAAATAATGCCTTTTGATGGGTAATCAGGAATACTCGCAATGTAATTTGTTAAATCCATAATTAAATTTCCTCTTTTCTAATAATAAATCGCAAATGTTAGCCTTGTAACCAAGCTTTGATTTTTTCACTATCAGCTAACAACAAAAATTCTTCGTTTTCAATTTGTCGCATTCTTTGTTGGTAAAGCTGACTTTCAGTCAAGGGACGATTAACAATCTCTTCTGACTGACGTAAAACACCGTCCTCTATTGTAACAAATTTTAGCTCAGAAAACACTTTAATCATGAAGATTAATAAATTTTTGGGAATTTTTAAAAATTGTGCCAGCTGATCTAATTTGTAACGAACATCAACTTGCTGCTGATTTTTAATGAAACTAAACAATTTGCCATATTGTTCACGGCTACCTAAACCGTTTAAATAGGCTTCTTCTTCCGAATAACCGTATAAATAAACCCGTGAAAATTCTCCTTGTTGAACAATTTGTTGCACCAAAGTTAAATCACTAGGAACATCTAACACTGCTAACTGTTGATATTGCTTAGCTTGACACAGTTGCTGAATCTCAGCTAAATTGTCAAAAACAACAACTTCCGCTTGTAAATTTGCAGGTAAAATCTTACTACTAACTTTTTGAAAAGCTACAAATAGCGTTTCTTCCGCTGCTAAAGCTTGCTGCCAATTACGTTTGCCACGCCAATCAAAAAATTGAATGCCTTTTACTTGAAAATCTTTTAATTGCATTTGGGCTTTTTTCAAACCATTCCATTCATTAATGGAAAGCTGACCAACAATATCAACGGTACCGCTAAATTCACTGGCTTGTTTGCCAAAGTTAAAAGCAATCGCCTCTAACGTCTCTTTGTCATCCACCGAAAATTTCAAATGCTGTTGGGTTGCCCCTAATAGCTTAACATTCTGTGGTTGAATATTTTCTAACAAGAACGTTGGTAAAGGATTATCGGTACCAAATGGCGCTAAGGCACTTAAACTTTGCACAAAAGCAACCGTTGCTTCTTCTGGCTGTAAAATGCCATCAATCACTAATGGTGCGCCTGCGCTTAAATCAATTTCATTTTCTAAAATATATTGATTCATTTTTTCTTGCAAAACAGGGATATTTTCAGCGGGCATCGTTAAACCAACAGCGGCGTGATGCCCACCAAAATGAGTAAACAATTCTTTAACTGTGGTTAACATTTCAAAAAGGTTCAATTGTTCAACACTGCGGCCTGAACCTTTAGCGGTGCCATCTTCTTTAAGGGCCAATAAAATCGCTGGTTTACCCGTTTGCTGCATCACATTGCCAGCCACGATTCCTAATACACCTTCGTGCCAATTTTCTTTAGCCAACAAGTGAATATTATTTTGCGGATTAATCATGCTTAAAGCTTCTTGGGTGATTGTTTCAACAATGCCCTTGCGTTCAACATTTTTTTCCTCTAATAAAGTCGCTAATTCCTGCGCTTCTTCTTCATCAAACGTCGACATTAAATCAACCGCTGGATTAGCATCTCCTAAACGACCAATCGCGTTTAAACGGGGGCCTATTGAAAAACCGATACTGGTTTCGGTTATTTCATTAAGAGCTACGCCACTTTTTTCGCAAAGAGCTAATAAACCTATCCGCTCCGTTTGTTTGATAGCTTCTAAACCAGCTTTTATTAAAATACGGTTTTCACCAGTTAATGATACCAAATCAGCAACCGTCCCAATCGCTACTAAATCTAAAAATTCAGCAGGTGGTTCTTCCAACAAGGCCGTCGCTACTTTAAAAGCCACGCCGACGCCGGCTAAATCGCCAAAGGGATACGTTCCTTGGGGATGTCGCGGGTGAACAACTGCATATGCTTCTGGTAATTCTTGTGGTAATTCGTGGTGGTCAGTCACTACGACATCCACCCCTTGACTCTGAGCAAAAGCAATCGCTTCATGACCAGCCACACCATTATCAACGGTAATGATTAATTGAATACCCTCTGCCACAATTTCTTGGTACTTAGCTAAATTAGGACCATAACCTTGTAAAAAGCGATTAGGTAAAAAAGCCACCACATCAGCCCCTAATAACTCCAAGGTTTCTTTCATAATAGTGGTACTGGTAATGCCGTCTGCATCATAATCCCCATAAACTAAAATCCGTTCGCCTTCAAGAACCGCTTTTTGAATACGTGCAACAGCTTTTTCCATATCATACATTAAATATGGGTCATGTAAATTAGCTAAATCCTCATTAAAAAATGCCGCCAAGGCTGATTCATCTCGAATTCCTCGCCGCCATAAAATTTCAGCAAATAAAGCTGGCAACTTACGCTCAGCGATTTCAGCTAAAAATGCTTTATCTATATCCTCTTTTACAGGTTTCTGCCATTGAAATTTTGAAGCTTTCAAGTCATCACTCCTAACTAACTTATTATAGCAGAGCTGCGGGGTTAATTCATCTGAAAATTGCTTTTTCTTCAGCAGAGAAGTTTTCGTAAGCTTGATTATAAAACAGAAAATGGTCAGTAAGCTTGATTATCCGTTAAATTAAAAATTTTAACAGACTTTAGCTACTGACCATTGTTTATTAATCAAAATAATTCATTTGTTCTGGTGAAGCCTGATTTGTTTTAACATTTGGTTGGGGATTCGTCAATTTGTCAATTTGACGGTTTTTATCGACTAACTGAGCTTCATAAGTTGCCCGAATACTGGAAAGTTGATTTTCAAAATCGCGTTCTAGTTGTTCTTGTTTTTCTTGAATTTTTTTCGTGGCATTCTCTTGATAATCAGTTATCGTTTTATCAAGTTCTTTTATTTTTTTCTTTTGACTCCAGATTGTCGTTGTTGTTGCTGATAAAGTAATCAAAATACCAATAATTGCTGAACCTAAAATCACTAAAATTAGTGGTGCTTTCACTTTACTAATAAAGAAATTAATCATTACTTGATTCGTATTTGCTACCGCAAATAAAACAATTAAAAAAACTAAAATCACGCCGGCCACCAGCTGCCATTGTTTCTTCAAAGCATTCACTCCCAATCTATACTTTTATTTTTTATTGAATAAACCACCAGCTAAAAAATCACCAATATGCGGAAATAGATTATAAAAGCGAGCTGCTACTTCCATCGCTACAGGTTGATTAATCTCTCTTTTAGGATGACTCATACTACGAACAATCGCTTTGGCTAATTTTTCTGGTTGAATCACAAAAGCACCGATTGAATCTAAATAGTTACCAGATGGATCTGCTTTATCAAAAAAGTCAGTTCTCATGGGTCCGGGATTAACTGTCGTTACCGCAATATTGAAAGGCTTCAACTCTAAACGTAGGGCATTAGAAAAACCAATTACGGCAAATTTAGTAGCTGCATAAACGGTGGCTTTAGCTGTCGCCATTTTCCCCGCCATTGAAGCAATATTGATAATTTGACCTTTTTGTCTTTCTGCCATTAGCAAAGCAATTTTTTGGGTAACTACCATCATGCCTAAAATATTAACTTCAAACATTTTGTAAGCTTCCGCCATATCAAAAGTTAAAAAATCAGTAAAGATGCCAAAACCAGCGTTGTTGACTAAAACATCCACGGCTCCCACTTCAGCTGTCAGCTGCTCCATAAAAGCTTCCACACTATCAGGACTACTAACATCTAACTGTAATGCGTAAGCGGGTTTACCACTAAGCGCCTTACAGTTTTCTTTGACTTGCTCAATTAAATTTGTTCTCCGGGCACAAGTAACGACTATCGCCCCTTTTTTCGCTGCTTGATAACAAATCTGCTCTCCTAAGCCAGCTGAACCGCCAGTTACTACGACTACTTTATTTTCTAAATTCATTTCGTCACCTTCTATTTTATGCTAATTTTCAAAAGGAATCTCAAAACAATCAAAATCTCTTACAACCACCGCATTAGCAAAGGTTGATTGGGCTTCTTCAGCTAATTGTTTGGTTTCTTTAGCTAAGTAGCGAGCGCTAATATGGGTTAAAAATAGCTGCTTGACTTGGGCTTCTTTAGCAACTTCCGCTGCTTGTTGGCTAGTTGAATGAAAATAATTATAAGCCATTTTCCCTTGTTTCATTTCAAAAGTGCTTTCATGCACCAAGGCATCGCTACCGATAGCTAAACGAATTGCTGCGTTAGATTTACGGGTATCCCCTAAAATAGTTACGATTCGACCTTTTTTAGCCATACCGATAAAATCACTGCTTTTCAGCTGGCGACCGTCTGCTAAAGTAACGTCTTGACCTTTTTTCAATTGACCGTAAACTGGACCAGCTGGCACCCCTAAAGCTTGTAATTTATCAACTTGTAATTCGCCAACATGGTCATGCTCCATAATGCGATAACCAAAGCTTTCAATCCCGTGCTCCAAGCGCGCACAATAAACACTGAAAGTAGCATCTTCAAAAAGCAACCCTTCTTCAGTAATCTCAGTGAATTTCAAAGGATAACTTAATTTCGTTTTAGAAACCGCTAAGCTAGTTTCCACAAAAGCTTGCAAGCCTTTGGGTCCATAAAGTTCAAGGGTTTCTTTCCCCCCTTGAAACGAACGACTGCTTAATAATCCCGGCAAGCCAAAAAGATGATCCCCATGTAAATGAGTGATGAAAATCTTATTGATTTTCCGAGGACGAATATTTGTATGTAAAATTTGAATTTGGGTGCCTTCACCACAGTCAAACAACCAAACTTCATTGCGTTCATCTAATAATTTCAAAGCAATACTAGAAACATTGCGATGTTTAGCAGGAACTCCTGCACCAGTACCTAAAAATTGTAATTCCATATTGAACCTATCCTTCTAATTAACTTATATTAATTTTAGGTCAAAAAGCATGATTTCGCAAATAAATTCAAAGCTTTCTAACGAAAAACTCAGAAAGTTTCCTAAAAGTTAAACCATTCCGACTTTCAACTGCTTTAGTCAAAAAGAAAAACCAATAAATCGCAAGGGTCCGCAAGACCTCCTGTATTTATTGGTTTTCCTAATTATTATTCGGTATAGTTATCAAAATAACCTTGAACTAATACGACTGGCGTACCTTTATCGCCAGAACCACTTGTTAAATCACATAAAGAACCAATCAAATCGGTTAATTGACGTGGCGTTGTACCTTGCGCCGCCATATTGCCCACTAAATCATCAGATTTTTCTTTAATTCGGTTTGAAATTGCGGTTTTTAGTTCTTCACCATTTAATTCTTTAAAATCATTATCAGCTAAATATTTTAATTTCACTTCATTCGGTGTTCCCACTAAGCCTTTTGTATAGGCGGGTGAAACCACTGGATCAGCTAGCTCCCAAATTTTTCCTTGAGGATCTTTGAAGGCGCCATCGCCATAAACCATAACTTCAACATTTTTGCCGACTTTATCCTTAACTTGTTTTTGAATGTTTTCTACAAAATCAAAACATTCTTTAGGGAACAATTTAATTGAATCTTCAGTTGATTTATTTGAACCTAATAAACCATATTTTTCGTTAAAACCACTACCATCAACGGCAGCTGTTAAGATATCATCCATTCCACAAACACGTTCTGCACCGTTTTCTTTTAAAATCCGCTTCGTTCTTGTACGAGTATGAATATCACAAGTTAAAACATTTTTCGTATATTTTAAAATGGCTTTCGGGTTGTTGGCAAAAATAATTTCTACCTCAGCGCCTTCAGCTTGAATTAATTGGCTGTAATAATCAACATAATCCACACCAGTAAATTCATGCTTGTTATCACCAAATAATTCACGATATTTTTCCAATGATAAAATATCAGTGTAAGGATTGATGCCAGCTTCATCTAGCATATCAAAAGTAATTAACGCATTGCCCACTTCATCGCTTGGGTAGCTTAACATTAAAACAACTTTTTTAGCCCCCCGCGCAAAACCTTTTAAACAAATAGAAAATCTATTTCTTGAAAGAATCGGAAAAATAATCCCAATTGTTTCGCCGCCAAGTTTAGCTTTTACATCTGTGGCAATCGCATCAATACTTGCATAATTACCTTGCGCTCTAGCAACAATTGATTCAGTTACAGCGATAACATCTTTATCTCCTAAACTAAAATTTTCGCTTTCTGCTGCTTCAAGTACGCTACTAACCACCACGTCTGCCAAATTATCTCCTTCGCGAATAATCGGACAACGAACCCCTCTTGAAACCGTTCCTATTTTTCTCTCCATGCAAAATGTTCCTTTCTAAATAAAGAGCAGTTTAAAACAAACTTCTCCAGTTTAATTAATTGAAATATAAGCATATTATAATCGAAATGACATCAAAAAGATAATTTTTTTTAAACTTTTAACGATTTTTTGCAAATTTATCACCGTTTAATCAAAATAAATAACCTTTTTATTCCTGTTTATAGCTTTACAAAATTAATCATCACCACCCTTCAAAAGGGTGGTTTGCTCTGGGGCTATAAGCCCCTAAAACCGGCCAGCGCCTAAAGACGCTGGCTTTTCACATTTCAT
>NZ_JARXWL010000034.1 GCF_029893325.1 Enterococcus sp. PF1-24
TGTACTTCTTTTTTATTTTACTAGAAAAAACGCATGAAATGAACGATTTTTCGTTATTTCATGCGTTTTTTGTTAGAGACTTTTGTCACAGCCCCCTTCCTACCCTTTTTAATTGTTTTTTTGCCACTGAATATTGGCTTCACAGTAAAGCTGCTGGCCAATTCTGATTTCATGACGGGTTTTGATTTCATCATCAAGGATGACTTTCTCAACATGGCTTTCAATTTCTACACCATATTCCACTTCTTTATCAAAACGGACATTGACTTCTTTGAGAGTATATTCTGTTAAAAAGTCTAGTCCTAATATGTCAATCATCCAATTGAAATAAACAGAATTATTAACATGATGATTGCTATCAATATCATAATAACGAACGCGATACGGTAGCATCTCACCCGTTTCGATTTTTTCAATCACTGGATAACGTTTAATTTTTTTGATTTTTTCACTTTCAAAAGGCAAAATGACTTCTTCAGGAACGCTGCTCATCTTACGAGTTTCTATGTTCATTAAAGCAAAAACTGTTTCAATCATCACTAATTCTTCGCCGGCTTCATTATGAAACCAAAAATTCCGATAGCAAAAATATTTATTATAACTTGTTGCTTTGGTAGAAACTTTAATATTTTCACCTACTTTTGGCAAGCGATTAATTTTAATTTGATAAGTCGTAATCACCCAAGTTAAGCCAAAAGTATGTACAAAATCGGCTCCGCGATTTAAAGAGTCACTTTGATCTTCGGAAACTTTTACCGCAATACTTAACATTGCTGGAAAAGTCATTCTTTGATTCACATCACATTCATAATAAGTTACTTCATGATTTTCGGTAAAACGTTGTGCCACGCAGCCACCAACTTTCTAAATAAATTAATAACTTAAATTATACCTTAAAATAAATAAAAAAGTTGAGATTTTTGACAGCAATCTCAACTTTTTATTTAATTCTTTATTTTTTAAGCTAAAGCGCCCATTGGATCCCATGGTGCTAGAACGGTTGGTGCTGCTTCAAATGCCGCTAATTGTTCTGGTGTTAAAAATTCTTTACGAATAACAATTTGATAAGTGTATTCATCCATCCAAGCATCACTCATAACGAAGAAACCTTTATCACCAACTTTTTCTCCCCAGCTGTTTTCAACTTTCCATTTAGTTGATTGACCATCAACTACATCAACACCAGTTAAAACCATCGCGTGAGTCATTAAGCTTTCCCCGTAATCTAAACGTTCAGCTTTGGTCATAGCAAAACTCATATCAAATAAGTTCTCCATATCATAAGCATCTAAAGCCATAATTCCTGAATCACGGGTGGACGATTGGCCAACATCACAACCGAACCAAATTGATTCGCCTTGTTCTAATTGTGCCACGGCTAATTTTTTGAAAGTTGCCATATCAACATTTAAATATTTCACTTCAGTGCCACCAACTACATTACCTAACATTTCAACCGTATAAGATTTATTGTAAGGTTTATCAGCGGTTGGTGCATTGATAATGCTGACATATTCATTTAAATCAACCCCAACATATTTTTCATAAAAACTTTGTGGTGTTAAATTACGATCCAAATGATAATTCTTTTCTTCATCACGATATTCAAAATCAAAAGTTGTCGGCGGTGTCCCTAAAGACGTTGCTAAAAAGTTATAAATTTCTTGCAACATGCCTTCACGAGCCGTTTGAATTTCAGCTTCAGCAGCGCCAGCTGCTACTAAATTCCGTAAAGTTACAGCATCTTTTCGCAATTTTTTATTTAAATATTTATTTAAATCACGAGAGTTAGAGCTGTTTTTACTTTCTGGCATGGCTGTTTTGGGAACAATTCCGTACTTTTGAAAAATAGAAACGATCATATCCCACTGACCACCGTCTTGTTGCGGTGTCGCTAAAAGAAAGGCAACTTTGCGGCTCGTTAAATCTTCTTTAGCTGTTGCCAAAACATTTTCATAGAAATAGTTAGCTTTTTCATATTTATCCCAGAAAAAAGTATAGTTTTGTGAAAGTTCGAAGTCTTTTAAATTAAAACTATTAATTAATTTATGTCTAAAAGTATTTAAAGCCGCAAACATCCAGCAACGGCCTGATTGCATTTGATTAGCAACTTTACCTGTTGCAATATCCACAGAATAAACAGGTACATTATTTCTTAAAGCTGCTACCGTTTCGCCACTAGCAGCGATCCCATTTTTGACAACTGCCCCTTGAATAACTTGTTGCTTAGTATTTTCATTGAATTCAGATAAAAACTTTTCCGTTAATGTTGGTTTAATTTCCATTAAAAATAGCCCTCTTTCTTACTTTTTTACGTCAAAGACCATTTTACTCTTAGTATTTAAATAACTCAAGTCAGAGAATGTCCTCGTTAAATTGCTTTGGCAGAAATAAAAAAATAAAAGACTTGCAATTTTTATTTTTTGTATTATAGTTAGTAATACAAGCGATACAGATAATACAAATAACAGAAAGTGGTGAGGAAATGATTTTAGAAATTTCTAATTACTCAGAAGTCCCGATTTATAAGCAATTACGCGATCAAATTATTTTAGGAATCGCAAAAGGCGAATTAGCTGCCGGTGAACAATTACCCTCAGTCCGCTTATTAGCAGATGAAATTGGTGTCAACACTATGACCATTTCAAAAGCTTACAATTTATTAAAAGAAGAGGGTTATTTATTAACTGACCGACGTTTAGGAACAAAAGTTGCTACTTTTGAACCAGCTAAAACAGCTTATCCTCAAAAATTAGCTGATCAATTAGCTTTAATCTTAGCTGAAAGCAGTATTCAGCGCTATTCAGAAACCGATATTTTGGCAGAGGTCACAAATATTTTAACGCAATTTCGAAAGGATGATCTAAAATGACAATATTAATTCTTATCATGATTCCGGTCTGGTTAATTATGGGCTTCACTCAAATGATTCCTGCTAAACCTCATAATCGGGTAATTCTTGAAAATACTTTACCAAAAGATAAATTACAAGATCCAAAAGTTTTAGCTTTAGCTAAAGAATATAAAAAATCAATTGCTTTCATCACTGCTGGTGGTATGCTTTTAACCTTATTATCAGCATTAATTCCCTATGATTCTTTATTAATGACTGGCTTCTTTATACTACTTATTGGTGCAATTGGAGTTTACTATTTTTGTTTAATCACTTATATTCGTAAAATGCGGACTTTGATTGTCGAAAACCATTGGGAGTTACCAACGGAAGCAATTATTGTTGATACAAAAATTATTCAAGAAAAAAACCGCAAAATTCTACCATTTACGTGGTTGATTGCTTGTTTAGTTTTATCGCTTATTTTAGCTAGCCTTAATTTCTTTATTGGTTCCTGGATAGATGGCCTTGGAGCTAGCGCCGCTTGCATTATTATGTGGAGTATTTTTGCGATTTCTTACTATTACATTAGTCGCTTTCCCATTAAATCTTTATCTGATGACTCTCAGTTAAATCTACAATATAATGACTTAACAAAATATTACTGGTCTTTAAGTATGGTCGTAATGTGCTTTGCTTTTCTGCCAATTACGATGGTTCCGATGGCTTTAACAAGTTTCTCTAACCAAACAAGTTTAATCTTTAGTGGCGTATTGCTAATTGCTATTTTGGTAGGTTGCTTCTTTTCTATTCGTTGTTTATTTGTTTTACGGAAAAAACAAGATCAACTTTTACAACAAATACCTCATCAACGCTATGTCGGTGAAGATCAATATTGGCGTTATGGCCTTTATTATAATCCTGATGACACTCGTTTAATGGTACCGGATCGGGTTGGTTTTAATATCGGTATGAATATGGCGCGACCAATCGCAAAAGTATTTATGGGAGTTATCAGCGTTTTTGTAACTGGTCTTTTAATTTTCGTTACGCTACCTTTGTTTTTTTATGATTTTAGTCCCACTGCTATGCAGCTGGATATCAGCCAAACAACCGTTACGATTTCAGCTCCATTAACGAAAACTAGTAAAATTCCTTTAAATAAAATCGAAGAAGTCCAGCTTCTTGATGATATCCCGAAAGATTCCGTTAGAGTGAACGGAACAGGTACAGAGAATTATGCGGTTGGTTCCTTTAGAGTAAAAAATAAACCTGCAACTTTTCTTGTTAATACTAAAAAAGCACCTATTTTAAAAATCACCACTTCCGAACGCGATTATTACTTTACGAGTAATCTGCCTGATGCTACACAAGAATATTTAGTAACCATCGAAGAGATGCTTGCAAAATAAACTTACAAGCGCTAATACCAGCAATTTTTTATTGCAATGGTATTAGCGCTTTTTGAAAGCAAAAAAAGAAAGCGTTGACAGCGAACGTTTTCAATCTTATAATTGAATCTATAAAAAGGAATTTACTGATTCAATTTGGATAGTGATTGTATATATTGCAAGCTAAACCTGTAGGAATCAAAGATATGACTCATTCGTCTACTCTTTGACCATCCTCCAGGTTTTTTGTGTGTAAAAAGCTGCAGATTTTTATTTGCTTTATCCATAATCTACTATTTTAGTTAAGCTACTTGGTTCCTTTTTGTTTTTGTAAAGTGGAATTAAATAATATTGGGGGATTCATTTATGAAAAAATTCAGTAAGTATGTTTCACTATTTTCAGTACCACTTCTTTTAGCTGCTTGTAGTCAAAATGGCGGTCAAACAGAAGAATCTAAAGAATCTGAAGCGGTTAAATACACCGTTGAAGAGAAAAAAGAAGGAGATGTTACTTATTTATTAGTAACTAATCCTAACGATGGCGCTGTTTTAGGTTATTTGAAAGATGGCGGCGTTTCTTTACTGGAAGAAACTAGCGACAATGCAACTTATGCTTTTAAAGATATGAATGGCAATGAAAAATTAGATGTTTGGGAAGATTGGCGTAAAGACGTTGACGCTCGGGCAAAATCTTTATCTGAAGAATTAACTAAAGAACAAATTGCTGGTTTAATGCTTTTCAGTAGTCATGAACGTAATCCTGAAGATGGTTTAACAGAAGACCAACAAACTTATTTAAAAGATAGTCATTTAAGAAATGTTTTAAACGCTGGTGGTAACGATGTTACAGCCGCTGTTAATTGGAATAATGAAATGCAAGCTTACGTGGAAGAATTAGCTGCTGAAGAAGGTTCGGCTTTATTACCAGTTAACTTCAGTTCTGACCCTCGTAGTACAGCGGGCTCTGATGCTGCTTACAATGCTGAAGGCGATGATATCTCTCGTTGGCCATCAAACTTAGGTTTGGCAGCAACTTTTAATCCCGATACAATGTTGACTTTCTCTAAAGCTGCTTCTGAAGAATATCGCGCAATGGGGATTGCAACTGCCTTAGGCCCACAAATCGAGTTAGCAACTGAACCTCGTTGGTTACGGGTTGACGGAACTTTCGGTGAAAATACTGCCCTAGCAACTGATATGGCAAAAGCTTATGCTGATGGCTCTCAATCTTCTTTCGATGCTGATGGCAACGATCTTGGATGGGGTAAAGATTCTATTCATGCAATGGTGAAACATTTCCCTGGCGACGGTATGGGCGAAGGCGGTCGTGAAGCTCATATGAATAGTGGTAAATACGCTGTTTATCCAGGTGAAAACTTTGAAGAACATTTAATTCCATTTTTAGATGGCGCTATGAATTTGGACGGTAAAACCGAAGCAGCTACAGCTGTTATGAGTTCATACTCTATCGCTATTGATAAAGATGGCAACCCACTATTTGGCACAGAAATGGGTTCTGCTTACGATAAAGATAAAATTGATATTTTACGTAAAGATAATAACTACGAAGGCGTAATCTGTACTGACTGGGCGGTTACTTCTGCACCAACTGATCCAACCAACTTAATGGGCTTAGGAACTGCTTGGGGGGCTGAAAAATTAACTATTCCAGAACGCCACTTTGAAATTCTTAAAACCGGCGTTGATATGTTCGGTGGTAACAACGATATCGTGCCTGTTTTAGAAGCTTACGATATGTGGGACGAAGCCTATGAAAAAGGTGATCTTGAAATTACTGCTGAAGAACGTTTCCGTCAATCAGGTGAACGTTTAGTTAAAATGTTAATGTTACCTGGCTCATTTGAAAATCCTTATTTATCATTAGAAGAATCAACTGCGATTGTTGGTAGTGAAGACAAACGTACTGATGGTTATCAAGCACAATTAGATTCAATCATTATGCTTAAAAATGAAGACGAAACAATTACAGCTAGCAAAGATGTTGAAAAAGACTTCCAAGATAAAGTTGTTTATATTCCAAGTTCTATTCATAATAACTTTGCAACTGTCTTTGGTGAAGGCAATCAAACTGCTGAGCCAACCATGAATGTTGAAATCGCTGAAAATTACTTTAAAGAAGTTTTAACTGACGAACCTGTTAAAGATGGCGACAACGTTACTGGTTTTAAAGCACCTGATTTGAAAAATGTGGACATGATTATTGTCGGCATGAGTAGTCCTGATAATGGTAGTCCATTTAGTTCAGCTGGTTTACAAGATGGCGAAGCTTACCCTCTATCATTACAATACGGTACTTATACTGCTGATGGCGAACATGTTCGTAAAGACTCAATTAGTGGCGACACTAAAGAAGACGGCACAAAAGAAAACCGCAGCTACTTCGGTAAAACTTCTACTATTAGCAACAGCTATGATTTAGAAGCTTTCCAAAATGCACAAAAACAAGCAGCTGAAATCGAAAAAGAAACTGGTAAAAAAATCCCAGTTATCGTTGTTTTAAAAGCGAAAAACCCTGTAATTGTTAGCGAATTTGAAAAAGACGCTGATGCAATCGTTACTGGTTTCTCTGTTAGCGATCAAGCTTACTTCGATATCATTTTAGGTAAACAAGAACCTCAAGGCTTGCTACCTATGCAATTCCCAGCTGATATGGATACTGTTGAAGCGCAATTGGAAGATGTCGGTCAAGATATGACGCCTTACAAAGACAGCGTTGGCAACAGTTATGACTTTGGTTATGGTTTAAATTACAAAGGTGTAATTTCTGACGAACGTACTAAAAAATATGTAACTGAATAATTAACGGAACACACAAAAAGAGTGAGACAAAATTTTGTCTCACTCTTTTTTTAACATGAAGAACGGGGAATATAACTAGTTCCCACTTCAATTTTAAAAGGAATCGGTGGCTTTTCGTTAGTTAATAATTGTAAAGTATCAACTGCGTGGCTTCCCATCCATTCCGTATAAACTTTAACAGTACTTAATGGTGGATTGACATATTTTGCCACACTAACATCATTAAAACCAATCAAGGCGATTTTTTCAGGAACGGGAACTTGTAACTCTTGTAATGCCCGCAAAGCACCAATCGCAATGGCATCATTGGCAGCAAAAAATGCCCGCGGCCAGTCTTTTTCAGTTGTCAAAAAGTTTTTCATCACTTGATAGCCTGATTCAACGGAAAAATCAGCTTGTAAATGCCATTTTTCTTGATATTGCTTCGTTTCTGTTAAGCGTGTTTTAAAATATTGAAAACGATCGTCTTTCACAACTTCATGAGAAGTTTTAGTTTTTTCAACGCCGGCAATCATGCCGATATCACGATAACCTTTTTCTTCAAAAGCTGTCAAAACTTGTTGAATCGCCTGTTGGAAATCAACAACAATTGAAGAATAACCTTCTTTTGTGCCGTTATAATCAACAAAAAGTAGTGGTTCACTGGTGGCAGTTAACTTTTCTACTTCCAGTTGATCGAATTTCCCTACGGCAATAATGCCATCACAAGCGGCTTCGGAAATTTCTTGTAAGTTTTCTTTTAAAATAGTAATGCCTAATTCTTCCGCCCGCTTTTCAATTCCTAAGCGAATCGATAAATAGTATAAATCTTCTAATTCTTCGGTGGCATCATACCATTGCACCAATTTGAAGCGCAGTTGGCTAACCACTTTTTTCTTTTGATGTTTCGTATAGTTCATTGCTTCAGCAACTTCAAAAATTTTCCGCTTCGTTTCATCCCCAACAGAAAGTTCTGGATCGTAATTCAAAACTCGTGAAACTGTCGCTGGTGAAACACCGGCTTGTTCTGCTATATCTTTAATCGTTGCCAAAGAAATCCCTCCATACAAATAACTTGATAAAAATTCGTCTTAACCTAAGGATGCAATAAAGCGTTGGAACGCCGCTTGACCTTCGACGCTGCGCTTAAAGACACCGGCATCTTCTAAAACGCGCAAGAAAACATTACCGACTTCCCCTTGCACTAAAGCTTCAACATTTTCTGCTGTATAAGCATGTTTTGCTTGTAAACTAGTCGCCCATGCTTGATGATAGTCAGCCATTTCATGGGGCTGATTTAAAAGAAATTTCTCAACTTCCTTCAATTCTTCACTTAAACGTGGTGGCAAAATCGCCAAGCCCATGACTTCAATCAAACCGATATTTTCTTTTTTAATATTTTGCACATCTGGATGGGGATGAAAAATCCCATCTGGATACGTTTCTGAAACATTATTATCTCTTAAAACTAAATCTAATTCAAATAGATTTTGATTTTTGCGAGCAATTGGCGTAATCGTATGATGGGGTGTGCCATCGGCTGAATGAGCCACTACATCCACACTTGCATCGGAATAATTCCGCCAACTTTCTAAAATAAACTCGCCAGCGTTAACTAAATCCTGTTTGTTTTCACTTTGTAAACGAATCACTGACATTGGCCATTTAACGATGCCGGCTTTCACATTAGCAAAACCTAACAAAGAAAATTCTTTTTCGATAGCAGCTTTTGCCATGGGAAAATCATGGCGCCCCGCCTGATAATGATCGTGGGATAAAATCGACCCGCCAACAATCGGCAGATCTGCATTGGAGCCTACAAAATAATGAGGTAAAACTTCAATAATATTTAATAAGCGTTGGAAGCTTTCCCGATTAATTTTCATGGGGCGATGTTCTTCCGATAAAACAATCGCATGTTCATTGTAATAAGCGTATGGGGAATATTGAAAGCCCCAGCTTTCCCCCGCTAAATTCATGCGAATAATGCGATGATTCCGCCGCGCTGGATAATTCAGGCGACCTAAATAGCCTTCATTTTCCATACATAACATACATTTAGGATAGTTCACCTTGACTGCGGTCAATTCTGCCGCAATTTGCTTCGGATCTTTTTCGGGTTTTGACATATTAATGGTAATTTCCAGCGTACCATATTCACTTTCAGCTGGAAACTCAATATTTTTGGCAATCGCTCGGGTTTTAATGTAATCATTATTTTTACTTAATTCATAAAAATAATCCGTCGCTTTTTGCGGTGATTCTTCATAATGTTTGGCAAAAAAAGCATTCACAACAGAAGGTGGTGGCGTTAATAAATCCATTAACTGTCCTTCTAAAATTTCTCGTTCTGCTTGCAAATCGCCAATCTTTTCATTTTTAAGGGCTTGTTCAATTAATTCATCTAATAAAGTCACTGAAGATTTTGCTAAATAGGCTGCTGTTACTTCTTCATCAGCTAAAGCATCTTCGCCAATTAATGACAGCACTTGATTCTGCAAATAAATTCGATCCATTTCCATCCAGCCGCCTGATTTCAGTGCTAACTGAACAAAAGCCTGTGTTGCTTGACTTACAGTCATAATCCTTTACCTCGAGTTCTTATTAATATATTCATTTAATAAAAACGGAAAAGATTGGTTTTTTCGCCAATCTCTCCGTATTTTTACTTACAATTATTTTTTATCATCATAACCATTGGGACGGGCTAAATGCCATTTCCAAGCGGATGCAATGATTTCTTCGATTTCAGTATATTGCGGTTGCCAACCTAAAACTTCTTTGGTTTTTTGGCTAGAAGCGATTAATGTTCCGGGGTCCCCTGCTCGTCTTGGCATCACTTTTGCAGGAATTTCCCGATGAGTAACTTTACGAGCAGCAGCTAACATTTCTTTCACTGAATAACCATTGTTACTACCTAAATTAAAGGTATTACTTTGATTGCCGGCTTTTAAATACTCTAACGCTAAAATATGAGCGGCGATTAAATCTTCCACTTGCACATAATCACGGATACATGTGCCATCTGGCGTATCGTAATCATCGCCGAAAATCCCTAACTCTTTTCGTTGCCCTAAAGCCACTTGTAAAATAATCGGTACTAAATGTGTTTCAGGATCATGATCTTCGCCAATCGAAGCATCACTCTTAGCACCTGCCACATTGAAATAGCGTAAAGCGACATATTTCATGCCATAAGCTTGATCGCACCATTTCATCATTTTTTCCATCGTTAATTTACTTTCCCCGTAAGGATTTTTCGGATTAGTTGGCGTTGTTTCGCTAATTGGCGTTTCTTCAGGCTCTCCGTAAGTTGCCGCCGTAGAAGAAAAGACGATATGTTTCACATCAAATTCTGCCATCACTTCTAACAAAATTTGCATGCCATAAATATTATTATTAAAGTATTTCAAAGGATTTTCAACCGATTCTCCAACTAATGAACTGGCTGCAAAATGCAGAATACCATCAATTTTTTCTTTTTCAAAAACTGATTGCATAAAAGTTTTATCCCGCAAATCTCCTTCGTAAAAAGTCGCTGATTGATGAACCGCTAAGCGATGACCAGTCAATAAATTATCTACCACCACAACATCATAGCCTTTGTTCACCAATTGGTCAACCGCGTGGGAACCAATATAACCGGCACCACCAAGAACTAAAATTTTCATTTAAAAACCTCCAGCTTACTTCGATTTTTTGTTTTTTAAAGTTTTCTCGCACCATCATCAATGCTGGCTTTATAAAATTCAGCAGCATAGCCAATTTCTTTTTGATAAACAGCACCAACATTAGCAATGAAATCATCTAACTGGCTTTCTTTTACTAAAGCAATCGCGCAGCCACCAAAACCAGCTCCGGTCATACGGGCCCCTAAGACTCCAGATTGCGCTTGAGCAGCCGCCACCAAAGTATCTAACTCAATACCGGTTACTTCGTAATCGTGTTTTAAAGAGTGATGAGAAGCGTTTAACAACTCGCCAAAAGTAGTTAAATCACCAGCCACTAAAGCGGCTTTCGCTTTTAAAGTCCGTTGATTTTCTGTTACCGCATGTTTTGCCCGTTTAATTAATGTTTCATCGCCAATCAAATCTTGATTAGCAGCAAAAGTCGCTTCATCTAATTCTCCCAAAGCTTGAATCGTCAATTTGCTTTGTAGGCGTTTTAAAGCTTCTTCACATTCACTACGGCGTTCGTTATATTTGGAATCGGCTAATTCACGGCGTTTTTTTGTATTCATAATCGCAATAACATATTCACCAAAAGCCGCTGGCACCAATTCGTATTTTAAAGTGTTGGTATCTAATAAAATCGCTTGGTCCTTTTTCCCCATACCAATCGCAAATTGGTCCATAATCCCTGAGTTAACACCCATAAATTCATTTTCAACTTTTTTACCAGTTTTTACTAAATCTAACATTTCAATTCCTAAAGCAAACTGGTCATTTAAAATCACGCCGGTTAAAAGTTCAATGGAAGCGGAAGAAGATAAACCTGAAGCATTAGGAATCGTTCCGTAGTATAAAATATCTAAGCCCGCATCAATCACGCTACCTGCTTCTTGCAAAAATTTAATCATCCCTTTTGGATAATTCGTCCAATTATCGGCTTTACGATAAGTTAAATCTGCCAAATCGACTTCAATAATTCCGAACTCTGCAAAATTTTCAGAGTAAAAACGGAATTTTTTATCTTGCCGTTTTTTCGCTAAACCATACGTGCCAATCGTAATTGAAGCTGGAAAAACATGACCACCATTATAATCGGTATGTTCACCAATTAAGTTAATTCTTCCCGGTGCAAAATACTCCCCAGTTGCTGCTTCACCAAAAACTGTTAAAAACTTTTCTTGCAAATCCATTGCCTTCACGCTCCTCATTCATTTTATTGTAATAATTTTTTACTTATTCATCCGCGGTTAAATCATTTAGTAAACTCATTATAAAATATTTACTAAATATTTACAAGAGGTTTTTGTAAAGGTTTTCCAAAAATTCCGAACAACAAAAAAAATCGTATGAAAGCAATCACTTACCTTCATACGATTTATTATTTTCAGACTATTCAATAGGACTTAAGCTTGATATTCTGCCAAAGGTTGATAAGTGATGACTTTCATCGCCCGATAAAACTCAGCAGGAAGATTTTTCCAAGAACTAATTAATTTTTGGAAAAAAGATTTTTCGGCTTTAATTTGGTATTCATTTAAGGTGTAGCCGAAGGATTTTTCACAATCCTCACTTACTAATTGATTAAACTCTTGTAACGCCTCTTCTTTGCTATCTTCCACTAAAACCGTGTCGATTTCAATATAAGAACCTTCAATATTTTTTGTTTGTTCAATAAAATAAAGGGTTTTTGTTTCCTCCACTACTTTTCACCTCTTTTGTTTAAAATTAAATAACTTTCGATATTTATATCTTACCTGTTAAATATTAACTTTCTGTGAACAAAATCTTTTCTTTTAGTGATTCTTTTTCGGTAAGGTAATTTTCATGGTGGTTCCTTGATTTTCTTGGCTTTCTACATCAATTTCCCCTTGATAAATATCCACTACTTGTTTCGCTAAAGCCAACCCCAAACCGTTACCTTTCGTTTTGCGGGCGGTATCTCCTTGATAAAATTTATCAAAAATCCGCACTATCGTTTCTTTGTTCATGCCAATGCCGCTGTCTTTCACCAAAATTTCAACATTTTCTTCATTTTCAGTCAAAAAGACTTCAATTTTCCCATCATCTTGATTATATTTAATGGCATTACTAATAATGTTTAGCCAAACTTGATAAAGAACTTCTTCATTTCCATAAAAGTAGCTTTTTTCTAAATCAATTTCCCACTCAAGATTGCGAGCTTCCCATTCTGGCTCTAAAAAGAGAATAACATTGCGGATTTGTTCATCTAAACGAAACTCTTTTTCTTCCAAGGTCATCCCTTGGGTTTCAACTTTCGTTAATTTCAAAATATTTTCAATTAAACGAGAAAGTTGATGGGTGCCATCCATAATCCGGGTTAAATATTCTTGCCGTTCACTTTCTGATAGCTGAGAATTTTGTAACAACTGCACATAACCACGAATGGTAGCAATTGGGGTTTTAAACTCATGAGATACACTACTAACAAAATCATCCCGCAGCGTTTCAATATTATTTAATTCCTTCACCATTGAATTGAAATCATGTAAAAGCTGTTGGACTTCGGCAACTTTTTCATCTTCATCAATTTGTATAGAAAAATCACCTTCAGCTACTTTACGCATTTCACTACTTAAACGAGAAATTGGTAATAAAATTTTTCGCCCTACGAAAATAGCTACACCTGTCCCTGAAACCACACTAAAAATTGCAAAGACATAAGTTAAGCGAATTGGTGAATTTTGATGGGTGATATATTGAAAATGAAACAAGATAAACGTTGCTACTGCAAAGAGAATCGCTGCCATCAACAATAATCCAAAAATCATGCAAGCAAAATAAATCCACAACTGAGAATAAATTTTCTTTTTCATCATTTAATTACCGCCTTATATCCTAAGCCACGAATCGTCATAATTTCAAAATCTACATCTGCTTGAAATTTATCACGTAGCCGTTTAATATGCACATCCACTGTTCGCTCATCACTTTCCGTATCCATCCCCCAAATCTCATCCATTAACTGTTGGCGAGTAAATATTTTATTGGGATAAGAAAGCAATTTATATAGAAGTAAAAATTCTTTTTGTGGTAATTCAATCGCTTGTTCTTCCACAATGACTTCATAAGTTTCTTGATTTAATACCGTTTTACCAATCGTTAGCTTTCGTTCATTAGCAATCCGCGCCCGCCGCAATAAAGCTTCTACTCGCAAAATCATTTCTTTCACGTCAATTGGCTTCACCATATAGTCGTCAATTCCTAAACCAAAGCCATAGCGTTTATCTTCAAAAGATTCTTTAGCGGTAATCACTAAAATTGGTAGCATAAAGCCGGCTTCCCGCAATTCTTTCGCTAATTCAAAACCGCTCATCTCAGGCATCATCACATCAGTAATAATTAAATCCACATGGTGATTATCTAAAGCTTCCAACGCTTCTAAACCATTCATTGTAGTAATCGTCATAAAACCTGCCGTCACTAAAACTGATTCATATAAAGCGTTTAAATTTTCATCGTCTTCAACAATTAATATTGTAATCATCTTTTTATCCCCTAAATTTTATTAATCTAGCTGCGCAGGCTTTGTTCGGGTGCAGAACAAGCCTGTTGCGCTTTTTATAATCATTTGCTATTGGAAATTTATTTATATCTTATATTATACAAAAAATGTTAACTTATTATGAATTTAAACAGTATTTTAGTTCATAAATAGTTAACAATGGACTATTATAGTATACATCAGCTACTTCGTACTAATAAACTATTATTAGGGAATAACTAAGTAGATTAGTGAAATAGGCCGGTTGATTTAGTCAGAACAATCGGTTTTAAGCTTTGCACACCTTAAAACGTGTGTTATTTTGATTAAATCCGCTCCTATTTCATTTATAAGTAGAAAATCTCGCGTTTTAACAGACGCAACTAGAAAAGGAGGATGTTTGAGAAAAATGCGACTGATGCTGTGAATCAATTTTGACGAATTTTCTCATTTCAGTCGCTTTTTCAAATGTTATACTTTTCTCAGTATAAAAACTTATTAACCCCGAGGCAACTCGTTAAACTATAAAATTTGGAGGATTAGCTATGTTAGAATTAAAAGATATAAAAAAACATTATAAAGTCGGCGACACGATAACCAAAGCCTTAGATGGCGTTTCCGTTTCTTTTCGGAAAAAAGAATTTGTAGCCATTTTAGGTCAAAGTGGTTCCGGCAAAACAACCATGTTAAATGTAATTGGTGGTCTGGATAACTACGATTCAGGTGACATGATTATTAACGGCAAATCCACCAAATCATTTAAAGATTCCGATTGGGATGCTTATCGAAATAATTCAATCGGCTTCGTCTTCCAAAGTTATAATTTAATCGGTCATTTAGGCATTATTGATAATGTTGAATTAGGTATGACTTTAAGTGGTGTTGATAAAGACACCAAAAGAAAAAAAGCTGAAGAAGCTTTAAACAGAGTTGGTTTAAAAGATCATATCCATAAAAAACCAAATCAACTTTCCGGCGGTCAAATGCAACGGGTGGCTATCGCCCGCGCTTTAGCTAACGATCCCGACATTTTACTTTGTGATGAACCCACTGGTGCCCTAGATTCTGAAACTAGTGTGCAAATCATGGAATTAATTCAAGAACTTTCAAAAGAAAAATTAGTGGTGATGGTTACCCACAATCCCGAGTTAGCTCATCAATACGCTGATCGCATCATTGAATTTTCAGATGGTCGCATCGTTAACGACTCTCGTCCCTACGAAGAAAGAGCAAAAGGCAACGAGTTTCAACTAAAACATACTAAAATGACTTTCTTAACTGCTTTACGTTTGTCATTCAATAATATTCGTACGAAAAAAGGACGGACTTTTCTAACTGCCTTTGCTTCTAGTATTGGGATTATCAGTATCGCAATTGTTTTAGCTCTTTCATCTGGTTTCCAAGCGCAAATTGATCAGACGCAAGCTGAAACTTTAGCGCAATTTCCAATTACAATTTCGCAAATTGCGACTGAACAAACAGCTTATCTGACACTTGATGAAAATGAAGAATATCCCGATAGCAAAAAAGTTATTGCAAAAACAAGTCAAGAAGATGCCGCACAACACATTAATAAAATCGACCAAGATTACGTTGACTATATTAAAGAGATTGACCCAGCTTTAAGTAATAATATCGGCTACTCACGTTCTGTTGCTATGAATTTACTACGAGATGTTGATGGCGAAATTAAACCAGTTAGCTTCTCTAATTATCAAGCCAACTCAGCCACAGCTTCTATGATGAACATGATGAGCAGCATGTCAGGAATGGAAGTTTCAACTTTCCCAACACAATTATCTGATGACGAAGGTAATTTTTTAGAAAAAAATTATGACGTTTTAGCAGGTAGTTATCCTAAAGCCGACACAGATGTAGTTTTAATCGTTGATGAAACCAATACAACAAATATCAATGCCTTAACTAATTTAGGTTTTGATGTAGAAAACGAAGATGAATTAGATTTTGACCAAATCGTTGGCACTAGCGTTAAATTAATTAAAAATGATGATTACTATCAAGAATTACCAACTGGTAATTTCGTTCCTTCAAATGATTACCAAGCCCTTTATGATAATAAAGACAATTGGACATTAACTGTTTCTGGTATTTTACGGGTGAAAGATAGTTCGCCAATGCGCTTATTGGCACCCGGAATTGCTTACAGCGATAAATTAAGTGAAAACCTAATTGCTGAAAATAAAGAATCAAAAATCGTTAAAGCTCAAGAAACTAGCGACGTTAACATTATGAACAACGAAGCTTTAGATGAAACAGGTAAAGAACAATTTATCGCCTACTTAGGTGGTAGCAGCTTACCAAACAGTATTTTCATTTATCCAAATGATTTTGCTGCTAAAGATGAAGTTTTAGCATATTTAGATGAATATAACGAAGGTAAAAAAGCTGATGACGAAATTATCTACAGTGATTTAGCTGGTACGATGACTGAATTAACTGGTGGATTAATGGACGCCATCACTTATGTTTTAATTGCTTTTGCCGGTATTTCTTTAGTAACTAGTATGATTATGATTAGTATTATTACTTATACTTCTGTCATTGAACGAACAAAAGAAATTGGTGTTTTAAAAGCCTTAGGGGCTCGTAAAAAAGATATTACTCGCGTTTTCGATGCAGAAACTTGTATTTTAGGAATCGCTTCAGGAACATTAGGGGTTGTGATTGCTTGGTTAGCTACTTTCCCAATCAACAGCGTCCTTTACAATATGACTGAATTAGAAAATGTTGCTTCTCTAAATCCAGTGCATGCTGTGATTTTAATTGTTGTTAGTACCGTTTTAACCATGTTAGGTGGTCACGTACCAGCCCGCATGGCAGCTAAAAAAGATGCAGCAATTGCTTTAAGAGCTGAGTAATATATAAAATAGCCGTTAACAAGTGCTCCTCCTAAGCCTTGTTAACGACTATTTTTTTATCTTAATAAATTGACAATATCTTTTTTAGAAGCACTTTTAGCTGGTAGCCAACTAAAGATAATTCCGATAGCAACCGATAAACCTAGCGCTAATAAAATCGTAAATAAATCTGGTTTAACACTAAATGGCGTTACCATACTAATCCCCTGGGCAAATAACATTCCAAAGGCATACCCGATAATCCCACCAAGTAAAGTTAACGTAATTCCTTCTAATAAAAACTGCATCATAATATTATTTTTCGTACCACCCATCGCTCGTCGAACACCAATTTCTTTCGTCCGTTCGGAAACCGAAATATAAATCATGTTCATCACGCCAATGCCTGAAATAAATAAGGAAATACCACCAATCGTTGAAACTAAAATCGTAATCCCCATCAATAAAGTTCGAATTTGGTCCACTTGGCCCGCTAAATCTTGACTGGTATATTTACCTAATTCTTTATTAGAACCATAATCTTCCAAATCTTTTTCAATTTTTTCAGTTACATCTTTAACAATGGCATTTTCTGTTAGTTTCACCATGATAACATCGCGATATTCCGTTGAAAAATAACTTTCATAAACATTTTCTGGTACTTCAGCTACAACATAATCTTCTTGAGTGGTCATAATACCACTATTTTCTCGCTCTTCCATAATGCCAACTACTTCAAAAAGCTGCCCTTGCAAAGTAATACTCTCGCCGATTAAAGTTGCTGGATATTCTTTACGAATCGCTTTGGCGGCTACTTCATCAATCACAATCACTTTATTTTCGTTTAAATAATCACTTTCTTTAATGCTCCGACCATAAATAACTTCAGAACCGTTACCTTTTAACAACTTAAAGCTGTTCCAACGGCCATCATTGCCGACTTCATCAATTGTTTGATCATTATATTTTACGCCATTTTTACCATCAGAATAATAAGCCACATCACTAACTCCCTTAATACTCTTTAAGCGATTAATATCTTCTTCCGTAAAACCATCTAAATTGGAATCATAAAAGTCATTACTTTTAGCTGAAAAGTTAAACTCAATACTACCATCAAATTGATCTAAACCAATCAGTTCAGAAGCATAATTCTCAAAACCACGACCAATTGAAAAAATCGTAATGACTGCTGAAATCCCAATAACTAAACCAATCATCGTTAAAAAGCTGCGGCGTTTATTTTTACCAATCGCTTTAATGGCTGTTTTCCAAACTTCACTAAACCGCATGTAAAACACCTTCTTCCAAAAGCTCGCCATCTTTAACCGTGATGACGCGTTTACAATACTCCGCTGCTTCACTATCATGAGTAACCATTAAAATCGTAACTTGCTCTTCTTCGTTTAACCGTTTGAACAAATTCATGATTTCTTCAGAAGTCCGACTGTCTAAAGCGCCAGTTGGTTCATCAGCAACGATAAATTTAGGATTTCCGACAATCGCTCTGGCAATCGCAACCCGTTGTTGTTGTCCACCAGAAAGTTGTTTCGGATATTTATTATATTTATCAGGAATACCAACTTTAGTTAAAGCTTCCATCACTAAATCTTTCACTTGTTTTTGCTTCATTCCTCCGTACAACAAAGGTAAAGCCACATTTTCAAAAACGGTATTATTATCAATTAATTGAAATGCTTGAAAAACAAAACCCACTGATTGGTTCCGTAAACGAGAAAGTTTATCATCATTGTAGCGATAAGCATCTTCCCCATTAAATTTATAGTCGCCTTCAAAATCACCATCTAAAAAACTAATGGTGTTAATTAAAGTTGATTTTCCTGAACCAGAAGGACCCATAATAGCTACAAATTCATGTTCTTGAATCTCTAAGCTGATATCTTTTAGGACTTGAACTTTTTCCTGGTCGAGTTTGTAAAATTTGTTGATATTTTTCATTACGATCATTCAGCAGCCACGTCCATTCCATCCTTGACATCTGTTACGTCTTTAATAATTTCATTACCTTCAGCAACGCCTTCTTTTACTAAATAGTAGCCGTTGATTTTTTCCACATTAACTGCTTGTTTTTTAGCTTTTTCTTTTTCAATAGTATAAACAAAAGTTGTTCCTTCAGCTTCTTCAACACTCGTTAAAGGTAAATGAATTTCATTTCGGGGAATTAAAATTTCCACGCTATACCCCACAGGAATAGCTTCATTAGGTTGTGCAATAAACTGATAATCAACTATACTAGCGGCACTAGCATCAAGGGCTTCATTAGGAACTTCAGCAACTTTAGTAATGCGCCCTTCCACTGCTTTATCTTGATTTACATACGCAACTGTAACTGTTTGATCAATCGTGATTTTTTCTTTGTCGTATTCTGTGACATCTCCTCTAATTTCAGATTCAATGCTTTTCAACACCATAACAGGTTTACTTATATCATTAACGGCATCCGAATTTAAAGACGTTACGATAGAATCGCGAGTGGCTTTAATTTTTTCGCCCCATTCATAAGTCACTAAAATGGTATCTTTCGTCACATGGTCCCCTTCGTTAACATGAATGGTGCGAACAGGACCTTTTTCAGGGGATAATAAAACCGTTTGGCTGGCAACTGATTGCACTTGGCCTTTTAAATGTAAAGGCGTTTGTTGTGCAACTTCATAAACTTCAACTATCGTTTTTGTGTTGTCGGCAGCATTTACACTGTTTTGGTACAAAAAAAAGGCACCTCCCGCAACTACTACAACACCTAAGCCAATTAAAATCTTTTTCTTCATTAATAAATTCCTCCATCAGTTTAATTAATTAGATAGCCATTTTTATTTGCTACCCACAGAATTGCTTTCCATAAGCAATCAAAAATTTAATCATTGCACCATCAAGCATAAAATAATCTGAATATTTTATCATCATCCTAAAGTCTTAGTTGTCCCTCAGACTTATTGATTAGGGTAAAGCCTTAATAGTTATGTTAATCCTTAAGTAAATAACTTTCTTTTTGAGGATAGATTGAACTTTTACAGAATTACCGCTACAATAAAAACAAAACTTTTTTCAAGTTTGCTTCATAAACTAAGAGAAAATAAAAAATAAACTGAGGAGTTTTTCCAAAATGAACAATACTGATAGCAAAAAAATTCAAGCCATCATTGCTGAAATCGAAAAAGTGATTTTTGGTAAACATGAAGTGATTCAACTGACTGTAGCTGCTTTATTAACTGGCGGCCACGTCTTATTTGAAGATGTGCCTGGTGTCGGAAAAACTAAAACTATTAAAGCCTTAGCTAAAACCTTAGGCAGTGATTTTTCACGGGTGCAATTTACGCCAGATTTATTGCCTAGCGATATTTTAGGAGTTTCAATTTTTAATCCGCAAACACAACAGTTTGAATTTCGAGAGGGCCCGGTTTTCACAACCGTTCTTTTAGTCGATGAAATTAATCGGGCAACGCCCCGGACGCAATCAGCTTTACTTGAAGCCATGTCAGAAAATCAAGTAACAATTGATAATCAAACTTATCCTTTAGCAGAAGATTTTTTTGTCTTAGCTACCCAAAATCCGTTGGAGTATGAAGGCACTTATCCTTTGCCAGAAGCCCAATTAGACCGCTTTTTATTCCGCCTGAAATTTGGTTATCCTAGTTTTAAAGAAGAGTTTAATTTACTAATGACTTCAAATACTAATCAAATGCAAAACATTAAACAAGTTTTACACCCCGCTGAATTGCAACAATTAAAACAAACCGTCAACGAAGTTTATATAGATAAACTGATTGTTCGTTATGCTTTACAGCTCGTTCACGCTAGTCGCAAACATCCCGAAGTGGCTTTAGGTATCAGTCCCCGCGGTGCCATCGCCTTTATTCAAGGGGCAAAAGCTTACGCTTTAACAGAAGGACGCCAATATGTTGTGCCACAAGATTTGCAAAAAATCTTACCGGCGGTTTTCGGTCATCGCTTGTTGTTAAAAAACAGTCGCAACGACTCTAACGCTGTAGAAGAAGTTTTACAACAGATTTTACGACAAGTCAGCGTTCCTGTTAGGAGAGAAAAATGAAATTAAAAAGCTGGCAGCAATTTTCCATTTGGCTTTTGCGTATCTTTATTTATCTGGCAATCAGCTTATACGCCATCTTAAGTAATAATCCTGTGGGTTGGAATTTATTTTTTCTGCTGCACTTCATTTTGCTAACGAGCGCGTTGCTTTACTTAACCTCTTTGAAAACCCTCAAAGCAGAAATAACTAGCCCACGTTATTTCTACGCGAAAAAGCCAACTACTCTAAATTTAACTTTATTAAAAGAAAAAAATGCCTTATTGCCAATTCCCCAATTGGAAATTCATTTTCCTAAATGGCTTAAACAATCAGTTGCTTATGTCTATTTTTTTAATGGTGTCCCTAAAGAAATCAAATTTACTTGGTCGCCACCAGCTAGAGGCGTTTATCAAGAATTGCAATTAACGCTAATTGCTCACGATTTATTTAACCTCTTTAGCAAAAAAATAAAAATTAACCTACCAGAAAATTACCTTGTATTACCAGGAGAACATTTACAAGGTAAAAGCTACGCCCAACAAGTTCAACAACAACTGCAACGCCAAAAATTCGGGCAAACAAATTATGCCATTAAAAATTTTCGACCTTATCAAAGTGGTGATTCCTTAAAGCATATTGACTGGAAGCTTTCCAGCAAGCAACAAGAGTTGTTATTTAAAGAATACGAAAGTGAAGGCGAAAATCAAATCGACCTTATCTTTTGGGGCAATAAAAGCAAAAATTTTGAAGGAGCGTTAAGCTTTTACTATACTTTTCAAGAGAATTTGCAACAAACCATCACAAGCCAACAATTATTAGTTAGTGAAACCGCCATTGTTTTACCAAAAAATACACCGGCTGTTTTCGCCACTTTAAAACCCTTTAAAGCAGTGCCAAAGCTACCAGATTTTTATCAAAAAAAGCTAATCATTATCGCTCCCAAAGAAGATTCACAATTAACTACGCAACTGACTCACTGGCAAAAAAACAATCAAATAACTTTTTATAACTATCAGAAAATAGCTCAAAATACCACCAAGAAACAAAGGAGAAAATATGCAGACAAAAATTAAACAGCAGTTTTTCCCAATTCTTCTAACTTGGATTAGTATTTCTTTAGTGATTAAACAATTTGCCTTAGCTTATGAACTAAGCGTCAGCTGGATAGTACCCTTTTTCATTTTAGGCATTTGCTTAATTGCCGCCTTTATCGAAAAATGGTGGTTGCAATTTCCCCTTTATAGCTTGAGTTATTTGTTAGGAACTTATTTATTTTTCCCAATGAACCAAAAATTTTCGCTAACTTGGTTGCGAGCATTTATTAGTGAATGGCAATTCGTTTTGCAGCAACTTTGGCAACGACAAGTTTATATTTTTCCCGAACAATTAGCTTGGAGCTTGTTGTTATTAACTTTTATTTTATTTATTCATGTTTTGATTAAGTTAAAAAAAGGACTAATTCCCTATCTTTTCATGATTAGTTATTTGTTAATCTTAGAAATGTTCAATCTTTTAAATTTACAACTAGACATTTTAATCGTAGTTGCTTGTGCCCTACTTTTTACTCTTGATCAGCGCACCAAAAAACAGGCTTCCAGCAAAGAAAACTTTAAAGCCATGCTTTTAGGAATTTTATTGCTAAGTGTAATTATTAGCGGCACTTATTTTTCTCCTATGGACCAGGTTAAACAGCAAATTATGACTTGGACCATCCCCATTAGAAATTACGCCAATCAACTAGGCTGGTATCAAGAAATTCAAGGCTACGGACAGCTGCAAGCAAAAACTGGCTATGGCGAAGACGATTATACTTTAGGCGGACCGATTACCGAAGATAACACGATTCTCTTTGAAGCTATTCAAAATCAAGCCCATTATTGGCGGGTGGAAAGTAAATACGAATACACCGGTAAAGGCTGGGGTTCCGCCAAAGAGTCGCTGGAAACAGTCAATAGTGAAAATTTCTTAAATTTAACTGTTACGCCTGACCATTTAAGTCATGAAACGAACTTGATTACCCTAAATTTTCAAGAAGATTTTGCTTTTTTACCCTTGCCTTATGGTCAAACTGTGATTGACAGTACTGCAGCAAACTTCCCCTTGAAATATTACGACGGCCAGCAACGGTTTGATTTTAAAACACTGGTTGATACGCTAACGCTGGAATGGCAAGCGGCTGATTATCAAAACAATGATTTATTAGCTGTTGACTGGCCATCATTTGATTTGCAAACTGCGAAAAGTTTTCGTCAATATTCAATGTTGCCAGCTCAACTACCAAAAAGAGTGTATGATTTAGCTTTAGAAATCACGCAAGGAAAAGAAACGCTACTTGAAAAGGTTCAAGCGACAGAAACTTTTCTTAAAAACAACCCTGATTTTCGTTATTCAAAAGTTGATGTAGATTATCCGGCAGCTGATGAAGACTATGTAGAGCATTTTCTTTTTGAAACTAAAGTTGGCTATTGTGATAACTTTTCTACAGCAATGGTCATTCTTTTACGCACACAAGGGATTCCTGCCCGTTGGACGAAAGGTTTTACAGCTGGTGAGCAGCAAGAAAAATTGGCAGATGGTTCTGCACGTTACGTGATTCGCAATAAAGATGCTCATTCTTGGGTAGAAGTTTATTTTGAAGGCTATGGCTGGCTGCCTTTTGATCCTACGCCAGGTTTCGATCAAGCAATTACTGCTACGCCAACCATCACTACTGAAACAACAACTTCTACTACTAGCCAGCAAACAAGTAGTACCACAACTGAAAGCAGTAGTACAACTACCACCAAACAAAGCACAGAAGAAAGTTCTGATTCAAAAGAAACAGTTAACAGGCGCGAAGAAAATTTCTTCACAAAAAATTTGTTATGGCTGCTGTTAATTATTATTTTTTCAGTGATTATCTTCTTTTTAGCAAAATATTACTTATATTTATTGATATTGTTGATTACTACTTTCAGCAAACACCCTTTATTGACGGGCTATCCGCTGATTTTGAAATATTTAGAGAGAAAAAAACCGCGACCAGCCAGTCAGACTTTACAACAATATGCTAAAAAATTTGAAAAAGCAGAAGTTAGATTAACAGGGAAATTTATGAAACTTACAGAAATTTACGAAGAAGCTTGTTACGGTCAAAATAATATCAATGCGGAAGAAAATAATTTACTATTAAAGCAAGTCGCTAAATTATTGAGTGAAAATAAAAGAGCAAACAACTAATGGAACTGCCACTATAATTAGATACAACTAAAAAGGAGCACCTCAAATTTGGTAAAATAAATTTGGAGGTGTTTTCTGATGTCAAAACATAATTTT
>NZ_JARXWL010000035.1 GCF_029893325.1 Enterococcus sp. PF1-24
TGTACTTCTTTTTTATTTTACTAGAAAAAACGCATGAAATGAACGATTTTTCGTTATTTCATGCGTTTTTTGTTAGAGACTTTTGTCACAGCCCCGTTTTATATTGCTTATTAAAACCAAAACAGCTGTTTGGCTAGTGTAAATTGAATATCAAAAGGTTGGGGCTGAATGGTTTCGCCGTCAGCTTGACCATATTGCGGAACCGTTGAAATAATCCGCATTTTTTTTGCCGAAAAATGGTGGTAATACTTTGAATTTACATGTTTTTTCCGCAGCAATAAAATGACTAACCAAAAAATCTTAAACAGCGCCACCCGTTCAACTACGACTAATTCAAAAGTCTCTTTATTAACATCCGCCATTGGGGCAATTGCAATGCCACCACCGAAATAAGGATGATTGGTCGTCGTGCAAAGGAAGGTTTTTTTGAAATTGACTTTTTGACCATTGACGTCAACTAAAATTGGAAAACCCTTTTGCGTGAAAAGAATCTTAAAAATTTGGGCCATATAGGATAACGAACCTAGCTTGAATTTGTTCAAATGCTTTTTGGTAGCTGATTGATTTGCCGCCGCAACCACAGCCGCATCCAAGCCGATTCCGAAATTATTAAAGGTCAAGCCACTTTCTTCTTGCATCGCATCTTGATAAGCTAAAACATTTAAGTTTCGCGGTTCTTTTGTTTTGAATAAATGCCAAAAAGCTTGTTCCGGTTCTTTCGATAAACCAACGCCGCGAGCGAAATCATTGCCGGAACCAGCCGGAATATAAGCAATCGGGAATTTTACCGCCAATTGATAAAAGCAGTTTAAAACTTCATGTAAAGTACCGTCGCCACCTAACACCACTAATAACGGATAAGCTTTTTCTTCGTAATCAGCTGCCGTGTTTTCTTGCCAAGGAACTAAAGTCTCTTCAGCTAATTGACTAGCTATTTTTGTTTCATCACCAGCTACTTCAGTTAAGTAAAGGGTATACTGACAATGGTTCTTATCTAATAAGGCGATAATTTTCTTCGCTGCTTTTTCACCAGTGCCACTACCAGACGCCGGATTAACTAATAAGTGATAATGAAAATTGATAATAAGCCCCTCCAGTAACAACCGTAATTTTTACTCTAATTGTCTATGTTTTTCTTCCGCAGACTATTCTTCCTGATTATAATATAAAAAATTCAAAATGAGTAATAAAAAATAACCAAGATTAGATATTTATGAGTGATTTTACTAGGATTTGCTGTTAAAAGCAATAATGAATAAGCAAATTATTGATAAAGTGAAAAATAATCGGGAATTTTGAAAACTTAAATCAATTGGCAAAAAATCTAACTTGTGAGAAAATAAGGGGAAGTGTCTTTTATAGTTAGTAAATAGTGACTGAAAGTGGAGATGAAGCAGATGAAATGGAAAAAGCTTTTAGCAGGTGGTGCACTGGCAGCGGGTTCTTATTTTGCTGTTGGTAATTATTTTTATAATCTTTCTATGAAACGCGGAGAAAAGTTTTTCTTAAATGAAAATCCCAAACTGCCTGGCGGAACAAGTGGTACTGAATCAGAACGCCAAGAGCGTAAAGCCGAAATTAATCACTGGGCAGCGACTGCGCCACAAGAAAATTGGCAAATCACTTCTTTTGATGATTTGCAACTGGTGGGAACAGCTTATTATCAGCAAGAACCTTCAGATCTATGGATGGTTTTAGTTCATGGTTATATGACTAATCGCCAAGCCATGAATGATTTTGCTTACGAGTTTTATCAATATGGCTTTAATATTTTAACTGTTGATTGTCGGGCTAGTGGCGAAAGTGCTGGTGAATACACAACGATGGGCTGGTTTGATCGCTTAGATGTTAAACAGTGGTGTGAAGAGTTAGTAGCCAAAGAACCTAACAGCGAAATTGTTTTACTAGGGATTTCCATGGGCGGCGCAACTGTGATGATGGCTTCTGGTGAGGAGCTACCTAGCAACGTTAAATGTATTGTTGAAGATTGTGGTTATACTTCGGTATGGGATATTTTTGCCTACCAATTAAAAGATCTTTTCCATTTGCCAGCTTTTCCTGTGATGAATGCTGCCGAGCAAGTGACGCAAATGCGTAGTGGTTTTTCTATTAAAGGTGCTTCTGCGGTTAATCAGTTAAAGAAAAATACCCGTCCAATGCTGTTTATTCATGGGGATGCGGATGCTTTTGTTCCTTATGAAATGCTGGATCAAGTGTATGCCGCCACCGATGCACCAAAAGAAAAACTTGTGATTCCTGGCGCAGAACACGCGTTGGCTTTTGAAGTGGATCGAGAAATTTACATGACGACCGTTCTTAAATTTTTAATGAAATATCTTGGTTAAATTATCAAATAAAAAGTAGCTAGCAGAGATTAAACTTTTATCCTGCTGGCTACTTTTTTTATTGGCTAAATTGTGCTTGCTGTAATTGGGCATAATAGCCGTTTTTTTGTAATAATTGTTGATGGGTGCCTTGTTCGACGATTTTCCCTTGATCCATCACTAAAATTTGATCAGCCGTTTGAATTGTGGCTAAGCGATGAGCGATAACGAAACTGGTGCGGCCAGCCATCATAGTTAAAAAGGCATCTTGAATTTTCTTCTCTGTTAAAGTATCCACCGAACTAGTTGCTTCATCTAAAATCAGCATTGGTGGATGACTCAACATGGTACGGGCAATCGTTAATAATTGTCGTTGCCCTTCAGAAATTTTAAGTCCGCTGCTACCGAGGGGGGTGGCTAATTTTTCAGGTAGGCGATTTACAAAATCAGCTAAATAAGTTTTTTCTAAAACGGCTTGAATTTCTTGATCGCTGGCTTGGGGATTGCCGTAAGTTAGATTATCTCGTAAAGTACCATCAAACAGCCAAGTATCTTGTAAAACCATTCCGAAATCTTGTCGTAAAGCATCCCGCGGAAATTCTCGAATATCATGATTATCTAGTAAAATCATCCCTTGATCTACTTCGTAAAAACGCATTAAAAGATTAACTAACGTTGATTTACCTGCTCCAGTTTTGCCGACAATCGCAATCGTTTCTCCCGGTTCAGCGGTAAAGTTGAAGTCAGTAATTAAAGGCTGGTCTTTTTCATAAGCAAAACTAACATTTTTAAATTGAATTTTTCCTTGAACGTTAGTTACTGGCGCAACAGTTTGTAAATCAGGACTTTCTGGCTTTTCATTTAATAAAGCAAAAGTCCGCTCTAAGCCAGTAATAGCTGTTTGAATTTGCGTGGTAATGCCAGATAGCTCAATAAAGGGTTTCGAAAATTGACTTGCGTAAATGAAAAAGCTGGAAATAATGCCAATCGTTAAATGACTATCGCCCTTTAAAATTAAGCAGCCACCAGTAAACCCAATCGCTAAGTAAGCCAAGTGGTCAATAAAACGGGAAGAAGGATTGGTTAATGAAGAAGCGAATTGGGCTTTTTGCCCGCGAACATTTAATTCTTGATTCATCGTTTCGAAAGCCACTTGATTTTCTGCTTCACGTTGAAAAGCTTTAACAATTTTTTGATTGCCTACCATTTCATTAATAAAGCCTGATATTTCTCCAACGATTGCTTGTTGGCTAGCGAAATTGGCTTGGGAAGAACGAGCGACCAACCAATTTACCAGAAAAATAATCGGCGTACTAACTAAAACTACACAAGTTAACGGCAAACTGAGCTTTAACATAAAGCCTAAAGCAACAATCACCACCGCAAAACCAGAAAAAAGCTGATTAAAAACCGCGGCTACCGCTATAGAAATATTATCCATATCGTTAGTGAAACGACTGACGATGGTGCCGTGAAGGGTTTGATCGTAATAGCGTAAAGGCAATTGGTTTAAATGTTCAAAAGCTTCTTTCCGTAAGTCAGCCACCACTTGATAGGCGATTTGGTTGCCGATTTTTTGAATAATAAATTGACTAACCACTGCTACAAGTAAAATCAGCAGAAATTGCCCTAAAATAACTAGCAATTTAGAAAAATCAACTAGTCCTTTTCCTAGTAAAAGATCGACACTTACACCAATTTGATAAGTTAAAAAGACATTGCTAACGCCACAAGTTAACCCTAATAAAATGCCGAAAAAGATTTCTTTTTTATAATTAGCTAAATAAGGCATAAATCTTTTAAGCTTGGATAGCGGTACACGTTTGATTGACATAAATTTTTCACCTCGCTTGTTTCTATAAAATATTTAAACAGGTTGATCGCCTTGCGATGCAACGATTTCTTGATATTCAGTACAAGTTGCTAATAGTTTTTCATGAGAACCAAGGCCGGCAATTTTTCCGTTATCCATTACGATGATTTGCGCGGCTTGTTGTAGAGAACGGATGCGTTGCGAAATAATAATGACCGCTCCCTGATATTTTTGACTTAACGCTTGGCGTAAAGCTAAATCTGTTTGATAATCTAAGGCACTTAAAGAATCATCTAAAATTAACAATTGCGATTGAACCATTAAAGCCCGAGCAATCGTCAGCCGTTGACGCTGGCCACCGGAGAAATTTTTTCCCCCTTCAACAATCGGCGTATCTAAGCTTTCAGGGAGTTGTTGTACAAAATCAGCGCACTGAGCGATTTCTAAGGCTTGCCAATAATCAGTTTCGCTAGCTGCTGTGTTACCCCAAGCTAAGTTGCTGCGAATCGTTCCGCTAAATAAAACCGCCCGCTGTGGCACCATGGCGATTTGTTGGCATAAAGCAGCACTTTGCCAGTCAGTCACCGCCACTTCATTAAAAGTAATCTCGCCTGCGGCTGCGTCGTAAAAGCGGGGGATTAGCTGAGTTAAAGTGGTTTTACCACTCCCGGTTGCGCCAGTGATACCAATCATTTCTTGCGGGTGAATCGTAAAATTAATTCCCGCTAAAGCTAAGCCAGCATTGGCGTTGTAGCGGAAATCCACATCCTTAAAAGTAACTAAACTGGTCGGCTTTTGAACGCCTATTTGCGGAGCTGTTTTTTCAACTAAAGGGTTTTTGCTAGCTAAAATTTCGTTGACACGATTGCCTGAAGCAGCTGCTCGCGTAAAGATAATTACTAAATCCGAAACGGCAATTAAAGACAGCAACATTTGATTCATGTAATTCACTAAAGCAACAACTTCCCCTTGTTGTAAGTTGCCAAAATTGACTTTCTCTCCACCGATATAAAGTAAAGCGATAATTCCAAGATTCATAATAAAAATCGTTGCCGGACTGAGTAACGCCGAAATATTGGTAACACGTTTGTAGATGGCGGCTAAATCGTCGGTTGTTTTAGCAAAATGTTTCATTTCAGTTTTTCTACCAGCGAAAGCCCGAATCACCCGCACACCACTCAAATTTTGGGTGATTTGTTGACTAAGTAAATCCAGATGCTTTTGCACCTTTTTATATAAAGGAATACTTTTACGAATAATAAAGAAAAGAATCAAGCAGAAAACGGGTAAAATCAAAAGGAAAATCAGGCCCATTTGCCAATCAATATAAAAAGCCATCACTACCGAACCAATACTTAAAAAAGGTGCCCGCACTACTAAGCGAATCAGCATAGCTAAAGCTAATTGTAGCTGATTAATATCGCTAGTCATGCGAGTGATTAAGGTAGCCGTGCCAAAGCGATCTAATTCTTCATGGGAAAAATGATTGATTTTAGCCATTAAAACATTCCTCAACTCAGTACCGAACCCTTGCGAAGCAATGGAGGCGTAATATTGACACAATAAAGCACAGGCGAAACCGACAATTGAAATTAAAATCAGTTGGAGGGTCGTCTGTTGAATTTGTTGGAAATCCCCTTGGCGAATCCCTTGATCAACTAATTTAGCCATAAATAATGGTAGAAATAATTCCAAAACTGCTTCTAAAAATTTAAAAATCGGCCCGAGAATAACTTGTTTACGGTATTTTTTTGCGTATTTTAACAGTTGAATCATACATTTGCCTCACGTTCATATTTTTAACGATAGCAAGCTATCGCAGGAATCTTATAAATTTCAATTACTTCCATTTTAGACTAAGTTTAAAGGACATGGAAGCAGAAAAAGTATCTTTCACGGGTTTTCAAAGAGGTTTTTTAGAAAAAAGAACGCAATTTAGCGGAGTAGTTAGCACAAAACTGAGTAAAATTTGACATATTTCTTTGATAAACCGCAGAAAAACGTCTTTTTAAAGGGATAATTGAAAATAAATGGCGACTTATGTTACAAAAGTGTTACGAAGGCTTTATTTTATAAAATAAGAGAAATGTTGGTTTTTCAACAGTATGGATAAAAAAATTATTGAATTCTTAAATAAAAAAAGCTATTTCGTAACAAATTGTAACTAATTTGCAATAAAAAGCGGGTAAAAAATGTGTATAATATTAATGTTGGTTATTGTACCTACTTATAGATGAAAGGTGTGGATTCAGTGAAAGCAAAGAAAAAATTGGCTATGCTGACAACATTGCTTGCAATTAATTTAGCAATGCCGACTTTTGCTCATGCAGAATCATTAAATACTTTAAATAGTCAAGAGAATGAATTAAGTACTCAAGCAAGTGAAATCACTACCCAAATTGAAAGTGCACTTGCCGAAGCAGACAAAACTTTTGCAGAAGTAGAGGGTTTGAAAGTTAAAGTTGCCGAAAACGAGGAAAAAATTGTAACGACTCAGCAAGAAATCGCAGTAACCCAAGATACCATTGAAAAACGTAAAGTGGTTGTAGGGGAACGAATGCAAGATATGCAAGTGAATAGCAGTTCTGTTCATGGTTGGCAAGCTTTATTAGAAGCAGAAAGCTTTACTGACTTCTTCAGCCGCATGTATGCAATTACGGTTTTACAAAATGCTGAAAAAGAAAAAATTGATGATTTAAATACTGCTAAAGAGACATTAGAGAGTCTACAAACAGAACTATCTGAAACTCAAACGACTTTAGCTAGTAATCAAGTAGATTTAGAAGTAAGAGCACAAGCTTATATTGCCCAAGTTGATGATTTAAAATCGCAATTTGCCAATAATCAAGATCTTTTAGCAACGGTGTTAGCTAATAAACGCAGTGAAGAAGATCGCTTAGCCGCAGAACAAGCTAAACAAGCGGCCTTAGCACAAGAAGCCGAAGCAGCGCAGGCCAATCCAGCTGCGCCAGAAGCCGAAAACAATGCTGGCAATGAAGCAGGAACACCGGAAATGGGTTCAAGTGAACCAGAATCGGTACCAACTCCTGAAGTCGTGCCATCACCACCAGTTGTAGTGGAAGCTGACGAGTATGCTTGTAAAGAATGGGTTGCTATGAGAGAATCCGGTGGCCGTTATGATGTTTACTCAGTAAGCGGACAACATTATGGTAGATACCAATTAATGTTAGCTTATTTGGATGGAGATTTATCACCAGAAAATCAAGAACGAGTTGCGGATGCTTATGTCGCTGGACGTTATGGTTCATGGGCAGCAGCTAAACAATTCCATTTAGCTAATAACTGGTATTAATTAAAGAAATTGAACTCAACAGTTTACGAACTGTTGAGTTTTTTTGTTATTAAAAAAGCTGAGAAAAATTTTCTCAGCTTTTAGTTTCTTGAAAAAATATTTTTAATTAGTTTAAAGCGAATTTAGCAACTAATGGATAATGGTCGGATAAATCAGTTTTAATGACTTCAACATCTAAAACTTCCATATTATCACTCACGATAATATTATCTAAAAATTTCACTGTCATACTAGTATCTAAAGATTCCCGTGCAGAATCTTTCTCTGCCATCGTTTCATACCAAACGCCATCGTGACCATTAGCGATATTATAACCGTTGTCGGCAAAAATATTAAATTCATTAATCCCGTAATCAGTATTGAAGTCGCCAACAATAACTTTATACTCAATTGGATCAGCATCTAAAGTTTCTTTTAGCTGCTCCAACTGTTTTGTCCGAATATCAAAGGATTCAACGCTTAAATGTGTAGTGTAAAAGGCGATTTCTTTATCATCTTTTTCAATTACCGCCCGTGAATAAGAACGAGGTTCAATCGCTCCTTTGGTAACCAAACCATCTGCACCCCAAACTTTCATCATGCCAGCCATGGAATCTTCATTACGATAATCGCTTGCTTTATAAATATCATAAAGTTCCGCTTGTAAATCTTCAGGAGCAGTTTCTACACCGTAAAGAACCGTCACGCTTTCATCTTTTAAAGGATATTCAGAAACAATTCCGTTTCCGTAGCCGCCGTCACCAATCGCGATTGACATACCAAAATAAGAATCAGTGTAAGGTCCTTTTTCAAAATCAACAAAAGGATCATAACCAGCACGCTCTTCATAACGATAAGTATTTTGATCGACTTCTTGAATCCCGAAAATCTCTACGCCGGCATCTTCTAACAATTTCCGCTGTTGATTGACATCAATTTCAGGAGCTTTGATATCAATATTAAAAGTTCCCACTACCAATTGATTTTCAGCATCCTGAGCTACCACTTCACTGCTGCTAGTGGCTGTGTTCGTTGCAGAAGTGGCAGAGTCGTTAGTTGCAGCTTGTGAACAACCAGTTAAAAATGCTAAGGCAATACTAAATAAAAGTCCATATTTTCTTTTCATAAGTATAATTCCCCCTAATAGTTTGATATGAATAGTTAAATTGTCTTGCTAGCCATTTTTTACTCGCGTTTTTCCTCCAATCCTCTTAATTTTACTTGCGGCATTTTTTCGGCAAGTTTAGCAAAACTGAAAAAAACCGAATTTTCTCCATAGGTAAATAAAGAGAAAATACGGTTTAGCTTGTATAAAACAATCACTATCCATATGATATTTGTCTTTCAACCCCATTCTAATATAGCTGAAAAGAATCTGCAAGCGTTTTACTAAAAGCTGTAGTAAATTTTTGAAGAAAATTAGACAGCTTCTTTTTTCTATGCTAAACTGAATAAAATAAGTAAAGGAAGTGAAGACTGTAATGGCAGCGCCGATAAGATTAAATAACGACTATATTCGTACTTATTTAGTTGAATGTCAGCAAATGACGCATGAAATGCAAACTAAAGGGAGAAGTATGTCAAAAAATCGTCAAAAACAAATAAAATCTTATAGAAACTACCAGCCAGTCGAAGAAATTAAATAACATTTCCTTAGTTTAAACATCTTGAAATGATATTTAAAGCGCTGGCGATTTTGTCATCGCTTTTTTGTGTTTGGTAGGTCGGCAAGGAGACCAAATGAAACGTAATATTAAAGTGAATTATCAATATAATTTTTTGCAGTATTTTGTAGTAACGGGCTTGTGGATGCTTTATTTAACTAAAAAAGGCTTCAGTCCTTTTGAAGTTGGTTTGATGGAAGCTATTTTCCATGGAACGAGTATGCTTTTTGAAGTACCATCTGGTAGCATTGGGGACCGCTTTGGTTATCGAAAAACTTTAATTGCTAGTCGGATAATGAATATTTTTAGTTGTCTTTTATGTGTGCTGGCAACGAATTTTTGGTAGGTCAGCATTGGCTTTGTTTTATCAGCGTTAAGTTATAATTTAGCTTCAGGCACTAATGAAGCTTTGGTTTTTGAATCGTTAGTAGCGGAAAAAGAGCAACAGCGCTATTTAAAAGTTAGCGCCAATAATAGTGTGTTGATTGAAGCTTCAAGCTCTTTAGGGGTTGTGATTGCAGGGATATTAAGCGATTCTTTTTTCGATGGCGTTTATTGGCTGCAAATTATTATTAATTTTGTGGCGATTGCTGTAGCTTGGCAGTTTGTCGAACCTGAAATAGCCACTTATCAAAAAGAAAAGTATTTTTCTCTGTTGAAATCGGCTTTTCAATTAGTGATAAAAATTAAAGCTTTGCCACAAGTTATGCTTACTTTTGCTTTTGTGGAAGCTTTAGGGGCGACTTATTATTTTTATTTTCAAAATTATTTTGCTGAAATTGGCATTAGCGGTTTCGGAATTAGTTTAGTGATTTTAGGTTCTTCCGTTTTTCAAATGTTGGGGGCTAAGCTATCTCCTAAAATCAGTGAGTCCTTTAAACTAACCACTATTTATTTCTTGTTTTTTAGTGTGACAGCTGTGGCGATTGCTTTTTCGGCAATTTTACCAGTGGTAGCAACGATTTCCTTTTATGCCTTGGTGAATGTTTTAGCCGCAATCATAAATCCAATTCGCTCCAATTATATTAATCAAAGCATTCCTTCTGGCAAACGGGCAACGATTAATAGTATTGACAGCTTTTGTTTTTCATTAATGATGGTACTTTTCTTTCCTTTAACAGGTTTTTTAATCAGTATCGTTAGTTATGAAATAACTTTTATCGGGATTGCTAGTTGTCTGCTTTTGGGTGGTTTCTTTAATTGGTGGCAATTACGAAAAGTTTTATAGTACAAAAGACAGTTTCTGAAAAGGAAGCTGTCTTTTTTTGTGATTTAAGATTCAATCGCTGGACTTAGGTCCAAAGGGGGCGCAAAACGTTGAAAACGCTTTTTGACCATGCTAATTTTAAGGTGTTAACTAGCTAGTAACTGATTTTATGAGAGAAAGGAAAATACGAAATGAATTTAAAAGATAATATGCAAAAATTTTCGCGTTCAGCAATTTTACCAATTAAATTTATGGCAGTTATGGGTTTGTTTTTAGCAGTTTCGGTAATTTTACAATTAGATTTTATGCCAAGTTTTATTCAAACCTTTGGATTCTTAATTAAAAGCATGATGGATGTCATGCTAAATAATTTAGCGATTATTTTTTGTGTGGGAATTGCGGCTTCAATGGCCAACAAGAAAAAGGTAGAAGCGGCGCTCTTGGCACTAATTTCTTTTCTCTTCTTTTTAGCTGCCAACAACACTTGGCTTTCTTTAAATGATATGTTAGCTGAAAGTGGTGAAATGGGGCTTTTTGGAACCGGACAAGGGATTGTTTTAGGATTTCAAGTAGTGGATATGAATGTCTTTTTAGGGATGTTATTGGGCTGTATTGTAGCTTATTTACACAATAAGTTCTCTGATAAAGAATTTGTTGATTTTTTAAGTATTTATGGCGGTTCCCGTTTCACTTTTATTTTGTTGATACCTATTATTTTAGTATTAGCGATTGCTATGTGTTATATCTGGCCGGTAGTTAACGGTTGGATTAGCTCTTTATCAAATGTCATTTTAACAACTGGGTTGTTTGGCGTTTTCTTGTATGCCTTTGGTAATCGTTTCTTGATTCCTACTGGTTTGCATCATTTATTATGGATGCCATTTTGTTTCACAGCTTTAGGCGGAACAGCTGAAGTCAATGGTCAAATGTACAGTGGCGCCGCCAATATCTTTTATGCTCAAATGGCCAATGCCACAGAAATTACTATGATGGACCCTTCCTTGCGTTTTGCAACGTTTGGTTTTGTGAAAATTTTCGGCTCCATTGCGGTTGGTTTAGCTTTGATTCATTGTGCGAGAAAAGAGCGCAAAGATGAAATTCGTGGGATGATTTTACCTTCCGTCTTTGTGGGAGCTGTTGCGGGGATTACAGAGCCTTTAGACTTTTCATTTCTATTTGCTTCACCATTGCTGTGGTTAGTGCATAGTTTATTAACTGCTATTTCAGAAGTTGTTTTATGGGCAATTGGTGCGCGAACTTATATGCTTTACGGCATTATTGATACGGTAGTTTGTAATTCCGTTTTTTCACCAAGTGTTACGAAGTTTTATTTAGTTTTAATCGTTGGTGCCATTATGGGTGTGATTTGGTATTTGATTTTTGTTTTCTTAATCAACAAATTGAATTTAAAAACGCCAGGTAGAGAAGATGATTTAGTTTTAGCCGGTGCTGCTGGTAGTGAGTTTGATAGCGCAATAGCAGTTGACGCCAATTCCACAATGACTGACATTGATTATATGATTGCTGGTTTAGGCGGAAAAGAAAATATTGAAATAGTCACCAATTGCTTTACTCGTTTGCGAGTGACGGTTAAAGAAGAACAAGTGGTAGATCAAGCCCTTTTAGAAAAAGTTAGTTTGCAAAAGGGAATTGTTTTAAATGGAAAAAATATCCAAGTAATTATTGGTATGGAAGTACAAACTTTTAAAGAAGCAGTTTGTGATGCTTTAGGAATAATAGAATAAGAAAGAAGGCTTTTAAAATGAATTTAGTAAAACAATCAGTAGTGATTGCGGGCGGTGGCAGCACTTATACAGCCGGAATCGTCAAAATGTTATTAGAAAATCAAGATAAGTTCCCTTTGCGGAAATTAAAATTTTACGACAATGATTATGCACGGCAAAAAGTTGTTGCAGATGCCTGTGCAATTATTATTAAAGAAACCGCACCAGAAGTAGAATTTTTAGCCACCACGGATCCTGAAGAAGCTTTTAGTGATGTTGATTTTGTTATGGCTCACATTCGAGTGGGTGGTTTGAAAATGCGAGAAAAAGATGAAAAAATTCCGTTGAAATATGGCGTGGTAGGACAAGAAACTTGTGGGCCTGGCGGAATGGCCTATGGTATGCGTTCCATTCCGGGAGTGATTGAATTAATTGACTACATGGAAAAATATTCGCCTAACGCATGGATGTTAAATTATTCAAACCCAGCAGCGATTGTAGCAGAAGCCACCAGAGTTATGCGGCCTAATGCAAAAATCATCAATATTTGTGATATGCCCGTTGCGATTAAAAAATCAATCGCTGATATTTTAGGCTTAGCTAGTGAAAATGAAATTGTTGATCGCTATTATGGTTTAAACCATTTTGGTTGGTGGACGGAAATGTTAGATAAAGAGGGCAATGATTTAATGCCTCGTTTGAAAGAGCACGTAGCTAAATGGGGTTATGCTGCTGCCAATGATGATTTAAATAATCCTTTATTAGCAGAAGCCAGCTGGATGGATACTTTCCAAAAAGCTAAGGATGTTTATTCAATTGATCCAGAAACGGTTCCGAATACTTATTTGAAATACTATTTGTATTCAGATTATGTAGTCGCTCACGCAAATCCAGATTATACAAGAGCCAACGAAGTGATGGATCATCGAGAAAAAAATATTTTCGCTGAAAGTCAACGAATTGCTGAGGCTGGCACAGCGGCTGGTACAAGCATCGAAGCCGGCGAACACGCAGAATTTATTGTTCAGTTAGCAGGAGCGTTGGCTTACAACACGCATGAACGGATGTTGTTAATTGTGCGTAACAATGGTGCGATTGCTAATTTAGATAAAGATGCCATGGTGGAAGTCCCTTGTATTGTTAGCAAACGCGGCTACGAACCATTATGTATGGGAGAAATTCCTAATTTCCAAAAAGGCATGATTGAACAGCAAGTGGCTGCGGAAAAATTAGTTGTTGAAGCTTACTTACAACAATCATATCAAAAATTATGGCAAGCTATTACTTTATCAAAAACGGTCCCAAGCGCAGCTGTTGCTAAAGAAATTTTGGACGACTTAATCGCTGCTAATAAAGAATATTGGCCAGAATTAAAATAAAAGTAATTGTTTCAAGTGAAAAAGCATGATATAAAGAGATTGAGGCCTGCAAACCTCAATCTCTTTTTACATAAAAAGGCGAAGTGACTTGTTTTATAGTACATAGCCAGATTCAAAAAAACTCAAAGATAAAAAATAAGGAGTGGCTTCATGCGTTTTCATGATTTAATTCATCAAAATTATGATTTATTAAGTGATACTGATTTGGAAATTAGTCGCTTTATTTCTGAAAATAAACAAAAAATCAAAAACTTAAGCGTGAAAGAATTTGCTTATCAAAGCTTGTCTTCAAAATCATCAGTGATTCGTTTTGCGCAAAAATTAGGGTTTACTGGTTATAGCGAAATGCGTAATTTTTTGAAGTGGGAAATGGGCGAAACGGTTATTGCTGAAGAATCAGCTTTTCGCAGCCAAGTTTTACAAGATACCAAAAAGACGATTGCTTATATTGAAGAGTCTGATTGGACTGAAATTTATCAAAAAATTGATAACTGTCGCCAAATTTACGTAATTTCTACTGGCGTAACGCAAAGAAGTCAGGCGGCAGAATTACAACGGCTATTTTTATTGATTGATAAGCCTTTACAAATTATTCAAGGGGATGGTCAATCCAACGAATTTAAGCGAATTACCGAAAATCTGAAAGCGGAAGATTTATTGTTTTTACTTTCTTTATCTGGTGAAAATAAAAATTTAGTGGAAGTTTTAAATATTTTAACATTGAAAAAAGCGCCGATTATTTCCATCACTAATTTGAAAGATAATTGGCTATCTGGTCAAGCGGATTATAATTTATATGCTTCCAGTAGTCGTAGTCCGTTACCGCAAGATTGGTGGCTGCAAACTGCCGCAACCTTTTTCTTGCTGATTGAAGCTTTTGCCTTTGGTTATGTGGATTATCAAAGACAAAAAAAGCTGATGGATAAATAGTTTGAGCAATTTTCTATGCGTTTCATTTCATTAATTGTTGGTAGCGTGCTACTATGGAATTAAGAATAAGAAGCTTAAGAGGAGGCAGTTAAAATGAAAAAAACGACAAAAATGACGATTGGTTTAGGTCTTGTGACAGTAGCGGGAGTTAGTACCGCAGTTTTGGCTTCCAGTAAAGTTTTAGAAAAAATTCACTACACCGCTAATCGCAACAAAGCCCGTAAATTTGTTAACCACAAATTTGGAGGTAATAAAAAAGTGATGGCAGTTGTTGAGCGCTTATCTGATGAAGATTTAGAAGCTGTTTTAGAAGTGGCGGATAACTTGAAAGCTCAAAAAGAACGGGTGGAGGATTACGGAGAGTCAATCAAAGAGTCCACCGGTGATTTTAAAGAAAAAGTCTTCGATTATTTAGATGATTTAATCGGTTAAACAGTTCAGCTTGTCAGCAGCATAGTTTACTGACAAGCTTTTTTTCTTATGTAAAAAAAGTTTTGGCTATGTTAAAATGAAAACAATTGATTGAATAGCAAAGGATGTTAAATTAGTGGCAGCGTTAACTCAGGCAGAAAAAGAAAAATTTATGCAGTTGGCTTTAGTGGAAGCCAGAAAAGCGGAAGCGCTTGATGAAGTGCCGATTGGGGCCGTGGTAGTGTTAGACGGCGAAGTGATTGGTAGCGGCTATAATTTGCGGGAGCAAACGCAAGATGCAACCACCCATGCGGAAATGATTGCGATTAAAGCCGCTTGTCAGAAAGTTGAGAGTTGGCGCTTGGAAAGAGCGCAGCTTTTTGTGACTTTAGAGCCATGCGCCATGTGCAGCGGGGCGATGGTTTTATCGCGGGTTGCCGAAGTTTATTATGGCGCTAGCGATGCCAAAGGTGGCACAGCTGGCACGCTGATGAATTTATTGCAAGAATCACGCTTTAATCATCAAGCCTATGTTGAAAAAGGCATTTTAGAAGCAGAATGTGGCGAAATTTTAAGTAATTTTTTCAAAAATTTGCGAGCTAGAAAAAAGGCCGAAAAACAACGTTTGAAAGAAATGGCTAACGACAATCTTTAAGAAAAAAGAAAGTTTTTTCGATAAAAGCTAGTAAAAAAGGCCAAAATACGTTATACTAAATTTTGCCGAAAGGCTAGGACAATGACGGGCTCGTGAAGCGTGTCAGATCTGGAAGGAAGCAGCACTAAGCAAGTGCCGTCATGTGTCTGATTATAATGACTTTACAGCAAGCTTAAGGGCTTGCTTTTTTTATTTTTTTAAAGCGCAGCTGAAAAGGGGAGTTAATGATGAAAAAGTTGGAGCAAGCTTTGTTACTAAGGAAAGAAGGTAGTCTTGAAGAATCTAATGAATTATTTTTGGAACTAGTAAAAGAAAATAAGAATGATCCTTACTTAAATTATCAAACAGCGTGGAGTTTCGATGCTTTATCAAAAGAAGCAGAAGCTGTTCCTTATTATGAAAAGTCAATTCAAAACGGCTTGGAAGGTGCTGACTTGGAGGGGGCCTTAATTGGTTTAGGTAGTACCTATAGAACTTTAGGTAATTATGATTCTGCTGCAAAAGTTTTAAAGGAAGGCATAGAAAAATTTCCATCAAATAATGCATTGCGAGTATTCTATGCAATGGTGTTGTATAATTTAGAACGCTACTCTGAAGGAATGGAAATTTTACTAAGCTTACTTGCTACCACTTCAAATGACCAAAACATTCAAGACTATAGCAGAGCTATTATGCACTATTCAAATAAGTTAAATTTACTATGGGAGTAAAAGCTTGAGTTGCAATGAATAATTAATTGCCATAATAGAGCTTTGCATTTTAACTAGCTTTCCCCGTGTTTTATAGATATAATAGTAACAATAATAAGTGCGGATGAGGATTTTTGTTCGGCTTAAAAGTTTAATTAACAAAATGGAGATGATTACTATGGCATTTACAAAAACAGCTTCAGTTTTGGGTTCGCCAGTTGTTTATCGCTTGAACCCTAATGCTAAGCGCTATACCCTTAAAGATAACGGCTTTACAGAAACAAATTCAGGGAATTTTCAATTGATTCGTCCTTTGGATGCAACCCCACAAAATAAAACAGGCTTTAAATTGAAAGTAACTGTTACTAGTGATTTAAGTAGTTTTAAAATGTCAGTTACGACAGCGAACGGCTTAAAAGCGGTGAATATTTTTAAAGATGCAAGCCATGAAATGAATCAAGAAAAATTTTACTTTTTAATGGACGGTATGATTAGTCGCGGTTTATTTGAAAAAGTTGAATAATTAATAAAAGCAGACGGGACTGATTGTTGAGAAATTGACAATTTTGTTCCGTTTTTTGACAAATGCTGTCTGTTGGCACATATGAAATTTTCAGTCAGAGCTAAAATAAAAAAGTTTGAAAGTTGTATGAGGATTGTGAAATGTGGATTATTGATGCTGGTTTATCCGCTTTATTTGCGGGGGTAACAACGATTTTAGCTAAAGCGGGAATTAAAGAAACCAATTCGACGGTGGCGACGGCTTTACGGACAACCATTATTTCATTTTTTTCGTGGTTGATGGTAGCAATCACCGGTTCTTTTGCTAGCCTGCAGACTATTTCTGCAACAACCTGGTTATTTTTAATCTTATCGGGCATGGCGACTGGTGCATCCTGGTTGTGTTATTTTAGAGCTTTGCAACTAGGCGAGGTGAATAAAGTCGTCCCAGTTGATAAAGCGAGTATTGTGTTAACCTTTGGCTTATCATTCATCTTGTTAGGTGAAGGCTTTTCTGCCACGAAACTAGTTACCATTCTCTTGATTATCGTCGGCACTTATTTGATGATTGAGCGAAAAAAAGAAGCTGAAGAGAAAAAATCATCGAAGAGTTGGTTGCTTTATGCGCTGTTATCGGCAGTTTTTGCAAGTTTAACGACAATTTTAGGAAAAATTGGCATTGATGGCGTGGAATCTAATTTAGGTTTAGCGATTCGCACCACTGTTGTTTTAGTGATGTCGTGGGGCATGGGAGCCGTCACCCAAAATTTAAAAGCGCTAAAAGGCATTAAAACTTCAGAGCTAGTGGCAATTTTTTTATCAGGCTTAGCAACTGGGGCATCGTGGTTGTTTTATTATCGCGCGTTAAAGCAAGGGGTTACCACCACCGTGATTGCAATTGATAAGTTGAGCATTGTCATCACAGTCTTATTTTCATATTTGGTTTTTCATGAAAAACTCAGTTGGAAAAGTTGGTTAGGGTTATTGTTGATTGTAATGGGGACTTTAGGAATGATTTGGTTTTAACTAACTAGCTAGGAAAGGAAACGATTGTATGGATTTTGTAAAAGCAGATTTTGAATATTATCAACGGACCATTGAAATAATGTACAAAAAATATTTTTCCAAGCGAATGTTGATTTTAGCGGTGGCTTTGGCCATTTTAATGATTTATACCGGGATTCTTCAAGAAAGTATTATTTTGAATATGATTTTAGCGCTGATTTTAATTGGGTTAGAGTTTTATTTATGGCAATTAAGAAATAAATTTCCGGAAGTTTTTCAAGAATTTTTAACAGCCAATCGACCAGCTGCTGAGATTTATCAAGTAGAAGAAGATGAATATTGTTATAATTTATCTTTGGTAAACAACCCTGAAAAAATTAAAGTGAATAAAAATGACGTTCGTAATTTACCTTCTCAAAATAAACAGTACACTTTAATGGTGGGCTTTACGAAAAACTTCTTTAGCCGGCAGCCACTAAGTATCGCTTATTATGATATGTTAGCATTAACTTATAAAGAAAAATTTCGTTTAAAACGCAATGGTTACAGCTCAGTTCCCCGCTTTTTACGGAGATTTACTTTAGGAAATTTAAAAGCTAGCGCTGGTAATTTAGTGCAGTTTGTTTTAGGAAATATTTTTGCGTTATTTTTATTATTTCGCTTAGTAAGCTATTTGATTTCAATTTTTCGGTCACTATTTTAAAAATTTAACGGAGGGATTAGTTATGAAAAAAATTAATTTAATGACGGTAGCAGTTTTAAGTTTCAGCGTGTTAACATTAGCAAGTTGTCAAAAAGAGTCAGCCACAACGCCTGCATCGACGTCAACTACAGCAACTTCTGCAAGTAGCCAAACAGCTAAAAGTAGTACAACTGAAACCGCAGCAAGTGAAGTAGTCAGTAATGAAATGTCTTTGGCAGAAGCGATTGCTATTTATCAAGCCGAGTTCCCTGATTCAGACATTACTTCATTGGAGTATGTGGAGTTCGCTCAAAATCAATTTGCTTACACAATTGAAGGCATGGATGATCAAAAAGAATACGGTATTCGTATTGATGTTGCAACGGGAGAAGTGAACACTTTGCCTGAAGAAAATTTAGATGCCGATGAAGTCAACGGAGTAGAGCGAGCCGCGGAAAAATTGGATTTAACACAACTATTAACGATTGCCGAAGTGGCAAAAATTGCTGAAGAAGCAGCTGGTGGTGGTCATGCTGTAACCTTTGATTTAGAGCAAGAGTTAGGTACGACTTACTGGGAAGTTACGGTTGGTGAAGGCCGTAACTCGAAACAAGTTAAGCTTCATGCCCAAACTGGCGAAATTTTAGAAGTTGAGTTAGATGATTAAAATAATGACTATTGTTTAAAAAGAGAGTATAATGAATTTCACTGAAAAGTTGCGACCTTCAAATCGTAGATGTTTCAGAAATCTAATTGAAATGATGGTGATAAAATGACTGACAACAGCAAGACTCGCGTTATTGTAGGCATGAGTGGTGGCGTGGATTCTTCGGTAACCGCCCTTTTGCTAAAAGAACAAGGTTATGATGTAATTGGTATTTTTATGAAGAACTGGGATGACACCGATGAAAATGGCGTCTGCACAGCAACAGAAGATTATAAAGATGTTGCTAGTGTTGCTTCACAAATCGGTATTCCTTATTATTCAGTCAATTTTGAAAAAGAATATTGGGATCGCGTGTTTGAGTATTTTTTAGCAGAATATCGTGCTGGCCGCACACCAAATCCCGATGTGATGTGTAATAAAGAAATTAAATTCAAAGCCTTTTTGGATTACGCCTTAGATTTGGGGGCGGATTATGTAGCGACCGGTCATTACGCCCAAGTGGTTCGTGATGGAAATGGTGTGTCTCATATGCTAAGAGGCAATGATGATAATAAAGATCAAACGTATTTTTTAAGCCAATTATCGCAAGAACAATTAAGCAAAACGCTTTTTCCCTTAGGGCATTTGGAAAAACCAGTGGTGCGAGAAATTGCTGAAAAAGCCGGTTTAACGACGGCTAAGAAAAAAGATTCCACCGGTGTTTGTTTTATCGGCGAAAAGAACTTTAAAAACTTTTTAAGCAACTATCTGCCTGCCCGAAAAGGTCAAATGGTAACTTTAGAAGGTGAAGTAAAAGGCGATCATGATGGTTTAATGTACTATACAATTGGTCAACGGCAAGGTTTAGGCATCGGCGGCGGTGGCAAAAGCAATGATCCGTGGTTTGTCGTCGGCAAAGATTTAAAAACCAATACTTTATATGTAGGGCAAGGTTTCCATCACCCTGCGCTGTATGCTAGTAAATTAACCGCTAGTGAAATTCATTTTACAACTAATGAAGAAAAGCCTAAAGAATTTAAATGTACAGCCAAATTCCGTTATCGTCAACAAGATGTTGGCGTGACAGTGCGCTTATTAGCTGATCAACAAGCAGAAGTGATTTTTGATGAACCTGTACGGGCGATTACCCCTGGGCAAGCCGTTGTTTTTTACGATGGCGAAGAATGTTTAGGCGGCGGCTTAATTGACAACGCCTTTCAAGAAGAAAAAGTTTTACAATATATTTAAAAAAGGGGCTGTGACATAAGTAAATTATGTTCGTAGTTTCAAAAAAAAGAAATTCTATGAAAACCATTATGGTTTTGTGGGATTTCTGTTTTT
>NZ_JARXWL010000036.1 GCF_029893325.1 Enterococcus sp. PF1-24
ACCTAAAAAAACAGAAATCCCACAAAACCATAATGGTTTTCATAGAATTTCTTTTTTTTGAAACTACGAACATAATTTACTTATGTCACAGCCCCCATAATTAATCAAATTAAGCTAATTTATTATAGGTTTTCACAACATTTTCCACTGTGAAACCAAATTCAGCTAAAACTTTATCACCAGGAGCAGATGCACCAAAATGATTAATAGTAATTGTATTAGTAGCGTAACGTTCCCAACCAAATGAAGAACCAGCTTCAATGGCTAAACGTTTCGTAACAGCTTTTGGTAAAACTGCTTCTTTGTATGCTGCATCTTGTTTTTCAAATAAATCAAAACTTGGCATTGAAACAACAGCTACATCTTTACCAGCTTGCGCTAATTCAGCTTGAGCATCAATTGCTAAACCAACTTCTGAACCAGTAGCAATTAAGATACCTTCTGGCGTTGCACCTTTTTGAGGAGAAATCACGTAAGCACCTTTTTTAACGTTTTCTTGGGCATGCTCTTTCGTTCCTGCAATTGCCGGTAAGTTTTGACGACTTAAAACTAAGATTGTTGGTGCATCTTGTGTTTCTAAAGCAATTTTCCACGCTGCCACTGTTTCATTGCCATCAGCCGGGCGAATCACTTGCACGTTCGGCATGCAACGCACGCTAGCTAATTGTTCAATCGGTTCATGGGTTGGGCCATCTTCACCAACTGCTACTGAATCGTGAGTTAATACATAAATAACTGGTGAATTTTGAATCGCAGACATCCGAATTGCTGGACGTAAGTAATCGGTAAAGACGAAGAATGTTCCGCCGTAAACACGACTTCCACCATGTAATTGAATACCATTCATCGCTGCTGCCATCGCAAATTCACGGACACCAAACCAAATGTTACGGCCTTCGTATTGACCAGGTTCGAAATCTTTTTCAGCAGCTACCATTGTATTATTAGAAGCTGATAAATCAGCAGAACCGCCCCATAAAGATGGTACAGCTTTTGAAAGTGCTTGAATGGTATCTTTACTTGACACGCGGCTTGCTTGGCTTGAACCAACTTCGTAAACTGGTAATTCAGCATCCCAATTTTCTGGTAATTTACCTGCAAAAGCATCTACTAATTGTTGTGCTAATTCAGGATATGCTGCTTTATAACCCGCAAATAATTCATTCCATTCCGCTTCGGCTTTTGCGCCGCCTTCAATCATTGTTTCTTTAAAACGAGCGGTAACTTCTTCTGGCACAGTGAAAGCAGGATATTCCCAGCCATAAACAGCTTTCGCTGCATCAATGCCTTCTTGACCTAAAGGTGCTCCATGAACAGCTGAAGTACCAGCTTTTGGTGCGCCAAAGCCAATAACCGTTTTCACTTCAATTAAAGTTGGACGCTCAGTATCAGCTTGTGCTTCTTCAATCGCTTTAGAAATAGCTGCTAAATCATTACCATCTTCAACACGGATATATTGCCACCCGTAAGCTTGGTAGCGTTGTGCAACACTTTCAGTAAAGGCTTTATTTAATGGACCATCTAAAGAGATATCATTTGAATCATATAAAACAACTAATTTGCCTAATTTCATATGACCAGCCATTGAACTAGCTTCTTGTGAAACACCTTCCATCAAGTCGCCATCGCCACATAATGCATAAGTATAATGGTTCATCACTTCGTAGTTTTCACGGTTGTAAGTAGCAGCTAAATGCGCTTCAGCCATCGCCATACCTACCGCCATTGCAATTCCTTGACCTAAAGGACCGGAAGTTACTTCCACACCATCAGTATGATGAACTTCTGGATGGCCAGGCGTTTTACTTTCCCATTGACGGAATTGTTTTAAATCGTCCATTGAAACATCATAGCCGCCCAAATGTAATAAGCTATATAACATTGCTGAACCATGACCCGCAGATAAAATAAAACGATCGCGATCAATCCAATTTCTTGATGTCTTTGGATTCACTTTTAAATGTTTAGTCCAAAGTGTATAAGCCATCGGTGCTGCACCCATTGGTAAACCTGGATGACCTGAGTTTGCCTTTTGAATTGCGTCGATACTCAAAGTGCGGACTGTATCCACACCAAGTTGGTCGATTTTGTCGAACATGAAGAACCCTCCAATTTTGGTTTTTTTTACTTAAATTAACAATTTTAATTGTAACCGATTTTAATAAATAGCGCAATCTCTTTTTTGGTATATTTTACTAAAAATGATTAACGGCCATGTAAACCTTTGCGTTTTTGAATTTCTTTCAGTTTTTCAGGGGTAACATCAGTACCTTCAGGGTCAACAACTTTCATCCCTTCAATATGATGTTTCATGCCAGAACGAAATGCTGTTAAATATTCTTCACGCAATTGTTTTTGTTCTTTAGTTTCAGCCTCTGTTAGGCCGGATTCTTTCTTTTTTTTCGCTAATTCGTTGATTCGTGCTAATTTTTCTGGTGATAACATAATTTCTCTCCACACTAAAATTTTTTCGCGTTTTCCTTTCTTTATAATAGTAAAAAAAAGCAAAAAATACAACTAGCAAAAACCCGAACAAACGTTTGAATTCTATTTTAGGATATGTTATACTCTTATTAACAAACACAGAAGAAGGTGCAACGATGGCTAGAAAAACTGAAATCAGACAAATTGAAGTCTTAAAATATATTTATGAACAAGTTTCTTTAAAAGGATATCCACCAACCGTGCGAGAAATTGGTGAAGCAGTCAGCTTATCCTCTACTTCAACCGTTCATGCCCATTTGTCTCGTTTAGAGAAAAAAGGTTGGATTTTAAGAGATCCTACTAAACCACGAGCAATTGAAGTTACCCCAACTGGTTTAGATGCCATCGGAGTGCAAAGCGATACTATTCCCATGTTAGGTGTGGTTACAGCTGGTGAGCCGATTTTAGCGGTCGAAGAAGCCACAGATTTCTTCCCCCTACCACCTAACCTATCTAATCAAGAAGGTTCTCTATTTATGTTAACAATTCGTGGGGAAAGTATGATTGATGCCGGTATTCTTGATGGCGATTACGTGATTGTTCGCAAACAAGCCACCGCTCAAAATGGCGATATTGTCATCGCTATGAACGATTTAGATGAAGCGACTTGCAAACGATTCTTCAAAGAACAAAATTATATTCGTCTGCAACCTGAAAATGAAACAATGGAGCCGATTATTTTAGATACCGTTACGATTCTAGGTAAAGTGATTAGTTTATACCGCAATCGTATTTACTAACAATTTCAAAACCGTTTGCAAAAAGATGTGGGCGGTTTTTATTTTTTACTTTACAAACCGAACGAACGTTTGGTATAATCATTATACAAACATTTGTTCGGTAAAATATTTATCTATAAGGAGTTGAGCAAGATGAAAGCTACACGTCGTTTTGGATTGCTATTAAGTATATTATTTTTAGGTTGTTTATTAGGTATTTTAGGTATGCAGGTGGTTATTTTGGTGCTAGCCCCACTATTTCTCGTTTGGTTTATTAATTGGGATGAAAGCCGTTATTTCCAAAGAGAACAAACTTTATATCAATTTTCCCAAGAAACTGAAGCAACTGATGACTTTGTATTCTTTGATACTTACGATGAGTATCAATACTATCAAGAACATTACTATCATTAAAAAACTAGCAACTTCCCTTTAAACAGAGAAGTTGCTAGTTTTTATTTATCAGCAGCTATTAGTTATAATAATTCTTCTAAAACAACCAATACCCCATATTCATCATTTGATTTTGTGCGATAGTTGGCATATTGCGCCATATCCTCCGCTGCATTAGCTACTAAGTAACTAAATTTAACTGTTTGAAGCATTTCAATATCGTTATAAGTATCTCCAAATGCCATCATTTCATCCGCTGAAACATTTATTTTTTCCCCGAGAATCTTCATGGCTTGCCCTTTGTTAACCCCTTTATTCATAATATCAATCCAAATCGTATCACCAACTGTGATTGAAAATTTTTCAGCGTACTTCGGAGCAAAAAGGTTTTGGTAATGAAGCTTACTGTCTTCTTTAGGAAAATAAATCGTGAATTTATTTGCTTCAACTTCTAATGCTTGTAAATCATCAACAAATTCCATTTTCGAATAGAAATTTGCAAAAAAATCTTGATATTGTTGATGTTTTTTTGCAATATAAGCTGTTTCAATACCACATAGAATTGGCACACCAAGCTTTTGATTTTCTACAAAAGCAATTAATTGCTGATAATCTGCAACAGCCAACAAACTTTTATAAATCATCTCGCCATGGTAGCAAATAGCCGCCCCGTTATCGCTAATCAAAGACATTTTAGCAATTAAATCCGGAAATAAGCTGGTTAGTGTATAAAGTGGTCGACCGCTAGCAATAGTAAACTCTATCTCTTTTTCATTTAAAGCTGATACATATTCAGCAAAATTAGGTGGCAGCATACTTTCTTCGGTCAATAATGTGTGGTCCATATCTGAAGCAATCAATTTTACATTTTTCATGGTCATCTTATAATCCTATCTTTTTATTTACAGCCAATTTATTGATTAGCTCTTCTTGGTCATTTTAAATTTCAAAGTTTAATAAGTCAATCTTATTAGCTAAAAATTCTTTGATAGCTCTTTAATATTGGCGAATAACTGGTGGTTGATAATTTTTGATAAAGCCTTCAATTTCTTCCAGCGATTCCGAAAACAAGAATTTTTCACGGTCATTTTTGACTAAAAAATCATTTTCAACCATCTGATCATACATAGCTTCAAGCGGTCGATAATAATTGCCACTGTTAAAAAAGATGCAGGGATTAGGATTTTTCCCGATGCGGCTCCAAGAAACTACTTCTGTAATTTCTTCTAACGTTCCTGGTCCACCAGGTAAAGCAATACAGGCATTAGCTAAATCTAACATTGCCTGCTTTCTTTCTGCCATGGAATCTACAATTTTTAATTCAGTTAATGCTGGATGAGCCAATTCACGCTCTTTCAAAAAAGTCGGAATGATACCAATCACCTCGCCACCATTTTCAAGAACTGTATCCGCTAAAATCCCCATCAAGCCCGCTTTACCACCACCATAAATCAAGTTATGATGATTTTTCGCAAGCCACTTACCCAATTCAATTGTCGCCTCTTTAAAAATTTCTTGGTTGCCACTACTGGCACCACAATAAACTGCAATATTCATGATTATTTCCCCTTCTTTTTTCAATACATTTAGTATATCACAGATAAGAACGTACGTTCTAGTGAAAATCGAAAGGAAGTGGAAATTTTGAACATTAATGACTATCAAAAATTTATTAGTAACTTCTATGTAGAAAAGCGCAGAGACTTAGTTCTGCACCTGAGTAAAGTGCAAAATTAAATTATAGCGGTGATTTTTACCGCGAATTTCATTTTCACTTTACCGAGGGGGCAAAGTCTCGAAGCTAGATCAAAAAAAAGAAATTGGTATCAATATAATCCTTTTATTCGGGTGAATTTTTTAGCAGAAGAAGTTGGAGAAGTTAGTCGAGCTATTCGTACCATTGAAATCGGTAGAGATCGGCCCGATGAAAAAGTTACTGATTATCAGGAAAATCTTGCTAATCTAACAGAAGAATTAGGCGATGTTTTAGATAATTTATTTATCTTAGCTGATAAATATGATATCTCTTTGGAAACTATTATGACTAGTCATAAAGAAAAATTACTAGCTCGTTATTCAGATACTTCTGAAATTTAGAATATACAAAAAACCGAAATGCTAACGCAATGTTAGCATTTCGGTTTTATTTAATTAATTATTTTGAAGTTACTTGACCAACAACTTGACTAGCATCAACATTGCCTACAGCAGTTAATTCAAAGCTAGCAATTCGATCTTGGTTAGTTAAAACAACGATAATATCTGATTGTTTATTAGCAGCTTCTAAAGCGTTTAAGTCAACAGTCACTAATTTAGTTCCTTTAGCAACTTTTGTACCTTCTTCCACATGAACAGTGAAAGGTTCGCCATGAAGTTCAACCGTATCAAGTCCGATATGAACTAATACTTCAACACCAGAATCTGTTTTAATACCTAAAGCGTGTTTTGTTGGGAAGACACTTGTAACTACACCGTCAACTGGCGCATAAACTTCACCAGCAGTTGGTACAACTGCAAAACCGTCACCCATCATTTTTTCAGAGAAAACGTCATCGTTCACTTCAGTAATTGGTTTTACTGTTCCTGAAGCAACAGCATAAAGTTCATTGGTTTGACTTTCAGCTGCAACTTCTACTTTTTCTGTTTTCTCAACAGGTGCATTGGCAGCCATTTCTGTAACGATTGACTTACCACCACTTGCATGAATCTTATTCATTTCATCGGCAACGAACTGAACTTCAGTCCCTACGATAACTTGAATGTTTGTACCATCAAGTACTTTCACACCTGGTACACCAGTTGCTTTAATTGCAGCTTCATCTGCAATTCCAGTATCTTTTAACTGAATTCTTAAACGAGTTGTACAGTTATCAATCGCAGTAATATTATCAATACCACCTAAAGCAATGTAAATACGTCCTGCTAAAACAGAGAATTTATCCCCAGCTGATGACCAATCAAAATCATCTTCGTCATCGCCTTCTTCACGACCAGGAGTCATTAAATTAAATTTATTAATTACAAACATAAAAGTGAAGTAGTAAATAACAGCAAAGACTAAACCTTGAACAAGTAACATATAAGGTTTATTAGCAATCGGCACACGTAAACTTAAAACAAAGTCAACCAGACCAGCACTAAAGTTAAAGCCGGCTGTCCAATGGAAGAATGCTGCGATAAACATTGAAATACCTGTTAAGATTGAGTGAACAACATATAATGGCCAAGCCACAAACATAAATGAAAATTCTAATGGTTCAGTTACCCCAGTGAAGAATGAAGCAACACCTGCTGCTAACATTAATGAAGCAGTTGCTTTCTTTTTCTCAGAACGTGCTGAGCGGTAAATTGCAAAAGCACCAGCTGGTAAACCAAACATCATTACCGGGAAGAAACCAGCTTGATACATACCAGTAACCCCTTTAGTTCCTTCACTTGCCCAGAACTTAGCAATATCATCAATACCAGCTAAGTTAAACCAGAATACATTGTTTAAGGCATGGTGTAAACCAGTTGGAATTAATAAACGGTTGAATAAACCATATAAACCAGCCCCGACAGGACCTAAGCTAGAAATAAATTCACCAAAAGCAACTAAGCCATTATAAACTGGTGGCCAAACAAAAATTAAACCTGCAGAAATTGCAGCCATTGTTGCAGCCGTTACGATTGGTACTAGGCGTTTCCCACTAAAGAATGACAACGCCATCGGCAATTTCACGCCACTAAAGCGATTGTACAAAGCAGCCGCTACTAAACCGGCTAAAATACCGACAAAGACGTTTTTATTGTTAATTGCGCCAAATGCCATATCAACATCTTCCACAGCAACTTTTGTAAATGTTGCTACAGAACCAGGATTAACTAATGTCATTGGAGTTAAGAAAGCAACTAAGCCAGCTAAAGCAGCAGAACCATCTTTATCTTTTGACATCCCAAATGCTAAACCAACAGCAAACAAAATACCTAAGTTATCTAAAATTGTACCCCCAGCCTTAATTAGAAAAGCTGCTAGGATGTTATTGGCACCCCAACCTGTTGGGTCGATCCAATAACCAACACCCATGAACAAAGCAGCAACTGGTAATGTTGCAACTGGTAGCATTAATGAGCGACCCATTTTTTGCATATAAGCTTTCATCTTTTTACCATCCTTTTCTCCAAATCACAGCAGAATGAATAATAATAATTTCATAAACTCAATTTTATTCTGCCGAATCTGTTTGATTATTTTTTTCGTGAAGAGAAGCAATTCGCAAGCGTTCAATATGAATAGCGATATAACCTAATTCTTCACCAGTAATTGATAATTGATATTTTTTCATTAATAAAACACGAACTTTTTTACCAATTTCGTAACTCTCTGGATACTTTTGTTTAACCAATTCAATAATTTCGTTATCTAATACAGCGTATTGATTATGTTGAAAACGCTGAATCAGTAAACGTAAATGATTGGCCAAACGTGAGTAATTTAAGCTCATTTTATCAGAATGAATATCAATTTCTAACTCTCGTTCAATTAAAGAAATAATATCGGTCACGATAGAAACTTCACGAATACTTTTGCTATTATTCGTTTGGCCGCTGCGAGCGCTGTGAATATGAATGGCTATAAAGCCTGCTTCATCATAACTATAAGGAATGTGTAACTCCTTATTTAAATAATCCACTGCCCACTGTGCAACACTAAACTCTTCGCTATACAATACTTCAATTTCTTTAAGTAAACGATTTTTGACAATAATGCCATTTTGGATATTCTCCGCTGAAAAAGAAATATGATCGGCTAAAGCAATTAAAAGATGTTCATTTAATTTTTCCATCAGAACCGTTTCAGCATGATCAATAATTTTTTCAGTTGCAAAGAAAAACTTCTCATCAATTTGACTCAATAAAGTTTGTAACTTTTCCTGACTCTCAGGCGCCATTGTAAATAGACGCTCAATTTCTCGATGAAAAATTAAATCATTGCGTTTTTTGTTAAAACCAATTCCTTTGCCAATTGCAATTTTCTCTTGGCCTTCGTCAAGGACAAGCACTGCATTTTGATTAAGAATTTTTTTGATTTTCACTTAGAAAACCCCTTTAGTTAAATTATTTCTGCAGAAATAAATCTGTATTACTGCGCTAAAAAAGCATGGAACTATCCCAATTAAATATTCTCAATTAAGAACATCCAATTGACATAATTCCATGCCTAGTCTCTCCTAGTCACATGCAATACAATATTGTTAACACTTGTATCTTACCAAGGCGAATTGCAACTGTCAAGAGAAAATTTACGATAAATAATAAAAGAACAGATTATTAAATTGAATTTTTTGTAAAACCCTTTCAATAACAATAATTAGACGAATTGAAAAATAATCATAAACGATTAATTACCTCATCAATGTTTTTTATCATTACTGAGACGGTTCCATCAGGATTATTGATAAACTCAATTAAATTTGAGTCACGATAAACATCTACCGGCACAATTAATTCAATCCCATTTGAAAGTTTGAATTTTTGTTTGCCAAAGCGTTTTTCAGAAATCTCACGAACTTCTTTTAATGGTTGGCTTTCTTCAACAAAACCAGCTTCTTTTACTTCTTCTTGAAAAGCCATTTGGGCAGAAATATTGTCTTTAAAAACTTTTTTAGCGACTTTTTCGGCTGCAACATAGCCGCTTTCTTCGATGCTGTCATACATGGCTTCTTTAACATCAGCTAAAACTTCAAACTCATCTTCTTCAAATTTTTTCCCAATTTGTTTGGCGACTTTCTTGATTACCCGCACATTTTCCTCTAAAGAAGGTGCTGGAGTGGTATCAATTACTGCTTCTGAAAAATAATATTTCTTTTCGCCTGAAAATGTATAGCGTTTTTCAATTAGTTGATAACTTAAATCATTTAAATTAATCGTTAAAGCTTCATCTGCCTTACCAGTTTTTGAACCAAGTAATGCGCGATTAATAATTAATTTATTTTGAACCATACCTTCTTCACTATCCACAAAGTGAGTGAATGATTCTTGATAGTTGACTTTCAAAAAGGCCAAATGCATCACAGTATCTTCTTCATACAAAACAATAAAAACATTGCCGCTAGGACTGTCTTCACTTAAATTATAAACATCAAACCAGCGTTGCGTTAAACGTTCACTGACAGCAATAAAGTTTTCTGGGCTTTCCTTAGCAAGAAGAGCGACTTCGCTATCTTCCACTAAAATACCAGTTTTTGTTTGAGGAGAGGAAATTTTAACAATTTTTTTCGTTAGAAAATCGCGAATATATTCGGTTGTTAAATCTAATGGCGACTGAGAGAAAACAGGCATGCCACTTTCACGGTTAATAATTTGCATTACAGCTTGTTTTAAATAAATATCCACAATTTTGCTTCCTTTCAATAGATAGGAATTCACAGAACAGCTTCCTGATCTAAGCTGCTTTTTCTAAAAAGCATACTTAACTATTTTACCGAAATTAAAAAAAATTACCAGTAAAAATTAATTAAAAAAGTAACAGCTTTTATTGGTAAAGTTAGCAAATTAGCCTATAATACAACTATCATCATTAAAAATAGTAGCTTCGAGGTGACCTAATGAAAAATTTAACAGAAAAAATTGCAAATTTACCGGAAGAAATAAAAACGGCTTTAAATCATGGTTTTGTCTTTTTAGTTACGCCACAATTAATTCAGCATTTTCCTGCTCGACAATGGCAAGATCAAGAAATTTTAATCGAGTTGCAAAGTCGCTATCAAGAACAAGGTAAATTTGTAACAGTTGGTGCTTATCGGGTAGTGCTTCTAGCAAATCAGCCGGAATTATTAGTGATTGTTCCTTAAATATAAAAGCTATTACTTGAAGTGATTCCTCACTTTAAAGTAATAGCTTTTCTTTTTTATTGATATTTTTGATAGTAAAAAACCGCTAATTGTGTGCGATCTCGCAACTCTAATTTTTCCAATAAGCGACTGATATAATTGCGAATTGTGCCTTCGCTTAAAAATAAAGTTTCAGCAATTTCTTTATTATTCATGCCTTCTGCTACAGCCAGCAAAATTGCTTCTTCTTGTGGCGTCAATTCAAATTGTTGTTTCTTTTCAGGCTTTTCTGTCAAAATTGCCGGAATTTTTTCCATGATTGCTGTTCCAAAAACCGACTGTCCACTGTAAACGGCTTTAATTGCAGGGACAACAGCAGCTAAATCTTGCTTAATTAAATAGCCCTTAATTCCCATTCCTAAAGCTGCCCGCACATATTCATCATCAGAAAAAGTTGTCAGTAATAATATTTTAGCTAAAGGATAGTTTTTGAGGATTGCAGTTGCCGCATCAATGCCAGTCTGTTCCCCCATCCGAATGTCGGTTAATAACACGTCTGGTTGCCACTGACAATACAAGCTAATCGCTTCTGCACAAGAATTGCCGGTAGCGACTACTTGAACTTCATCGCTAGCTTCCAAAATTGTTTTTAAAGAGGCTGTTACTAAAAAATCATCATCTACTACTACCACTTTAATCATCGCTTTCCCCCATTTCTTCCTTCGGTAAAATAATATTGATACTAAAAACTTCTGCTTGCTGAATAGTATGTAACTGACCTGACAGCTTTTGCAGCCGTTGTTCCATACCAATCAAGCCAATTCCTTTTTCCTGATTTTCTTTCATAATCACACCATTATTACTAATCACACATTTGTAAAAACCTGGTAATTCCGAAAAAATAAGTTTAACTTCCCTAGCCTGACTGTGTTTCATCACATTAGATAAAGCTTCTTTTATAATCATCGTCAAAGGTTGCACATATTTTTGAGGAATTTCTGAAAAATCACCGATGATTTTCACAGGACAAAATTTGAAATCTTTTAAAAGAACATTCAAGCTTTCATTAAAGTCTAAACTATCACGAAAAGTATTATGAACACTGGAACGAATATTATTCATCCCTAAATCTACCGTCGCTTGTAGTTGCTTCAAAGGCGCTTCCAAATTAGCCTGCTGATTAATCGTTTGAACCGCCCCTAATTGAATTAAAGCACTGGATAAAAGATGCCCAACATTATCATGAATATCGCGAGCAATTCGATTGCGTTCTTTAGTAATTTCTAAATCTACAGAAGTTTCTTGACTTAATAACAATTGGTTATTCTTTTCTTCCAATTGGCGTTGCTTTTCCCAACTATCATCTTTCAAAACTAAATATTTTTGATACAGTTGCCGTTGCAACCAATAACGCTCTGCTAAATAAGCCGCAAAAATTGCCCACAGCCCAATAACACCAAATGATAATAATTTAGTTGGTTGTAAAACGAAAACAAAAGCAATTAATAAACTACCAGCTATTATTTCAGAAACCCTTAAAGAATAATCCAAAGAGCAAACAACACTAACCATCGCTGGAATAAAAAAGAGAAATTCCGGCAAAAAAATCCCCAATATAATATAAGCAACCAGTAATAATTTTCGTACCCCAGCATTTGCTATTAAATAGAAGCTACTCATAAAAATCAGCACCAGTAACATAAAAAGAATAGTCATCCCATCATATTCTTTTAGCGCTAATAACATACTGCTACTTATAAAAAAGAAACCATTTTGAATGACTAATTGCCAATGAATCCGTTCTTTCATTTTTATTGCTCCTTGTCTTTATTGTAAAATACTATTTCTATTCATATCTACTATTTCACTAGCACACTTATATAAGTGAAGCTGGCAAAGTGACATTTGTCATCTTAAAAATGGAAAATTTTCACTATTCTTGAACCTCTAAAAATATTATAGTCATATTAACAAGAAATTGAAAAGGAGTTTTTAAAAAATGATTATTGAAATTAAAAATTTAGTGAAACGCTATGATGAACTGACTGCTTTAAATCATCTCAACTTAGTTGTTGAAAAAGGTGAAATTCTTGGTTTGTTAGGACCTAATGGTAGCGGAAAAAGTACTTCAATTAACTGTATGCTTTCGCTATTAAGCTATGACAAAGGTGAAATTAATTTATTCGGACAGCCAATGCGCCCTGACCAATATGAAATCAAGCGAAAAATTGGTGTTGTTCCTCAAGAAATTGCCGTCTTCGATGAATTGACCGTACGTGAAAATATTAATTATTTTTGTGGATTGTATATTCAAGACTCTGCTTTATGTAAGAAATATGTTGAAGAAGCTATTCAATTGGTAGGCTTAGAAGATTTTACGAAATTTGTTCCGAGCAAACTTAGTGGTGGTTTGAAGCGTCGTTTAAATATCGCTTGCGGGATTGCTCACAAGCCAGAATTAATTTTCCTTGATGAGCCAACGGTAGCTGTCGATCCTCAAAGTCGCAATAAAATTTTAGAAAGCATTCGTCAATTAAATCAACAAGGAGCAACAATTGTCTATACCACTCATTATATGGAAGAAGTTGAACTTTTATGTAATCGCATTGTGATTATCGATCAAGGCCAAGTAATTGCTGAAGGCACGAAAGAATCCTTAAAACAAATGATTGGTACTAATGAAAAATTAGTGATTGAAGTTCCTATGCTACCAGCTAATGCGCAACAAGAATTAAATCAAATTGCTGGCGTTGCCGATATTTTCTACGATCAAATCAATTTAACCATCAGCACAACCAAATTAAAAGAAACTTTAATTGCCACTTTAGACTTTTTTGCTAAAAATGATTTACACTACGGAGCGATTCATACTCAAGAAATCACACTAAATGACGTCTTCCTTGAAATCACTGGCAAAGAACTAAGAGATTAATAATAAACTAATAATTTAATACGACTAAGGATCTCAGTTCCACTTACTAGGTATCAAATTAGTGGAATGATATACGGCATGAGAATAAGACTAATTTTTCTTTTAGAAAAATGATTACATTAATATGAATAAGGATGCCAGTTCCACTTACCAACTATCATTTAGTGGAATGGTATACGGCATGAGAATAAAACTAATTTTTTTTCAGAAAAATTAATACTTTAATACGAATAAGGAGAAAACTATGTTTATACATTTATATAAGTATCGTTTAAAAACTTTAAGTAAAGACAAAACCTTACTTTTTTGGACATTAGCCTTTCCTATTTTATTAGGAGTTATGTTTAATGTAGCTTTTAGTAATTTAGATCAAGCAGATGTGTTAGAAACAACTAATGTGGCAATTGTAAGTGATTCTTCACAAGAAAGTCAGCTATTCACTCACTACTTAAAGGAATTGAAATCTGAGGATAAACAATTGTATATCACGAAAGAAATGGATGAAACAAAAGCGCAAAAACTTTTAGCTGAAAATGAAATCAGTGGCATTTTCTATTTTTCAGAAGATACTATTGAATTACAAATTCAAGAACAAGAAATTCCGCAAACCATTTTACAAACTTTTTTAAATCAATATTTACAAAAACAAGCGTTAATTGCTAATTTAGCAGCTGAAAACAATCAATTGACAGAGGCTGACTGGCAAGAGTTAACAAATGTTAACCATTATATGGAAGAAAATCCCCAGTCAAGAAAAGGGAGTCAAAAATTTTATTACTTCTTTTCTTTAATTGGGATGGCTGTCATGTATGGCTTTATGTGGGGGATTCGTGGTACCCGTGATGAACAAGCCAATCAATCCGCTAAAGGTATTCGTTTAAATATGATTCCTCACAGTAAACTTTTAGTGATGATTTCTGGCTTAGCTGCTTCCTTTACTTTATTAATGACTGAAATTGTTTTGCTTTTACTGATTTTCCATAACCTATTCCACATCGATTTCAGCAATCACTGGGGTTATATTTTATTAACTTGTGGTATCGGTAGTATTACGGCTTTAAGTTTTGGTTCATTTATTAGTAATCGCGTGAAAACTGGTCAAACGCAGCAAGATGGCTTAGCTATTTCGATTACAATGTTAATGAGTATCTGTGCTGGCATGACCGGTACAACTAGTTTAAAACTATGGATTGATACTAATTTACCAATTATTAACAAATTGAATCCCGTCAATTTAATCGGTGAATCTCTTTATCAACTTTATTATTATAATTCTTTAGAACCATTTTTTATGAATTTACTTTATTTAACTTTACTAACCATCTTTTTCGTCGTTTTCGGCTTTATTCTTGAAAGGAGAGCACAATATGACCATCTATAAAACTATCGCCGCCATTCTTAAAAAGAATTTTAAAATGCTTTTAATCGGAGTTGCTATTAGTATCGGAATCTCATTTCTATATGCTGGTCAGTTAGAAAAAAGCGATGAAATTTCCTTAAGAAATATCAATGTTGCTATCTTTGATGAAGACCAACAAACGATTAGCAAAGATTTAAATCAATACTTAGGTCAACATATGCAAATTGAAAAAATCAAAAATACCACGGCTGCTAAAGATGATGCCTTATATTTTCAAAGTGTTGAAGCTGTTTTAACTATTCCTAAAGGCTTTTCACAAGCTTTATGTGAAGGTCAAACGCCAAAAATCGACATTCAAACCCGCCCTGGTAGCTATAGTCAAGCTTTGATTACTGCCACTACTGAAAATTATTTAAATACCTTTGCTGCTTATCAAAAAAATCTACCAGCAGCTGAAACACAAGAACTATTAGCTTTAGTTGCCAAAACTTTAAATGTGCAAGGAAAAATATCAACTAACCAAAACAATCAAGATTTAGCTTATCGCAAAGCAACTGCCAATGTCTTTAACTTACTAGCTTATGGTTTATTTATATCAGTTTTTTCAGGCATGGCTTACGTCTACTTAACTTTTAACAAACAAGAACTACGCAAAAGAAATCTTTGTTCACCTATTTCACCACAAAAATTAACTCAAAAGATTTTTTCTGCGACGATGATTTATTCAACTTTCTTGTTAATCTGTTTTACAGCTTACTTCCTAATGTATACTAAAAGTAGCTGGAATGCCTATACACTCTTTACTTTAATCAATGTTGCAGTCTTCTTTTTAGTCATGGTAAGCCTATCTCTAATGGTGGTGAACCTCTCAAAAAACACTTTAATTACCAGTGTTTTTAACAATACTTATATTTTAGGAAGTTGTTTTATTTGCGGAATTTTCGTACCAACTAGTTTTTTACCTGATGCTATTGTCAAATTTTCAATGTTGACACCTACTTACTGGTTTACGCATTTAAATATGTTTATCGCTGAAACTGGTCAATTTGACCAAGCTTTTTATAAAGAATTTCTTTTCCACATTGTTATTATGTTCTGTTTTATCGCTGCCTTTTTATTAATTACTCGTATCCAACAAAAAGAACAGGGTGGTTTAAAAAGTAAAAGTTTAAGACTTTCTTAATTAATAGTGATTCTTCATAAAAAAACATAAAAAATAAGGCTTTCATTAACACTATTCATTCAATATGCAGTATAATGATAATGTAGTATAAATTTGGTGAACTTAACCAGAAAATGAAAGTAGGTATGCCCATGGGAGCAGTATTTTCAGTCTTAACGCTTGTTCTTTTAAGTGGCGCATCACTTTTAACATTGAGTTATGTAGTCAATCTTGAAGAACAACGAGTTAAAGTACCCGTTAGAGTTGAAAAAAGACGCGATTAATCGCGTCTTTTTTTCTTTATCTTTCCCGCTCTTATAAAAAATATCTTTAACAGTTTATAATTTATTATAAAAAGTCACACTTTTTTCATATTTTAGTATATTTTTTGAGCAGAATGATTGTTTCTGTCGCAAACCTTTGCTAAACTTGGTAATGTTGAATTAAATTTGATAAATATCGAAACACTTTTTCGGGGAGCGTAATATGAAAATAAGAAAATCAGCAAGTTTTTTATTCGTCACACTTTTATGGTCAGTCTTTCTTTCTTTTCTGCCAATGACTACTGCATCTGCAGAGGAGAACTTTTTTATAGAAGCAAACGCGGCTTTTGCTATTGAAGCTGATTCAGGTAAAATTTTATATAATCAAGATGGTGACAGTCCCTTAGGCATCGCCTCGGTTACAAAAATTTTAAGTATGTATCTGGTGTTAGAGGAAGTTTCCAAGGGAAAAATCACCATGGACGACCAAGTAGGAATTTCTGAGTATGCCGCTTATTTAAGTAGCATTAAAGATTTCTCCAATGTTCCTTTATCACAAGGACAAACTTACTCGGTTAGGGAGCTTTATCACGCTTCCATGATTGAATCGGCTAACGCTGCTGTAGTTGCTTTGGCAGAACATATTGTTGGTAGCGAAACAGCCTTTATTGATATGATGTTAGCGAAATTACAAAGCTGGGGCATTACAGATGCGACTTTAGTCACTAGCTCAGGGCTGAGTGCATCAGATGTTGGCCTTGAAAATAGTTATCCTGGCTCAGTAGAAGGTCAAGAAAACATGATGAGCGCCAAAGATGTTGCTTTAGTTACCTACCATTTAATTAATGAGCATCCAGAAATTTTAGAAGCTTCTAAAATTATTAATGAAGTTTTTTCTCATGGTACCGAAACTGAAACCGAAATGACTAATTGGAATTGGCTTTTGCCAGGTCATTTAAATACTAAAGATGGCGTTGATGGTTTAAAAACCGGTACAACTGATTTTGCTGGTGCTTGCTTTGTAGGCACAATAGAAAGAGATGGCGTCCGCTTAATTACTGTTGTTCTTGGGGCAACCAATGATGAAACAAATATCGCCGCCCGCTTTACTGAAACCGACCGTTTAATGGAATATTGCTACGCTAATTGGCAATTGCGAGAAATCCTGGTAGCTAACAAAGAAATTCCTAATTTAACGACGCTAGCTGTTCCTTATGGTAAAGAATTAACCGTGCCAATTGCTCTAAAAAGCAACGTAACTACTTGGCTACGAAATGATATGAATCCTGAAAATATTAACATCATCCCTACCTTTGATAACACTTTAGTTACCGACGGAGAAATCGCTGCCCCCGTGCAACAAGATATGCCTGTTGGCTTAGCAACCATTCAAGTGGTAGAAGAAGATTTAGGCTACATTGTCAATGCGCCTGTCTTAACTACTGAAATTGTTGCTACTAAAGAAGTTAAGAAAGTTAATTTTTTCGTTAGATTATGGCGAAATATTAAAAAGTTTTTCAGTAATCTGTTTGGTATGATTTTGCCAAGTACTTTACTTACAATTAAAGAATAGAAAAACGCTGAAATCCCTGTTGGATTTCAGCGTTTTTTATTAGGCTTTCTTCGTTAAACGAATTTGCTTACGAATTTTTTTCATTGCCCAATCATAATGACTAGAGGTTGCGCCTATAAAGTAAGCGCCTAAAGTTGATGTTTTCGTCCAAGCATAAACTTTTTTACCAAAAATTTCTTCATTGCTATGTTGTTGAATCAAAGCCAAGACTTCTGCGTGAGTAGTTGCTAATAATTCTTTTGCTTCTGTTAAACTAGTTTTTTGATAATCTTGCCAGATTTTTTGATTTAATTCTGGTGTCGTCCGCCAAGTGTAACCTTCTGCTGGCGTAGCTGGTGTGCCACCTTCAATAGTCCCCACTTGATACCATTTTTTCATCATATTTTGCCATTCGTGTAAGTGAATTAAAACATCCCGTAAATTTTTATCGCGGTCTTCAAATAAAAATGCTGCAGCTTGCTCTTCTTCACTCATACTTTGAATTAAGTCTTGTAGCTTTTCATATTGGGTTGTTGCAGCTTCTAATAAGTCGGTTTTTGTTGTAGGACGTGCCATTTCAATTTCCTTCTTTCTTTTATATTAATCTTGTTTATTTAAAATTTGGTAACAGGCTTCGGTTACATATTCATTAGGGTTATCGGTTTGCGCAGGTGAAACATGGAAAATATTTAACATCGGGCCCACCATTTTAGCATTTTCTTGCTCTAGCCAAAAAGCTAACGCTTGATTGACTTGGGGAATTTGCTGATAACTGCCCGCAAAAGTCACAGAAATCACCTCTGTCAAAGCTGTTTCAAAAATTTGACAAGCACCTGTAAGTTCTTTTTTCTCAGCAATTGTCACTTGTACTTCAATATCTATCAAATTTTCTGCAAATTCCGCATCATGATAAATTGCTAAAGTATAGCCATCATAAACGGGTTCTAATTGATACTGTTGAATCGTAGCATACAATTCATTCCATAATTGCTGTTCGTCATTATAATCGGTTACTTTTTTCCTTAAAGATAAAACCAAACGACTAGGCAAAACTTTTTTGATTACATGATAACTTCGTTCTTGCGTTTGATTTTTTAAAGCTACCTCTTCCAAAAGCTCCACTCTTTTCTGTAAGGCGGCCAACTCTTCCAGCAATTGACTTTCTTTACTTGAAAAATAATCAGCTATAAGCTGTGAATCATCACCTTCTGTTAAAATAACTTTAATATCTTTTAACGCAAAACCTAAGTTTTTATATAAATTAATTTGATTGGCCTGACTTAATTGTTCTGCCGTATAATAGCGATAACCATTTGAAACTTGTGTATAAGCTGGTTGTAGTAAAGCTATTTCATCATAATGCCTAAGCATCTTTACTGTGATGTTAGCTAATTTTGAAAATTCACCAATACGAAACATACCTTTCCTCCTATTATATATATCATTCATCTCTACATATTATAGTATATAGCCTCCCATAGTAGGAGAGTCAAACTTTTTTGCTTCATTTGCTTTATATAAAAATAATGTGTTATATTGTCTTTATTGATTTTTTTTACAAGAAAGGATTATTCAAATGAAAATAGACTTAAAAACGATTTTAAACTACCTTTTAAAAATTGCGATTGTCTTTGGTTTATTCATACTTAGTCAAGTTTCTATGACTGTATTTAGTGTTTTTAAACTAATTAGTGTCGATAATCAGCAAGCATCCCTTTCAACCGCTAGTTCGGTTGTTGTTCTCTTACTAACTTTAGGTTTAATTATACTACTTGTATGGCTGGCCACTAAACTTAAAATTATCACGTTGGACTTTGAATGGTCAACGGTAAGCAATTGGGGTATCATCGCGCTATCTTTCATTCTTGGTCGTATAGTTGCTTTTCTTGGAACGTTGCTTATTCAATTGACTAGTGGTTCAGCAACTAGTACCAACGATGCAGCGATTGATAATATTATCAGCGGCGAACAGCCTTGGTTAATTTTCTTGATTATCGCGATTGCTCCTGCAATTATGGAAGAAATTGTTTTCCGTGGTGGTATTATTGGTTTTATTTTTGAAGAACATCCAGTTGTTGGCTTGATAATTAGTTCAGCGATATTTGGTTATTTACATTCAGCTACAACTATTTTTGAATTTATACTGTACTTCAGCCTTGGCTTTATCATGGGCTTTAGTTATTACAAAACCAAACGTTTGGAGGTCTCCATCATGGTTCATTTTTTGAATAATGGGCTAGCTGTTTTAGCAATGTTTCTTTTACAATCATAAAAAATACCAGTAACTCCTACTTAAACGGCAGGAATTACGGCTCTATAATATCTGGTGTTGGTGACAAAAAAAGTCACTAGCACCTATTTTTTTGTTTCAAAAATAGACAAGACATCTCGAAATCCTTTAGAAT
>NZ_JARXWL010000037.1 GCF_029893325.1 Enterococcus sp. PF1-24
ATGAAATGTGAAAAGCCAGCGTCTTTAGGCGCTGGCCGGTTTTAGGGGCTTATAGCCCCAGAGCAAACCACCCTTTTGAAGGGTGGTGCTGATTGTGGTTTCTTTACGAAACTACTCGGGTGCAGGGCAAGTTTCTCCGCTTTTCTTGGTGTCTAGCTGCGCGGGCTAGCTCTCTTCGACAAAATGAGAATGAAATTCGTGGCAGAAAAACGCCACTATAATTTGATTCTGCATTTTGCTCGAGAGCTGAACGAACCCGCTCCGCTTTTCGTATTGTCTAGCTACGAAACTTTGCACCACTCGATAAAGTGAGAATGAAATCCGCGGTAGAAAACACCGCTATATTTAATTCTGCACTTTACTTGGGTGTAGAACAAGTTTCTCCGCTTTTCGAAATAAAAGGAAACCCCGTTAGTTTATTTGCTAACGGGGCTAGGAAGTTAAAAATGAAAAAGTATTTTAATTTTTTTAAGGTTGTTTAGTTGGTATACATATATAATAATCGGAAAATGTGAATTTTTAATGACTAAATTATAACGAATAAAAGAAAAAACTAAGTAAATGAAATGAATAGTGTTTTAAAAGGGATTAATCGTCAAAAAATAACGAATGATTAAAAAACTAGTCATTTAGTTTTTAAGCTAAATGACTAGCAAATGAATTTAAGCTTGTTTAGTTGGACGAGTTAAATGGAATTTTTGCGATTTTGTTTGATTAGCAGGTAAATGGCTTTTTAAAGTGGCGACTTGTTCGTTAATTTGTGCTAAACGTGGTTCCGCTTGAAATTGATAGCTTCGCAAAGTTTTTTGTAGGTCTTCGCTAAAACTTGGTAAGACGGTTTGCGTGGTTGCGACTGTAGCAACGACAGCGTCTTTAAGGTGATTAATGCCGTCGTTAATCTCTAACGTTAATTCCGTCATTTCTTCCAGCTCGTTTTTCATTTTATGACGAGTATCTTTGCCGCTGCGAGGGGCAAGCAATAATCCGCTGGTTCCACCAACAAGGGCACCAAAGAGTAAACCTTTAGAAAAATTTTTAAGCATAGAAATTAAACTCCTTTCTGTTGCGAGTAATGATTTAGTTTAATTGCTTTTTAATCGTGGCAGCTAAGGCTTCTAATTCTGCTGCGTTAGTATTCGCTTGATGATTGCCGAAGTGAATACTGAAATCATCCTTTTTACTGTAGCGGGGAATTAAATGGATATGGCTGTGAAAAACTGATTGATAGGCCATTTCTTTGTTGTTGTTGACCACATTTAAGCCCAGCATATCTGGCAAAGCGGCTTCTAAAGCTCGGGCGATTTTTGGCACGCGGGCAAAAAGGCGACTGGCTAACTCTTCATCATATTCAAAAATATCTTGAACGTGTTTTTTAGGAATCACTAAAGTGTGGCCTTTAGTTGTTTGTGAAATATCTAAAAAGGCATAAACCTCTTCATCTTCATAAATTTTATAACTAGGGATTTCTTGTTGGCTGATTTTACAAAAAATGCAATTTTCCATATTCCGCAACATCCTTTACTGAATTATTTGTTTAATTGCTTTTAATTATAACAAGCCCTCTGAGAAAAAGCATTAATTAATCATTATTTCTTGTGATGACGGAAAAAAGCGGGATTTTTTGTCAAAATGAAATTAACTCGTAAAATAATTTACACGACTTCGTGGTATAATAGAAAAATAATTCATTTTGGAGGCAGCTATGACTTTAAAAATAGAACAATTAACTGGTGGCTATTGCCCGATTCCAGTTTTAAAAAACGTTAATTTTGACGTGAATAATGGTGAAATTGTCGGTTTAATCGGTTTGAATGGTGCCGGCAAAAGTACTACTATCAAAAATATTATTGGTTTATTAACTCCAACTAAAGGGGAAATTACCATTGATGATTTAACTTTACAAGCCACGCCAGAAGCGTATCGCAAGCAAATTGGCTATATTCCTGAAACGCCGTCTTTATATGAAGAGTTGACTTTGCGAGAACATATTGAAATTACGGCGATGGCCTATGATATTCCAACCGAGGAAGCTTTTAAGCGGGCGGAAGATTTGTTAGCTTTGTTCCGTTTGGAAAATAAATTAGAGTGGTTTCCAGCTAATTTTTCTAAAGGGATGAAGCAAAAAGTTATGGTGTTGTGTGCTTTTTTAATTGAGCCCAGCCTATATATTATTGATGAGCCCTTTTTAGGTTTAGATCCTTTAGCAATTAATGCTTTGCTAGAGTTGATGGATCAAATGCGCCAACAAGGAGCAGCTATCTTAATGTCTACGCATATTTTAGCGACTGCCGAAAAATATTGTGATCGCTTTGTGGTATTGCATAATGGTGAAGTGCGGGCGCAAGGAACGATGGCAGAATTACGGCAAGAATTTAATTTGCCAGATTCTTCTTTAGATGAAATTTATGTAGCCTTAACCAAAGAAGCTGACTTAGAAAAAACGCAGCAACAAAACAAGCTGGAGGCGCATAAGTAATGGGGAATTTTTTTCAAAAGCGTTTAGCTACCCATCAAAGGCGTTTAGCCAAATATTTGCGTTATGTTTTTAACGACCATTTTATGCTAGTTTTGCTTTTCCTTCTAGGTGGTTTTGCTTTTTATTATCCGCAATTTTTAGCTAGTTTACCAGAGAATAGTCCACTGATTGCTGTGGCGATTTTAGTTGTCTGGTTGGCGGTTTTAATGTCGGGGAATTTAGCCACGTTAACGGAAGAGGCGGATAAGGTTTTTCTTTTACCGAAAGAATTGCAGATGCAGCAGTATTTAGTCAGAAGCTTTATTTATTCCTGCATTTTTCCTTTTGTACTATTAGCAGCTGTGATGGGGCTGAGTATGCCGCTGTTAAGTGTGGCGTTAGGGCAGCCGTTAAGTCAGTCGGTTGGCTATTTATTAACTTTATGGGTGTTAAAAGTCGGGCAGTTAATCGTCCGCTATTACGGGTTATTTCAACATTCCCAACAGCAACAGCGAATGGCTAATCTTAGTTGGTTAGTTTTAAGTGTGGTCAGCTTAGCAGCCGCTATTTTCATTCAGCAATGGCTGGGGTTAGGCATTGCTCTAATTGGCGTTGTGGGGCTATTTTGGCTTTATGCTAAAAATATTAAGACCGCTCTTGATTGGGAAAAAATGATTAGTCAAGAAGCGGAGCGGATGCACCGAATTTATCAATTTATCAATTTGTTTACTGATGTACCAGGAATTAGCGGCAGCGTGAAACGTCGCAAATATTTAGATCCGCTATTAGCGAGAATTAAAAAGGTACCAAGTAATACTTATTTCTATTTATATTGTCGCAGAATGTTGCGAGGGTCAGAGTTTAGTGGCTTATATATTCGTTTATTAGTGATTGGTGGCGGATTACTATTTTTCCTAGGCGATTTATGGTTTATTTTAGGAATTGGACTGTTGTTTATCTATTTAATCGGTTTCCAATTGATTCCATTGTATAATCAATTTGATTACATGGTGTTAACACAGCTTTATCCGATTTCAATGAAACAAAAAGTAGGCGCCTTACAGAAATTAATGGCGGTTTTATTAGTAGTGGTAGCAGTGATTTTTGGTGGCATTGCGATTGTACAATTAAACTTCGCGCTAGAAGGTTTTGCAGTAGTGGCTTGCCTTTTGGCGGAAGTGGCGGTGTTTATCAAATTTTATTTACCAAGCCGCGTGGCGAAAATGGATAACAAATATTAAGTTTGTCGGTTAGTTAAGGAAGACTTGACGAGTTTTTTTGGGCGATTAAAATAGGAATGTTTGTAAAAAAAGGACAGGAGTTAAGGACCATGGAATTTCAGCTAGATCAAGGATGGACGATGCGCCCTGTTAAAGGAGCGACTGGTGAAACCTATATTGGTGTAAAAGGTGAGCAACAAATTTTTATTAAACGTAATACAACGCCGATGTTAGCTGCGTTATCAAAAGAAGGCATCACGCCGAAACTGGTTTGGACGAAAAGAACTGGTAATGGCGATGTTTTAACGGCACAAGAATGGCTTGATGGTCGCAAATTAGCCCCTGATGAAATCGGTAGCCGCAATGATGTGATTGATGTTTTATATCATTTGCATCATTCTGAATCTTTAAGAAAAATGTTACAGCAAATTGGTGGCGTAACAATGACGCCTGAGTTGCTTTGGCAAGAGCTATTGCAAGAATTGCCGGCTGCTTTTGAAGAGCACACTTTCTTGCGAGATGTGATGGCTTATTTACAAAAAAACTTACCAACAATGGCTGAAAAAAATATTACCGTGGTTCATGGGGATGTCAATCACCGTAATTGGCTGGTTTGCCAGCATTATTTATATTTAGTCGATTGGGATTCCGTGATGTTTGCGGATTATGCTTTAGATATCGGAACGATTTTAGGACAGTATGTGCCGTTATCTAAATGGAGCAAGTGGTTGGTGACTTACGGGGTACAAGCAACTGATGAAACGCTGGAACGCATTCACTGGTATGCGGTTTTAAGTACCGCCAAAGAAATTAAACGCTTGTTGTTGCAAGGGGATCAACGTCGAAGCAAAGCCAATATTTTGCAATTAAAAAGATTTTTCAGTGGCTGAAGGCTTCCCTTCAGCTTTTCAATTGTTAAAAGTAAAAAACGGGAAAGGAAGTATTTATGAGAGTAAGAAACAGACCTGGAGCAGCGGAATTATTAGCTAGTTATCCGCAATTTGTAGCTTCAGAACCGAAAGAGTGGAAAGGGCGTTGGCAAGAGCGCTTTGGCAATCAAAATAAAATACATATTGAAATTGGTACTGGCAAAGGTCAATTTATTAGTGGCATGGCGCAAGCTCACCCAGAAATAAATTATATTGGGATTGAAATGCAGCAAAGTGTGATTTCCATGGCGCTAGATAAGCAAATTGAGTTGCAGCTGCCTAATTTACAACTGTTGCATGTGGATGGTTCGGAATTAACGGACTATTTCAGTGAAGGAGAAGTGGATCAAATTTATTTGAATTTCTCAGATCCGTGGCCTAAAAAACGGCATGAAAAACGTCGCTTAACTTCTCCAAATTTTTTGGCAGTTGATGAAAAAATTTTGCGGGATAATGGCGAGATTCACTTTAAAACTGATAATCAAGGCTTGTTTGAATATTCTTTAGGGAGTTTTTCACAATACGGCATGCTTATCAAGCAAGTGTGGTTGGATTTGCATCAAAGTGATTATTCAGGGAATATTATGACGGAATATGAAGAAAAATTTTCTGCCCGCGGACAGCGGATTTACCGAGTAGAAGCCTGTTTTCCAACGGATAAAAAATAGTAACTAGCTTTCAGAAGGGATTTTTCCTTACTGGAGGCTTTTTTTATTTATCATACTTAAGGCTGATTGCAGCTGTTTTTTCCTATGGTATCTTTAAAAAGTCATTATAATGACTAAACGAGATTTACGGAGGGAAAAATTAATGGGTAAGTTGAAGAAATTATTATTATCCCTATTGGGACTGCTACTTTTTTTAGTAATTGCTGGATTTTTGGTGATTTGGGTGAACAGCCCAGGAAAACCACCTGAGTTAAAAGATCAAAACGGCGAAGTGATTGCTGGAAGTGTTAATGAGAAAACATTTATCGAAGTTGGTGGCATCAAACAAGGAATGTTTATTCGCGGGGAAGATCAAAAGAAACCCGTTTTGTTGTATTTACATGGTGGGCCGGGTGCGCCAGAATTTTCAATGTCTTACGCTTGGGAAACACAAGCGCGCTTGGAAAAAGAATGTGTGGTTTGCTACTGGGATCAAAGAGGTACCGGTATGTCGAATCCTAGCGCGTTAAATGTGGATTCATTAACGACAGAGCAGATGATTGCAGATACAGTAGCGGTAACAGAATATTTACGAGAACGATTTGATCAAGAAAAAATTTACTTGCTGGGGCATTCTTGGGGCTCTTATCTGGGAATTAAAACGGTTCAACAGCAGCCAGAACTTTATAAAGCTTATCTAGGTGTGGGGCAAGTAGTTCATCAAAAAGCCGGTCAAAAATTGGCTTATGACTATATGAAAGAACATGCCAAAGAAATCGGCGATGATAAAGCCTTGAAGCAATTAGCGACTTTTGACCCTGAGGCTTCTGCCTATAATTTATTATTGGAAGAATACGGCATCGGCACCCGTCATGACGGGCCAGCGACGACTAAATTATTAAAAAATATGCTCTTTTTTAAAGGTTACACTTTTGGCGAAAAATACGCTGCCTTCAAAGGCTTGCTGAAATTTAATGATAAGTTGGATACCGAAGAATATGCAAACGACAATTTAGTGGAAAGTATTCCTGAAGTGGAAGTGCCGATTTATATTTTGCAAGGACGCTATGATTATCAAGTTTCTTATGCGTTAGCCAAAGATTATTGTGAAAAAATTGTAGCCCCAGATAAAAAGTTTTACACTTTAGAAAATTCGGCTCATAGTCCGAATTTGGAAGAACCTGAAGCATTTTTACAGGTAGTTAAAGAGATTGTTGTTCACGTTGAAAAAATAGCTTAAAAAGGAGAGAAATGATGCAAGATAGAAAAAAAGCGAATCGATTATACTTGATATTGACATTTTCAATCTCGTGGCTATGCTGGTTAGTTGTTGCGGGCATCACTCATTTTACTAAAATCTCTTTATTTTCACCGATAGCTTTACCTTTATACAGTATAGGTGCAGCAGGACCAATGATAAGTGCTTTAATAGTTAAAAAAAAGAGGAGTAGTGCAAAAGAATATCGAGAGTTTAAAAAGAAGATTATTAATTTTAAACAACCTTTAACCGCCTATTTCCTTGTATTTTTTATGGGCTGGAGTTTTTGCTTTTTTCCGGTGTTGTTAGGTGGAAGTCAACAAATTGGGCCAGTATATATATTCTTACAACAATTACCTGTTATGATTTTCTTTGGTGGTGGTTTAGAGGAAGTTGGCTGGCGGGGATATTTATTACCTGAATTACAACACAGATTTTCTAGCTTTTGGTCAACCTGTATTTTATCCGTAATTTGGACAGTATGGCACCTGCCTTTGTGGTTAGTTAAAGGTTCGGGGCAAGATACCACCAACTTAATTGGTTTTATGCTTTTCATAGGGAGTATGGCGTTTTTATTAACGCTTCTTTGGAATCGGTATGAAAGCATTGTCTTATGCATGTTGTTGCATGCCAGTTTTAATTCTTTTACAGATGTTTATCCAGCTGATTTTTCGAATTTGTGGTTATCTTCTGCTTTGCTACTTGTTTGTCTATTCTTTTATTGGGGAACAACACGTTTTTTACTTCAAAGTAAAATTAAGCAAGGGTAAAAAGTTTCTTAAAGATTAATTTAAATCTATGGTATGATTGTTATTGATAATGACCAGAGAAAAGGAAAATTGTTATGGAAGATAAACAACGTTTATTTTTAATTTCGCAAACTTATGCCACTTTATTTTCTGCAAGTAATAAAATTCAAGCCGCAGGAGATGAAGTGATAGGGGCGTTAACTTCAAGGCAATTGATGACGATGATTGCTATTGCTCACATTCCTAAAGGAAAAGTTACCTTAAGTGCAATTGCCACGAAAATTGGTGCTACCAAGCAAAGCACCGCTCAAATTGTCAATAATTTGAAAAATAAAGGTTATTTAAAAACAGAAAAAAATATTTTGGATGGTCGTTCGGTTAATATCGTTGTTACTGCTAGTGGTAAGGAAGTTGCTGAACGAAGCAATGCTAAAGGATGGCATTTTTTACAAACGTTATTTCAAGACTTCTCTAATGAAGAGTTGACGCTTTTTTGGCAACTGTTGCAACGGTTATATGAGTTTGACGGAGAACTACAGGATGGCTTTGAAGCTGACGGACGCAAACTTTAGCGATTGGGAAATTATTAATAAAAGAATCAATAAAATTCAGAGCGACTTTTCTGGATTTTATTGATTCTTTTTTTGCTGATTTTGAAAATTATTGCGTATTTTTTTATGAGTGGAGGGATGAAGATGGATGTTGAAAAATTCTCTAAGTTGCTAATTCAGAAAGGAAGTGAAAAAAATTGGCAAGATATTTATATTTTGCCAGAAGGGGAAGGCTATAAAGTTTATTATCGAATTGGCGGGCAGCGGCTATTTTTGCAAAAGCTGTTAAGCAGTGAAGCGCAGCAATTAATCAGTCGCTTTAAATATTTAGGGCGAATGGACGTTGGGGAAAAACGCAAAGCGCAATTAGGAGCGATTACTTATGGGATTAATGGTGAACGATTGCGCCTACGTTTATCAACTGTTGGGGATTATCTACAGCGAGAAAGCTTAGTGATTCGCCTGCTGTTTCAATTTGGTAATCAAAAAGCCAGCTATGCTTTAAAAGCTCAGCCGCAGAAAATTGCCCAATATTTAACGCGGCGAGGGTTGTATTTATTTAGCGGCCCAGTGGGGTCTGGTAAAACGACTTTAATGTACAAGTTAGCCAAAACCTTTAGTGGCCAAATTATTACGATTGAAGACCCGGTAGAAATTGAAGAACCGGCCTTTTTGCAATTGCAAACCAATGACAAAATCGCCCAAGATTATGATGCCTTGATTCGTCTGTCTCTAAGGCATCATCCTGATGTTTTAATTATCGGCGAGATTCGCGATGAAGCTACCGCCAAAGCGGCGATTCGCAGTGCCTTGACGGGACATTATGTTTTTGCGACGATTCATGCCCGCGAGTTAGCTAGTGTGGAAGCCCGTTTGTTGGAATTAGGTCAAAGCCACTCAGAAATCAGCGAGTGTTTGCAAGGGGTGATTTATCAAGAAATGTTGATGATTCAGGAAAAACCACAAGTTTTATGTGCCTACCGCTTTTATCAAGGGGCAGATGTCTTAACAGAACTGACTTGGGCGCAAGGTTTGGCGCAGTTAGCGGAACAGCTAGGTGCTCTATGTTAAAAAAGAAAATATCATTATTGGATAAGCAACGCTTTGCTGGGAATTTAGCAGATTTGTTGGAACATGGTTTTTCTTTTAAAGAAAGCTTGCAATTTATGGCTAAAACCGACAGCTTTAATCAGCGCCTGTTAAAGATTTTTCAAAAAAATTTAGCACTTGGCAGACCCTTGAGTTATAGCTTTTTGAAGGCTGAATACAGCCCACAACAAATTACCCAAATCCGCTTTGCGGAAATGCACGGCAATTTGATTACGACTTTAAAAAGTATGGAAAGACAAATGCTTTTAATGGCAAAACAAAGAAAAGAATTGCAAAAAGTAGTTACCTATCCTTGTTTGCTGTTGCTATTTTTAGTAGGGATTATGTTTGCGTTGCGACAAATCATTTTGCCACAGCTATTAGCGGGTGGCATAGTGGATGAAAAGCATTTAGCGATTCGCTTTTTGCAAGAGTTTCCGCTGTATTTAGGTGGAATCGCCTTTTTGGTAATGCTACTAGTTTTAATCAGTAAAGTGTTTTTCCGACAGGTATCCCCCTTGAAAAAAGCAACTTTTTTAAGTAAATTGCCGTTCTTTCGGAAATATTACCAAACATATTTGTCGGGGCATTTTTCGCTAGAGTGGGGCAAACTTTTTCAAGAAGGACTGGAGCTGAAACAAGTTTTATTTTGCATGAAGAAAACGCCGAAACAAAATGTCATGCGGGAAATGGCATTGGAGCTAGAAAAAGGTATGCGCCAAGGGCGAACACTAGTTGAACAATTGCAAAAATATCCCTTTTTAACCCGGGAGTTTTTAATGATTGTTGAGCAAGGAGAGGTCAAAGGAAAGTTAGGTTCTGAATTAGTGATTTATAGCGAATTAGTTTCACAACGCTTTTTTCGCCAGATGGAAAAATTAATGACCTTTATCCAACCACTGATTTTTTTACTCGTTGCGGTGCTAATTATTTTAGTTTATAGCGCTATGCTCTTACCAATTTATGGAAATATGGAGGATTTAATATGAAAAAAATATTTAAAAATAATCGTGGATTTACGTTGCTGGAAATGTTACTCGTTCTGTTTGTCATTGGGATTTTGATATTGCTGTTTATCCCTAATATCAATGCGCAAAGAGATAAAGTTACCAAAAAAGGCGATGCCGCCATTGTGAAAGTTATCGAAACCCAGCAACAACTTTATATGATGGATAACGAGACGGAGGAAGTGCCAGATCCTAGCAAACTAGCGGATGAACAATATATTACAAACGAACAATTAGAAAAATATAATGAAGCGAAAAACAATGGAAAAACAGAATGATGGGGGCTTTACGCTGCTAGAAAGTTTATTAGTTTTGATGGTGGCTAGCCTTTTCTTGCTGATTCCTACACTTAGTTTAGAAAAGTGGCAACAAACCAGCGGTGAGCGTCTGTTTTTTGCTCGCTTTGAAAAACGCATGGCAGCTACGCAACAAGCTGCCATTGTCAGACAAAAGACAAGACAAATGATGTATCATCCAGAAGATGCAACTATAAGTTTTTCAGGTATTGGCGATAATAAAGCTGGTATAGCGCTTGTTATTCCCGATGCCATGGTCTATAACGGAGTGAAAGAAATTAGATTTAAAGCAATTTCCGGAAACTATAGCGGCATGGTTAAACTAAAATTTACGATTCCTGAAAAAGAAATGGCTATCCACTATCAATTTATGTTGGGGAGTGGCAAATATACCAAAGAAATTATTAAATAATCAGGGCTATCTCTTGTTAGAAGCCGTCTTTTGTCTGTTCGTTGTTTCAGTGGTTGTTTTTACCGTCAGTGATCAAGCGGTCTTTTTACAAGGTTATGAAAGAAAAATTACAGCGAAAAAAGTTGCTTATCGTCAGTTATACGAAGAAACCGCTCGTTTGTGTCGCTTTCGAGAAGGGGAGTTTTATCAAACTGATAGCCCGTATCAGTTTGTTGAAGAACGAGGTGAGATTATTGAAGTTCGCTTACAAACGCCAGAAAACGAAATTATCATTGCCCGAAAAACACCTTAAATCAGCTGGTTTTACTTTGTTGGAAAGTTTATTAGCGCTGTTAGTTTTAGGTGGTATGCTAGTCGTTTTTTCAGCCTTACTACAAATGATGCAAGGGATTCAAAGGAATGTGGACAACGCTAGCGAAAAAGAATTTGACGTCTTTTTGCTACAATTAGAGTTGGAATTAAAGGATACGCAATTGACTGGCGTCTATCATAATCAAATTCATTTCAACAAAGCGGAGGAAGATTTTCACATTAAGCAAGTGGGGTCACGGGTGGATAAGCGTAAGGGGACGCAACCTTTATTAACTGATGTTAAAACTTTTAGTGTAAACCAAGTGAATCAGACGTTAGAAATTGAGGTGGTGTTTAAAGATGAAACTCACTGCCAAGGGAAATGGATTTTGCCGCGGGAATAATCAAGGAGGCTTGTTGCTGACAACGCTGATGTTTCTTTTGTTTTTTTCGACGGTCTTTATTGTGGTGTACGAAGATTATCAACTTGCGAAAGAATACTATGTTAACAGCCGAGATTTATACTTGGCGAAAACGATGAAAGAAATGTTTTTAACAGCTTATTATCAGGAAGAAGCTTTACCAGAAAATCCGATTGAGTACACAACTGGCAAAGTAAGTTATACAGAACAAACGGACTTAATCGTGGTAGTTGAGATTGATGGCTGGAATTTTACCTTTCATGAGCCTTTGCGAGAAGTACAGAAAGAAACAGAAAATGATACAGATTTACAGGGAAGTTCGTGAAATGGGCTTCTCTTTTTATTTTCCTTATATAAAACTATTTATATTGGAAAATCGTTCGAAAATTCACAAAGAGTTTCTAAAAAAGCCATTGATTATTTTGCTTTTTTTGTCTAAAATAGAACAGGTATACTGAGTGTTACATTTTTTGTTTGAAGTGGAGGGACAAGATTGTCTTTACAAAAATTAGAGACAGCTTTTAATCATTTAGAAAAAACGATTAAGTTGTTACAAGAAGCATTAGATGTACCTTTTCTTGAAGCTTATGCGGAAACCATTGAAAATATTGTTGATGACTATCAAGTTCGTGTGGTTGATAATCAACCAACCCCTGAGATAGTAACTGAGTTAGCGGAACAATATGCAGCTTTGAAAGATTTGGCTTTACAACCGGAAGAGTGGCGGAAAGCAACGCAAATTCTACTATTAAAAGGGAATCGCCAAGAACCTTTGCAAGCTAATCATCAATTAACCCCCGATAGCATTGGTTTGTTATTCGTCTTTTTAATTCAACGTTTAGTTGAAAAAGATGAGCTTGAAGTGTTGGATACGGCGGTGGGCATGGGAAATTTACTGTTAACCATTGCTTTGAATTTGCAAATCGCTGGCAAGCGTGTTCATGGTTTTGGTGTGGATGTTGATGAAATGTTGTTATCAGTAGCGGCGGCGAACGCTGAATTGACTGGTGCCGATGTTCATTACTTTCATCAAGATAGCTTGAATCCTTTGTTAGTTGATCCGGTTGATGTAGCGGTGGCAGATTTGCCGATTGGCTATTATCCCAATGATGAAAAAGCCCAAGAATTTGTGGTAGGCGTTAAAGGTGAACATACTTATGCTCATCATCTATTGCTAGAGCAAAGTATGAAATATGTAAAAGAAGCAGGCTTTGGTTTGTTTTTACTACCTAGCAATTTTATTGAATCACCGCAAAGTGACGCTTTGAAGAAATGGTTGGAGACAGAAGTTTATTTACAAGGAATGATTCAGCTGCCAGCAGAATTATTTAAAACGGCTGACTCTCGCAAGAGTATTGTTTTGTTGCAACGTCGTGGTGGCAAAGCGCAGCAAGCCCCAGAAGTTTTATTAGTCAATTTAGCTAGCTTGAAAGACGCTAGCAATATGGCGGAATTTTTAACAAAATTTGAAGACTGGAAGTCTTTGAATATAAATTTGTAAAGCTGATGAAGCACGATAATGAAGGAAAATAAAAAAATAAGAAATCATGAAGGAGAATGTTATTACTATGTCAAAAACAATTGCAATTAATGCTGGAAGTTCAAGTTTGAAATGGCAACTTTACCAAATGCCGACTGAAGAAGTTGTGGCTAAAGGTATTGTTGAAAGAATCGGTTTGAATGATTCAATCTTTACTATTAAATATGGTGAAGGCGAAAAATACGAAGAGATTATTGATATTAACGACCACGAAGTAGCCGTTAAAATGTTACTAGATAAATTAATTGAGTTGAAAATTTTAGCTTCTTACGACGAAATCACAGGTGTTGGCCATCGTGTGGTTCATGGTGGAGAAACTTATGCTGATTCAGTTGTGATTGATGACGAAGTAATCAAAAATATTCAAGAATTAGCAGAATTTGCACCATTACACAATCCAGCAAACTTAATGGGAATTACTGCTTTCAAAAAAATCTTACCAGAAATTATTAGTGTAGCTGTTTTTGATACTTCTTTCCATGCAACAATGCCTAAACATAATTATTTATATAGCTTACCAATTGACTATTATAATGATTATAAAGTCCGCAAATATGGTTTCCACGGCACAAGTCATCGTTATGTTTCTGAACGAGCAGCTGAAATGTTAGGTAAACCACTTGAAGAAACTAAAATCATCACTTGTCATTTAGGTAATGGTGCATCAATCACTGCCGTTGAAGGTGGTAAATCAATTGATACTTCAATGGGCTTCACGCCGTTAGCAGGTGTAACAATGGGAACTCGTTCTGGTGATGTTGATCCGGCTGTGATTCCTTACTTAATGGAAAAATTAGACGTTGATGTTAATGGCATGATTGATATCTTGAATAAAAAATCTGGTTTGCTAGGTTTAAGCGGAATTTCAAGCGATATGCGTGATTTAGAAGCGAATATTGATAAAGAAGCTGTGCAAACAGCATACGCAGTCTTTACAGACCGTATTCGTAAATACATCGGTGGTTATGTAACAACAATGAACGGTGTGGATGCAATTGTCTTTACCGCTGGTATTGGTGAAAACGATGCTTACGTACGTAACGCAGTAATTAAAGGTATGACTTGGTTTGGTTGTGAATTAGATCAAGAGAAAAACAACACTCGTGGTAAAGAATTAGAAATCTCTACACCAGATTCAAAAGTAAAAGTATTCTTGATTCCAACAGATGAAGAATTAGTAATTGCTCGTGATGTTGAAAGACTACGCGGCTAATTTGTAAAAATTAAGAGTTGTTAAGCAGATTTGCTGTTTAACAGCTCTTTTTTTTCACTGCTATGAGGAAAGTCATGAATTAACTAATAAAAGATTGATTTTTTTCTTTCAACCCGTTGACAGTTTGACAAAATCATGCTAATCTAACAAAGGTGCTTTGTCTACAGGTCTCTCTCAAAGGGACGTGCTGACTGTGTTTCGAAGTACGCTTGATAAAGAATGCAGAGAATGCATTATTTTTTATCGCCTAAAAAGAACCACCTGGATGTGTGGGACTAGAAGAGCGAATCGAGGAAGGAGGAGAACAAGGAATGCCTACAATTAATCAATTAGTACGTAAACCTCGTAAATCAAAGGTGAAAAAATCTAATTCACCAGCTTTGAACAAAGGATATAATAGTTTCAAAAAATCTCTAACAGACGTGAACTCTCCACAAAAACGTGGTGTGTGTACTCGTGTGGGTACCATGACACCGAAAAAACCGAACTCAGCTTTACGTAAATATGCTCGTGTTCGTTTGTCTAACTTGATTGAAGTAACAGCTTATATTCCAGGTATTGGTCATAACTTACAAGAACACAGCGTTGTCTTAATGCGTGGTGGACGTGTGAAAGACTTACCAGGGGTACGTTACCATGTCGTTCGTGGTGCTTTAGATACTGCCGGCGTGAACGATCGTAAACAAAGTCGTTCTAAATATGGTACTAAACGTCCTAAAGCTTAATTTTAATCTACAAATGAAACTTACTACTATTATAAAGAGAAATATTTCGGAAGGAGGAGTTACGGATGCCTCGTAAAGGTCCTGTTGCAAAACGTGATGTTTTACCAGATCCTATTTATAACTCAAAATTAGTAACTCGCTTAATCAACCGTGTAATGGTTGATGGTAAACGCGGGATTGCTGCTAATATCATCTATAATGCTTTTAACACTATCAAAGAATCTACTGGTAATGATCCATTAGAAGTTTTTGAAGAAGCGATGAAAAATGTAATGCCTGTTTTGGAAGTTAAAGCTCGCCGTGTCGGTGGTTCTAACTACCAAGTACCAGTGGAAGTACGTCCTGAACGTCGTACAACACTTGGCTTACGTTGGATTGTTAACTATGCTCGTCTTCGTGGTGAACACACTATGGAAGAACGCTTAGCTAAAGAAATTATGGATGCTGCTAACAACACTGGTGCTTCTGTTAAAAAACGTGAAGACACTCATAAAATGGCAGATGCAAACCGTGCGTTCGCACATTATCGTTGGTAAAATCCTCTCTGCATTTCGCAGGAAGAATAAAGCAATGGTTAATTTGATATAAAGAGAGGAGATATGGGCTGAAATGGCAAGAGAATTTTCGCTAGAAAAAACTCGTAATATCGGTATTATGGCTCACGTTGATGCGGGTAAAACAACAACAACTGAGCGTATCTTATACTATACTGGTAAAATCCATAAAATTGGTGAAACTCACGAAGGAGCTTCACAAATGGACTGGATGGAGCAAGAGCAAGAACGTGGGATTACCATTACCTCTGCAGCTACAACTGCACAATGGAAAGGTTACCGCGTAAACATCATCGACACACCAGGACACGTAGACTTCACAATCGAAGTTCAACGTTCTCTACGTGTATTAGATGGTGCTGTAACAGTTCTTGACTCACAATCAGGCGTTGAGCCTCAAACTGAAACAGTTTGGCGCCAAGCAACTGAATACCGCGTACCACGTATTGTTTTCTGTAATAAAATGGATAAAATTGGTGCTGACTTCTTGTACTCTGTAAATTCTTTACATGATCGTTTACAAGCAAATGCGCATCCAATTCAATTACCAATTGGTGCAGAAGAAAACTTCACAGGGATTATCGACTTGATTAAAATGAAAGCTGAAATCTATACAAACGATTTAGGCACAGATATTCAAGAAACTGATATTCCAGAAGAATACTTAGAACAAGCGCAAGAATGGCGTGAAAAATTAGTTGAAGCAGTTGCTGAAACTGATGAAAACTTGATGGAAAAATATCTTGAAGGTGAAGAAATCACTGAAGAAGAATTAGTTGCTGGTATTCGTCAAGCAACAATCAACGTTGAATTCTTCCCAGTATTAGCTGGTTCTGCTTTCAAAAATAAAGGTGTTCAATTAATGTTGGATGCTGTATTAGCATATTTACCATCACCTTTAGATATTGAAGCAATCAAAGGGATTGATACGAAGACAGACGAAGAAACAACTCGTCCGGCTGACGATGAAGCGCCTTTCGCTTCATTAGCATTTAAAGTAATGACTGACCCATTCGTAGGTCGTTTAACTTTCTTCCGTGTTTATTCTGGTGTCCTTGAAAGTGGTTCATACGTATTGAACGCTTCTAAAGACAAAAAAGAACGTATTGGTCGTATCTTGCAGATGCACGCGAATACTCGTCAAGAAATTGACAAAGTTTACTCAGGCGATATCGCCGCAGCTGTTGGTTTGAAAGATACAACAACTGGGGATACATTGTGTGCTCTTGATGCACCAGTAATCCTTGAATCAATTGAGTTCCCAGAACCAGTTATTCAAGTTGCTGTTGAACCTAAATCAAAAGCTGACCAGGATAAAATGGGTGTGGCTTTACAAAAACTTGCTGAAGAAGATCCTTCATTCCGCGTTGAAACAAACGTTGAAACTGGTGAAACAGTTATCTCTGGTATGGGTGAACTTCACTTGGATGTATTAGTTGACCGTATGCGTCGTGAATTTAAAGTGGAAGCTAACGTAGGTGCTCCTCAAGTATCTTACCGTGAAACATTCCGTTCTAGTACACAAGCAGAAGGTAAATTTGTACGTCAGTCTGGTGGTAAAGGTCAATACGGTCACGTATGGATTGAATTTACACCAAACGAAGAAGGTAAAGGATTCGAATTTGAAAACGCGATTGTCGGTGGTGTGGTTCCTCGTGAATACATCCCAGCAGTTGAAAAAGGTTTGCAAGACTCTCTAAACAATGGTGTCCTTGCTGGATATCCAATGGTAGATATTAAAGCAAAACTTTATGATGGTTCTTACCATGATGTCGATTCAAATGAAACTGCCTTCCGTGTTGCTGCATCTATGGCTTTACGTGCAGCTGCTAAGAAAGCAAATCCTGTAATTCTTGAACCGATGATGAAAGTAACAATTACTGTTCCAGAAGATTACTTAGGTGATATTATGGGTCACGTTACAAGTCGTCGTGGTCGTGTTGAAGGTATGGAAGCGCACGGTAACTCACAAATCGTTAATGCCATTGTGCCATTAGCAGAAATGTTTGGTTACGCAACTACTTTACGTTCAGCAACTCAAGGTCGCGGTACTTTCATGATGGTATTTGATCACTATGAAGATGTACCTAAATCTATTCAAGAAGAAATCATCAAGAAAAATGGTGGCAAGTCTGAATAATCTTTAAGTTTTTTTCTTAGAAATTTATAAGGAGAAGCTAAAAAACTATATTTTTTCGTTGATTTCGTGTAAAATATCTTACGATGATAAGGGCATCTGTTTTTCAGGTACCTATCAAAATAAACTAAAATACTTTTCTATATTAGGAGGAACATAACAAAATGGCTAAAGAAAAATATGACCGTTCAAAACCCCATGTAAACATTGGTACTATCGGACACGTTGACCATGGTAAAACTACTTTAACTGCAGCAATTACAACTGTATTATCTAAAAAAGGTTTGGCACAAGCTTCTGCTTATGACCAAATTGATGGCGCTCCTGAAGAACGCGAACGCGGAATCACTATCTCTACTGCTCACGTTGAGTACGAAACTGACACTCGTCACTACGCTCACGTTGACTGCCCAGGACACGCGGACTACGTTAAAAACATGATCACTGGTGCTGCTCAAATGGATGGCGCGATCTTAGTAGTATCTGCTGCTGATGGTCCTATGCCTCAAACTCGTGAACACATTCTTTTATCTCGTAACGTTGGTGTACCTTACATCGTTGTTTTCTTAAACAAAGTTGATATGGTAGATGACGAAGAATTATTAGAATTAGTAGAAATGGAAGTTCGTGACTTATTAAGCGAATACGACTTCCCAGGCGATGACACTCCTGTTATTGCTGGTTCTGCTTTGAAAGCATTAGAAGGCGAAGCTTCTTACGAAGAAAAAATCTTCGAATTAATGGCTGCTGTTGACGAATATATCCCAACTCCAGAACGTGACACTGACAAACCATTCATGATGCCAGTGGAAGATGTATTCTCAATTACTGGTCGTGGTACTGTTGCAACTGGTCGTGTTGAACGTGGACAAGTTCGCGTTGGTGACGAAGTTGAAATCGTTGGTATCGCTGAAGAAACTAACAAAACAACTGTAACAGGTGTTGAAATGTTCCGTAAATTATTAGACTACGCTGAAGCTGGTGACAACATTGGTGCGTTACTACGTGGTGTAGCTCGTGAAGATATCGAACGTGGACAAGTATTGTCTAAACCAGGTACAATCACTCCACATACAAAATTCAGCGCTGAAGTTTACGTTTTAACTAAAGAAGAAGGTGGACGTCATACTCCTTTCTTCACTAACTACCGCCCTCAGTTCTACTTCCGTACAACTGACGTAACTGGTGTAGTTGAATTACCAGAAGGTACTGAAATGGTAATGCCTGGTGATAACGTAACTATGGAAGTGGAATTAATCCACCCAATCGCTATCGAAGACGGAACTCGTTTCTCTATTCGTGAAGGCGGACGTACTGTTGGTTCAGGCGTTGTTACAACAATCAAAGCATAATTAAACCTACTATTATATAGGTCGTAAAATAAGCAACATTGTATTCGGACAGATAGCCCTCAGAGATTTTCTCTGAGGGCTTTTTTGTTATTGACTTTAGTCAGTTGAGTGAGTGAAACGAGCGAAACAGAAAACCACCTGCTATGCGGGTGGAAAACAAAAGGTTATACCAAAAAGTCCCTTCAATCGTTAAAATATAGTTGTTCAGGCCATATTGAAAACGAGAGGAAGGGATAAAAATGGCTAATA
>NZ_JARXWL010000038.1 GCF_029893325.1 Enterococcus sp. PF1-24
CTTTTTTATTTTACTAGAAAAAACGCATGAAATGAACGATTTTTCGTTATTTCATGCGTTTTTTGTTAGAGACTTTTGTCACAGCCCCTTTTATATTTTTCATTAGTTTTTAACTATTTAAGGCTATTTTCTTTATTTCATGGTAAAAGTTGGTTATAATTAAGGTCAACATTAGTCAAAAGGGAATGATACCGATGGCTCAACATAATAATACCTCAGATTTAATTGAGGCTTATTTAAAGAAAATTCTTGAGAATAGTGAAATGATTGAAATTCGTCGCACCGAGATGGCGAATCTATTTAATTGCGTACCGTCACAGATTAATTATGTAATCAATACCCGTTTTACCATTCAACGAGGTTACGCGGTGGAGAGTAAGCGTGGTGGCGGTGGTTATATTCGGATTGCCAAAATAACGATTACTGATAAAAAGCACTTTTTAGAGCAAATTATGCAGTTAATTGGCAATGATTTATCTGAAAGAAATGCTGGTGCGATTATCAAGAAGTTATATGAAGAAAAAATTATTACCCGCCAAGAAGGAAATCTGATGTTTAGTGGGATTTCTAAAGCTGTTTTAGGGCAATTTGATTTAGAAAACTACTTACGGGCGCAAATCATGCGGGGATTTCTTGAACGCTTAAGTTATGAATAAAAGGAGTTGAAGCAGTATGGATGAGTTATTTACTGAACGGTTGCGAGTAGTTTTAAATATCGCACAAGAAGAAGCAAAACGTTTTAAACATCAATCAGTGGGTTCAGAACATTTGCTTTTAGCATTATTAATAGAACAAAACGGCATTGCCGGCAAAACTTTACGGCAAATGAAAGTTGAAATAGAAGATGTTAGTGAGGAAATTGAACATTTAACGGGTTATGGTATTGTGAAAAACTATCCTGAAGGTGTTTATTTACCTTATTCACCACGGGCAAAACAAATTTTTGCTTATGCCAGTGATGAAGCCAAACGCTTAGGAGCAGTCCAAATTGGAACAGAGCATATCTTATTAGGATTATTGCGAGATGATGATATTTTAGCTACTCGTATTTTACAAAATATTGGTTTAAGCTTACCTAAAATGCGTCAATTATTACGGAAGAAAATGGGCGTCGCGGATGTGCCTAACAGCAATTCAGCTCGTCGCCGACCTGCTCAACAATCTCGTCAACAAGCGACACCACAAGGTACGCCGACGTTAGAAGCTTTAGCGCGGGATTTAACGAAATTAGCTCGCGAAAATCGCCTTGACCCAGTTGTCGGTCGGGAAGAAGAAGTAAAACGTTTGATTCAAATTCTCAGTCGTCGAACTAAAAACAATCCTGTTTTGGTTGGTGAACCTGGGGTTGGGAAAACAGCGATTGCAGAAGGTTTGGCCCAACGAATTGTTAAAGGTGAAGTTCCTGCTGAAATGCAACAAAAACGTCTGATGATGTTAGATATGGGCTCTTTAGTTGCCGGTACGAAATATCGTGGCGAATTTGAAGACCGCATGAAAAAATTAATAGATGAAATTTATCAAGATGGCAACGTGATTCTTTTTATTGATGAATTGCATACCTTAATTGGAGCTGGTGGAGCTGAAGGAGCGATTGATGCTTCGAATATCTTAAAGCCTGCTTTAGCTCGTGGCGAGTTGCAAACAATCGGTGCAACTACCTTAGATGAATATCAAAAATATATTGAAAAAGATTCGGCTTTAGAGCGCCGTTTTGCTCGCGTACAAGTGGATGAACCTTCCGTGGATGAAGCAGAAGAAATTTTGCGTGGGTTGCGAGGTCGCTATGAAGAGCATCATGGCGTAGCGATTACTGATGAAGCCCTTCATGCTGCCGTGCAGTTGTCTGTTCGTTATATTAATTCCCGGCAGTTGCCAGATAAAGCGATTGATTTAATGGACGAGTCAGCGGCTAAAGTACGTTTAGATCAAGCGGACAAGCCTTCGGAATTAACCAAATTACAAGATGCTTTGTTAGTTACCGCCACCACGAAAGAATTGGCGATTCAACAACAAGATTTTGAAGAAGCAGCTCGTTTAAGAAAGCAAGAAAAGAAATTAACCGCAAAACTTGAAGCACTTTTAGCTAAAAAAGAAAAAGCCGCAACTGGCTATGCTAATAAAGTAACAGAAGAAGATGTCGCTGGTGTGGTTTCACAGTGGACCGGGATTCCGTTGCAACAGTTAGAGAAAAAAGAAAGCGAAAGACTTTTAGAATTAGAAAAAATCTTGCATCAACGAGTAGTTGGTCAAGACGAAGCCGTTCAAGCTGTCTCACGAGCGATTCGCCGCGCTCGCAGTGGTTTGAAAGATCCTGCGCGACCAATCGGTTCTTTTATGTTTTTAGGTCCAACTGGCGTCGGCAAAACGGAATTGGCGAAAGCTTTGGCTGAAGCCATGTTTGGTAGCGAAGAAGCCTTAGTACGGGTGGATATGTCTGAATATATGGAAAAATATAGTACCAGCCGTTTAATTGGTTCACCACCAGGCTATGTTGGTTATGATGAAGGCGGCCAGTTAACTGAAAAAATCCGCCAAAAACCTTATTCAGTCATTTTGTTAGATGAAGTTGAAAAAGCCCATCCAGATGTCTTTAATATTTTATTACAAGTGTTAGATGACGGCTATTTAACAGATGCCAAAGGGCGCAAAGTTGATTTCCGTAATACGATTTTAATTTTAACATCTAATATTGGCGCAACGGAAATTCGCGAAGAAAAAAATGTTGGTTTTAATGTGAAAGATTTAACGAAAGACCACGGGGCAATGCAAAAACGGATTTTGGAAGAATTGAAAAAAGCTTTCCGCCCAGAATTTTTAAACCGAATTGATGAAACGATTGTTTTCCGTTCATTAGTTGAAGATGAAATCCATGAAATTGTTAAAATTATGAGTCGCAGTATCGTTAATCGCTTGCAAGAGCAAGAAGTACAAGTGAAAATCACACCAGCTGCGATTGATGTGATTGCTAAAGTTGGCTTTGATCCTGAATATGGTGCCCGACCAATTCGTCGAGCATTGCAAAAAGAGGTGGAAGATCGCTTAAGTGAAGCTTTGCTTTCTGGGCAAATTCATTTAGGCGATAAAGTTACAATTGGCGCTAAAAAAGGAAAAATTACTTTAGCTGTCAAAGATGCTGTAACCAAACGAGTGCTACAAGAAGTTTAATAAAGAAAAATTAACAGAGGTTGTACGCTTAGGAAATCCTTATTAAAATTTCAGGGCTGTTGAGGCCGACAATTTTAATGAGTTGAACTAAGTGGCACCTCTGTTTTTTTAAGCAGATTTGTTGCGGAAGTTAGCGACTTAGCGGATAATTTAAAGTGAGATTTCAGCACTTCTATGATATGATAGTAGCGGTCTCTGTTGTTAAAACAGACAATAAGAAGTAAATTAACTTTTAATAATAAGGAGCATTTTTAATAGATGATTGAAATTCGTGCAACAGTTGAGTCTTTAGAGCAAGCCCAAGCGCTGTTAGCAGCGGGAGTGGATAGTTTATACTTTGGTGAAGATGTTTTTGGTTTGCGTTTGCCAGCAACTTTTTCTTATGAAGAAATTCAAACCTTAGTTGCTTTAACACATCAACAAGGTAAACAAGTAATTGTGGCCGTTAATGGCATTATGCATCCGGAAAAAATGCGTTTATTACCAGCTTATTTAGAATTTTTAAGCAGTATTCAGGTGGATCGGATTTTAGTCGGGGATCCTGGCGTAGTGCATTTACTTAGAGAAAATAATTGCGATTTACCATATATTTATGCTGGCGAAACCATGGTTACTAATTCTCGACAGTTTAATTTTTGGGGAAAACGTGGTGCGGTAGGGGGCGTTTTAGCGCGCGAAGTTCCTTTTGAAGAAATGGTGACTCTTGCGAAAAATTTAGAGATACCTGCTGAAGTTTTGGTTTACGGCGCAACTTGTATTCACCACTCTAAACGGCCTTTGTTAGAGAATTATTATCAATATAAACAGTTACTAGAAGCAAAAACGCGGGAGCGTAATTTATTCTTATCTGAGCCGAAAAAAGCTGAAACCCATTATTCCATTTATGAAGATAGTCATGGTACCCATATTTTTGCGGATAACGATGTGAATTTGTTGCCAGAGTTACCACAATTAGTGGCAAATCAATATCAAACGTGGAAATTGGAGGGGCTTTATACGCGTGGTGCGGCTTTTGTGACGATTGCCGAAGTTTTTGTGGCAGCCAAAGCGGCTTTAATAGCCGGCACTTGGTCGGAAGCCTTAGCCACTGAATTAAATAAAAAAATTCAACAGGCTCATCCGGTTGAACGGGGCTTAGATAGTGGCTTTTTCTACTTAGATCCTACCACCATTCGTTAAATTAGTTGTGAAATTTATTTGTATGAGAGGAACAAGCAATGACTGAAAAGAAAAAATTAAAGCGACCGGAAGTTTTAGCACCAGCCGGCACTTTAGAAAAATTAAAAACCGCCATTCATTATGGAGCTGATGCGGTTTATATTGGTGGGAACGCTTATGGTTTACGGAGTCGCGCCGGCAATTTTACTTATGAAGAAATGGCTGAAGGGGTGGCTTTTGCTAAAGCTCACAATGCCCAAGTTTATGTGGCTGCCAATATGGTAACCCACGAAGGCGATCAAGAAGGTGCGGGAGAATTTTTCCGAGAATTGCGAGATCTTGGTATTTCAGCGGTGATTATTTCTGATCCAACTTTAATTGAAATTTGTGCGGCTGAAGCACCAGGTTTACCGATTCATTTATCGACACAGGCTTCGGCGACTAATTATGAAACGCTAGAGTTTTGGAAAGCAGAAGGTTTGGAGCGAGTGGTTTTAGGCCGGGAAGTTTCTATGGCGGAAGTGGCGGAAATTCGCCAAAATACTTCTGTTGAGATTGAAGCTTTTATTCATGGGGCCATGTGTATTTCTTATTCTGGCCGCTGTACTTTATCAAACCATATGTCTTTACGAGATGCCAATCGTGGCGGCTGCTCTCAGTCTTGTCGCTGGAAATATGATTTATATGATATGCCTTTTGGGGAAGAACGTCGCTCTTTAACAGATGCGGGAGAAGTCAGTGAAGAATTTTCTATGAGTGCGGTGGATATGTCGATGATTGAACATATTCCTGATATGATTGAAAATGGTGTGGATAGCTTAAAAATTGAAGGTCGTATGAAGTCAATTCACTATGTTTCAACGGTATCCAATGTTTATAAAGCCGCTGTCGATAGCTATATGGCTGACCCTGAGAACTATGTTTGTAAGCAAGAGTGGATTGATGAATTATGGAAAGTTGCCCAACGCGAATTAGCAACGGGTTTTTATTACCATACCCCAACTGATAAAGAACAGCTTTTTGGTCCACGTCGTAAAATTCCCGTTTATAAATTTATCGGTGAAGTTTTGAGTTATAACGAAACTACTAAAATTGCGACGATTCGCCAACGAAATCATTTTTCTGTTGGCGATGAAATTGAATTTTATGGTCCAGGCTTCCACCACTTTCATCAAAGTGTAGTTGAAATGTGGAATGAGGACGGAGAAACTATTGATCGTGCGCCAAATCCTATGATGATTTTAACGATGCCAGTTCTTGAACCAGTTAAACCTGGCGATATGATTCGTAAGAAAACTTAAAGCATCAAGAAAAAGGTAACGTGTATTAATAGAAAAGGAGGTCAGGCTAATGGTAAAAAGCTATGATTATATCGTTTTAGGCGGCGGTAGTGGCGGCATTGCTTCTGCCAACCGCGCTGGCATGTATGGCAAAAAAGTTTTATTAATTGAAGGTAAAACTTTAGGTGGCACTTGTGTGAATGTCGGTTGTGTCCCTAAAAAAGTCATGTGGCAAGCAAGTTCAATGTTAGAGATGATTCAACGGGATAGCGAAAGTTATGGCATTAACGCTAAAGTTGAAAACATTGATTTTAAAGAACTAGTTATGCGTCGTGAAAAATATATTGATTTTCTCCATGGCGCTTATCAACGCGGTTTAGATAGCAACCAGGTGGAAGTGATTCAAGGGTACGGACGCTTCGTAGCTAAACAGACGATTGAAGTCAATGGCCAACAATATACTGCTCCTCATATTTTATTAGCAACTGGTGGTCGTCCTAGTCAGATGTCGATTCCTGGCGGTGAGTACGCAATTAATTCTGATGGTTTCTTTGCTTTGACAGCTTTACCTAAGCGCATGATTGTGTTAGGAGCCGGTTATATTGCGGCTGAACTAAGCGGTTTATTGCAAGGCTTAGGGGTTGAGGTTCATTGGGCTTATCGCAAAGAACGACCTTTGCGAACCTTTGAAGAGATGTTATCTGAAGAATTAGTAACGATTTATCAAGAGGCCGGCATGCACCTGTATCCTTTACATACCGCTGCTGAAATCAAAAAAAATCCAGCAACTGAAGAATATACGGTTATTTTTGAAAATGGTCATGAAATTACTGCTGATAAAGTTCTCTTTGCGGGTGGTCGCTTACCGAATACGAATCAATTAGCTCTTGAAAAAACGACAGTGACTTTAGATGGACGGGGTTTTGTTAAAGTCGATAAATTTCAAAATACGACGCAAGCTGGTATTTATGCGGTAGGAGATTTAATTGGCAAAGTTGACTTGACACCGGTAGCTATTGCAGCAGGGCGGAGATTATCGGAACGTTTATTTAATGGCAAAAAAGAAGAATATTTGGATTATGATTTAATTCCAACAGTGATATTTACGCATCCAGCAATTGCCACGATTGGCCTTTCAGAAAAAGCTGCGATTGCTAAATATGGCCAGGAGCAGATTAAAGTTTATCATTCAAAATTTACACCAATGTATTTTGCGTTAGGGGACTATCGTCAAAAAGCAGCCATGAAGCTAGTATGCGTGGGACCGGAAGAAAAAATTGTCGGTCTTCATGGCATTGGTGTAGGGGTGGAGGAAATGTTGCAAGGTTTTGCCGTGGCAATTAAAATGGGGGCCACTAAAAAAGATTTTGACAATACCGTAGCTATTCATCCCACAGGTTCCGAAGAATTTGTCACAATGCGTTAAAAAAATAGGATTGCTAGAAAAAATGTAGCTGTAAGCTTCCTTTTTCTAGCAATTTCTAGTTTATTTAGAGAAATTGTATTCAAGTTGAAAGCGTGTTATGATACAAAGATAAAAAAGTTTATGGGGGTATGTGACAAATGGAGCAGAAACAAATTCATCCAGTCGATGAAAAATTACCATTAGGAAAAAATTTGATTTTAGCGTTTCAACATTTATTTATTGCAATTTTAGCAGGGATTCCTGTTCCGCTAGTAATTGGAGCGGTGGTCGGTTTAACGGAGCAAGAAATTGCTTATTTTATTAGTTCAATGATTTTTACGGCAGCGATTTGTACTTTATTAGCAACCGTGGGCTTGATTAAAAATTTAAGTCCGCAAATTCCTACGATGGTGGGGATTACTTTTGGAGCCGCCAGCGTGATTGCTAGCACTTTAAATAGTGCCGCTACGCATGCGGAAGGTTTCCGGATTATGGCAGGCAGTATGCTGATTTCAGGGCTGTTTTGTTTCTTAGTAGCACCCCTATGGTCGAAGCTGGATAAATTATTTCCGCCAGTGGTTATTGGCACCAATTTATTAATTTTAAGTATTTCATTAGTGCCCAATGCTTTTGGTTGGATTATGTCAAGCAGCTCAACTGGCAAAGCTGATAAACCCGCTTTTTTCTTAGCACTATTTGTTTTTTTACTTAATATTGTTTTTAGCAAATATTTGAAGGGCTTTTTAGGTACCTTAAATGTCTTGTTTTGTTTAATTATCGGTACTTTAGTGGCGATTCCGCTAGGGATGATTGATTTTACGGCGGTTAAGGAAGCCGCTTGGTTTGGTGTCGTGCTACCTTTCCACTATGGGTTACCGAAGGTGGGGAGTTTTTCGACTACGCTCTCTTTTCTAATTGTCATGATTTTAGGGATGGTAGAAATTTCAGGTACGGTGATGGGGATTCATAGCATTGTCGGCAAAGAAATGAATAAAAAACAATTAACGCGGACCTTGCAAACGATTGGTTTAGGGACGATGTTTTCTGCTAGTTTTAACTCAGGGCAGCCTGTGACTTACATTCAAAATGTGGGCTTGTTAGATTTAACGCGGGTTCACAGTCGCTTTGTAACGGCGACTGCTGGGGTGATGATGTTAGGCTTAAGCTTCTTTCCAAAATTTGCAGCTTTTGTCAGCGTGATTCCGCAACCGGTTTTAGGTGGAATTGGCATTCCGCTGTTCGGTGTTATTCTTGCTAGTGGCGTGAATTTACTGAAAAATGTTAAACTTGATGAAAATAATAATATGTTAGTTTTCGGTTTAAGTGTAGCAGTTGCCATGATTCCCGCTTCATTTCCAGAGTTTTACGGCAATTTTCCGCAGATTGTTCAAGATGTTTTCGGTAATGGTTTATTAGCGGGTTCAGTTACGGCTATTTCTTTGAATCTATTTTTTAACTTTAAACAAATTATTGGTAGAGAAAAATAAATAGTAAATAAAATAGCTAAATCTGATTGCAACTGCATAGGTTTAGCTATTTTTTAGGCTAAATGCGTCATGATTTGAGTTTTATACTGCAAAAATTCTTCAGACAATAAGAAATCAGCCTGTTTTTTATGCTGGGGATTTAAGTGAATGGTTTCAAAAGTCACTTGTCCTTGATTTTTCAAAATATAAATCCAGTCAGAAAGTTTCAGGGCCTCGTCAATATCATGCGTGATAAAAATCGTGGTTAACTTTAATTTATCATGGGCCTGTAAATACCAGTCGTGGACTTCGCTTTTAGTAAAAGGGTCTAAGGCACTAAAAGGTTCATCTAATAAAATTAAATTGGCGGAAAATAAATAAGTTCGCAATAAAGCCACTCTTTGCCGCATACCACCAGATAATTCTTTAGGAAAGCAGCCCGCTAAATCAGCTAAACCGAAATCTTTTAATAAAGCCGTCGCTTTTTGTTGGGCGATTTTTTTAGGCTCACCTTTTAAACGTAAAGGCAAAGCGACGTTTTCGGCGACTGTTTTAAAAGGTAAAAGCAGGTCTTTTTGCAACATATAAGAAATTTTCCCCGGGATGTTCAGGATAGAAATACCATCTAATAAGACCTCGCCTTGTGTCGGATTTAATAAACCGGCAATAATATTAAAAAGCGTCGACTTGCCAACCCCGCTAGGACCGATAATACTAATAATTTCGTTAGTGGCGACTTGAAAATTTATATCATTTAAAACCGTTTTACCAGCAAATTCTTTAGTGATATTTTTAACAACTAATTTTGACATGGTGATTACTCCGGTAAATATTCATTAGTGAAACCAGTATTTTCGGGAATTTTATTTTCAATAATTTCTTTTTCCCCTAGCCAGTTATAGAAATCATTCCAACGTTTTGCTTCAATATAACCCCAAGAACCATCAGCTAATAAATATTGATCAGCTAACCAAGCTTGGCTTTTGCTTACGAGTTCGGCATCTAATTCAGGTACAGCTTCCACTAAAATCTCAGCCGCTTTAGCCGGCGATGTAGCAGCGAACTGATAACCTTTAGCGGTGGCAGCTAGGAATTTTTTCGCCAAGTCAGGCTTTTCGGCTAATAATTGATCATTGCCGATAATCACTGGTGTGTAATAATCAAAAACGGGATTGATGTCTTTGAAATAAAAATAGTCAATCGGCACATCTTCGATTTCCGCCGTGATGCCACCCCAACCATAAAAGACCCAAATGGCATCGGCTTGTTTTTCTTTTAAAGCCATAGGTTCGTCAACAATATTATTAGGAATTAAATTAACTTTGGCGAAATCACCATTGTCAGCTACCATGACTTCGGCAATCATTGCTTGTTCAACTGGGGAATCCCAAGTAGCGTAAGTTTTATTTTCTAAACCCTTTGGCGTATCAATGCCGTCGCCTTTGCGGGACATAATGCCAGATGTGTTGTGTTGTAAAACGGCGGCTACGGCTGTAACGGGCATCGGTTCTTTAGAAGCGTAATTGGCAGCTAAGGAATCGTGAGCAGAAATCCCAAAAGCCGCTTTACCGCTGGCAACTAAAGTGGTGGCACTTTCTTCAGAAGGTTGAATAATTTCCACCTCTAAACCAGCCTCTTCGTAATAACCTTGCTGCTGCGCAACATAAAGTCCCGTATGATTAGTGTTGGGGGTCCAATCTAAAACAAAAATAATTTTCTCTAGCTTTTTTTCGTCGCTCGTTTTTTCAGCCGGCTTGCAGCCAACCAAAAATAAACTACACCCTAATAATAATAAAACAATTTTTAAAGTCTTTTTCATTTTAAACCTCCAAGTTTCTTTTCTTCTTTCCATGGCATCATGATTTTTTCTAAAAAATTAATTGCTGTTACTAACAGTAAGCTGATAATTGAAATTAAAAAAATCACAGCGAACATTTTGTCAAAGGCATATGATTTGCGAACGCGGGTCATATAAACCCCTAAGCCCTCAAAGCCTCCTAACCATTCGGAAACCACTGCTCCCACCACCGCATAAGTGGCGGCAATTTTTAAAGCAGCGAAAAAATCGTTTAAACTAGCCGGCAGTTTTAAAAACCACAGCATTTGTAAAGGATTGGCTCCCATGGAAGTTAACAATTTTATTTCATCAGGATCCACTGAGCGAAAGCCTTTGAGCATCGACACCGTAACTGGAAAGAAAATCGTAATTACGATTAAAACGATTTTGGGCGTCATCCCGAAACCAAACCAAACGGTTAATAACGGCGCAATCGCCACGGTTGGCACCGTTTGCGTTAAAACTAATAAGGGATGGAGGGCTTTTTCAAGGATTGGAAAACGATCCATTAAAATAGCTGAGAGCACGCCAGCCAATACGCCGATTACTAACCCCAGTAAAGCTTCCAACAAAGTAACTTTTGAATGAAACATCAACAAGGAGAAATCCGCGATAAAAGCTTGCACCACCTGAAGAGGCGCCGGCAACATAAAAGCGGGAATCAGCTGCCAACTGCTGGCTGCCTGCCATAATAATAAAAGGAAAGCAATCGTCAATAAAGCTGGAAAATTAATGTTGATGTTTTTTCTTTTTTTCTTCAATACTCAACACATCCCCTTCAGGATTATAAGCAATCTTCACGTAAGCAGAAACTTGCGGAGCACCAGCTTTAACGGCAATCAATTGACAATTTTTGACGATTTCCATCAACTGATTATAATCTCCTTCAATCGTTGTTTCAAAAGCGCCTACTTGATAAGATAAGCCAGTGCTTTGAATGTAGGCGATGACTTCATCGACAATCCGAACGACTTCTTTAGTTTCTTGAACTTTTGGTAATACTTGAATTGCAATACTTGCTTCCATCATTTTTTCCTCTTTTCTTTTTTTATAAAAATAAAAAGACATCTTCCCTGAAAACAGAGAAAATGCCTTAAAAGCCAAAATTATTTTTTAGGACATGCTCCCTACGCTGGTGTTAACCAATCAGGTTCAAAGGGTCAGGTTTTACCTTCTCAACGTCTACACGTCCCCCCGCAATAAAGTATTCAATTATGTAGTAGTCTACTTGGTTACCGATTATAGCCTTTAATTTTCTGTGCGTCAATCGAAAAGTTCAAAAAAATTTAAGCGCTTTTTTGTTTTTTTGAGAAAAGCGTTTGGCAATCTCCTTGTAATCCGTTATTATAAAAGAGAAGTGGTCTTGTTGAGGAATGACGGTTTTTGTAGATAAAAATTTTATTTGAAAATGAATGAAGAATAGGAGTAAAAGAGATGAATCCAACGATTGAGGCGGTTAAGAAAAATCTTGATTTAACCCAAAATAAGCCGTTAAAGATTTTAGTCTATGAAGCTTTTCGTAAAACGATTATTTTAGGAGATATTCCTGCGGGTGAACGGATTAATGAAAAGGAATTTTCGGAAATGTTAAATATTAGCCGGACACCGATTCGTTATGCTTTACAAGCTTTAGTGGATGAAAAACTAGTGGAATATGTGCCACGTATTGGCAATGTCGTAAAAGGAATTAGCGTAAAAGATGCCTATGAAATTTATGATATTCGTAAATCCTTGGATACTTTAGCGACGATTCGCGCGATGCAATTAATGACGGAAGAAGATTTTCAAGAGTTACATGATTTAATCACTTATGGAGAACAGCTAAATCATGAAAATAAAATCGAAGAAGTCTTGCAAAATTTCTCTGATTTCAATTCTTTTATTTACGAAAAAAGCCAGATGCTACGTTTAAAGACGATTGTTACGGAACTGCATGCTTATTTAGTGTATTTTCGCGATATAGCCATTCGTTCTTCTCAGCGATGCGCAGAAGCCTTAGAGGAACATTGGTTGATTTATCGGGGAATGAAAACGAATGATGTGGAACAGATTACTTTAATCACTCACGAGCATTTGGATCGCTCTTTACAATTTATCTTGAAGGAAATGGAGCGTCGTCAAATTGACTAATTGGAGTGTAACAGAAATTGCCGGTTTTGCTGAAAGTGCTTTGTTGTATGAGGTAGCATTAACACCTAAACCAGGTTTAGTAGACCGTAGTAATAATGGGGCCCATCAAGATATGAATTTCTTTACTTTTATGGACAGCATTGTAGCTTTAGCGCCTTTTTTTCAACAATATTTACAAGCTGGGCTAACTCATCGAGGTTCGTTGCCAGCACTTTTTGAAGAGTTACGGATTTTAGGGGTTCCCGCTGAAAAAGCCATGTTAAAGGCGACCGCAGGTGTTAACACCCATAAAGGTGCCAATTTTTCTTTGGCGGTGTTATTAGGCGCAACCGGTTTTTATTTACAAGAAGACACACTACCTTTTACTGCTGAGGATACAGGGGCAGTTTTGAAAATCGCCAGTCAAATGACAGCAGAATTAGTGGAAAAGGACTTTGCTAATTTGTTGAATAAAAAACAGTTAACTTATGGAGAAAAGCTTTATTTAGAGCAAGGCTTAACCGGAATTCGTGGAGAAGCTGCTGCGGGATATCCAGTCTTGACGCAATTGATGTTGCCCTATTTACGCGTGTTAAATCAGGAGTCTGCTGATTTAGAAGAAAATTTATTACGCTGTTTGATTTTATTAATGAGCGAGGTAGAGGACGGCAATCTCCTTCATCGTGGCGGTTTTGAAGCGTGGCAACAAGTCAAAACCGAAAGCAAAAAAATTCACCAAGCACAACTCACTAAAGAGCAATTGCTTGATGAATTAGCAGCTTATGATCAAATTTTAATTAAACGCCATTTAAGTCCTGGTGGTGCCGCGGATTTACTAGCTTTAGGCATTTATTTCGCTAAATTAGAAGGCTTATTTTAAATAGAATTATTCACCTGTCGGGATAAAAGTATAGCCAATTCCCCAGACGGTTTTTAAGTAGCGGACATTTTTAGGGTCGTCTTCAATTTTATTACGAAGATGATTGATAAAAACCATAATCGTGTTGGCGTCAATTTCGCCACCATCCCAAACGCTACTGTAAATTTGTTCTTTAGAAAAAACTTGATTGGGATTTTCCATGAAAAACTGCATCAATTGCGTTTCTTTAGAAGAGAGTTTAATTAGTTCATCACTTTTAAATAGTTGATAACGATTTTTATCAAAACGAAAATCACCAGCGGACAGTTCGTTAGATTTTGGCTGAATCGTTTGATTTTTAATAGTTTGCCCACGATCTAAAGTGGCGATGACTTGGGCTTTTAACAAAGCTGGTGAAAAAGGTTTGGTGATATAATAATCAGCACCAGTTTGTAGACCAGTAATAATATCGTTTTCACTTTTTTTACCACTAATAAAAATAATTGGGACAATCGGATTTTGTTCGCGAATCAGGTGGGCAAGATGATAACCATCATTTTCATATTCCAAACTGATATCTAATAGAAATAAATCAAAATCCATTCGTGAGGTAATATCCAAAGTTTTTTCGATAGAATCACTTTGATAGATTAAGACTCCCGTTGATTGTAGGGATTTCCAAATCAAACGACGGATTGCTGGATCGTCATCAACAACTAAGATTTTATCATTCCGCAAAGATTGTTCCTCCAAGTTCATTTACTAGATAAATTACTTTATCTGTAAGATTAGTTAGTTTCATTATAACGAGAAAGAGGCCAGAAATGAATAGTAAACCTTCAAATAAATGGTTAAATATCGGCTTATTTTTTATTTCTATTTTAACCGGAATGGGAATTTTATTTACAGCAGTCAGTTATTTAGACGCAAAAGATCATGCTCTGAAGATGGGGGAAAGTCAGTTAGCCAAAATAAATGATTATGCCACTAAAGTTTTAGGATTAGAAATTCAAAGTTTTAACAGTTTTTTGGAAGATTACACTTCTGAAGTTGTTAAAGTAGTCCGACCCTTAAATCTAGATAAAAAAGTTTATTTACAGCAATTTTTTGCAAAGAAAAAAGGGATTGCTGAAGGGGTTTATCTATTAGCTCCCAATGGTGATTTAGTTTCAGGTTATCAATATGCGGACAAAGAATTGCAGACTATCAATGCTTTACCTACCATACTACAAGAAGATACTTATTATCAACAAGGTATTAAGGGCGAAGTTAGAGGGAACGGTTCAGAATATTTTCTTGAGGGGGATACTTATCTTAATATTTATTGTCCTTTAACCGCAGAAACTGGTGAGTTGTTGGGCGTTTTAGTGATGCCGATAAATTTAGAAACTTTATATTTAGAAGAAATTCGCCAGCGGGATGATGAGTTAAATGGTTATACAATGGTTAAAAATCAAGAAATGAAAATTATCATTCATCCAGCGCGAGAACAAATTGGGTTGACGATTGTTGCTGACCGAAAAGAACGCTTTCCAAATTTGGATTTTTCTGATTTAGAGCGTTTGGAAACAGAACAACTAGCTAATGATCGAGGGACTATCAGTTATTTTTCTTATTGGTGGACGCAAAAAAATCCGCAAAAGGTTCAAAAATTAACCGCCTATCAATGGATTGAAATTGGTCATGCTCGCTGGGTGGTAGCCAGTAACTACGATTTTAATGAACGTAATGGCAATTTATTGCAAGAAAACCTAATTATTATGGGATTATTTGCGATTTTATTAGCGATTCTCTTTTTGATTGTCTTTAACTTACGAAATTATAATCGTCGTTATCAAACATATTTAGAAAACCGACGGTTACAAGAAGCTCGTCAAATAGAGTTGGAACGTTATACAATTGAAAAAAGCTTGCTACAAGAGTCTAAGCTGGAAACAGTAGGTTTATTAACTACCACGATTGTTCATGATATGAATAACTTTTTAACGCCGCTAATTGGCAATGTACAATTATTAATGGAAGAGCGGGCGGATGATGCTGAATTAGTAGCTGAGTTAAAAGAAATTTACGATTCAGCGAAAAAAGGCCAACGTCTTTCTACCAATGTTTTACGCTTCTCCAAGGTCAATGCAGGTGAAAAAGATGATTTAGATATTACCGATGTAGTAGAAGATGCTATCAATACGATGGAAATTTTAGCACCGAAAACCGTTCATTTACAATTTGCTTATAAGCGAGTAGGGAAAGCCTATTTTGAAAAAGACGATCTGCAAGTTTTGCTTTATAACTTATTGACAAATGCTTATCAATCTACTGATAAAAAGGCTGAAATTTTAGTTTCCGTTAGTAAAGCGGATCAAAAAATGCAAAAACAATATCAAGAACATTCTTACGTTTATAGCAAAAAAGAGTTTGCCATGATTCAAGTCAAAGATAATGGTCCAGGGATTCCAAAAGAGATTGAAGATAAAATTTTCACACCCTTTTTCACTACTAAAACAACTGATGGTGGCACCGGATTAGGATTATTTATCGTGGTTTCTTTGATTAAGAAAAATGATTGGCTTTTAGATTTAGAAAGCTCTGACAAAGGCACCACTTTTACAATTGGGATTCCTTTGAGTGAAGAAAGTTAGCTCTTTGATAATATAAAAATATCCCCAAAGCTTCTGCTGAGTTTTGGGGATATTAAAAAACGCAGAGCCAGCTGAGCTCCGCGTTTTTTGAGGTAAATAATATATAGGTGGATGATAATTTTAAGTTTTTATTGAGGAATATATAGTGGCATATGGCCAAGTAATACAATTGTGATTACAAAGATAGCGAAAATACCTAGTGCGTATTTTGCAGATTCTTTTTGCCATTGACCCATATCTAAACCAGTTAAGCGTAGCAACAAGTAGATAAACGCTACTAATGGACTTAATAAGTGGAATGCTTGCCCCATTAGAGAAGCTAGCGCCATTTGCATATTAGTAAAGCCATAAGAAGCACCTGCTTCAGATAAGACTGGTAATACCCCAAAGTAAAAGGCATCATTTGATAAGAAGAAAGTACCTGGTGCAGAGATTAAAGCAATTACAACGCCCCAGAAACCAGCTAATTGTTTAGGAATGATTGAAGCAAAACTGTTAGCTAAAGCAGTTGCCATACCTGAACCTTGGAACAGACCCATAAATACGCCAGCTGCGAAAACTAAGATAACTACTTGAACAGCATCACCAGCATTATCACCAATACGTTTTGATTGGTCTTTTAATTTTGGATAGTTGACCATTAAAGCAATACAAGTACCTACCAAGAATAATAGTAATGGTGGTACTGAAACCCATTCAGGTAAACCAAGTTGCTCAACGAATGAACTAAGAACCAACCAAGCAATTAAACCAATTGTCATAATTGCGTTGAAAATAAAGTTTTGAGGGCGACGAATTTCTAAAGTTTCAGGATCAGTAACAGTAGTCATTTCTTCGATTTCAGCATCAGATAATTCAGTAACGCCTAAACGAGCACGTTCTTGTTTACCCATGCGACGAGCGACGAAGAAGATTACATAAAGGACAGAAAGAATCATCCCAGGTAATAAGTAGCTTAAGATATCAGCGTCAACTTCTAAAACGGCCATTGCTCGCGCTGTTGGGCCACCCCAAGGTAATAGATTCATGATTGTGTTTTGTAGAATAACCAAAACACCTAAGTTCATCAGTTTCATATTTAACTTTTTGTAAATTGGAATAAAAGCAGAACAACAAATTAAAGTAGTTGTAGTTCCATCACCATTGAAAGATACTGCCGCTGCAACAACTGCAGTTGCCATTAAAACTTTCATAGGATCGCCTTTAGCGAAGTGAATCATTGTTTTTGTAACTGGATCAAATAGACCTGCATCTAACATAATTGAGAAATACAAGATTGCGAATAATAGCATAATCCCAGTTTTTGAAGTCGTTGCTACGCCATCCAGTACAAAATCACCGATATTTCCTTTTTCAGAAACGCCAGCAATCATTGCAATCAGTGTGAAAACTAATGGTGTAACCACTAATGATGTGAATGGTGACATTACTTTCTTCATGATTAAAACCATGAAGACAATAATCATTGCATAAGATAAAATTGTAAGAGCCATGTGTTTACTTCCTTTCTTTTTTTGAACTTTTTAGAAAGCGGTGTCAACAAGTTTAAATAAAAAAGCGTGATGCTATAAAATAATAATTTCACAATTTCTATTAATTAAAGCTTGTTGTTGCGCTTTACACCCAAAGGATAACAAAAGACTGAGAAAAAAGAAGCGCAAACAACTCAAAAGAACACTAAAAAAACAATTGTTAAATCGGTTTCTTATTTAAATCTTAAATAAATATTAATAAAATCTTAACGTCCGGGAAACGTTGATTTAATAGGTTTCACAGGCAGAAATGCCGTTTTTTCAAAATTTAAAACAGTAAAAAAACAATTTGTAAGGGCAAATCAGCTATCACTTTTTTTGAGAGAACTTATAATGAAAATGAATGAAGTAGTCTTTACCTGACATTCTTGCTAGGGAAGGAAATTTGATTTACTTTTACTCATTGATTAATGAAAAGAAAGGAGTAGAAAAATGGGATTGTTAAGTCGTTTGTTTAAAAAAGAACAAAATCAGCAAGAACCCCCAAAGATTCAAGAAAATCCCCCAGAAATAACTACAGAATGGCAAGAGCTACCTGCATTTATTGAAACGGATCCAGCGGAATATGAGCTGGTAAGTGTGCTGGCTACGGCAATCGCTGCTGGGGATCATCCAGAAAGTGAATTTGTTGTTAA
>NZ_JARXWL010000039.1 GCF_029893325.1 Enterococcus sp. PF1-24
AAATTATGTTTTGACATCAGAAAACACCTCCAAATTTATTTTACCAAATTTGAGGTGCTCCTTTTTAGTTGTATCTAATTATAGTGGCAGTTCCAAAGAATTGCTCTCTTTTTATTTATATAGTAAAAGAATCTTCCTTAAACTATTAATATACAAACATACTTAATCTAACTCTACATTATGAAAGACTTGTTGAACATCTTCCAAATCTTCTAAAGCATCAATCATTTTTTCAAATTTCTCTAAATCTTCACCAACTAAAGTTACATCATTTTGAGCTAACATTTCAATTTCAGCTACTGAAAATTCTGAGATGCCTTTTTCTTGTAAAGCTTCTTGAATCGCATGGAAATCAGTTGGTTCACCGTAAACGATAATTTGACCTTCTTCTTCCATTACATCGCGAACATCGATTTCTTTATCCATCAAATATTCTAAAATCTCATCGGCATCATCACCAGCAAAACCGATTACAGCGGTGTTATCGAACATGTAAGCAACCGCACCACTAACTCCCATGTTCCCGCCATTTTTACCAAAAGCAGCTCGCACGTCAGCGGCTGTTCGGTTGACGTTGTTTGTTAAAGCATCAACGATTACCATTGAGCCATTAGGTCCGAAACCTTCGTAACGTAATTCAGAATATTGTTCATCGCCTGAACCTTTTGCTTTTTCAATAGCCCGGTCAATGATATGTTTTGGTACATTATATGTTTTAGCCCGTTCGATTACAAACCGCAATTTTTGGTTAGCTTGCGGATCAGGGTCACCTGATTTCGCTGCCACATAGATTTCGATCCCAAATTTCGCATATACACGACTATTATTAGCATCTTTGGCGGCTTTTTTTTCTTTAATATTTGCCCATTTACGGCCCATATTCTCACTTCGCTTTCTTTATCTTGTTTTTTTGTCAAAAGTTCCTGTTTTATTATACTTCTCAGCAGGAATTATGTGAAGTCTTTTTTTAATTCTTCCAAAAATTTGGTTGTCTGCCAAAATTCTGTTCTGGAATTTCAGGATTAAAACTTTGATATAACCAATCCATTTTCAAATTTAACGCTAAAGATTGACTTTCTTTTTTGCCGAAACGACTCACCCATGGTAAATCTTTATTATTTTTAATAAAATTTTTCCCTGCTTCAGTAAAACCTAAAATTCGTAATTGTTGATTTTTTTGGGCTTCAGCTATTTCTTCATTGGAAATATTTCCTAAAATATAAAGACAGAGTCGTTGCAAACGAACCCAAGTGTAGCGTTTGCTTTTCAATTTTTCAATAAAATCAACAAAACAACTGGCAACTAAGGCCACTTCTTTAATGCGATACTCCAAGCCTTCCTTCATTTGATAGATAGCTTGCAATTCGTTAATTGAAGAAGAAATGATTTTATATTTTAAAAAGGGCCACATTTTTTCCCAGGTCATTAAACTTTCAGCGGTTAAAGCGTTGGCGGTTTCTGCTGGTACCCACTGTTCAACTGACCGCTCTTGTAAAATAGCTTGGCGAATAGCGGTGGCGCTGGCAATTTGATTGGTAGCTAACGCTGTTTGATGATAGCCCGCCCCGCTTCTAGCAATCGGCACGATTTTCATCGGCTGCGAATACAGAGCATTTTCGCGACTATAACACATTCCTAAAATATGATTTGGGGAATCAAAATCCAAATGAATTTCAGGATATAATTGGCGATAAACTGCTGTCATCTTTTGCGGATAATTCCAAGTAGGATTCATTTCTTTGAAAGCTTGATTGATTTCTTTTTGGTGCTTAGCTGTAAAATCTGCAAATTTCTGATAATCAAAAGCTTCCTCCGTATCAGTCCCAAAACACAAAGTATCACAACCCATTTGTTGCAAAATACCTACAGCACCTTTAGCAAAATAATCTGCCGACTGAACGCTCCAACAAAAAGGCAGCTCCACCACTAAATCAGCCACATTAGCTAAAGCAGCTTGGCTGCGAGCCCATTTATCAATAATTGCTGGCTCTCCCCGCTGAACAAAATTACCACTCATCACAGCAATAACCACATCCGCTTGAGTTGTTTCACGAGCTTTTAACAAATGATAACTATGACCATTATGAAAAGGATTGTATTCAACAATTACGCCACAAGTTTTCAACATGCTTCCTGTCATTCTTTCTTAAATTCCTTCCCAATGATTCTATCTCATTATTATACCATGCTCTTAAAGATAAATCGTCTTTCGACTTGTTTTTTATCATCATTGATTTTTTTTAAAGACTTAAATAAAAATTAAACTATTTTGCCAGAATAAACGAAAAAAACTTGCTCATTTTCATACTTTATTCACATTCTAACATTATAATAAAACAGTAAATATCAAAAGACTTTACTTATTGATAACTATTCTCTAGAGATACCGAGTGTGATGATAATGAAACTAATCCAATATGCTTTTGCTAGCACCTCTTACTATAAAAAAGATTCAGTCCTATTAGGGCTTTTTTTTGCTGGCTTCATGTTTGCTTTGACTTTTGTTTTTGATTTAATCAGCACTTTTCAAATGTTGTTTCAACAAGTCAATCAAAACATTTGGGCCTATCCAGAGCTTTCATATTATTCATTTATTCGAAAACAATTTATCTCTATTGATAACTATTACCGAAGCCTATTATTGATTGTTTTACCAATCTTTTTAATTTTAGCTTTTCTATTGGTAAAATTAATTTTGGATAAACGCGTTAATGAGTTCACTAACTGGCGCTTATTGGGGTTTTCTAATCAAAAAATCTGGGGACTAGCTTTCGCTGAAATAATTGTTCCTTGTTTGATGGCGGCAATTGCTGTTTTATCTATTGTAATTGTTTTTCAAGGAAACTACCAAGAAAGCTTGCAAGCCGTTCACTCTAACCGTTTAGGGTTGAAATTGGAAGGTTTTACGCATGAATATTCTCTTGATATTTTTCTTGGTAATAATCATACGATTTTCATTTTACCTAAGAGAATGCAACATCTGTTTGAATTGAACATCAATGATGATTTATTTTTATTATCAACGATTGATAATTTGATTAAAAGTTGCGGTCTTGCGATTGTAACCTTAATTTTGCCAACAACAATTTGGCAATTGGTGACATTTAAAAAAATCACTAAAGTCGCTTAACTGATAAGTTTCCCTAAATAAAATTGTGAGGTGCTATTCTTTGCTTAAATTGAATTCAATGATTGAACTCCCTAAAAAAGCTGGTCTTTATGTCCACGTAGCTAAGTTTTCAGCGAATGCAGCTTATTTTAAAAAGCAGGTTTCACAACAAATGAAGCTGCCCCAACAAACGTTACGCCTAATTGATGAAAACTTATCAGGAATTCCTTATCTTTCAATTATTCAAAATTTGCAAATCACTCAAAATAAAGAAAGCTATTCTAACGAACGCTTCTATAAAGGCATTACCTTATTAGAAATTTCTGAATTTACTTTGAAAAAAACACTTTTTGAACTTAGTCTTTTTGAAAATATTAAACTGCAATTGTTATATAGTTTTTTACATAAAAAACAGCAAATCATTTTACATGATCTCTTTGATAATTTGACAATTGCTGAAATCCAGCAGCTGCTTTCCATGCTCCATCATCTGGTAACTGCTGAAAATATGACGATTCTTTGCTACACTTCTGATAAAGATTTAGCAAATAGTCCTTATATTGATGCTAAAATTTAAAAAAAGCTTGAAATCCATTTTTGCAAATGTTGATTTCAAGCTTTTTTATTTAATCTTTTTTATTCAATTGGTTGTTTTTATGCTGCTGTGGTTTTCTAACTTTTTTTGCATCGTTAGCATTGGTTCCGGTTGGACGTTTCTTTTTGCGTTTCTTTTTCTTTTGTGGTGCTTCTACGTCAGGGAAAGAAATTCTGAAAGTTGTACCTTTGTTAACTTCACTTTCCACATCAACTGAACCATTGTGTAATTCTACCAATTGATGAACAATTGACAAGCCTAAACCAGACTCACCATACTTAGTATTTTTCCGTGATGGATCGGCTTTATAGTAGCGTTCCCAAATGTTTTGCAACTGTTCTTGATCCATACCAATTCCCGTGTCAGAAATCGTCACAATCGTTTCCATATAACCTTTTTCAACTTTAACTGAAATGGTACCATCTTTCGTAAATTGCAAAGCATTTTGTAAAATATTCACCATGATTTGGACAAAACGATCATAATCCGCATAAACCATAATTGGTTCTTCAGTTAAAAGCACAAGCTGGTTATTGGTTGTTTTAGCTTTTTCTTCTAACTGAGTTAATAATAGTTTTAATATTTCAGTTGCGTTTAATTTCTTAACCATAATACTTATTTGGTTGGTGCGAATCCGCTCATAATCAAGATTCTCATTAACTAAACGAATCAGTCTTTCCGTTTCATTTTGCATGAGTTTAATCGCATTTTCCCGTTGATTTTCAGGAATCGCATTGTGCTCCATACCTTCCAGCAAACCTTTAATCGTTGTTAGTGGTGTGCGCATTTCATGAGAAGCATCTGCCATAAATTGTTTGCGCCGTTCTTCTTGATTTTCGATTTCTTCATGAGAAGCTTTTAAAGAAGTCGCCATTTTATTAAAGTCTTCTGCCAATTCATCAAATTCATCACGACCACGACTTGGAATTTGAATATCAAACTCCCCTTCAGCAATTTGGCGAGTCGCCTTTTTCAAGGAATTAATTCTGCGTAACTGAATTTTTACGATATAGTAGCTAATTAGCGCTGCGACGACAAAAGATACAATTAACCCTCGTAACATATTAGAAGTTAAGGCATCCACGCTTTGATCCAGATTTTTAGTCGCTTGCACAACAACTAAAATTCCATAAGTTTCTATTTCATTAGTAAGCACGGTTTCAGCTTTAATAGAATAAAATACATAGGAAGTTTTTTCTTTTTCACCGTGTAAGTTGGTATCTAAAGTCTTTTTTACCACCACTTGGCGACTAGTATCCATTAACTGATTAAGTTCATCCTCAGTTAAATCCAACGGTAGTTGGATTTCTTTATCAGTCGTTGTGAATAGCGTGCCATCATTTTTTTCAAAAATAATATCAACTTTTTGATTTCGTAAAACAAAATCATCCATGTAATCTAAGGTTTGTTTTAAAGCACGGTCGAAATTTATTTCTGCATCTTTATTACCTTTAAGTGAAGCATTGATAGATTCCAAATAACCAGTTAATTGCTGATAGTTACTTTCTTCCATCGAATTACGAGCTAGCTGAACAAAAGAAGCACTAATAATAGCAATTACTACTAAAATAACCGTACAAAAAGCAATTAACTGCTGGTATAAATATTTCATTTATCAACACCAGAATCATCAAATTTATAACCTACGCCCCAAACAGTTTGAATCACTTGTGGGCCCACTTTTTCAATTTTTTGACGTAACTTTTTAATATGGGCATCAACAGTTCGTTCATCGCCAAAATATTGATAATCCCAAACTAGCTCTAAAAGTTTTTCCCGTGAAAAAACTTGGCGGGGTTTTTTTGCCAGAGTCGCTAATAAATCAAATTCCTTCGGTGTTAAACCAGCAATTTCTTGATCATCTAAATAAGCTTCTCTAGTATTCATGTTCATTCTGAAATGTCCTGTTTGAATCGCAAAATCATCATCAATCGCTGAAGCGGTTGTCGTTTGCGTTTGTTCAGTAACTTCCGAACGACGATGCAAAGCTTTCATTCGCGCAATCAAAGTTAGTGGACTAAAAGGCTTCGTCACATAATCGTCCGCCCCCATCTCTAAACCAATCACTTGATCACTTTCTGAATCTCTAGCGGTTAACATAATAATCGGTACGGTAGAAGAAACTTTACGAATTTCTCGCCCCACTAACATACCATCCATTGAAGGTAAATTTAAATCTAAAGTAATCATATCCCATTTATCTGGCTCAGCTAAAAAAGCATCTAAGCCTTCTTTACCATCATATTTAAAAGTTGCTTCCCAACCTTCATTCAAAAAGAACATCTGCATCATTTCCGAAACAGATTCATTATCTTCAATCATTAAAATATTCATTCTAAAAACTCCTTTCCTAAGCAGGATTATATTATCAAAACATTCTTGTTAATATCACACTCTTACTTCTATAGTATACTAAAAAAATTCGCAAACACCAATCAATTCAAACATTCTTCATAAAAGATTCCGCTTCTACTCATAAATCGAAAGATTTTTAATAAAATTTAATTACAGAGTTGCTTTTAATAAATAAATTATTCTATCTATGTTAGAATAATGAAAAATCATACTTATGGGGGAAATAATTTTGCTTAACTTTGTAGCAACGATTTTACAAACTTTACAACTATCAAATTATTTTGATTCCGATTCTTTAAGTGAGGGAATTGAGAAAATGTTAAATGATGATCAAAAACCTGAATTTGGCTTTGCTTTTCAAGGTGTTTCTGAAGAAGAAACCCAACAACTTATTCAGCTTTTAGAGCGACACTTTGATGAAAAATTTAACTCTTAAAAATATAGATTTCAGCCATAATAAAAAACGTCAAAACCTTATCTATAAAGGATTTGACGTTTTTGAGATAACCTCCGAATGTTGCTTATGGAGATGGCGGGAGTCGAACCCGCGTCCAAACATATTGTCACCTAAACTTCTACGTTCATAGTTATACTATTTATGTTTCGCTTTGTCTTCTGCCGCATAACAGGCCGCAAACATCGCTAGTCTGATGAACTCTTCTAATTTTTACAGACGGAAAAAATCAGCGTATCCCACTAAATTTGAGACCCTTACTCGAGCACATGGGCGATACCGAGAGGATCTACACTCGCTGTTTTTAGGCAGCTAAAGCGTAAGTATTGTTTTCGTTTTTAGCAGTTATATTTAACTGTAACGTTTTTACGTAGACGTAACCTACGAAACGCGATTCAAGCTCAACTATGCCTGTCGAATCCGTAACATCCCCTTAATAAAAGGGTGACGGCTTATTACAAGAACGAGTATAACATAATTGTTCTTTTTTGAAAAGAAATATGGCTTATAAGCCATAGATGAATATAGCTAACTACTGACTAATCTCAAATCGTTATTTACCAAAATTTAATAATAACAGGGCTATTTCTAAGCCTTTAGTCCAATTGACGCTTACATAACTTATCCCTTATTCTTATAAAAAAGGTTAAGGAGTTTTTTATGAACAAGTTGTTATCAGCCAATAAAACATTGGATAATTATAAAATTGTAGATATAGTAAAATACCTCGCTGCCATTATGGTGATTTATGTGCACTGTAATCAAGGCGTTCCTTCTGAAGGACTGAATTACTTTTTTAAGCAAATCGTCTGTCGAATTGCTGTGCCCTTTTTCTTTATCAGTAGTGCTTATTTCGTTCGACGAGGTCAAGCGAAAAATCCTGATTATTTGAAAAACTATTTAAAAGGTTCTATCAAATCCTATTTGTTATGGAGTTTCGTCTTTATTCCTATTGGCTTGAATTGGTTGCAGCAGAATTTTGCTATACCAAGAATGCTTTTACCCTTTGCTTTACTTTTTGGTCTATTTCATGTGGGTGTTTATTATCATCTCTGGTATATTCCCGCAATGATTCTGTCACTTTTTTCCATTGATAAACTTCTAAAGCATTTTTCTTATAAAATTATTTTTCTGATTGCCATTCCCTTGTATTTATTCGGTAGCTTAGAAACTTATTATGGCCTTTTACCGAATGGTTGGTTGAAAGACTTTTTTGATTTAATTATTAATATCTTTTTTACAACCCGTAGTGGCTTGTTATTTGGAATGATTTTTATCGCTATCGGCTTTTTCATTTACGATTATCAAGAAAAATTGAAAGCTTTCGTTAAATATATTCCTCTATTAACAATTTTATTTGCTAGCTTATTGATTGCTGAAGGAATGCTTCTTTACCAAGTTCCAAAATTAGATATGAACTTTTTAATCATGTTAGTTCCCTTTAGTTTTTGCTTTTTCTTATGGGTATTGGCTTTTCCGAAAATCCCCCATTTTGAAACGAAAAAAATACGCGAATTATCAAAATATTACTATTTTGTCCATACGGTCTGTATTGTGATTGTTGAAGAAATAACTAAGACTCTCCATTTCGATTTATTAATTACTAAAGTCATCAATTTCTTAATAATTTTATTATTGACGCACCTCTTATCGCTATTGTTTATTAAGATTCAAGCCCGAAAAACTAGTGGCTTGTCAGCCGTTGCTGCGGTGATTTTAGGGGCTTTTATAACCGCAATTTTTAGCGGTCTGTTTTACCACTTAAAACCCGCAGATATTATCATTAGATTTGAATGGGTTCATTGCTTGTGGTTCTTTATCAGCTTTAACATTTACTTTTTACTAATCCTTAAGCAAAGAAAAACGCCGGTTTTCAGCTTTGCCATAAAAAAACTGTTAGCTTAAATCCTTTTATTGCTACAAATTCTTTGGTATGAGAAAATGAAGAAAAATTAACTGGAGAAAAATAATGAATAGAACTTCAACGCTGGAATGGAACTTTGAAAAAAATATTGCTACCCTCTGGCAAATTGTAACGGATAATACCGATTATACCTGGCGCAGCGACCTTAAAGAACTGATTAGCACAAGCCCTAATCAATTTACTGAATACTATCAAGATGGTGGAGAAACGCACTTTACCGTTAGTGAAAAAGAAGCTGAAAAACGTTATGCTTTTGCTATGGATAATCAATTTTTTCAAGGAAAATGGCTTGGTGAATTTGTTAAAATTGACGAAAACACAACCAAACTCATCTTCACCGAAGAACTTCATTTTAAAAATCCTTTCATTTATGTTTTATCCTTTTTTATGATTAAACTTAAAAAAATTCAAAAGAACTATATGTTAGATTTAGAAAAACGATTAGCAAAAGAAACTTTATAACAACATTTGAATCCTGCAAACTTTGATTGTTGAAAGTTTGTAGGATTTTTTTCAGTTAAAATCAAAAAGCTCTCCCACTTCTAATCAAAGAAGCAAGAAAGCACAAAATTTTTAATTATATAGATTTGCTTTAATCCAATTATAAACCTGCTCTGGTTTTTCAGATTGATCTAACACTGTAAATAATTCTTCTTTTTCTAGCAAAGAAACTAACTCAGCAATTGCAGTCAGATGCTTTTTATTATCAACAGCAGATAGCGTAAAAATATATTTTATTGGTGTCTTTCCTAAAATTTTTACTTCTTGATCTAAAGTTGCTATACTAAGACCAATTTTTTTAGCTCCATCTTGTGGTCTGGCATGAGGTAAAGCCACTCGATTCATAATTACCATATAAGGCCCTTCTTTACGCACTGTCTGAATAATTGTATCAATGTATCTTCTGGTAATGATATCAGCATTAATAAGCGGCGCAGCCGCTATAAAAAAAGATTCTTCCCAGTTTCTCGCTTTGATATTCAACTGAATAAATTCTGGTTTTAAAATATCTAGTAACTCCAAATCTTCCTTTTTCTTAACAGCTAAAGTGGGATAAGCTTCATATTTTTTTGAATTCAAATAAAAATACAGCTCATTACGCAAACCATTTTCATCTTGAATTTCACAATATTTCGCTAAAATCGTTATTAGTTCATCCATTTTATAATCTGATATCATTTCTTTGCCAGTTTGATTAACTTCTTGAACTAGTCGATATTTTTCCTCTAAAGTCATAATTGGATTCACAAGATAAACTGGTTTATTTAGTGAGTAAAGTCGAATATTAGGTGCAGTTGTAAAAATCATGTCAAAATTTTCTTTTACTTTTAAAATCTCACCTGATTCGACCGGTCCCATAAAAATCATGTCTGGAAAAGTCGCTCTTAGTTCATTATAAACAATAGCAGAACTCCCAATACCATTTGGACAAACGATGATACCAACTTTTTGATTAACTTGATATTCGTCATAGTCATCTAAAAGAGAAGCAAAATGAATAGTTAAAAAAGATACTTCTTCATCAGGAATTTCTGTTCCAAATAAAGTTTCAATTGGTTTCATAGTTTCTTTAACAATTTGAAAAAGCTCAGCATATTTATTCATAATTGTACTATGCAAGTAGTTGATAATATGTAAATGAAAAAACAAACGATAATAGATTGAACGAAAATGTCGATATAATTGTTTCTTTGCAGCAGCTCTTTCAGTAAATCTTGTTCCTGACAACATTTCAAATCTATGAAATATTCTCTCAACTAGCTCGGAAATAATAGAATAATCAGGAGTTTCTTTTTCTTCATTCCCTATCGCCATTCCTAATATCCAACCGCAAACGTAAAGAATCGCATGCTCATTGGTTATTTCAAACTCATTTAATAAAGACTTGGCAAAATGATATTCTGGCATTAAGAAGAAAGCGGGTAAACTATATTTATCATAAAACTCTGACCACGGATAATGTAATCTTGGTAAAAGAAAAATCAGCATATAACAAAATTCATTCAAGCGATTTTCAACTAAATTTATCGAAAACTCTTCAAGTTTTTGCGAGATAGTTTCTAAAATTTTAGCCTTGTCAATTTGACTTTCCCTACCAATAAAAAATCGGTATAAAAAATCTCGCTCACGACTACTAAAATCTTCAAGTATCATGCGCATTAAATAAAAGCGAATTTCTTCTTCTTTTCCAGCAAGGGTATAACCGTCTTTACGAGAATAAACAATTGAAATGTCAAAGGGCACTAAATCTTTTTCTAACTTTTTCATATCATTAATAAAAGTCGTCTTACCAATTTTTAAAACATCAAGAAAGTGATTGACAGATAAGTATTCATTCCCATAATAAACTAACATCAAATAAATATACTTTTTACGCTCAATATTGCTTAAGTCATAATGTTCAAAAATAAAATCATCAGACATCATCTTAATAAAATAGTTACGACTCTCTTCACGTAATTGAATCTTTTCTCCATCAAAACTTAAAAGTGTCTGTTGTTGATTTTCTAAAATAGAATTAACTTTATCTAGTAAATAGCTCACTTGATTTTTTGATAATGATAAACTCTTGACCATCACCTCTTGACTAATAAAAGGTTTCTCAATCAATTGTTCAATCATATGTCTTGTTCTTTGGTCAAAGCTCACTACCATAATTTCTCCTTACTTTTGCTGAAATTCATTAACACTTTGTCGCAAAATTTTTGCATTATCTGCAATTTCATCTGTTGTCCCTTTAGAAAGTAATGTCCCTACACCCATGCATTCTACACCAGCTGCTAACCATTGATCTACATTTGCAAGTGTCACACCCCCAGAAGATAAAAGAGGGACTTGTGGCAATGGTGTTTTAATCGTTTTTATAATTTCTGGCCCATGTAAAGAAGATGTCGGGAAAGCTTTAATCATACTTGCCCCCGCTTCTAAAGCTTCAATAACTTCAGTCATGGTTGTACAGCCAGGCATATAAGGAACTTGATATCTATTACAAAGCTTGGCAATTTCTAATTTGAAATTGGGTGCTATAATAAATTCTGCTCCAGATAAAATTGCTAATCTTGCTGTTTCACTATCTAACACAGTTCCTGCACCAATTAAAATTTGATCAGAATAGATAGCTTTTAATTCTTTGATTATATCACCTGCGTTATCATTAGTGTAACTAATTTCTAAGCAAGATACACCTCCTGCTAAACAACCATCAACAATTTCTTGAGCTCTTTTTATATTTTCTACACGAATAATCGCCATCAACTTTTCATCACTAATTCTTTGTGTAACACTAATTCTTTTCATCAAATTTCACCTCAAAGTTTTCATATGCTTGATATTTTTTCAATACTTTCAAAATTTCAGTTTTATTAGCTGAATTTACTGGCATTACTGGTAATTTGGGTACCCCAACATTATAACCAGTCAAGGTTAATGTATATTTCAAAACACTTGGTACACTAGCAAATTTCAAAATAGCTCTAAAATCCTCAATACTTTCTTGTAATCTTGCTGCCAACGAAACATCCTTAGCAAGATACGCCTGATAAATTCCTACATCAGTTTTTGTTAAAAAATTAGAAGTTGCTGCTACTGCACCGTCTGCCCCTAATTTCAATGCCTCTAAAATTAGTGAATCAGAACCAACTAAAACAGAAAAATCATCTCGCTGATTCAATGAAATATATTTTTCTATTTGAGAAATATCGCCACCACTATCTTTAATACCAATAATTTTTTCATGTTTTAGTAATCGTTTATAAATGTTAGTAGAAATGTTTATGCCGGTATTTTTTGGAATATTATATAAAATAATTGGTAGTTCTGTTTTTAAAAGAATTTCTTCGTAATGATTAACTACTTCTTCTTCATTTAACTTAATCAAAAATGGTGTGATGATAGAAACCGCGTCTACGCCAATCTCTTCAAATTGATTAGTTAATTCAATTACTTCAGTTGTTGAAATTCCACCTGCGCCTGCAAAAACAGGAACTACACCATTCACTTCATCTACAACTATTTTAGCCAACTCTAATTTTTCCGCTTTTGATAATCCATAAAATTCACCATTCGTCCCTAAAATAAATAGACCGTTCACTTCATCAGCTAACAATTTTCTAACCAATTTACGAGTTGCTAGTTCATTAATGCCACTTTCATCTAATGGTGTAACCATCGCTGTAATAATCCCTGTTATATTCACTTATTTTTCACCTTCCATTTCACAAATCGATTCTCCTAATTTGCCACCTGGGTGATATAAATAATACTCAGCTAAATCCAATTCTTTTTCTTGTTGCAGTAAAATTGATAAACATTGCAAAACCATTATTTCTGCTAAAATTGATGCTCTAGGTGGTTTATTTAATTCATCACCTTCTACCTGCACGCCTGCAAATAAAAAGACATCGGAATTTTCTTTTAGCCACGAATCTTCTCCGCCACTAACACCAATGGTTTTAGCACCAATTTTTTCTAACGCCTTAAGCATCGCTTTGACTTCAGTTGTTTCTCCACTATTAGAAATAACAATCACTATATCTTCTGCACGCACTTGTCCAAGAGAACCATGAACAGCCTCTGTTGTATCTAAAAAATATGTTGGTGTTCCTACTGAAGAATTTAAAGCTGCTACATATTCAGCTACATGACTTGGTTTTCCTACACCAGTCACATGCAAACGCCCATTTTCTTTTTTACTCTGTGAAATCAAGTTACTAGCAGCTAATAATTGTAGCGTATCAATCTTTGTTGCAAAATCTGTCAGTTCAGATGTTACTACATTAATATATTGTTCTAACTGTTTTGTCTGCATATTTCTCACCTCTTAAACTGTTATTTCGTACAATACTATATGAAATAGCAGGCTGAGAAATTTGCTCCCAGCCTGCCATTCTTACATACCTAACAAATTAAGTAGTTTGTCAATCAGAATTCCCATTACATTGTAATCAATATTTGGGAAAGTAGAACCCTCAATTCCTAAACTACCATAAAGTGGATATAATACTGTAGGTAAGAATGCTAATAATAACCCTACAACAAAGGAACCTACTACTGCTCCTCTCCAACCACCAGTTGAGTTTCCGAAAACACCAGCTGTTCCGCCAGAGAAAAAGCAGATGTGAGCCGCTGGAATAATTACCACTGGGAATTTGAATGTTACCATAATCAGTACACCTAATAAGCCAGCAGCATAAGAAGAAATAAATCCTACAATAACTGCTGTTGGTGCAAATGGAAACACCGTTGGTACATCAAGTGCCGGACGAGAATTTGGAATAAATTTTTCAGATATTACTACGAACGCAGCTGTGATTTCAGCTAAGAACATACGCACACCTGTCATCAAGATAGACATACCTGCCGTGAAAGTAAACGCTTGAACAAATGGGAATACTAGCCAGTGTACGCTGCCAGCAAGTTCTTGAGTTACCGCTCTACCTGCTTTTAAAGCTGACACATAGAACAAGAATAACATCACAACCGCAACGCCCATTAAGAAATCACGGAAAAATGATAACCATTTAGGGAAGTTAATGGCTTCAGTTGTTTTGTCTTTATGCTTACTAAATAATTTGCCAATGTACCCTGATAAAGCGTAACCCAACATATTAAAATGACCAATTGCAGTAGCATCACTACCCGTGATTTCACGCATGAATGGTTGACATAATTGTGGCAAGGCTGCAGAGAAAAATCCTAATAAAGTTCCCCCAATTAAAATGGCTGGAAGATCAGCAAAATTATGAGCTTTCAAAATCAAAGACAATACACAGGCAAAAAATAAACTATGTCCGGTAGTGAAAAATATATTTTTAAATGGCGTAATTCTAGCAATAACTAAATTCATAAGAAATCCTAAAATCAAAGTACAACTCGTTACAAATGCAAACTCTGTTTGTGCTAAAGCTGTTGCTGCTTCTGGCGAAGCCACTACACCAACAATATTAAATCCTTTTTGGAATAAAGTATTAAAATTCTGTAAAGCACCAGTCATAATAGAACCACCAGCACCAAAAACAAGGAAACCAATAACTGTCTTAAAAGTTCCAGTCATTACTTCAGTTCCACTCTTCTTCTGTGCAAGTAAACCAATCATTGCTACAACCCCCAACAATACGGCAGGGGTACTTAAAAAACTGATAATAAAATCCATCTTCCTATTTTCCTTTCTTCTTATTGAGAAAAGCTCGCTAAAGCTTCATCCAATTTCATTTTTATCTCGTTTTTATCTACGATGTTACCAATACCAATTATTTTCTGTGATAAATTTTTCGCCATCAATTCTTCTGCAACATCAGGTAAGGTAATAATCATGTCCCCAGTAAACCCAGGAACACCATCTAAAGAAGAGTGTTCTACTTCAATAGGCATTTCATTTTCTCTCACAACTTCACTTACCTTAATCTTTAACATTAAACTTGACCCGACTCCTGCACGACAGGCAACTAGTGCTTTATGCATTTTTCTTCACTCCTTCTTTTTCTTTTAAAAAATTAATAAGTTGTTCTGACGACTGAACTTGAGATAAAAATTCGAGAAACTCCTTATCACTTAACAATTCAGCTAATTCCGATAATAAATCTAAATGAGATTGTGTATCTGTTGTGCTTAAGGGAAACAAAAATTTAACTGGATCATTTAATTTATTTCCTGAAATGACTGGTTCCTTTAATCTAGTAAACCCAATAGCTAATTTTAATGCTCCATCATCAATCGGTGCATGCGGCATAGCCACGTGTTTAGTAATAACTATATAAGGCCCTGTTTCATGATAGATTTGTAAAACTGAATTAATATAGGATTGTTTTACTATTTTTTGCTCTAAAAAAGGTTGCAAGGATTTTTCAATCGCTTCTTCAAAAGATGTTACTTCAACATCTAATAGTATATTTTCACTACTAATTACCTCACTTAACAATTATTTTCACCTCACTTTTCTGTTGTAATTGCTTACATTTCCAATATAAGTGACTATATTACTTATTGCAACGACGACTCGGTTTAGTTTTTATTAATAAAAAAAGAAAAAGTGAACTGAAATAAGTAAAATATAGTAGAAATCTTCACCTTTTTTGATAATTGCAATACTTTATTCTATTTATAATTCAAAATAGTTCAGTAAACGGCTAATCAAAAGAAAAAAACTGAACTATTTTATTTTTTCCCTCTCACTCTATAAACGAAATCTACCACTAAAAATGTCACCCTTTTTTATAAAAAAACAAAAAAATTCCGTAAACTATTTTTTTACAACAGTTTACGGAAGCTATTTTTATTAATTTAAAAACTTATTTACTTTCAGCTAATTTGAAACTTGACCAAGGACGTAAATAATCTAATAAGAATAATTCGCTGTCAATAATCCGGCCGACAACGTTAACACGACCGTCGTTTTTCATTGCTTGTAAAGCGATTTGCGTTTCACCTTTATACTGACCGTAGCCAACGTTATCAATTAAAACATCACCTTTAACCATATCACGCGTATTATGAGCAGGAAATTCTTTATCTTTATAGTGAATCCGCGTCATTGTTGAACGTAGCATATAAGCTGAACGATCGCCACGGTAGCTATGCAAGTTATCAAATAAACAAATACGTTCATTTTCAGTTATATCTGCTTCAACCGCAACTTTTAAAGTTGGATATTCCGCATTAAAAGCTTCTGCCATTGCTTTTAACTCTTCTTCAGAAGCGTAAGCATTTCCTACTAAAACATCATCAATTAAACCAGTTAAAACTAAATGCTTCACTTGGGTTGCAATCTCTAAATCACGATGATCTTCTAAAGAGCATAAGCCATCAGAAGTTGGCCAAGGACCAAAAGTAGCCGCTTGTGAATTAACAAAAGCCATCGTATTTATATTGTATTTTCTGAATTTTTCTGAACAATTAACAAAATGCTCATAACTCAAGCCAGTATAGCGATGAGGATAAAAATTATGTGAGCCCAATAAGTTATTAGTATTTGGTGAATAACTCATAATATTGTCAACGTAGCTTGTTCCTGAACTCATGTTAATTTCAATTTTAATACCGTAAGGATTGCGGGTCATTTTCGCTTCTTCAGCACCGGTAAAACCGATATCCAAACGAATCCCATAGGCACCCATTTCATGGAAGAAAGATAAATCATCGTAAGAAATGTTCAATTGCTCAAATAACGCTGGATTAATATCCACCATCACTTCCATATCAAGACTGTTGGCATAACTAACAACTTCTGTAAAGTCTGCTAAAACTTTTTCCTTGTCATCTGTAATTTGCAACAAGCTTGTAAATACCCGTTTAAATCCGTATTTATGTGCTAAATCTAAATAGGCTTTATCCTTTTCAAAAGTAGAACGTTCAGGATAAATTGAAACACCTAATTTTCCCATCTGTAATTCCTCCAAAGTTAGTTTATAAATTCTGATAATTAATTGTTTACTAAAGCCACTTAATTATACCAAAAAGGCTAAAAATGGTCTACACCTTTCCCTCACCTAACAAAATCAGTAGTCAATTTTATAACTTTCTGATATGATTACAAAGAGAAATTTATTTTTAGACTTTTTCGTAAAAGAAAGGATTTGAACACATGAAATTAAAAAAATTACTTACAATTAGCAGTTTATTTGCAGCTACGATGTTAATTACCGCCTGCGATACTGGCAAAGAAGATGCTGATATTTCTTCAAAAGCATCTAGTTCAGCGATAACAGAAAAAACCCCTGACAGCTCTTCAGCTCCAGAAATTGATTTAGATAGCTTAGAATTACCACAATTATCAACAGAAGTTGCCCCTAATGAAGATTTAGTTGAAATGGTTACAACCATGGGTTCAATTAAAATTAAACTATTCCCTGAACTTGCACCAAAAACCGTTGAAAACTTTATGACTCATGCCAAAGATGGCTATTATAACGGTGTTATTTTCCACCGTGTCATTGACAACTTTATGATTCAAGGTGGCGACCCATTAGGAAATGGCACTGGCGGCGAAAGTATTTGGGGAAATTCCTTTGCAGATGAATTTTCTCCACAACTTTATAATATCCGTGGCGCACTTTCTATGGCAAATGCCGGCCCAAATACAAACGGTAGTCAATTCTTTATCGTTCAAAATACAGATGATTTTTCTGCTAACTTAGTGCCTACTGCTTACCCTTCAGGCATTATTGATGCTTATAAAAATGGTGGTGCGCCTCATTTAGATGGTGTTCACACTGTTTTCGGTCAAGTTATTGAAGGGATGGATGTCGTTGACAACATTGCCAAAGCAGAAAAAAACGCAGCTGACAGACCAAACGAAGAAATTAAAATCGAAGAAATTAAAATCTTACAAGAAGCAGAATAAAAAATGGAGTGAGTTTGATCAGCTCTCGAGTAAACTGCAAGAATAAATTACGACGGTGTTTTGTACCGCAAATTTCTTCTTCACTTTATCTAAGAGCGCTAACTCACGCAATTAGATTAATTAAAAAGCGAATTGATAGAAAAACAAAAGCTGTTGAGAAAGGAACTGACCTCAATTAGTGGGACACATTCAAAAAAGCATTGATTAGATTGCAGATTTCCGATATTCAATCGGTGATTTGTAGTCTAATTTTTGTTGAATGCGAGT
>NZ_JARXWL010000040.1 GCF_029893325.1 Enterococcus sp. PF1-24
ACAAAAATTAGACTACAAATCACCGATTGAATATCGGAAATCTGCAATCTAATCAATGCTTTTTTGAATGTGTCCCACTAATTGGGGTCAGTTCCCTACGATGGCTTTTTTTATTAATATTATAAATAACAGACTTTTATATGGTGATATTTTTCACAAATAATCACAAATTGGTATAGTTATTATTAAATAACTATTTTTATTTTTCAATAGTTCCTTTTATTTAAGAAAACTACTTTAAAATTTACCTATTCAATTGCAAATAAATAAGCTTCCAACTCAGCTAAACCAGTTCCATCAACGACAGATACTTCAAAAATTTCTTTAGCTCCAGCTAAAGTTAAATATTTCCGAGCGTTAATCAATTCCTCTTCATTACTAATTAAATCAACTTTAGTAATAATCCCAATCGTCGGTTTGGTAAAGCGAGAAGAAAAGTATGGCGGAAAATAATTTTGGCTACCTTTGACACTTTGCACAAAAGCTATTCGTTTCGCATCAACTGAAGCACTTACTAACGCATTATAATAAAAACGGTTTTCCATAAATTCCCCTGGTGTATCAATGGAATCGTCAAAGTAATAAACTTGTTGCGTTTTATGATAAACTCGCTCTTTTTTTTGCAACCATTGAGATAAGGTGGTTTTTCCACAGCCAGTTTCCCCAATAAAAATTATTTTTTGCATCGCTTAAGTTCTCGTAATTTCTGGTACATCAAACTCCAACACATTCTCAAGCGTTTGAATAACCTGTGCGATTGCAAATTCCACAGAAGATACTTCACCGGTAATTACCACGGCACCACTAAAACGATCCATAAAACCAATAGAAACGTCCCCAGATTTCCGTGCAATATCCGCACCAATTATTGATGCTTCACTTGGTGTAATGGTTAAAATCCCAATAGCATTGCCAGCTTCCGATAAACCCAGTTTTTCAAAAACTTCACGATCAGCATTCGGGATTAAATGAGCTAAAGTTACCTGTTTCCCTGGTACATATTCTTGAATGGTACGTTCAATATTTCTGCGACTACTCATCTTTGCACATCCTTCTAGAAATTTCCATTTTCTAATTATTAATCATCATTTATTTATCTCAATTATTAGTCCGTTTCCTACAAAGTAATTTTAACATAATTTGATATGACAAAATTGCTAACTCCCTTGCCAATAAATTGCTATTTTTATAAAATTTCTAAGACTTTTTTGTCCTGAGAACATAATTGTATTATAGATTTTTTAAGCAAAAGTAGCTAAACTAGTAAGTAAGATGAGCCGCTTTCTAAATAAAGCTATTTTAAATAAAGCAGCAGCAAAGGATGTGACAAATCATCATGCTCAATCAAGAAAATTTAGCCCAATATTTACTGGCACAAACTAACTTATTCTCAGAAACAGAACCAATTACCATTACTTGTTTAACTGGTGAAACCAATCCTGAAATTGAAGGCTATCTTAATTATCTCTATGCGGTAGAACAAGGCAAGCAACATTATATCGTTAAACACGCAACTGCTACGGTTGCAAGTGACCTAAATCAAACTTTAGGAGCTGTTGATCCGAATCGTAATTACTTAGAATTTATCACTTATCAATTACGCTCAGGCATTATTGAAAACATGTTGCCAAAAGTCTATCATGTTGATCAAAAAAATCACTTATTTATTATGGAAGACTTATCACAAATGGAAATTGTTCGTTTTTTCTTAAACAAAGGTAAGCAATCTGAGGTATTAGGAAAAGCGGTGGGTGAATTTTTAGCAAAAAGTCACTATTATACTTCTCTTTTTGCACTTCCTAACGAAAAATTTAATGATTTAAAGCACTATTTTAAAAATCAAGATTTACGACGGATTTTAATCGATTTTATTATTGCTCCCGCTATTTTAACAAAAGAAACTTCAACATTACCAGTTTTAAGCACTCCTTATCAAAAAGCATTGCTAGACATTCTTGAAAACTTTTTTGCTAAAAATAATGTTCGCAAAGACTGGGATTATTTAAGAAATTTAGCAGCTGAAAAAGCCGAATGTTTAATTCATGGTGATTTTCATACCTCTAACCTGTTCATCAACACTAATGGGATTCGGGTAATTGATATGGAATATACCATGACTGGACCCTTTTCTTATGACTTAGGCTATTTTACAGCCAATTTAATTGCCCAATATGCTAGTTTTAGTGTTAATCAAAAAGTTAAAGGTACCATCCAAGCGAGCATGACTAGCTATTTATTACAAATGATAAAAGATATTTTCAACACGTATTTTACTTACTTTGAAAGCTATTATTTACAACAACATCCTGATGAAAAGCATTATTTCAAACCATTATTTGTTACGATTTTGCAAGAAGCTCTGGGCTTTTTAGCAATGGCCAACTTATCGCGAATTTCTGGCTTTGGTGCCTTCCCTGATTTTGACCATTTATCAAGTGACAAAGAACAATTTTTAGCGAAAGCTTTATCAATCAAAATTTGTGAAACATTATTTGAAGAACGCCAACATATTAAAACAATTGATGAAGCAATTATTTTAATTGAAAAAAATCAGCAAGCTTTTTTAGCAGATTTATTAGCTGCTTAAATATTTTTGTCAGATAAATTGAATTATTTTTTAGAAAAGAGGTATTCTCCATGTTACTTGAACAAATTGCTAATGCTGGCATTGTCGGTTGCGGTGGTGCAGGTTTCCCGACAGCTGCTAAGTATCAAACCCAAGCTGAATATTTTATTATTAATGCCGCTGAATGTGAGCCTTTATTAAAAACTGACCATTACATTATGAACCACTACGCCAAAGAATGCGTTCAGGCCATCGCTGAGGTCGGTGCTTTATTGCAAGCTCAACACATTGTAATAGCCACAAAAGCCTACTACACAAAAGAAATTAATGCTTTAGAAAATGCGATTGCCGAATTAAAGGTTCCTGTCAGCGTTTTTAAAATGGAAAATTTTTATCCAGCTGGTGATGAACAAACGATGGTTTTTGAAGTGACAGGTAGAACGGTACCACCAGCCGGCATTCCGATTAATGTTGGCTGTGTCGTCTCTAATATCGCCACCATGTTAAATGTCTATCAAGCCAAAAGTGGCAATAAAGTCACCCGCAAATTTTTAACTATTACTGGTGCTGTTAAAGAACCAAAAATTTTAGATGTTCCGATCGGTACATCTTTTGCAGAATGTTTAGCCTTAGCCGGTGGTGCAACGATTGATGACTTTATGTTTATTAACGGTGGCCCTATGATGGGTCGGGTGGGCACCATGGCAGATTTCGCTGAACAAGTTGTCACGAAAACAACTTCCGGCATTATCATTACTGAAAAACGTGATTTTATTTATGAATTATTTGAAAAAGATATGGGGCAAGTGATTACTAAAGCTCGTTCTTCTTGTATTCAATGTCGTCTATGTACAGAATTATGCCCTCGCTATCAAATTGGCCATCCGATTCATCCTCATCGTGTGATGCGCCACTTAGCGATTACTGATCCAGCTGAAATTGATGACGATCCAATTTGGCAAGAAGCTTTGCTTTGTTGTGAATGTGGAATTTGCGAAGTTGTTGCTTGTCCGATGGGCTTAATGCCACGTCAAGTAAATAAATTCGTTAAACAACGCTTAGCCGAAAAAGGTGTCCGTTATCAACGGAAAGAAAACTTAGAACTAACCGTTTCAACCATGCGCGATTATCAAAAAGTACCCCCGAAAAAAATCATTTTAAAAGATGGTTTGAAAGAATATGTTGATTTGAAAGTAGAAAACTGCGTCGCTTATGAACCAGCTAGCGTCAAAATCCCTTTGAAAATGCATATTGGTGCACCGACAGAAGCCGTTGTTCAAATTGGTGATACTATTCAAATTGGTGATTTAATCGGCCAAAAACCTGAAACAGCTTTAGGAGCAAACATTCACGCAAGTATCAATGGTATCGTAACAGCCATCGCTCCTGATAGCATTACAATTGAAAGAAAGGCGGGCTAAACTAATGAAAGAGATGGATACAATTGGATTTTTAGAACTAAATAGTATCGCCAAAGGAATTGAAGCAGTGGATTATATGTTAAAAGCAGCCGATACTCAATTGCTAATGGCTAAAGCAAGCTGCCCTGGTAAATATTACATTATGATTAGCGGTCAAGTTGGTTCGACAGAACGTTCTATGGAAGTCGGCGTAGAAATTGGTGGCCGTCACGTGGTGGGACAGCTTTTAATTCCTCGGGTTCATCCCTCAGTGATTAAAGCTGTTAATATGGCTGATATTCCTGAAAAAACCGCCGCAATCGGTGTCTTAGAATATTATTCAGCAGCAGGTTCGATTATTGCCGCGGATTATGCAGTCAAAGCTGCAGATGTTCACTTATTAGCTATTCAGTTAGGGACAGGGATTGCTGGCAAATCTTTTGTGGTGATGACGGGCGATGTCGCTTCTGTAGAAGCTGGCGTTGAAGCTGGCGCCAATGGTGCTAAAGATGAAGCCATGCTGATTAATAAAATTGTCTTGCCAAATCCACGAAAAGAATTGGTTGATAGTTTAATTATGTAAATTCATTTTAATACAATGCTTGCCACTTTTAAGTGCTAAGCATTGTATTTTTTTGTTTGCTTACAATTAACAGTGAAATTCCAATACTAAAAATAGTTATTGCCAGTGTCGCTAATAAATCAGTTGGTTTGAATGATTGTGTTAAAGCATTAAGCAATGCATGAAAAAATACACATAACCACAAACTTTTCGTCATTCGAAAAATACAACCTAAAACAAAACAATTTCCTAAAAGTCCTAATAAAAATAAGCTTAAAGTCTCACCTGTCATAGTAAAAATAGAGCCGTCCACCACAAAATACATCAGATGCCACGCTCCCCACAGCACAAAAGTCGTAAAAGAAGCGGCTGAAAACGAAACCTTTTTCTCTAATGTCCTCTGAAACAAATAGCGCCAACCAATCTCTTCCACACCACCAAATAAAATAGCAGTTATAAAAAGTAGTGGTAAGCCAAGTAAATCGCGCTCGTCCTTCCAAGCACCATTAAATAAGCGCCCGCCAAATATCAATAAAAAATAACTTAAGATAGCTAGATAATAGCGTAATGGCTGTCTTATTTTGAAAAAATCCCGTAGTAAATCAACTAACCGATTGATTTGCCCAGCCTGTTTTGCTGCAACAGCTCCTGCTATTGCAGTTGATAATCCCGCTAAAGCAATAGCCACAAAACTCAAGTTAGTGTTGTATATCACCTGATTCCGCCAATTTAATAGTAAAATAACAGCACAAATAGGTATCATGATTCCGTAACTGATAGCTAAATAAAGCTTGATTGTCTTGTTTTTCAAAAGATTCCCTCCACTTATTTTTTTAATAGTGCCGCAACTTCTGCCTGACTAAATTCTACTTTATCAGTTTTAATCACTTCTTGCTGATTCTGCCCTTGTGGCACAAAGCGAAAGACAATAAATTCGGCTGTTATTTCTTGCGGGTTAATAATGCGATGTAAACTTTTTTTCATGCGGATGACATCGCCTTTGACACAAGTTTGTGAAAGCTTTTCACCAGCAACGATTGTTTCTACAACAATACTTCCCGCAGTCATTACAAGCGTTTCTTCTATTTTTTGATGCTGATGCCATCCTTGAATTGTTTGAGCAGGTAGGATATTTTGATGAATTTCAAATTCTGGGTACAAAAAATAATTCATTTGCGTTCCTTCAGCTTTTTCTACAAAAATTGCTTCCTCCTGTGATAAAACCTCAATTTGCTGATCTGACATATTAGCTCCTTTTCAAATTAAAATTATTTACTTTAGTATACCAATAATCATTCATTAAAATAATAAAAATAAAAAAAGACTGATAAGTTCTGCTAAAATAGAACTTATCAGTCTGTGGTGATTAATTTTCTAAATCATAATCCTCACCATTATTACTATTTAATTCAGTTATTTTCCCGGTTGCTAAGTAAACAATCCACTCGCAGATATTAGTAACGTAATCACCAATTCTTTCTAAATATTGAGCAACTTGTAAATAATCCGTCCCACTAATAACTGTTTCCGGGTCTTTTTGCATGTTTTTTACGGTATCTCGATAAACAATTTGGAAATACTCATTGATTTGATTATCCATATTGGCAATCATGCGGGCATCTTTTTCGTCGGTTTTAATGTAAGCAACTAAGACATTATCAACCATTTTTTTCACAAAATCCGACATATCAGAAAGGACTTCTTCAATTTCTGGAATGCGGGTTTCCCCTTTTACGCGAATCGTTGATTTAGCGATTGATACGGCATGGTCAGCCATTCTTTCTAAATCCGAACTAGCTTTCATTACGGTAATAATCATTCGTAAATCCGTAGTTACAGGTTGTTGTAAAGCAATCATTTCAAAACTTTTTTTCTCTAACTTAACTTCCATATCATTAATTTGTACATCATAATCAATCACTTCTTGAGCGATAGCTTTGTCATGCTTAATATAAGCCTTTACCGACTTATGAACAACATTACTAACCATCATGCCCATTTCATAAAACTGATTATGCAAATTGAGCAAATCTTCTTCAAATTGTGAACGTAACATTTATTTTCCCCCTTGTTTTAAAGTATTATTTTTTTAAATTCTAATTTTTCTCTCTTTTATATTTTAACCGAATTTTCCGGAAATGTAATCTTCTGTTTCTTTTTTTTCAGGATTTAAAAAGATTTTTTTCGTGTCATTAAACTCAATTAAATTGCCTTCTAAGAAAAAGGCGGTTTTATCAGAAATCCGTGAAGCTTGTTGCATGTTATGAGTGACCATAATCATCGTATATTTTTCTTTTAACTCTAGCAGCATATTTTCAATTTTCCCAGTTGAAACTGGATCAAGAGCGCTAGTTGGTTCATCTAATAAAATAATTTCTGGATTTACCGCTAATACACGAGCGATACAAACCCGCTGTTGTTGCCCACCAGATAAAGACAAAGCACTTTTATGCAATTTATCTTTCACATCTTCCCAAACAGAAGCAGCTTTTAAACTTTCTTCCACCACTTGATCAAATTTTTGTTTGTCTTTTTCCCCTTTAAGCTTTAAACCATAAATAATATTTTCATAGATGGAAAAAGGAAACGGATTTGGTTGTTGGAAAACCATGCCAATTTCTTTTCTTAATTCAACCGTATCTGTAGCGGGGCTGTAAATATCTTTATTTTTGTACATCACACTACCGGTAATCGTTACATCAGGAATTAAGTCATTCATGCGGTTCAAAGAACGCAGATAGGTTGATTTACCACAACCAGAAGGTCCAATCATCGCAGTAATTTCACCTGCTTGAATACTCATATCAATTCCTTTTAGGGCTTCTTTTTTACCATAGTATAAGTGCAGATCCGTAGATCCGATAATTTCATTGGCCATCATTTTACTCCCTTCATAGGCTTTTTAATTGTTACTAACCAAAATGACCAGAAACATAATCTTCTGTTGCTTGAATTTTTGGTCGAGTAAAGATTTTGCGGGTTTCGTCATATTCAATCACTTTTCCTAAATAGAAGAAAGCTGTATAATCACTAATTCTGGCCGCTTGTTGCATATTGTGAGTTACGATAATAATTGTATAGTTTTCTCTTAAATTAATTAAAGTTTCTTCCACTTTCCCGGTAGAAATTGGATCTAACGCACTAGCTGGCTCATCTAATAATAAAATATCGGGTTTCATGGCAATCGCCCGAGCGATACATAAACGCTGTTGTTGGCCACCAGATAGCGCCAAAGCACTTTTACCTAAATTATCTTTGACTTGATCCCACAAAGCTGCTTGTTTCAAGCTTGTTTCAACAATTTCATCCAGTTTGTGTTTATCTTTTTCACCATGTTGCTTTAAAGCGAAAGTTATATTTTCATAAATGGATTTACTAAAAGGATTCGGCCGTTGAAAAACCATGCCGATGCGTTTACGCATTTCGTAAACATCAACATTGTTGGCATTGATATCAACGTCTTCATACATGATTTCCCCAGTAACACGAGTGTTAGCAATGCCATCGTTCATCCGATTTAAAGAACGTAAATAAGTGGATTTACCACATCCTGACGGCCCAATTAAAGCTGTGATTTGATTTTTTTTGAATTGTAAATCGACACCTTTAATGGCTTCATTTTCACCGTACCACACATGTAAATCATTAGTATATAAAGCAGTATTTTTTTTATTTTCAAATTGAATGATATGGTTTTCATCCCAATTATATGTTTTCATAATATTTTCCTCAAATCCCTTTTAATTGGTTAGGCAGAAGTCAATTTGCGATGGAGACGTTTGCCAAGTGCCCGTGCGCCGAAATTGAATAATAAAACGGCGATAATTAACACAGCTGAAGCACCAGCCGAAACAGCTGCACCATCTGGCATGGTGCCTTCAGTGTTAACTTTCCAAATATGAACCGCTAAAGTTTCAGCTTGGCGGAAAATACTAATCGGACTAGAGACACTTAATGGATTCCAGTTACTAAAATCTAACGCTGGTGCGCTTTGGCCAGCAGTATAAATCAAGGCTGCTGCCTCACCAAAAATTCTCCCACAACTTAAAATCACCCCAGTTAAAATCCCTGGTAAAGCTTCTGGTAAAACAACTTTACAAACTGTTTCCCAACGTGAAAGACCTAAAGCTAAGCCAGCTTCCCGCTGTGTATAATGAACAGTTCGCAGTGATTCTTCAATATTCCTAGTTAATAAAGGTAAGTTGAAAAGAGTTAAGGCCAACGCTCCTGAGATAATTGAAAAACCATAACCAAATTGAACAACAAAAATCAAAAAGCCAAATAATCCGACAACAACAGATGGCAATGAACTTAAAATTTCAATTGAAGTCCGAATCACATCTGTAACCCAGTTTTTCTTAGCGTACTCAGATAGATAAATCCCTGCGCCTAAAGAAATTGGCAAACTAATTAACATCGTAATAAATAGTAAGTAAATGGAATTGAAAAGCTGAATCCCAATTCCCCCACCAACTTGGTAAGCTTTAGAAGGTTGCGTTAAAAATTCCCATGAAATATTTGGTAGCCCTCTAACTAAAATAAATAGTAATAAAGCAGCTAAAATTAAAACGATAATTCCTGAAACCGTGTATAAAACACCTGTTGCAAATTTATCCCAACGTTTCGCATTCATTATTTCATCGCTCCTTTCTTACCAATCAAACGAATTACAATATTAAAGAATAAAGACATCAATAATAGGATTAAGGCTAAAGACCATAAAACATTATTTTCAAGGGTCCCCATAATTGTATTACCGATACCCATTGTTAAAATCGAAGTTAAAGTGGAAGCTGGCGTTGTTAAACCGCTCGGTAAAATTGCCGCATTACCAATTACCATTTGAATCGCTAACGCTTCACCAAAAGCTCGCGCCATCCCAAAAACAACTGCTGTTAAAATTCCTGGAGTCGCTGCTCGCAAAACAACTTTATAAATCGTTTGCCAACGAGTCGCTCCTAAAGCTAAGGAAGCTTCGCGATAATGACGGGGAACAGCTTTTAAAGCATCAACCGTCATCGTCGTAACAGTTGGTAAAATCATAATAAATAATACAAAGCTACCAGCTAAAATCCCAAAACCCGTACCGCCAAAAATGGAACGAATAAAAGGCACAATCACGGTTAAACCGATAAAACCATAAACAACTGATGGAATTCCCACTAACAATTCAATAACGGGTTGTAAAATTTTAGTGCCCTGCTTCGGTGAAATTTCAGTCATAAATACTGCTGCCCCAATCGCAAAAGGCGTTGCAATAATCGCTGACATAAATGTTACGATAAAAGAGCCCGCAATCATTGGTAATGCACCAACTTGCGCTTTGCCATCAGGTCCCACTTGACTTGGATTCCATTTTGTTCCAAAAAGAAAATCAAAAACATTAACTTTATTAGTAAAAAAAGTCGCTAACCCTTTACTTGCTACAAAATAAAAAATAGCAGCTACAACAAAAACAATAAAACCAATACAAATGAAACTCAGCATTTTTCCTCTGCTTTCCATTTTGGCCCGTTTTGACTTGGTCAATAATGCCTTTTTCACATCTTCCAAAATAAACACCTCTCACATCTATTAAGTGATTCTTTGCTACTTGATAAAAATAAGCCCACATTTTAAGTATTTACGTTTATTTAACTAAATTTCCTTGCCAATCTCGCTCCACTTCCATTTTTGAAACGGGAATGTAGCCTAATTCACCGACAATCCCCTCTTGAACTTCAGCAGAAAGAATATAATCTATAAATATTTTAGTTAAATCAGTTGGCGCCCCTTTTGTATAGAGATGTTCATAGGACCAAATCACCCACTGATTATTTAACACATTTTCATCAATTGGCTCGATGCCATCAATACTTAAAGCCGCAACATCATCCGTTACGTAAGAAAAAGCCATATAACTAATGGCGCCTGGTGTATCCGCCACAATTTGGCGAACCATCCCGCTGGAATCTTGCTCCTGAGCTTGAATCGCCGTTTGACCATCTAAGACCCATTTTTCAAAAGTGCTTCTCGTGCCACTTCCTGTCGCCCGATTTAACAGAACAATTTCTTGATCCTTACCACCTAGTTCTTGCCAGTTAGTAATTTCTCCTAAGAAAATTTTCTTCAAATCCGTTAAAGAAATATCGCTAACCCCGACTTTTTTATTAACCACTGGTGTAATACCGACTACGGCCACCCGATGATCAACTAAAGCTTCGGCATCAATGCCATTTTTTTCTTCAGCAAATAAATCTGAATTGCCAATTTCAACCGCACCAGATTGCACCTGACTTAACCCCGTGCCGCTTCCGCCTCCCTGAACATTAACAAATTGTCCCGGATTCTCTGCTTGATAAGCTTCCGCAACCGTTTCTACTAATGGTTGCAAAGCAGATGAACCAACAGCTGTAATTGATTCCCCACGATCAATCCAAGAAGCACAACCAGCTAAAAGTGCTGTAGCTCCTAAAAAAAGCAGTGGCTTCAAAAGATTTTTTCCCAGTCTTTTCATATGACGACTCCTTACTCATTTTATTGGATTAATTTTTCTTAGAAAAATTAGTCCTATTTTCGTGCCGTATATCATTCAACTAGTTTGATTCTTGGTAAGTTGAACTGACATCCTTACTCATTTTATTGGATTAATTTTTCTTAGAAAAATTAGTCTTATTTTCGTGCCGTATATCATTCAACTAGCTTGGTTTCTTGATAAGTTGAACTGACATCCTTACTCATTTTGATATATTACTTTCTTAAAAAATAAATTTCATTTTCTCACTAACTCTTAGTGTACACAATCCATATCAATATCTCATCAAGGAAATGTAAATTTTATGTAAAGATGAACGAAAAAGCGAAAAGGGCAAAAAACACAAAAGGCCCTAAGTCATTGACTTAAGACCCTGAAAATTGCTTGATTATTTTAAAAGTTCACTATAGATGTCATCAACTGTTTGCTTAGGATCAATCACAATATAAAGACTTTTAGTTTTTTCGCTAATTTTTGTTGATTGATAGATATTATCTAAACCTTCTGTATCTGTATCTTTGTAAGGGAAATAAACCATGTCTGGCGCCCCGTTACGATATAAAATTTCCATTCTTTCAATATCTTGATATTTCAAAGCCCGAGCAAACATGCCTAGCTCCAAGCCACCTAAATTAATATCGTGAGTGGCAACATGATCACCCTCTTGAAAAATTTCGATTTTTAGACCTTCACAAGGATGAATTTCAATAAACTCACTACCATTAATTCTGCCAAAACTAGTTGTGATGCGTTTAATCCACAAATCACCAATATAACGTCGTTCAATTGTCCAAGTTTCGCCATTTCTAAAATAGAACTTTAAAGCAGTCATTTCTTTAGCCATTTTCTTCACTCCTCAGCAATTTATAATCCGCTACTTCTTAATTCTAGCACGGATTAGGGGAAGTAAGACAGCAATTTGCTTAGAAGATTTATAAGTTTGCTAAAATTTCCGGATAGGCTTTTTTGGCGAAAGCTAAGAGCTGATCTTTTTCGTTGGGAAGCTCACCTAACAGCACCGCTTCTTCACAGCGAGCCAATAGCAAGCTGACCCATTTGCCGGCTTTAGCTTGACAGGCTGTCAATAAATCTTGCCCGGTAATCGCTAAATCTTTTAAATCGTGAATTGGTAAGGCTTGATAGCTAGCTAAAACTTGTTGTACTTGGCTTTCTTGACCAAAATAATAACGTAGCTCTTCAACATTTTGTAATGCCTCAGCCCCTAATTGATAGATTAGTTGTAGCGTCCACGGTTGCTCTAAGCGAAATTTTAAGCCCAGCACTAATTGTTGCACTTCTTTAATGACTTGATTGGAACAGCGCCAGTGTTTTAAAAAGGAATTAATTTCGGTTAAAGGTGTTTGCAGCACACTTAATAACAAAGCCCACACCTGACTTTCAGAAGCCAATGGTCTTTCTGGCAAATCAGCTATTTTCAACAATGCCTCTTTACCACCTGCTAAGCCCGGACAGTATTGATAGCATTGGGTTTCTACAAAAGCTAACAAGGCATCCCGTCGATAAGAACCCAACATCAATTTCATAAATTCCACATGAACTCGTTCAACCGAAATTTTTTCAAGTAATTGATGATTCGCTAAAATCGCCGCAAAAGTATTTTCCTCTAGCGAAAAACCTAATTGGCTCATAAAACGCAAGCCTCGCATCATTCGCAAAGCATCTTCGTGTAAACGCTCGTGAGGGTTTCCCACCGCTCGTAAAACTTTATCCTCTAAATCTTTTAAGCCAGCAAATAAATCAATAATTTCTCCGTCAACAGTTAACGCCAAAGCATTCACCGTAAAATCGCGACGTTTCAAATCTTCTTTTAAAGAGCGGACAAAAGCCACTTGGTCGGGACGACGAAAATCTTGATAAGTTGATTCTGTTCGAAAAGTAGTGATTTCATAAGTTTCTTGATTATCTGCTAAAACCATCACCGTACCATGTTCAATTCCCACATCAAAAGTTTTCGGAAATAGCGCCTTTACTTCTTCAGGGAAAGCACTGGTGGCAATATCAACATCATGAATGGGATGATTTAATAAAACATCTCGAACACAGCCGCCGACAAAATAAGCTTCATAGCCAGCTGCTTGAATTTTTTTTAAACTAGGTAGAGCTTGTTGAAATTCACTTGGTAAATTATTTAATCTCATAGTAATTGATCAAGGCCATAAACTAATTCTTGTAAATTCACGACTTTTTCACAGCCTAAAGCGACACCGCTCATAAATGAACTGCGATCATAAGAATCATGACGAATCGTTAAACCTTCTCCTTCTGCCCCAAATTGCACTTGCTGATGGGCAACTAATCCCGGTAAACGTACGCTATGAATCCGCATGCCTTCAAACTCAGCCCCACGAGCTCCGGGAATGGTTTCTATTTCATCAGGATGCCCTTGTTTTTTAGCTTGGCGGATTTCACTAATCATTTCCGCGGTTTTAATAGCAGTCCCACTAGGCGCATCTAATTTTTTATCGTGATGTAATTCAATAATTTCGACATCAGGGAAATATTTTGCAGCTTGTTGAGCAAATTGCATCATTAAAACACCACCGATTGCGAAATTCGGTGCAATTAGGCCACCGACCTTTTTTTCTTTTGATAAAGCAATCAAGTCAGCAACACTAGCTTCATCAATGCCAGTGGTTCCCACGACGGGTGCAATCTGATTTTCTAAAGCAAAACGAGTATGTTCTACCGAAAAAGCTGGGATTGTAAAATCAATCCAAACATCTGGCTGAACCGTTAAAATTTCTTCTTTTTTAGTGAAAATTGGCACATCTACACCAGGATATTCAGGTAATTCTTGCAAATTGGTTGCTGTAGCAATCGGATCTAAAACACCTACTAATTCAAAATTTTCATGGTCTAAAACCATTTTGGTAGCAGTGCTCCCCATTCTTCCGCTAAAACCTGCGACTATTATTTTAATCATGTGTTTTGCCATCCTTTCTTTCAAAACGGTATTTATCCCGTTGGTTAAATTTTTCCATATTTTTTTCAAAAGTACCAGTTAAATCAATATCCAGCGAATTAGCTAACATCACTAAAACAATCATCACATCTGCTAATTCCTCATCAACTGTCTTATTGGCTTCATCAATTTTTTTAGGCTTTTCTCCGTAATAATGGTTGATTTCTCGGGCTAACTCGCCAACTTCTTCAGTTAACCGGGCCAGCTGTCCTAGTGGTGAAAAATAACCAGTTTTAAACTGTTGAATATATTCATCGACTTCTTTTTGGATTGATGCCAAAGAACGCGTTTCTGTCATTTTTTGATTTCCCCTCTAGTTTATAATTATTTTTCTTTAAAAAAAATATCGCTGATTCAATTATAAAGTTATCTTAACAAAAGTGCTAGTAAAATCCTACCCTCTTAATTTGAGAAAAAATTTTTTTCATGTTAAATTGATATTTGAATACTATTTTTTCATTATCGAGAAGACCATTAAGGAGGAGCTTATGAAAAGAGAAATAAAAGATGTCTTACTGATTTTATCAGGGACCTGCATTTATGCTTTTGGCTTAGTTTATTTAAATATTGCTAATCATTTAGCTGAAGGTGGCGTTAGCGGAATTACTTTAATGCTGCGAGCTTTATTTCAGATTGATCCAGCTTATTCCACTTTACTGATTAATATTCCCTTAGTTTTAATTGGTGGGAAAATTTTAGGTCGCCGGACTTTTATTTATACTATTATCGGAACCGTTAGTCTTTCAAGTTTTTTATGGATTTGGCAACGAATTCCAATTGTCATCAATTTAGAAAATGACTTGCTGATTGTTGCTTTATTAGCTGGTTTAGCTGGCGGGATTGGTAGTGGCTTAGTTTACCGAACAGGGGGCACCACTGGCGGAAGTGATGTAGTAGCACGAATTTTAGAAATTAATTACGGTATTTCTATGGGACGTTCACTTTTAATTTTTGATGTTATTATTTTAACTCTTTCCTTAACTTATTTGGATTTAAATCGCATGATGTATACTTTGATTGTTTCCTATGTTTTTAGTAAAGTGATTGATTCTATGTTAGATGGAGCTTACGCTGCCAAAGGTTTAATCGTTATTTCCAATCACAGTGAAGCCATCGCTCCTTTGTTAATGGATAATTTAGAACGGGGCGTAACTTTTTTCAATGGCGAAGGCGGATATTCTCAACATCCGAAAAAAATTCTTTATATTGTGGTTAGTCCTCGGGAAATACATGAAGTCAAACGTTTAATTTATCAAATTGATGAACGCGCTTTTCTTTCAGTGATTAATGTTCACGAAGTAGAAGGTGAAGGCTTTACTTATTTAAAACCTCAAGCCAACCGTTTTAGTTTTAGAAAACAACTAAAAAATGACGACTAGTGATTGGGAACGGAACTGACCCAGAATAGTGGGACATAATAAAAAAGCACTTCTTGTTGAATTCAAGTAAAATGAATTTAACAGGAGGTGCTTTTTAGCATGAC
>NZ_JARXWL010000041.1 GCF_029893325.1 Enterococcus sp. PF1-24
AAAATTAGACTACAAATCACCGATTGAATATCGGAAATCTGCAATCTAATCAATGCTTTTTTGAATGTGTCCCACTAATTGGGGTCAGTTCCATTGCTAGTCGTCATTTTTTTAATTAGTTGTGAGTGATTATAAATTTGCTATTTTTTCTTTGACTTCTTTAACTTCATCAGTTAAAGTGATGAATTCTTCCCGATTTTCTTCTTCTAAAGAACGATCAATTTCTTGATAAAGAAAAGCCAAACGTTGTTGTAATTCATCTTTTGAAAGAAAGGTAGCGACTTCTTCATGAATTTCTTCACTTACTCGTTTGTTCCACGGAATCGCTGGATTATCTTCTAAAATAGAAAGAAACAGGAGATTTTGCCAAGCATCTTCAAAAATACACTCTAAATACAAGGGTGATTGCCAGTTTAAACGAATTTCATGAAAAATTTGATCGCTATCCGTAAAGGTTCTGCCCTTAAGGAATAAAATCAAATCTTCCCCTTCACTAGCGCTATCACGAATTTGCAACCCTCTTTGCGTCGCTTCAGCAAGTTCAACAAAATGAACATTCGCCAAAATCACTTCATGCTCAGCCAAATAATTCAACAGCCAAACAATTTCCCGATGTTTAAAAGAGACATTTTTAACTAACCAACGTAAAAAAGCTTTTTTGTCTTTAACGCTAATCATCATCTTAATCCCTACTTTCAAAACTTTCCAATAGCGAAGCAATTTCTAAATCCCCTGGTTCATGTTGTAAATAATGCTCCAATAATGCTTGTGCTTCTCCTAAGCGGCCTTCTTCTCGCAAGAAAATACCATATTCTTTTAAAAATTCAGGTTCATGTTTTAATTCTTGATAGGCTTCATCATAGTGAACAGTTGCTAATTCAAACTCTTCTAATTGATTATAAGCTTGCGCTAAATTCCATTCAGCATAAGGATTACCGCTTTCTTCCAACGCCTCTAAAGTGGTAATCACTTCTTCATAGCGTTCTTCATTTAAATATAAATTACTTAAAGTTAAACGCGTTTCATCTTGTTTTTCACCCAGTTCTAAAGCTTTTAATAAATATTTTTCGGAAGCCGCCATGTCATGCAAACGAAAAGCATTTTCAGCTGCTAAATGATAAAGCTCAACTTGAAAGGGATTTTCTTTAATGCCCTCTTCAGCAACTTCTTGGGCTTCTTCAATCAGTTCTTCTTCTTGTAAAGCTTCGGCTAAATACAAGTATAAAGCACTATATTCTGGATTCATCAGACGTAATTCTTGCAAATAATGAATCGCTTTTTGATTATCTTTCAACTGCAAATAAGTAAAGGCGATATGAAACAGACGGTCATCACTAACTTCCGCTTCAACAGCCGCTTCTAAATAAGGCAGTCCTTCTTCAAATTCACCTAACATGGTTAAAGCTGAACCAATCCGTTCGTGTAGGGTATCTTCACTCACCACGTCTGCCTTACTAGTTAACAATTGTTGATAGCATTCAATGGCTTCAGCAAATTGATTGTTAGAAAAATATAACTCACCTAAAGCATAAATAATTACTGGTTCATCAGGTAAAAGTTTTTGGGCAGCTTGCAATTTTGCTAAACTCACTTCTGGTAAATCCAACACTTGATATAAATCAGCCATTACTAGCAAACTTTCGGAATAACTTTCATCTGTTTCAGAAACTTTTTCTAAATATTCAAAAGCTAAATCCAATTCGTTATTTTCAATAGCAATTTCTGCCAAACTAATATTTAAATATTGTTTTTCTGGCGCTTGAGTAGTTAACTGTTGTAAAACTGTTTCAGCTTCCACTAAAAATCCCATATTCATTAATTCAGCTGCTAAAGCTTCTAAAATTTCAGCATCATCTTCCCGTAACGCTTTTTGCAACATTAATTGTGCTTGTGCCAAATCTTCATTGCTAATTGCTTGTAACATTTCTTCACTATAAGACATTTTGTAAGTCTCCTCTTCTATTTACAATCGTTAAATTTAAGCTTGCATTTCTTTAACGATTTTTTGATAATTTTCAATAGCTACCAACAATTTGCTGTCAGTTCCTTTGCGAAAGCCGTTAGTTTCACCAATTTCTGATAAAACTAATAACTCAGAGCCATTATTGATGACTCGTAATAAATTTTCCACATAATCACTTAGCAAAAATTGTTCAGGCAACTCTAAAGGAAAACCTAGTTGTTTTAACCAACGTAAAAAGTTTTCAAAATTAAAAGCTATTTTTTCTGACTCAATATTCCAAGCCAAATGGAATAAAATACCTAGCATTTTCTTCATACTGCTAGAAAGAAAATGACTGCCTTCAATGCCATAAAAAGCTTGTTCAAATGCTTGTCCATAACTTTCAATTAGCTCGCCTTTTTCTTGATAAAAAGTTATCAACAAACTAATTAAACCACTAAAAGAAATCCGTTGTAAACTTTGCGCTTGGGGATAATTGAAATAAAGTTCTTTCAAAAAATCGCGACTACAGACAATCCCACAAGTCAATAAAGTTAGGAAATCAATCATTTTCCCCGTCTGCTGCTCTTGCGTTAAAGTCTGATCATACAAAATCAACTGTGGTAAATTCGTTCCTTGCAAAACTGGTAGTTCTTTTTCAGAAACAATTTTAGTTTTAGCAATTAAGCTTTGAGCAAAGGCCCGAATCGAAACAGGCAGAACCCAGAAATCACCTTTTAACAGGGTATTTTTTTGTAAATAACTGGTTAACTGAATAACCCCTTCATTACCAAAAGCAAAAAACAAATAGTCTTCGGCTTCCGGAAAACGTTGAATAAAATCAAGTAGCTGATTCAATTCTTTCAAAGTATTACAATGGCTTTGATTAGGACAAATATACCAGTCAATCAACAAGCTCTCTTTTAGTAACTGGTTAATTTTCTCTGAAAATAAATCATAATAACGCTGGTTACTAATAAAAATTACATGCTTATTTTTACAATCTAACAAGGGTAAAGTCGCTGCAAAAGTTTCACCATAAATTACTAAACTTTCTAATTGTCCTTTTTGATAATTGACTTCCACAAACACCCCTACCTTCTATAAATGATTGCTCTCTTTCTATTTTAGCATATCTTAGTGATTTTTCATCGCAAGGCTGCTTTAAAAATGAAAATCCCCAGAAAAGTAGCACCTTCTTCTGGGAGTTATTTTTAACTTAATATTTTTTTCGGTTGCCAAACAGTAACGATGACCCCAGCAAAAATCAGCAACGCACCAATAATCATTTTGAAAGTAACCGCCTCATGTAAAAAGATAATAGAAGCCAACATTCCAAAAAGCGCTTCTGTTGACAAAATGACAGCAGTTTGGTTGCTACTCACTTGTTTTTGACAGATGGTTTGAATTAAAAAGCCTAACATGGTACTGACCGCCCCTAAATAGAAAACAGCCAAATTGCCAGTTACATTAAAAGTAATTAAAGGATATCCTAAGATTAAAGAAACTACTAAAGCCAACAGCGCCGCTACCGTTAACTGCATTAAAGTTAGCGCAATCGCATCTTCATTTTTCAAAAAAGTATTGGTTAACAAAATTTGCAAGGCAAATAAAACCGCACAAATTAAAGTTAAACCATCCCCTAAGTTCAAGCCGTTTAGCCCTTCTAAAGAGAGAAAGCCAATACCGATTAGCGAGAATACAGCACCAATCACAACATTACGAGCCAGTGGCAACTTCAAAAATAGCGTCCCAATTACCGGCACTAAAACTACATTAACAGCTGTTAAAAAAGCATTTTTTGAAGCAGTCGTATAAGTTAAACCTATCGTTTGAAATAAAAAAGCTAGATATAAAACACTGCCTAAAATAGCACCTTTTTTAACGGTGCTTTTCTTAATCTGCTTCAAATTTTTATGAAAAAATAACGCCATTAAAACTGCCGCAAGCAAAAATCGTAGCGCTAAAATTTGTAAAACATGATATTGTTGCAAAGCAATTTCTGTTGCGACAAAACCAGTGCCCCAAATAATTGCTACCAAAAATAACCCGATTTGATTTTTATATTTTAACATTATTTTCAACCTTCATTTTTATTCTTAAACGATAAGGCTGATAGCATTTACGCTATCAGCCTTATTTTCTTCTATTTATTGGTGTTCTACGTGTTCAATCGTTTCTGCCAAGATATCAATAATATGATGATCATCTAAGCTATAATAAACAATTTTCCCATCACGGCGGGATTTAACAATCCGATTTTCTCGCAATAATTTTAATTGATGAGAAACAGCAGACTGCTCCATTTGAACTTCTTCAACTAGCGTCCCAACATTTTTTTCACCATCTTTTAATAGTAATAAAATTTTCAAGCGATTGGGATCACTTAAGATTTTATAGATTTGACTCACTTTTTGAATAACAGCTGCTTCCATAAAATCCTCCTAGTTCGTTTTAAAGTATTAATTTTTCTTTGAAAAAATTAGTTTGATGCTCAATTATGCTTCTACAATTTTATTAATTGCTGTTTCATAAGCAGCTACTTTGGCATCAGCACTTGCTTGGCTATCTGCTTTAACTCCAATATAGAATTTAATTTTTGGCTCAGTGCCTGATGGTCGCACGGCAATCCAGCTTTCATCGGCTAAAACATATTTCAAGACATCTGATGGTGGGGTTGTCATTTTTTCAACAGCACCGTCAGCCGTCGTGCGTGTTAATAATTTAAAGTCTTCTGTTTGAACGACTTTTTCGCCAGCAAATTCACTTGGCGCTTCTTCACGGAATTTCTTCATTAAAGCAGCGATTTTAGCTGAACCTTTAATGCCACTCATAGTTACAGAAATTGTTTTTTCAGCAAAATAGCCGTATTCAGCAAAAATATCTTGCAAGCCATCGTATAAAGTTTTTCCTTGTTTTTTGTAATAAGCTGCTACTTCTGCTAATAAAACTAAAGCTTGTATCGCATCTTTATCTCTTACAAAAGGTTTCACTAAATAACCATAGCTTTCTTCAAAACCAAACATAAAGGTTTGTGAGTGATCTTCTTCAAATTGTTGAATTTTTTCGGCAATAAATTTAAACCCTGTTAGCACATTGATCATCTTGGCATTAAATTTATTGGCAACAGCGGTAGATAGTTCACTTGAAACAATTGATTTCAAAACAGCTGCATTAGCAGGTAATGTGCCTGCTCCTTGATGAGCGGTTAAAATATATTGCAACATAATCGCACCTAATTGATTACCAGTTAAAACTTGATAACTACCATCCGGTAAGCGCACGGCAGCACCTAAACGGTCAGCATCAGGGTCAGTGGCTATTAATAAATCAGCACCTTCTTTTTCACCTAAGCGAATGGCATATTCAAAAGCAGAATGCTCTTCAGGATTCGGTGATTTTACCGTTGTAAAATTAGGATCTGCAATCGCTTGTTCAGGAACCAGTACAAATTTTTCGAAACCAGCTTGTTTTAAAGCACGCTCTCCTAACATTTTTCCAGTACCATGCAAGGGTGTGTAAACCAATTTAAGGTCTTTACCCATTTCTTCAATCAATTCATGATTAATCGTTACTGCTTCAATTTCTTTCAAATAAGCCGTATCAATCTCAGCACCAATAATATTGATTAAACCGCTATGTTTCACTTCTTCTTCAGAAAGAACTTCAACTTTTAAAGGATTTTCAACGGAACGTACAAATTTAGTTAACGCATCTGCATCCGCTGGCGGCATTTGTCCGCCATCTTCTCCGTAAACTTTATAACCATTATAAGCAGCAGGATTATGAGAAGCGGTAATCATAATTCCAGTGAAAGTTTTCAAATAACGCACCGCAAAAGATAGCTCAGGTGTTGGTCGCAAGCTTTCAAAAACATAAGCAGGAATATTGTGTTTCGCTAAAGTTTTGGCGGCTTCCATCGCAAATTCTGGCGACATATGACGAGAATCATAAGCAATCGCCACACCACGACGTTTTGTTTCAGGATCTTGTTCGTCCATAAAACGTGCTAACCCTTCAGTTGCTTGACGAATCGTGTAAATATTCATGCGATTAATCCCTGCACCTAAAATTCCACGCATCCCAGCTGTACCAAATTCCAAAGGTGCATAAAAAGCATCTTTCAATTTATCAGAATCATTTTCTAAATCTTTCAAATTCTCTTTTAAGTTACTATCTAAATTTTCTTCGTTAATCCATAATTTATAGACTTGCTCCCATGACATGGGGGGCCACCTCTTTCAAAATTATTTTCTTTTTATTTAGTATAGTTTTTCTCTAAAAAAATAGCAAATTAAATCAACATTTTATAATTTCCCCCTTAATAAAACTAAAATATAAACACCAGATCATCCAATTTTAGAAATGAAATTTCTATCTTGTTCCACTTTTATAAAGTTGACTTATATGTTTTTTTAGGCTAGACTTTTTAATGATAACAAATACTAAATAACTATCTAGGAGAAAAAAATTATGAAGAAATTTCGAAAGACCTTAGCTATATTAACTTCACTATGTGTTACTACTGTTTTTTCATCTACAGTGGTATCTGCAGAAACTATTGAACCAGCACAGATCTTAACTAGCTATTCAGAAGAACCTATTGATTCGTGGATGCCTAATAAAATACTCCAACAAATCGTTGCTGAACAGTTAGGCTTACCTAGCGCTGACCAAATTACGAAAGAACGATTAGCAAATTCAGATTCAATAATTTTATCTAGTTCTAGTGAAAATCATTATGATCGATCCATATTTGACATCGATAATTTCACTGGTTTAGAATACGCTAGTGGAATTACTATTAGCTGTGATAGCTTAGAATCATTGCCATTACCTGAAAATTGGAATAAAAAAAGTTTCTCTGATATGAAAATCTTTGATTATCCTGAAATTTCAGCTAAGACAACTGCTAGTTTTACTGGTAATATAAGTGATTTTTTCCCAAATTCGCTTGATTTTTCACTTTTTAAAGACTTTCCACAAGTTACCATGAGTAATTGCTTTTATGACAGTCAATCAATGATTGAGCTAAACCAAAACACCTATACTAATTTCTTTATTTCTTACGAAGAATTAGGTCTTAGCAATGTACCTAAAGAAGGCATCTGCGAAGATAATCTACCTTTTAGAATTCCCTATGATAACGAAAATAATTTAAATTATACAGCATCATTTTCTGAAAGTGGGATACAGTGTACTCTTAACGAGACAGATTTTGATTACTCCCTAATTGCTGGCAAAACTATTCAACATAAGCAAAACTCAGAATCACTTTATGATTCAATTCTTTCACCTTATATTGAGCTTCCTCTTAATTACAGCTCAGATGTTGACGATTCTTATTACTCATTTTGGATACCTATTCTTGTAAATTTTAGATTCGGAATGGTATCGACCGTTACAGCGGAATACTGGGAGTATGATACCGCTGGAAATCCAGTGAAAAAAATCGCTGATGATATACCTTTCACTGGTGAAGTGGGTACTGATTATACAACGACTCAAAAAAATATCTCTGGCTATACTTTTGTTAAAGTAATCGGCAATGCCGCTGGTCAGTTTGGTGATTCAAATGAGACGATTATTTACGTTTATAAAAAGAAAACAACTTCAACCCCTAGTGAACCAAATAATCCAAATACCCCTGGATCTGTTCCCGATGAAGTTTTATTACCTGTTTGGCGGGCATACAATTTCGGGGACGGCGATCATTTATATACTACTAGTCGTGAAGAATATGATTGGATTGTTGGCTTAGGCTGGCAGGCAGAAGAAATTGCTTTCCATAGTGTTACATCAGCTTACGAAAAGGCGATTCCTGCTTATCGTCTGTACAATCCGAATTCAGGTGAACACTTCTATACTTTAAGCGAAGCCGAATACGAAGCAGTAGCTGCCAAAGGCTGGAATAAAGAAGGGATTGGCTATTATATGGTTCCTGAAAACTTAGGTTATACTATTTATCGCGTTTTCAATCCAAATGCAACTGGTCCTGGTTCTCACTTATTTACGAAAAGTCGTGAGGAAGCCGATTGGCTAATCAGCTTAGGCTGGGAAGATGAGGGCATCGCTTTCTATAGTGCGAGATAAAATAAGAAATTCAAAAAGACTCTATAATATCTGGTGTTAGTGACGAAAAAGTCACTAACACCTATTTTCTTGTTTCAAAAATAGACAGGACAGAAATCTTTTAGAATTAATTTGCAGGAAAAAAAGCAAAAGGAGGAATTCAAGATGTCTCATTCTTATATTATCAAAGAACTACTATATATAAATTTTAATTTTTATGAGGACTATTTTGAAAGAAGAAAAAAGCAGTCAAGTAATGAAAGCTGATTGACTGCATAAATCAAATTATTCTATTGGATTTTTTCCACCATCATCAGTTGATAAAGAACAACTATTTCTTCATTTGTTTACTACGTAATTGACCACAGGCGGCATCAATATCAGTCCCATGTTCTTTACGAATCACACAGTTAACGCCATTTTTCTTCAAAATATCATAGAAACGTAAAACATCTTCTTTACTACTGCGAGAATATTGATCATGTTCACTAACTGGATTGTAAGGAATTAAATTAACATAAGTCAATTTTTTCTTATCTTTCAACAGCTCCGCTAATTCTTTGGCGTGATGCGGACGATCATTCACATCTTTTAACATAATATATTCAAAAGTAATACGGCGATTGGTTTTCTCCAAATATTCATCTACAGCTTCCATTAATTTTTCAATTGGGAAGCTCCGATTAATCCGCATCATAGAAGTTCGTACTTCATTATTAGAAGCATGTAGGGAAATCGCTAAATTCACTTGTAAGCCATTATCCGCAAAAGCTTTAATTTTGGGTACTAAGCCACTAGTTGAAACTGTAATATGGCGGGCACCAATTGCTAAACCTTTAGCGTCATTAATAATATGTAGGAAATTCATCACATTATCATAATTGTCAAACGGCTCACCAATGCCCATTACAACAACATGAGAAACTCGTTCATCTAATTGACGTTCATCAAAATAGCGTTGCACCAACATAATTTGCGCAACAATTTCGCCAGCTGTTAAATCTCGTTGTTTTTTCAACAATCCACTGGCACAAAAAGTACAGCCAATATTACAACCCACCTGTGTCGTAACACAAACAGATAAGCCATACTCTTGTCGCATTAAAACTGTTTCAATTAATAGTTGATCAGGTAACTCAAATAAATATTTAACGGTACCATCTTGTGATTCCTGTACCACCAATTGTTTTAAAGGATTAATCACAAAGTTTTCTTCTAATAGTTCAATCAAAGTTTTAGCTAAATTAGTCATTTCTTGGAAGCTGGCTACTCTTTTAATATATAACCATTCCCAAATTTGTTTTGCTCTAAACTTTTTTTCGCCATGGGCTTCTAACCATTCTATCAGCGCCGCTTGCTCTAGTCCATAAATGGATGTTTTTTCCAATTTTTTCACTCATTTCCAACGAATATCACTAGTAACTATAAATGATTATGCCATAGATTGCAATAGCTCAGTCAACTTTCAAGTATAATGACCAGAGCATAAAAAAACTAGCATCTTGAAATTAAGATGCTAGTTCAAAAAATTTTGTTTAAATTAACCTTTGTTAGTAGAACCGAACCATTCGATACGTTGTTCAACTAATTCAGTAATTGCTGTAAAGCCTGGTGCTAATAATTTACGAGGGTCAAAACCTTTACCTTCTAAATCTTTACCAGCTTCAATGTATTTACGTGTTGCTGCAGCAAATACTTCTTGTGCTTCAGTATTAACGTTAATTTTAGAAACACCCATTGAAATTGCTTTTTGGATTTGATCTAAAGGAATACCTGAACCACCATGTAATACTAGAGGAATATCGCCAACTTCTTTAGCGATTGCTTGTAAGTGGTCAAAAGCAAGACCAGCCCAGTTTTCTGGGTAAGAACCATGAATGTTACCAATACCACAAGCTAGGTAATCAATTCCAGTTGCTACCATTTGTTTACATTCTTCAATGTCAGCTAATTCGCCAGAACCGATAATTCCGTCTTCTTCACCGCCGATTGAACCAACTTCACATTCAACAGAAACACCTTTAGCATGTGCTTTTGCTACAACGTCTTTAGCTTTTTCAATGTTTTCTTCGAATGGTAAATGTGAACCATCGAACATAACAGAACTATAACCAACTTCGATACATTCTAAAGCATCTTCATAGTCACCATGGTCTAAGTGAAGTGCTACTGGTACAGTAATGTTCATTGAATCAATTAAATCTTTAACGATATCGTAACATACTTGGTAGCCGCCCATGTATTTCGCAGCTCCCATAGAAGTTTGGATAAGAACTGGTGCTTTTTTAGCTTCAGCTGCAGCTAAAATTGATTTAGTCCATTCCAAGTTGTTTGTGTTAAATCCGCCTACACCGTAGCCGCCTTCGCGTGCTGCTTTTAAAAATTCAGCTCCTGATACTAATGGCATAAAATTATTCCTCCTATATATATAAAACTTTATTTGCTAGAAAGCTCTCCTAGCCAACGTATCTATTTTATCAGAGATTACTATTTTTTTCTACTAAAATACACTTTTTCTGAAATTACCTGATATTTTTCAGTAAACTATTCCAAATTGGTTATTTGAGCTTAAAACGGTTTGGTTAAACAAGTAAATTTTGCTTTTTTAATAAAGCTTGCTCAATTAATCACGATTAAAACTTATCAAGCTATTTTAAGTCAGCGATTGCTTGGTCAAACTCGGCTTTAACGGCTGCTAAAACTTCTGGTTTTTCTAACAACTCTAAAATTGTTAAAGATAAGCCTTTTGCAGCATTGATTAAACCGGCTTTACCATCAGGTGAAATTGTTGCCGAAGCCATTTCTTTGGTATGGGCGCCAACTTCTTCGCCACAAATTTTAATATAGCCTTGAATCGTTGGACAACGATAACTAACTGCCCCAACATCGGTGGAACCAGTTGCTACTTCATCCACTGGTTGAATATCGGTTAAACCTAGTTCTTGATATTTTGCTGTTAAAATTTCGGCTAATTTATAATTAACCACCGTATCGCAATAAGGACATTCATAAGTAGAAGTTTTAAAAGTTACTTCGTTGGCTTCACAAATTCCTGCTACCGATTTAACTGCCCGCTCTGTTAAGTATTCGGCATATTTCATAGTTGGTGCTCTAAAATAATATTCTAAAGAAGCATAGGCAGGAATCACATTGGCAGATTCCCCACCGTCTTTAATCACACCATGAATGAATGTATGCGGCGCTGCAAATTGACGCAATAAATTAATTTGTAAATAACTCATAACTGCTGCATCTAAAGCAGAACGACCTAAATCGGGACGACAAGCATGGGCGTTTTTGCCAAAAAATTCAAATTTAATTGGATTTAATGCATTAGAACGGCCACCTACCCCGTTTTTAGAACCAGGATGAACCATTAAAGCGACATCCACCTCATCAAATACGCCAGCATCTGACATGCTAACTTTGCCACCAAAATTTTCTTCAGCGGGTGTGCCAACTACTAACAATTTTCCGCCAAATTGGTCAATAATGCCTTTAACAGCTTCACCAGTCGCCACACCAATGCCGGCAATTAAATTATGACCACAGCCATGTCCGACTTCTGGTAGAGCATCGTATTCACACATCACTGCAATTGTGGGGCCAGCTTTTTTAGTATCATATACGCCGATAAAGCCAGTTGGCACAACATAGCCAGAAGTGGTTTCAAAACCAGCTTTATTTAAATAATCTACTAATAATTTCATGGTTTCAAATTCTTCATTGCCAATTTCTGGATTATCATACATCACTTGCACTAAATGCATATAATCTTCAATTTTTCCTTCAATTGAGTTAAAAAGTTGTTCTTTTATCATCATCTGCTATTTTCCTTTCTTCCTTTAAAAATACGATTACTTATTCTTCTATCGCTTTTTCCGCTAGAACAGTTGCTTCATCACGCCATTTTTTCAAATCGCCATTGTCTTTACTTTTTTGAATAACTTCATTACATAATTTAATAAAAGATTCATTATCATCACGTTTAGGGAAGCCAATAACATTGGTCGCATACATGTTTTCAACATCTAAATCAAATTCTGCTTGCGGCAAAATTGCCAATTCTGGAAAAGAAGATAATAAAGGCGTCACTGAAGTTGTAGAAACTGTTATCGCATCAATGTCCCCTGCGTTTAATGCCAAAATTGCCGCATCAATCGTGCCATATTGTTTAATTTTAGCAGCGGTGGTAATGTCAGAAGCTAATTCAAACTGAATTGAACCTCCTTGCGCGCCGACAGTTAATTCATCCGCTTGTAATTCTGCTAAAGTTGTGTATTTTTCAACATTTTCTTTAGTAGTTAAAATACCTTGATAACCATCGCTTGTTTCTTGTTGATAGCCATCAGAGAAATCCATAATTTTACTTCTTTCTTTAGTGCCAACAAAACCAGAAATTCCGAAATCAAGACTGTCTGTTTGAATATTAGCTAAAACACCATTGAAATCAGTGGCTTTCAACTCTAACTTCACGCCAATCTCATCCGCAATCGCTTGTGCCAAAGAAATATCTCTCCCAACAATTTGTTTCTTATTATTTTCATCTAAAACATAAAACTCAGATGGTGGAAAATCTGGTGAAGTTCCGACAACTAATTTACCACTCTCTTTAATCTGAGCTAATTTATCCATAGTATTTCCTGAATCATCTTTCTTTCCTTGATTATTTCCACCACAAGCTGTAAAAGCTAAAAGTAATGTGAATAAAATCCCGACTAATATATTTTTCTTTTTCATTATTTTATCTCCTTAATGTTTATTTATTTGTGATATATGCTGTTTTCTTTTGAACCAGCTGCGAAACTTTGCACCACTCAATAAAGTAAAAATAAAATTTGCGGTACAGAACACCGCTATATTTGTTTATGCATTTTACTCGGGAGTTGAGCAAACACTCTCCGCTTTTCTGTTTAAAAAGTAATTTTATCTAAAAAGGTTTTGGTTCTTTCGTTTTGTGGGTTGTCGAATATTTCTTGTGGAGTTCCTTCTTCGACAATTTTTCCTTCATCAATAAAGACTACCCGCGTAGCTACGTTTTTAGCGAAGTTCATTTCATGGGTGACGATAATTGTCGTCATATGGCTTTGAGCTAAATCTTGAATAACTAATAATACCTCTTTCACCATTTCCGGATCTAATGCTGATGTTGGTTCATCAAAGAGCATTACTTCTGGTTCCATCATTAAGGAACGAGCAATGGCGACCCGTTGTTTTTGCCCACCAGAAAGTTGATTAGGGTACGCATCTTTTTTATCAATTAAGCCAACTTTTGCTAATAATTCTTCGGCTTTAAGCAACGCTTGTTCTTTCGTCATTTTTTTTCGCATAACGGGTGCCAAAACTAAATTATTTAAAACGGTCATATTAGGAAAAAGATTAAAGTGTTGAAAAACCATGCCGATTTTCTCACGAATGAAATCTATATCATTCTCTTTTAACTTGGTGTTGGTTAAACACTCCTCTTTAAAAAAGACTTCGCCAGCAGTTGGCATCTCCATCAAATTTAAACAACGAAGAAAAGTTGACTTTCCTGAACCAGAAGGGCCAATTACAGCAACGACTTCGCCTTTTTTCACTTCAGTCGTAATGCCCTTTAAAACTTCTAGTTCACCAAATTTTTTAATTAAGTTTTCTGTTTTAATCATAAACATGCAACCTCTTTTCTAACCGATTCATAAAGAAAGTTAATGTTGCTGTTAACATAAAATAAATGACCCCAACAACAATTAATGGTTCAAATATTGAATAAGTTGATGCTTTAACAATGTTATAGGTATACATTACATCGAAAACACCAACTACCGAAACAATCGCAGATTCTTTAATCATCATAATAAATTCATTACCTAGCCCCGGTAAAACCACCCGAATCGCTTGGGGAATAATTACGGATCGCATCGTTTGGCCTCGACTTAAACCCAAGGAACGCCCCGCTTCCATTTGCCCTTTATCAATTGATTCCAAACCGCCACGTAGCAGTTCACAAATATAAGCCCCTGAATTGATAGATAATGCAACTACTGCTGTTAGAAATTCTCGGGAGCCGTAAATATCTCCCAACCACGGAATTGAAGAAATGCTAATACCTAAAATCGGTAAGCCGTAGAGCCACATAAATAATTGCAATAACAAAGGTGTGCCCCGAACAATTTGGGTATAGGCATTTACTAACCAACGAAAAGGAGCGAAACGTGCTTGTTTCATAATCACCGCTAACAACCCAATCAGTGAGCCAATTACAACCGTTAATAGTGCTAAAACAACCGTTACAATTGTTCCTTCAACAAAGGTGGATCCCCAATCACTAATTTTATTAAAATCCAAAACTACATTTAAGATAAAATTCATATTTACACTCCTTTTTCGCTTGTATACGTATTTATATACGAGTTATTGTATAAACGATAATAACTGATGTTTATACACAAGTCAAGCTAGTTATGTAATATTTATTCACAACTATGTATATTAAACAAAAAATATGAATTATAAACTTAAAATGATGAACTTTTGTGCATAAAAAGGGGCTGTGACATAAGTAAATTATGTTCGTAGTTTCAAAAAAAAGAAATTCTATGAAAACCATTATGGTTTTGTGGGATTTCTGTTTTTT
>NZ_JARXWL010000042.1 GCF_029893325.1 Enterococcus sp. PF1-24
CGAAATTAGGTCACCTTTCACCAGTAGATTACCGGAAAAAGATGACTAAAATGAGATGCTCTTTTTAAATTGTGTCAAAAAGTAGTTGCATTCCCATTTCAGAATGTCTTTTTTTAACTATTTATAAAGGTAAATCTTTATTTTTAAATGCCACTGAACCTGCAACGTAGCAAATAACGCCAATAACGCCAATAACGCCAAGAACAATTAATTTTCCAATAAATGCTTCTCCGTTTACGATAGCTTCTGTATCAAACAGTGTGTTGATTGATAGATGACTTAATTTTTCAAGAGAATCACTCATGCCAGCGACCATTTTACAGGCTAACATTGCTAGCGGGATGCCGGCACCAACAGCCAACGATTTGCCAGATGAGTTAAATAGGCAAGAACCTAAAAATGAAATGGCACTGATTGTGAATTGTAGTAAAAAGCATCCAAGGGTAAGTTGTAAAAATACGTTAATATCAAGTTGACCAGGTTGAGCTATTTCAGCAACCGCAATCCCCCCACCACTAATACAAGCGAACATAACTATCAGAGATGAAATCAGGTATACAGCACTGGTAAAAGTGATTTGTGTTCTGGAAAGTGGTGCGGCTAAATCATTTGCTAGATTTCCTTTTCAATTTTACCAGCAATCAGCTTGTTGCCGGTGATAATGATATAAATCATGGGGAAGATGACCGCAAATAAGCCGAAATATTGGTTGGAAATAAATTCGATAAGTGAGGACATTTTTCCAAGGGGATTGAAGCCGCCCATTGCTTCTTGCCGTCCCACCATTTCACTAATCATTTCAGGGTCAAAAACTTTCATAACCACGCCAATGAGTAGACAAAGAACGCCGGTGATAAGGGCCCATAATTTGATATTTGATTTAACAGTTTGTTTAAAATAAGTTGCACTAAACATTGTGGTTGCCTCCTTCGTAATAGCTCATAAAGTATTCTTCAAGGGTATGTTTGACTTCGCTGATAAAGCGCACTTGACGTTTTGAAAGAGCCAAAAGCAGTTTGTTGATATGGGTGTCCTCAATATCAATAGTTACTTGATTAAATTCTGGTTTTTGTTCTTTAATCTGAAAACCTTCGTTGCAGATACTTTGATAATCAGCAAAAGTTAGAAACTCAATCTTAAAGGTTTTCTTTTCCCCGCGTTTAATATTTTTAGGATCAACGATTGAAATTAATTGCCCGTTTTTAATCATCCCGATGCGGTCGCAAGTTTCTTCCACTTCTTCAAACATGTGGCTTGACATTAAAATACTCCAGCCATTTGCTTTTTCCGTTTGAATAAGCTGGACAAAATTAGCCTGCATAAGCGGATCAAGTCCACTTGTTGGTTCATCAAGAATAAGTATTTCAGGGTCATGCATAAAAGCACAGACAATCCCGATTTTTTGCTTCATCCCTTTCGACATCCGGTTTAAGTCGCCAGAGGGATCGACTTCAAATTGTTTGATCAAGTTATCAGCTTTGGTCATATCTTTCAGCCCGCGCAGGTCAGCTATATATTTAATATAGGCAGAACCCTTCATATCGTTGGGGAAAGCAATTTCTCCTGGCAGATAGCCAATGCTTTTTTTGATTTCTTTGGCGTCAGTCCAGGCATCTAAGCCTTTAATGGTTGCTTTGCCGCTTTGGGGTTTTGAAAAACCTAAAAGGTGGCGAATGGTGGTGGTTTTTCCAGCACCGTTAGAGCCTAAAAAGCCGAAAACCTCTCCTTTAGCGACATCAAAAGATACATCAAAAACGCCTTTGCCTTCACCGTAATCTTTTGTTAAATTTTCTACTGTTAAAATAGCCATAAAAAAACTCCTCTCGTATAATTGACGAATCCAACATCGTGTTGTACGATTATCCTAGCATGACAAAATTAGTCTATCAACCAACAATGAATAGGTGATTGTCGGATGATTATGCTGAATGTTGATAATTGAAATGGATAAAAGGAGCTGCTGGTTTTGAAAAAACAACCTGAAATAACAGCGATGACCAAGAAAAAAATTAAAGATTCTTTTTGGCAGTTATACCAAAATAAACGCATTGATAAAATCACTGTGCGAGAAGTTATGGATAAAGCTGGCTATAACCGAGGGACTTTTTATGAATATTATACGGATGTTTATGATGTGCTGGAGCAGCTGGAAAATGAGTTGTTACCGAATCCCGACAATATGCCTTTAGCGCCAATTGTTGCCGGTTCGCATGAGGGAAATTTTGGCTTTAATGAGTTTTTTAAATTTTACGAAGAAAACAATGAATACTTTACGGTATTGTTGGGAGAGCATGGCGATGCTTCTTTTCTTGCGAAGATAAAAAAATCGGTGAAACCTATTATTAAGCAAGGACTGATTGCCAAAGGCACCGAGGATAATTTTGAATTAGATGTGATGATTGAATATAACCTTTCAGCCATGTTGGGTGTTTTCAATCTGTGGTTCACTAGTAAAGACCGACCGTCTATGGAAGAATTTGTTGATAGTGTTTATAAAGCTGGACATTTTGACATAAACCCTTAACAAACAAGCAGTTCAAGTAAATCTTGAACTGCTTGTTTTCTCTAAAACCCCATCAACTTCCGCACTTGCGCTACATTTTCGGCAGAAGTCAATTTCTCCAGCAATAAAAAAGCGATATCCAGGGCGGTTTCTGGTGAGGAAGAAGTGATGATGTTGCCATCTTCGACAATGCGGGCATCTTTTTTCACCTTAACGCCAAAATCAGCCATTTGTTGCGGTCGTAAACTATCGGCAAAATGATAAGTGGTGCCATAGCGCCCAGCTAGCACGCCACTTTTAGCTATCGCCAAATAACCGACACAGATGGCCGCAATCGGTTTTTGCTGCTGGTCAAAAGCACGAATCACTTCTAAAAACGGCTCACTGAAAGCATCTTGATAAAAATCCGCTGCTTCAAAGCCGCCAGGAATTGCTAAGGCATCAAAATCAGCTAAATCAATTTCCGATAATTGTTGCTGAGGCAGACAGCCATAACCCCAAGTGCATTGCAAGGTTTCCCGCAAGCCTACCGAAACCAATTGCGTATTTTTTGTCCCTTCAAATAAATTCCAACCAAAAACATCTGTAAAAACACTAGCTTCATAACTTTCAAAACCGTCAGCAAGTAATAGTAAAACTTTTTTCAAAAGACCGCCTCTTTTCATAAATTTTTTTGATAAACTAATCATAATAAATGGAAAAGCAGTTTTATATAGCTTTTATAAGTTGTTTAGGATACGATACTTTCAAAAGTAATTATTTTTAACGAAAAAAATTAAGAAAGTAAGGTGAAAAATTTGATTGATGAATTAGACCAGCAAATTTTACGCTTGTTAGAAGAAAATAGCCGCCGCCCCGTCAAAGAAATCGCCCCAAAAGTGTGCTTAAGTGCGCCAGCGGTGAAAGAGCGAATTCTTAAACTGGAAGAAAAAAGCATTATCACAGGTTACACCCTGCAAATTGATTATCTTAAAGCTGGCAAAGCGGTGCAGGCATTCGTTTTATTTGAAACCACCAACTGCCAAGCCTTTCGCGAATTTGCCCAAAAACAACCAGAAGTTTTAGAATGCCATCGTGTTGCTGGCAAGTACAGCTATTTAGTCAAAGTCGCCGTAGAGAATATGGAAAAACTAGAAACCTTCATTGATAAAGCCCTAAAATACGGTAGCTCCTCTACTCATATTATTTTTTCCACGCAAAAAAATCCTTTTTTTAATTAAAAAAGCGGAGGGCATTCGCTCTGCACCCGAGCAAAGTACAAAATCAAATTATAGCGATGTTCTGTATCGCGAATTTTATTTTTACTTTGTCGAGTGGTGCAAATGCCAGCAGCTAGATTACATAAAAAGCGGAGAAACTTGTCATGCACCCGAGTAAAGTGCAAGAAAAAATTATAGCGGTGTTTTTCACCTCAGCAAAGCCACCTGAGAAAATTTTCTCAGGTGGCTTATTTCTGCTAATTAAAACAAGGGTGTTTCAATCGTTTCGACATATTTAGCGCTGTCTACTGATTTATACAACACCACATCAGCTTTTTTGAAAATTTCCAATTGGCTTAAGGCGGTCATTTTTTCACGAACGACTGCGGCGCTTAAGTTGTCAGCAGCAATTTTCGGTACCAATTGATGTTTCTTTCCTTCACTATCTAAAAATGACAATTTTAATTGTTTCATAAAGCAATTCCCCCTTAATATTAATTTCGTATTTATTGTATTAATGTTTTAACCTATTAATCTTCTTTGACGTAACGGGTCGTTTCGGTTTTGACGGCTGAATCGAATTGGGTTGCGGCCGGGGCTAAGTCAGTGATGATATCCCCTAAGGCTAAGATTTTTTCTTCGGTAACGTTGTCGATGACATTGCTAAAGCTTTGTTTGGTTGGCTTTTCTTCGCCAGCTTTGAGCATTTCTACGGTGATTTTGGTGCTTTCTAGTAAGTGCATGTTCATTCCTCTTTTCAATTATTTTTGTAAGGTCGCGACTGCTTACACTCTATATACGAAAGTTAGCGGGCAAAATGTCACCCTATTTTTAAAAGTTTTCTAAATTTCTCTTGAATTCTTTTTTGATAATAGTACATAGTCTTGCGACTTTTCCCTAAAGCATCAGCAATTTCTTGAAAAGTTTTTCCCCGTAAACGCAAACGTAAAAAATCGCGTTCCGCCACGGTTAACAGTGGTACTAAGTCATCAAGAAATTCGGTGGCATACAATAAATCTTCTTCAATACTGTAATGACGACGGGGATTTTGCCAATTCAATTTTTGTTGGATGCGTAATTGCTGCCAATTTTCCCGTTGACAATCTTTTAGTTGCCAAACTAACCAGCGAAAAAGATAACTGGATTCTTCTAGAGAATGCTGTTCCAGTTTCGTCCATAAGGCGATGCGCAGCTGTTGCAAATAATCATCGTAAAATAAATGATCTACCGAAATATGTTGGCTAGCTAAAACTTTATGCAACAAAGGATCAAAGTGACGAAGTTGTTTGGAAAGATTTTTTTTCATGAGTATTCCTACTTTTGATTTTATTTCAACCGGTTGATAAAACCAGTATAGTCAAGGCTTCCAGCGAAAAAAGTCAAAAAAGCTACAAAAATTATACGAAAGTTGAAACGCTTTCTTTAACGAAAATAAGGTATGATTGAACCATGGTGATTAAAAAAATCATCAAAAATTAAAGAGAAGGAGCGGATTAAGTATGAAGAAACACATTCGGGAAAGGCGAAAGCCGTGGGGATTTCAACAATTATTAAATTTAAATAGGAAGGAAGAAGAACAATCATAAAAGAACAATCTTTTCCAGAAAAATCAAAAGGCTTTTTTAAAGAATTTAACAAAATTGAGGCAATTTTCCCTAGAAAACTGCAAAATCATCAACTGTGTTCCTTGGTTTACTATGATAATAAAAAGTATTTAACGACTTATTCCCCTAATCAACTGGTGGCACACATTTTGAAGACTGTTCAGCCAAACTTCGATTATGCCTGTTATAAAGCATCTTTTCAGCGTTTATTAAAAGAAAAACACAACAAAGTTCCCTGTGTCACAGCTTTTTGCACGCTGATTTCCATTGAAGGTATGCAGCAAAGTGTTTGGATAGCCTTAGAAAAAGTGATTGAAATGAAGAAAGCTGGTTTAAATAGCCAGATTATAATGAGAAACGGTGAAGTTATCATCACCACTACTAGCTTGCGAACGCTAAAAAAATTGGAAGAGCGGGGATATGTGTATAGCACCCTTTTAAATCGCGATGTGAATACTACCATGCAACCATTTGAAGATGCAGAACACTTAGTACGCTTTTCCAAAGGGGATTATAATAAACATCTTTTGGAAACCGTCGTTCCCGAAAAGTTGCAAAAAATTCAGGAGCATTACCTAAATGTTTATGAAGAAGAACGCTATCGTCAGCGCCAATTTAAAGAAGACGGCGAATTCGCATAGTCGTTCTGAGGAAAGAACAGACAGTAAATAACGGTAGAAAACGGTAAGTTAGCTGGACTGGAGTTTTTCAATTTTATGCTACTTTTTTTTGCAAAAAAGAAAAATAACAAAAAGTTGCAACAAAACTTCAGTCTAGTGACTTTTTTTTCAATTATTTTTCTAAAATGTAACATTTTAGAAACAATTGCCATTTGATAAAGGACAATTGCTAGTTTAAAGAAAGAAAAGACTACTTTTTTAGTAGTCTTTTCTTTTGCCTAAATAGCTATAAAAGCTTGTATTATCAACAGTTATCAACAGTTTTCTTAAAAAATAATAAATACTTACTCTTAATTTTGTAGATAGCTAGTCATTAAGACATATTTGCAATGTTAGCCATTTCAAAAAAAGTTGCAAAATCCCGTGTCTTATAGTAACATAAGTAAAGTAATAACATATTAAATTTACAAAATTAGGAGGAAATATTTCGATGAAAAAAACGAAACTTAAATTTGTTGGTGTTTGCGCAACAACATTGTTAACCGTTGCTGCTGTAGCTCCAAGTGCTGCTGGCGTATTCGGTGAAGTAAGTGTAGCTCAAGCTACAAATGAACACACATTAGACTATTTGGAAGATGCTACTTATGAGTATGGTACTTTCCAAAAAGCCGACAGAGATAAATTAACAGCTGGTGGCGTAGATGTAGCTGGCGATACTGTTGGTTCTTTAGGTGTATGGACTCATTTATTCCCAAATGCTCCTGCAGATGCAACAATTGTTGAAGCATTAGGCTTAACAATGACTTCAAACTACAAAGTTATCTTTAGTAGTGATGTTGAAGGTAACACAACTCTTACTGGTTTAAACCAAAGAACTGAAGATATCAAAGTTAAATTTGAAATCCGTGAAAAAAATGGCGACAAAACTGTTCCAGAATTATCTTTTGAAGCAACAATCAAAATTGCTAATTCAACTGTTTCTGCTACAAACTTAACAAAAGTTGTAGAAGATGAATATGATGTAGCTGAAGGTGTTAAAGTTGTTGACGTTAACACTGGTAAAGAAATGGTACCTAACTATGATGCTGCATTTTCTTTAGATGGCGCTAACTTAGCAAACGGTGAATACCAAATTGATTATGTAGATGCTGCAACAAAAGCATTTGCAACTGATTATGTAGATGGTGGTGTATATTCTCATGTTACTGATGGTGCCTACACAGTAACTTACCGTGTTGTTTACAAAAACAGCTTTGGTGTTGTTAGCCATCAATTAGTAACACGCACAATTACTGTTGTAGCTGATGCAGCTCACATGCCTATTTTGGAAGTAACTGAAAACTTATTGGCTGATGGTCTACCAACTGATGGCCAATGGATTTACTATACAAATGGTCAAACTGTTGCGGATCAATATGCATTCACAACTAATGCGTTAAATATGGATCCTAAAGAAGGCAACAATGCTTACCTTGCTACAATCGTAGGTAATGCTGGTCACGTTCATGGTATCGATGTTAAAAATGAAGCATATCCTGAAGTAAACGAAGTTCATTTAAAAGGTTGGAACACTTTAAACCCTGATGGTGTTACACCAGTTGATAACATGACTTTTGATGCATCAGGAGTTGATTTTAAAACAGCTGGTAAATATTACTATACTGTAAGTATGGAAAACCAATATGGTGCTGTATCTACATTTAAAGTTCCATTAATCGTTGAAGCTGCTGACAATATGCCTGTATATGGTATTAAAGTTGGTCATTCAGTTGATATGACTATTGAAGTTGGTGATGGATTCGATCCTTATGAAGGTATCCAATTCTGGGAAAATGAAGAAGGACGTAATACTGATTTAATCCCTAATTCTCGTGTTACAATCGATGGTAAAGTAAATACTACAATGCCTGGTACTTACACATTGACTTACACTGCAACAAACAAAATTGGTAACACAATTACAGTTACTCGTAAAATTACTGTAGTTGCTAAAGGTGAAATCACAGAGGTTCCAGTATACCGTGCTTACAACCCTAACAATGGTGACCACTTATATACTAAAGATTTAAACGAATACAACGTAGTTGTTAAAGCTGGTTGGACTGCTGAAGGAACTGCATTTACTGCTTCATCTGCAGGTGTTCCAGTATACCGTCTATACAATCCAAATTCAGGTGAACATTTCTTCACAACTGATGCTGGCGAATACGATAGCGTAGCAAACTCTGGTTGGACTAAAGAAGGTACTGCATTCTATTCTGTTCCTGAAGCAGATGGCGTAGCTGTTTACCGTCTATTCAATCCAAACGCTAAAGGTCCTGGTTCTCACCACTTCACTAAATCTGCTGGAGAAGTAGCTTCATTAGTGAAAGCTGGATGGACTAACGAAAATACTGCATTCTTTGCAATGAAATAAGAAATATTTCATTACTGGAATAAAGTAAATCGACAAATAATGATTCAGGTAACTTCGGTTACCTGAATTTTTTTTGTATGTACTGAAAACCACCTGCTAAGCGGGTGGTTCCGGAGAGCTTCCAGCGAGGTATAAAAAAGCCTCCTAAAATGATAAACTGATGAAGGTTTGCCGACCGCATCACAATCAAAATTAGGAGGAACCTTTATGAAAAAGGATAAAGAAAGTTTATCACATACAACGTGGAGATGTAAATATCATATAGTATTTGCCCCAAAATATAGAAGACAGATAATATATGGGAAATATAAACAAAGTGTCGGAGAAATATTGCGAGAGTTATGCGAACGCAAAGGAGTAGAGATACTAGAAGCAAACGCCTGTAAAGATCATGTTCATATGTTGGTGAGCATTCCACCGAAAATAAGTGTATCGCAGTTCATAGGGTATTTGAAAGGGAAAAGTAGTTTAATGATTTTTGACCGACATGCAAATCTAAAATATAAATATGGGAACCGAAAATTTTGGTGTCGAGGATACTATGTGGACACAGTAGGAAGAAATAAGGAAAAGATAGCAGAATATATACGAAATCAAATACAAGAAGATTATGTAGCAGATCAGCTAACGTTGTTTGAGGAGTATGATGCATTCACGGGGAATAAAAATAAGAAAAGATAGAAAGGGATTCTTATAGAATCGGCGAGAAAAAGTGGTGCGGAAGGAAGACCATTCAGAGGGCCTTTCAGGCCGTGGCCGGTAATAGAGGCTTACAGCCTCAGAGCAAACCACCCTTTTGAAGGGTGGTGATGATTGTGTTATAAAAGGTATAAGGTACTACGAAACTGTAAAAATAATCAATAAAAAAACTTTTTTATCAGAAAAGTGAATAAAATCATTGACAATGACAACTATAATGTTATATTTTTTAATGAAATATATTGAGAAGGAGAATATACATGAATTTTGGTAAAATACTTTATTGTGCAGTACTTATTATAGCGTTGGTTGTTGCTGTATTTATATATGCAAAAAATAAAAATGATAATGTCCACGATAAGCATACGAACGGAATGATTACTCTAATTGTAACTATTATAATAGGACTTGCTCCAGTAGTAATGACACTTTTTTCATCTGAAGCAACTATTCAAGTTTTTGCGCCGGAAGTAGAGGGTAAAATAAGAGAAAATGACGATTTAAAAAAAGAAGTAAATAACTTAGAAGAAACTATTGCAAACCTTGAACAGGAGAAAAAAGAATTAAAAGATAAAAATGATAAATTGAATGAAAAAAATTTTGCTGAAATAATCCAATCGAAGTTGGTTGTTGATGGGTTAGAATTAGATGGTAGTAAGAAATCCATGGCTATAGTAGATGGAGAAAATTATTTTCACGAAGATATTTTTAATGAGTTGGTAGAAAAAAATATTCAATATGATGATGAAAAAGATAAAATATTTGTTGGTAATAAAGAGATTAACGAAGTTACAAAAGTTACATTGGAAAAAGTTTCCAACGTGCTATATGATGGTAATGGCTTAAACGAGTATAATACAGATTCTACGGGTACGTTTTTTGTTGGTGGAAATGAATATAGTAAGGGTTTTGTCTTAGAAATATCAGATTATAAAAAAGATGGAACTTACGGTCTATTTAATTTAGATGGAAAATTTTCAAAAATTGAATTTTGTGTAGGAAAAGAGGACAGTTCATATAGAATAGATGATGCAAAAATGAAGGTGTTTTTAGATGGCGAAATAATAGCTGAAGAAACTATTTCTGCGCAAATTCCCTATATGCACTTTGAATTTGATGTTAAAGATGCCAAAAGTTTAAAAATTGCTCTTTTTGACAGTGAGTCTGAATTTGGGTTCTATGATGTTATGTTAACTAAATAGCTTTCTATAAAAGAGTAGCTTTTGAGCTATTCTTTTTGTTTGCACTGATAATTACTAAATTATACTTTAGTGTTATAAAGAGTCGTTTTTAACTTTAACCCTATCAATCCTGGCTTTTATTTTAATTCTATACTAAAATGTAATTGAGTAAATCAACAAGGAGGCTGCACCCTTATGAAAAATGTTTTAGATATTTTTTTAAAAGAAAATCACATGACCCGTTATGATGTTTCCCAGCAAGCCAACGTTTCTGAACAGACCCTGTCACAAGCCAGTAAACGCGACCCTGAGAGCTTGAGTGGTAAAACCCTGATTGCGATTGCCAAGGGCACTAAAAAGACGCCAGGGGAGGTTTTAGACCGTTTATTGCAAATTAGAGACAGTAATCAGCTTTACGAAGTGGATACTTTGTCAGAATTACGTAAAAAAGTTAGAGAACAAGAAGATGAATTTCTTGTTAAAGGTGATTTTCGGCAATTAGTGAAAGAAATCAAGCGTAGCCGTTTATCCGAAGAGGTGGAATTGGCGGCTAATATTGGTAGCAAGGGTGCGATGCCTAGCACCTTGTGGTTTTTAAATCGGGTGCTCAATGCTTTTACCGATGATACGAAAATGAAAAATTTGAAACAAGATATTGGTGATTTATACCAGATTCAATTTATTAATCCTGAGCAGGCAAAATTACGCTTAAAACAATTGGACTATTAAGGCGGAAGTTAGCACATTTAGCTAAAAAAAGCCAAGTTTACCACAAAATTTTCTAATGGCATTTTTTACAAAATCTGCTATACTGGATAAAGTTGCAAGTTCCCGAGAGGATTCGCAAAATGCGAAGATGCCTTGTAACCCAAATTAACGAGGGGGAATCCTATAATGAAAGAAAAACGTTTATTTACTTCGGAATCAGTTTCTGAGGGACATCCTGATAAGGTCGCTGACCAAATTAGCGATGGGATTTTAGATGCAATTTTGGCTGAGGATCCACAAGCCCGTGTTGCTTGTGAAACGTCTGTTACTACTGGTTTAGTGTTAGTTTTCGGTGAAATTTCCACCACAGCAAATGTTGATATTCAAAAAGTTGTCAGAGAGACAGTTAAAGAAATCGGCTATACTCGCGGCAAATTCGGCTTTGATGGCGATAACGTGGCGGTATTAGTTGCTTTAGATAAACAATCTCCCGATATTGCGCAAGGTGTTGACGAAGCTTTAGAGGTTCGTGGTAACGCTGGGGATGAGTTAGATTTAATCGGTGCTGGTGACCAAGGCTTGATGTTTGGTTTTGCCGTTGATGAAACCGCGGAATTAATGCCTTTACCAATCGCTTTAAGTCATCGTTTAGTTCGTCGTTTGGCAGAATTACGTAAGAATGGGACTTTACCTTATTTACGTCCGGATGCTAAATCACAAGTAACGGTGGAATATGATGAAGCCGGTCAACCTTTACGAGTAGATACTGTGGTTATTAGTACCCAACACGATGAAGAAGTGACTAACGAAACGATTCATCACGATGTTTTAGAAGAAGTCATTAAGTATGTGATTCCAGCCCATTTATTGGATGAAGATACTAAATACTATATTAATCCAACTGGTCGCTTTGTTATCGGTGGACCACAAGGGGATGCTGGTTTAACAGGTCGGAAAATTATCGTCGACACTTATGGCGGTTATGCTCGTCATGGTGGCGGTGCTTTCTCTGGTAAAGATGCTACCAAAGTTGACCGTTCAGCAAGTTATGCAGCCCGCTACATTGCTAAAAATATCGTAGCTGCTGGTTTAGCGAAAAAAGCCGAAGTTCAATTAGCTTACGCAATCGGTGTCGCTCAACCGGTATCAATTGCAATTGATACTTTTGACACTGGCATTGTTAGCGAAAGTGATTTAATCAGCGCTGTTCGCGAAAACTTCGATTTACGCCCAGCCGGGATTATTCAAATGTTAGATTTACGTCGTCCGATTTATAAGCAAACTGCGGCTTATGGACATTTTGGCCGAACTGATATTGAGTTACCTTGGGAGAAAACTGATAAAGTAGCGGCTTTAAAAGCTAGCTTGAAAATTAATTAAGCAATTGAAAAAGCAAGTTTCCGTTAAGGGAACTTGCTTTTTTTTGTGAAAAATCAAGCAGATGCTCTTGATATTGTGCAAGATAGCGTGGTTAAAATTATCAATAAAATCGACAGCTTGCAATTTCCAGAGTATTTTACAACGTGGGACGTCCGGATTATTATTTTTACTGCCTTAGATTATTAAAAAAAGCCGGCTATGTCCGCCGCAGAAGTTGACGAAAAAATCTGTAGTCCCGCCGCTCCTTTGTCAAAAGAAGAACATTTAGATATTTACGAAGGAATTCGCCGTTTACCGCAACATTTGCAGGAAGTAACCATTCTTCATTATTTTTATGGTAAAAAAGTCAAAGAAATCAGCGCTGTTTTCAATGAACCAGTGGGGACAACCAAATATAAACTCCACGAAGCCCGCAGAAAATTAAAAATTTATCTTGAGGAGGACAAAGCATGAAACTGAATCAAGAATGGCAACAGCAATGGGAGCAAATTGAAGTTCCTGAAGAAAAAATCAACGCAATCATTGAAGAGCAATTGTTAGTTTCAAAAAAATCAACGAAACATTTTAACTTTAAAAAATGGCTCCATAATTTCAAGGGTAAATTTAAGCGTAAAACTTGGTATTTTGCTAGCTTAACAGGGCTTGTGTTAATTAGTGGCGCAGTTTATGGCTTGCAACAAAGTTCTAAATCAAGCGATGCACCACTGCAAACGATGGATGTTAGACGGAAATCAGAAGTTACGGAAAATTTTGAAGCCGACAAAGCGCCAGCCATGAAATCAATACCAGCTGAAACGCCTGAGCAAGCTGCGACGAATGATAAAATGGTACAATTTTATCATTTTACTAAACAAAGCACTGATTTTTCAGCTGATATCACCGCCTTAAATCAATTGGTTGAAGAAAGCGGCGGTTACATTGAAACGTCAAATAAAAGTAGCTGGAGAGATTCTTTGCAAAGTGCTGATTACAAACTTCGCATTCCAAAAGAAGCATTGCCAGCGACTCTGGCGCAATTAGCTGACATCGGCGAAACGCTGGAAGAATAGGTGGAAGCCGAAAACTATGGCAGCACTTATACCGATAACGAAAGCCGCATTAAAGCGTTAGCGACTGAAGAAACAGCCTTGCTGGAACTCTTGCAAAAAAGCGATAAAATGGAAGATATGTTAAAAATTCAAGAGCGCTTATCGATAATTCGTGCTGAAAGAGAGCAACTGGTGGGCTTAAATCAAAAGATTGATAATCAAGTCGATTATGTAGCGGTTGAAGTGACGATTGACGAAGTCGATGACGTGCTTAAAAATCAAGCAAGTGCTTCTTTAATTAAACGGATTCAAGCCAATCTCACAAAACAAGGGCAATTTTGGCAAGAAAAAGCCGCTGATTTATTTGTTTTTCTTGTCAGTAACGACATTTATTTGCTACTGCTAATTTTGGCCGTGCTATTGGGGTGACATTATTATAAAAAAAGTAAGGGGCTGTGACAAAAGTCTCTAACAAAAAACGCATGAAATAACGAAAAATCGTTCATTTCATGCGTTTTTTCTAGTAAAATAAAAAAGAAGTA
>NZ_JARXWL010000043.1 GCF_029893325.1 Enterococcus sp. PF1-24
TTGATTTTGGACCATTTTTTTTTATGATTTGTATTTTTTCCAGTTTCAAATCGCTTTTAGAAAATTCTTTTTGCCATTTTTTTACAACTTCAACTCACTAATTTTAAAAAAATGAACGTCCTAATTACGTCTTAATTTGCATTTTAAGAAATTTCAAATGACTGGTCAACAGAAACGTTCAATCGTATTTAAAACGTCTTAGAAATAAAACTAAGGCATCTTTTTGTGCAATTCCTTTCATACTTTATTTTTTTTCGGGTTTCATTCGTCTAAAATTTTCCTTTTTATAATTTTTGCAATAGCAATTTTACGTTTCCTATTCGCAACCAAGAGCAATGGAAAGTTGCGATTTGGTTTTCATCATTGCTCAAAAATATTTCAAATCAAACTTCTTAAAATCAAAAAAAATTGTTCTAAAACTTTACAAAAGCTATTCCTTATCTGCGACTACTAACGTTATCATTCTGATTACTTTTCAATCTACTAGGTAAATCTTTTTTGCATCTGCAAACCTTAATATTGTGTTATTCTTATGGTTCCAGGTTCGATAATATATGTCAGTAGTCGAACATCATGTATGAACCTTCACTGGTTGGGACTCATTATATGTAAGAGCATAAGGGGTTTTCCCGGAAAGCAAGCTGCCGGCCCTTGCAAAGCAAGGGAAACCAGACCCGGGAACAAATGGTCACTAACAACCATTTGTTAACCATTAAAACAACCAAATAACAACCAAAAACATTTTCTAATCCTTTGAATTTTAAGGTGTTTTTGAATCATTTAAAATTACATGGCGCCCATATCAAAAGTTGAAGTTGATAAGCTTAAATGATACAATATTTTTGCGAAATGTGAAAAAAGTTCTAGCATGTATAGCGACAAAAGCGAACCCTATTGCGACTAGGGTTCGCTTTTGTCGCTCGTTGATATAATACAGGGGTTAGGCTTAAATTGGACCTAAGGTTGTTAGGACTTGTCCTGATCGCTTGAAAGGCGCTGATAAATGCTTTATTGGTATTAGTCGAACAATAGCTTAGAATGGTTAATATGGTGATTTAAATGCACGCACTCTTTGTTAATGGTTTTGATCTTGAACTTTTCTAATATGGCAATTTTGAGACACATCTTATTTATATATTATCTTTTACTTTTTTCATTTTTAGCATAAATACAAATTTTTGATAGATATGTAAAATTTAGGTTCTCTTTAAATAAACCTTTTATATAATCTTTAATAAATCTTTAAAACGCTTTAGGAATATTTGATCCTTAGAGCCTCAAGGGATAGAACAATGTTAAGGATATAAATTGTCTGTTTAAGGATATAAATTGTCTGTATTAAGGATATAAATTGTCTGTTTAAGGATATAAATTGTCTGTATTAAGGATATAAATTGTCTGTTTAAGGATATAACTTTTTTTTTAATAGTCGAAGTGCTATAATCTAAAAAAGGAGCTGATTCTATGAATGAAGTTGTTAAATATCATAATTCATTAAATAAAGTAGAATTTAAAGGTTTTAACAGCGTTGAGATGAACCTTTTTTTTACAATATGTTCACAAGTTAAAGAAAAAGGTTCCAATGAAATTATTTTCAATTTTGATCAATTAAAGAGTCTAAGCAATTACTCACCAACAGCAAATCAAAGATTTGTCCAGGACTTACAACGTACTAATGAAAAATTACAGAAATTAAGTATCGTTTTTGATGATGGAAATATAATTCGCTCTCTAGTCCTTTTTCCGACTTTTGAAATTAATCGAAAAGCTTTAACTTTAAAAGTTAAAGTTAATAATGAATTTGAGTTTATTTTAAATGCTATTGATAGTAATTTTACTCGGTTTGAGTTACAAGAATTTGTTGAAATTAAAGCTATTTATTCGAAAAATTTATATAGATTGCTTAAACAATGGAGAAGCGTTGGAAAAAGAGTGTTTACTATTGAGAGTTTTCGGAATCTATTAGCTATTCCAGAAAGCTATCGTATGACAGATATTGATCGACAAATTTTAAAACCAGCAATAAAAGAACTTTCTCGATATTTTGATAATTTAGAGGTAAAAAAAGTAAAGAGGGGTCAAGGTCGAGGCGGTCGTGTAGTACAATTGATTTTTACGTTTACCCCACAGAATAAGGAAAGTGAACATAAGAGAAAACTGCCATCTGTTTCTTTATATAATTGGTTAGATCAAGATCAATAAGAGGTTAAAATATGACAAAAGAAAACTATACAATTAGAGAAGTTGCTGAAATTCTGAATATATCTAAACAAGCAGTTCAGCAAAAGTTAACTAAAGACTTTAGAAAAAACTATGTAACAAAAAAAGGAAACCGTTTATTCATCTCAAATGCTGGATTGATAATGTTAAGAGCACAATCGACAAGCAATCGACAAGGACTTGCTGAAAACAACAAGGAACTTGTCGAAAACCGACAAGCAATCGACAAGTATATTGAATATGAATCCAATGGAATTGATCATAGAACCGTTGAGTTTAAAACGATAAATGACGATTCGACAACCGACAAGCAATCGACAAGCAGCTCTGATAACTTCCTTGTCGATTCTGAAAAAGAGTTCCTTAGGGATTTAGTTCATAAGTTGCAGGAAGAAAAGTCTGATTTATATAAGTTATTAGATCAGCAGCAACAACTTCAATTGAAAACACAAAATGAATTGGAACAGCTAAGAAATCAACAATCTATTGAAACTAGCGTTGAACCCTCAGAAGTGAAAAAGCAACCATTTTGGAAACGACTTTTTCAAAAAAAATAATAAGTATCATTATGATTTGTCCATTGAAGACAAACAAGAAAAGTAGGGGATTTTATGAACGAAGAAATAAGCTTGTCCATTGGAGAAAAAATTAGAGATGGCAGAGTTGAAAAAAAATGGTCTCAAAAACATCTGGCAGAAAAAGTTTACGTTTCACCTCAAGCTGTTTCTAAGTGGGAAAATGATAAAAGTTTACCAGATATTGAAACGCTATATGAGCTTGAAAAAATTTTATCTGTTTCATTAATTAGTCAAAGTACAGCTTTAGAACCTGAAAATGACAAATATACTCCAACTGAAGAAAATAAAAAAGAAAGTACACTGTATGTATATTTTTTATTAATTTTCAATTTCTTTTGGACTCTCTTTTGTTTTAAATACTTCCAGTATGAACATCATTCCATTCAATATACTGGTTTAACGTTTTTGTTTGGAGGCATGATTATATTAACACATATCATTTTAAAAAAGTTTCAACAAGATTTAATTTTTAAAATTGCTTTTATTACAGTTAATATGATTATTTTTTTGATAACAACCATAACTCAACTAACAGTTTAGCTATTCTACTGGTGGTTAAGTTACTTTTTTGTAGTTTGCCCATATACTTAAGCTACCAAATACGAAAGGAATGAAATTTAAATGAAAAAATTATTATTATTTGGGTTAGTTGGAAGTATTTTTATGGCAGGAGGTACCCCAGCGGCTGCAGCAGAAATTGATTCTTCATATAAAGGCGTTGAAGTAATTGAAGAATCTGAAGGCATTACATCATCATTTGTTAGTGAAAATAGATTATCACGTGCAACAGATGGTGCGTATGACGGTGGTTGGTGGTACAGAGGTAAATCTGGAAGTCTTTTGGTTTCTGAATACAAACATTATAAAAAAGAAGGTCGCGCTTCATGTCGTAACGGTAACTCTGACTATTCTGATGGTGGTTGGAATCCGGTAAATCATTTCAGTAAAGCAAATGTGTCTTATTCTAAATCAGGCAATAAAGTTTATTACGATTACCGTTAATAAATAAATCAAGTAAAAAACCATCGGGAATCTTTTCTGATGGTTTTTTTAAGGAGAATATATATGAAGAAATTACTTAAATTATTTATTCTATTGGATTTCATTGTTATAACAATTTTTTCAGCTATTATCATTCCGGAAATTTTAGAAAATAAAACTCTTTTTCAAGATAGACAGGCGGTAACGCTGGTCGAAAAAACAGCAGATAAATCACCTGATCTTGAAGAAACAACCAATTATATAGAAATGCTTGATTATCTAAATGGCTTTTCGAAAGACCAGGATCTAACATTTATGAAAATAATTAATAAATCAGATAATGAAAAAATTATTTTTACTAATGATAATCTTTTTTTGGAAAAAGTTGGTTATGATAAAAATGAAAACAGAGCTTTATCTTGGTATGACAATAGAGAAGAACTTATTTTGTATCCTTTAAAAGAACTGAATAAGTATGGCGTATCGGGAACATACTTAATATCTGATGGCTATTCTGAAAATTCATTTGCAGAGATCCAGCAGCATTTAGACAATCAATATAATTTTGTTTTAGAAAAAGATGATGGGTACCAACCTGGATATTTAATAATTGTTAAAACGATACTAGAAGAACCCTATATAGTTACTATTCTTTTGATATTAAGCATATTAACTATATCTATCTATTTATATCTATGCATAAAAAACTCAAAACAATATGCTGTGCAAATACTTACAGGATTCACCTTTAAAGACATAATAAAACAGGCAATTTCTCGTTTATCATTACCGACGATAACGGGTTTATTAATAGCTAATATTATTTTCTTTGGCTATAGTTTATTTGTTCTAAAAAGTTTTATTTTTATGTCGTTTCTGATTTTTGAAATAGTCCTTTTTTTATTTGTAATCGCTATGCTTATCGTTTTTAGCTTATTAGAATATATCTGGTTTAAAATTTTCTCTAAAAATGCTAATTATTACCTATACGTTAAAGGGAAGACTTCATTTACTCCATTATTAATAATGAGCAAAGCATTTCAAGTCATCTTATTATTAATATTACCAACATTCTTTTTCTTGCTGACAACTACGCTAACAGATATAAAAGAGCAGTCAGCTGCCACTAACTTATGGGAAAACACACAAGATACTTATGCAACAGCAACCCAATTTGTATCATTTGATTATAATTTGAAAAGGCCTTATGAAAAACAGGCGAAAGAATTTTATATTAACAACGATCATCAATTAGCGCTAATAGATATTTCTAATTACGACAAACTATCAGGAGGGCCGTATCTTTATGAAGCGAATACTAACTCTGTTCACGAACAGCTGGTTAGTCCCTACGGAAAAAGTATCTATGTAAATGCAACTTATCTATCTTGGAACCCTATTCTTGATACATTTGGCAAAGATGTAAAAGAAAGTTTTATCATAGCAAATGATACCTTAAATTTATTAGTACCCGAGCATTTAAAATCATATGAGACAGAAATTGTTAATAATTTTACAGAAGGATATTTATTTAAATCGTATGATATTCCCACTAATATTTATAACGAAGAAATAGAGTTGCCGGTTGTAAATATTAATATTATTTACACGTTACCTAATCAAACTTATTTCACCTATAACAATGAGTCGTACGGCAGTGAACCGTTTCAAATAATAGATCCAATAGCAATAATAGACAACCATATGTTAGATGCCAGTCAGTATAGTTCATGGTTATCCCGGGCAACTTATTTTAAAGATACACCTACTGCAATAGGTTTAGAGGCAATCCAGCCCGAAATTGATAAATATCAAATGGGGTCACAAATTCAAAGTGCCTATTCTGTTTATGATTCACACGCAAACAGCATTAAAATTTTAAAGAGATTACAAATGCTTTATACTAGCCTACTTATCGTATTAGCTGTTTCATTATTTTTATATTCTTACTATTTTTTCTACTCTAAATTAGAAAAAAACAGAAAAGTAATTCAATTAAAAAAACACGTAGGTTATCCATTGTTTAACATTTATAAAGACAATATTTATTTTATATTTTTTGACATGACAGTATTATTAATGGGCTCATTTTTCACGGGGATAGCAGCAAGTGTCTTTTTAATATGTGGGGTTTTACTTATAAGTACAGTTGCTCTATTTATCGCAATCTATATCGGACAAAAAAGGGGAATGGAATATGATTAAATTAGTAAATATACGAAAAAATTACGGTGATAAAGTATTGTTTAATAATTTAAATTTGACAATAGAAGAAAGTGATTTCATCTGCATTACAGGGAAAAGTGGGACAGGAAAAACTTCTTTACTAAATATAATTAGTTTGATTGAACAACCTAGTAAAGGAAAAGTAATCTTTAATAATATTGATAATCCTATGAAAAAAATTCAAGAGATTCGAAGGAAATATATCGGTTATATGTTTCAAAATTACGGGTTAATAGACAATCTTACAGTTAAACAAAATCTTGATCTTACAACAAAATTTTGCGAACTTACAAAAAAAGAAAAAAGCGTACAGTATGTACGATCCTTAGAAAAAGTGGGACTTAGTGAGAAAATTCTTAAAGAAAAAGTCTTTTCTTTAAGCGGAGGGGAGCAACAAAGAATTGCGTTATCCCGCTTAATTATTTCGCAACCTAAATATGTATTTGCGGATGAACCAACAGGCAACTTAGACACATACAATAGAAATATTGTCTTTGAGGAATTGACTCAGTTACACAAAAAAGGATCTACAATAGTGTATGTAACACATGATCAAGAGCTAACTTTAAAAGCTTCAAAAATAATAGATTTAGATTTACTAAACAGAACAAATTGATTTATACTGTTTTAAGACTACTTCACTCATTTTTTTATTTTTGAAGAACTTTGTTGATGAAGTACCACAAAATAACATAAATAAATAAATACTATTATAAAATTTCACAAAGTATAGAGGGAATAAGAGTCTTGTTTATCAACCTTTTATTCAATAAAGTTTGTGAATAAATAATTTTCACAAAAGCAGCCCGTCTAATACTTGCTAGACGGGCTGCTTTTTATAATAAGGATTATGTAAACTTGAAAATAAAATAACGATAATCTTATGGAATTTATACTGTTTTTTTATGTAAACATAGGGGGAACTTTCTATGTAAACACTTACGTTCTTATATTGTTTTCTTATTCATTTTATATTATTTATATAAAATTTAGGAGGCGATATAGTATGAAAAAATGGTTGATTAGTTTTATTTCAGTTTTTTGTTTATTAGTGTTAGGTGGCTTTCCCCGGTCCGCTTTTGCAAGTGAATCTCAAGAATCTCCTTCTGTGATGATTTACAATTTCAAAGAAACTGCTCCTAAAGCAATCAGTTATTTTGATGAGCAAGGGAATTTTGTTGAATTAACAATTGAAAAATCATGTTCATTAGCTAGAGTAGATAATGGTAGCTATAAAATATCCAAGACTGTGGCTGGAGTAGTTAGTGTTTCTTATTATGTAACAATTAAAGATAATCAATTCACCCAAGCTTACAATTTATCTATAAATGCACTATCTGGATCAGTGGCTAGCAAGAATTTGTCTTATAATTCTAATAAAGCAACTTGTTCATTTACAACAAAAGCTGGTGCTATTTATACTCCGAGAAGTGTCGTAGCTACTATATCTAACAAATCTTTATATGTATCATAAACTTAATCTATTTTTTCAATATTAACTGTAGTACCAATATTAAAAAGATAAGTAGCGTATACGTAGGTGTTATATAAATTTAGAAATAAAGAGCATATACACATTACAGTAACCAATTTGTAATAGGTATTTGCTTTTTTATTCCTTCTGAAAATGAAAACAAGCATTATAAACCCAATTGGGAACAGCAAGCAACTTAGCGTCGCCATAATCAAAAGAAGAACGCCTTCATCCGCTAGTGGTTTTTCGTAGTATTTTTTTATCATACTTAATTTTTTCTTTTTATGTGCAATTTCTTCTTCATTTTTGGTGATTATTTTTTTTAATTGTTCATTTTCTTTTAATAATTCATCAATTGATATTTGGTACATCTGACTCAATCGTATTAAATTATCAATATCTGGATACCCTCTGTCGTTTTCCCATTTAGAAATAGATTGTCGGGAGATATTTAACTGATTAGCCACATCTTGTTGAGAAAATCCTGAATTTTCCCTATGAAATTTTAATGTTTCTCCAAATGCCATCCCTAATAAACCCCTTTCTTTTTCTAATTACAATATACAAGAAAATTCAGTTAATTGATAGCAACTAAATATTTACATGCACCTTTACATTAAATGTGCTACTACCATGTAAACTTATAGATTCTTTTATTTAGTTGAAATTAATGGGAAACTTTAATTAGATTTACCAGCTGTTAAATCTAATATTTTATATAAAGAAGTTGTTGATGATTTAATTACTTTGGAAGGGAATAATGGAGAAGAATTTAACGTATTGGCAGAAGTTACCGATGAAATTGTCTATGCAACAGAAACCGCCGAATATCACGTACAAGAAATCGAGTTTAACACCTCTGATATTGTCGAGATTACAGAAACTGAAGATGATTTCAACTTGGCAAAATTTGTAGACAACTTATTTTTTGAAAAAGCTTACGCTGCTACAAGTGGAAATCAAACTAAAGATGGTTGGGACTCTTCTTACGGTGTTAATGGACGTGTAACAGTTTATTATAAGAAAGATAACTCTAATCGCTATCTTATAACAAGTGTATCTGGAGGCTATTCTAATTACGATTCTAGTATACAAATAACTGATCAATCAGTTGCTGTTGCTTGTGCTGGTGGAGAATCATCGGGTCAAAAAAAATCTTTTTATCCAGGTACATCATCTAGTTGGTCCTACAATACAGGTTTTTCCACTTATGTTACACCTGCGATTTATGCAATTGGAGGTGGGCAAGTTACAATTAACTTGAAACGAAATTCTTCAAGATGGAGTTTGAATGTTAATAATATTTTATTTTCCGCAGGATCAATGCCTATTAGATAGTTTTATTCAATGATTTGACAGACATTTATTATAGGAGGGAATAGCCATGAAAAAAATTCTTTTGTGCAATGGGATAATATTTTTATTTTTATTTCTTCCTTGGGGAGTAGAAGTTGATTATGATACCCTAGATTTAATTAAGATTAATGGTTTTCAGTATTTCGTTTTAGACAAAGTTCTATTGGTTTCATTCTTAGCATATCTAATTGCCATTCTACTTTTCGTAAAAAAAAGAAAAGTAATTATAATGCTATTTGCTTCCTCTATTATTTCTTTTTTATTAGGGATTTTAGTTTGGCATGCATATTACAGTATTTTACAAATAGGATTTCTTATAAGTTTTAGTAAAGAATATGGGCTTTTTTTATCTATCCCTCTTTTTCTAATTATTAATTCCATCTATATTCATAACTATATTTACACTAATATGTCTGTACAAAAATAATATTCATACCTAATATTATTAAAAAGCCAAGAAAAGATTACGCTGATTTTCGTTCAGTAACTACTTTTCTTGGTTTTTAATATTTAAATATCTGCATTTTTAATTTTTAAATACAATTCATCAAATAGATCTTTACAATACTCAAATAAAAAATCAAAATTTACTTTATTGTCACTAAAAGGGATTTGCAGTTGTACCTGTTTTTCATAGTTATCTTTTAATTCTTCTTTTTTACTTTCTAGTTTAGTTAGTAATTCTATAGGAACTTCTTTTAATCTAAAGGTTTCTTTTAGAATATAAAAATTATTAGGATTCAGTACTTCTTCCTTTAAATCAATAAACTTAGGATTAGTCAGTGTTTGATATATATCATATAGATCCCTTGCCCTAACTTTATTTGTTGAAACTAATTCATATTCATCAAGTTGCTGACAAGAAGCCCTTATCTTTTCATATACAATCATTAAAGGTGTGTATAAATAAATAGGGACATCATCTATTATGATTGATTCTTTTTGTTCTGTATATTCATCAAAGCTCAAGTCTATTGTAACTTTTTTAGTATCACCTCTATCAGAAGTGGGCTCAGCAAATCTACCTAGGTTAGGATCATTTTGTTCAATTTGTTCTCGATACTTTTTTTTATCTATGATAGTAAATGTTACAGAATATCCTCCCCAAAAAGGTTTCAAATCTGCATTTCTTTTTTTAGGTTTGTCTTCAAATTTGAAATCATTGACTAAATAACCTTTACTAGAAAAAGCTTGGGTCAATGTCTTTTCTAGTAGGGCCCCTTCTTTTTCTTTAGTAAATCTAATTTCTTCTTGTATGGAAAAATCAAGATCTTGAGATTCCCTATTAGTTATACCGTGTAAATTCAAAGCGTTTCCGCCTTTTAAAACTAGTACTTCAAGTAACTGTTCTTCTGAATAAATAACTTTTAAAATTAATTTTCGTATTTCGCCTGGATTCACAATGACCATCCTTTTTTAAATATCATTATAGCACATTTTTAAAATTAAAACTAAGAGCTATGGTATATATACCATAGCTCTCTTTTCTGTTGTTTAATTTTATGTTATACTCAATGTAAATTTCAAACATACTTTCGAGGTAATTCCCATGGTATTAAATACTGCTTCAATTCATTCAACATTGAATGAATATGGATTAAAAAATGATACTTACAATTTAATTAAATACTCTGATGAGATTAAAGACAAAGCTGTTGAAACTGGTAATATCTTAAACAGAAGTACAATCATTCAAATATTAAATGATTTGAAAATAGAAAATAAAATTTCAAATAGAACAACTAAATCTCTTTTCGTCACATATATGGTTAATGTATTGAAATTATTTGAAGAAATGACTATTTTTGATGAAAAAAGAGGCACTACATTAACTAGATATGTTGCTACCTATACTCCTGTTTCACCGTATGAAATTGCCTTGTCTTTATTATCTAAATCTTTTTTATCTCACTACAGTAGTTTGTATGTAAGTGATTTGACTATTAATAATCCTAAAAATATTTATATTAATAAAGAGCAATCAAAAAAAAATATTAGTAACAACCAGAATAAAATTTCTCAAGGTAGAATAGATTATGCTTTTTCAAAGAAAATGCGTTCAACAACTATGATTTATAATTTTCAATATCATCAAGAATTTTATCGGGTTCATGTATTAAATTCTAAAAACACAAATAATACTGGCGTTGTATATAGACAACCTATAAATTTTTCGAAAAAAATCCGAGTAACGAACATAGAACGCACTCTAATAGATATTGTAGTTAGACCACAATATAGTGGTGGGGTCCAAGAAATATTAGAGGCTTATATAGAAGCTAAGGAGTATATAGATATTAATAAATTAATTGCATATTTAAAAAAATTTGATTACTCATATCCTTATTACAAATCAATTTTATTTTTCCTAAAATATGCAAGTTATGATTTAGATCAGATTGAAACTTTTGAACAGAATTTCATCTTAAATAGTATAGAAAATGATGTTAATTTCTATTTAGATTATCAAATAATAAATAAAAAACTTAATAAAGAAATAGGCATTTATTATCCAGCTTTATTAGATAATAAAATAGATTGAAAAACGATTATTGAAAGGAATGAATTTAATGACTACAGAAGAAAACACGCTCTATGAAAAAATCAAGGAAATGAGTTATGAAGAATTTTCTAGTTTAATTGTCAATGCAGAATCGCAAGAAGAGAAAGAATATTATGTTGATGTTCACAACAAGGTGATACAAGATGCACAAGCAAAAATTATCGCAAAAGACTATTTTGTGAGATAGTCAAAACGAAATTTTTTAGATATTCTAAACAATTTTTCCTCTTGAAAAAAATCGAACAAAGTGACAAAAAAACAAGTCCTATTTTTTCAAAAAATGGTGCTTATTTTTTTGCGGTATTAGGTGCAACCTAACAAGTAATTTCCATTTTTGGAAATTCTCGATATGCGCACATATCGGATGCTTGCCCAGAAGATTTTAAGAGAAAAACTGAAAATGAATTAGCAAGAAATTGCAAAAAAAGTTAGAGAAGTATTTGATAAATATAACGGTAATTTGCCCGTTAAAGTTGCAGTTAAACATGGTATTAGTGAGTCTACATTGAGAAAAGCTTATGAACGGGGGGGACGTTGAAAAATACGGAACAAACGTATATGTATTGCCCGAAAGTTCCCATGATTTCTTTTTGACTCTTCAATCACAATTTGATAAAGGCATTTTTTCACATGAAACAGCTCTGATTTTATATGGATACAAAACAGAAAGTATTTGTTACTACATGACTTTTCCTAAAGGATATCGTTCTAAAAATTTGGAAAAAATTTTGTACGACCAACATACATTGATAAAAAATTCTACTCACTGGGATTGATTGAAACTGATTCATGGTTTGGTAATAAAGTATTAGCCTATGATAAAGAGCGTACCATTTTAGATATGCTAGTTAGTCCCCTTACGCCCCCTCATGCCGTTGAAAAAGTGTTAGAAGATTATGCTTGGGAAGATGAAAAAAACTTAGACAATTTATATAAATACGAAGAATTATTAAATCGACAAGAGCAACTAGAAATTATTATGAACTACAAAAAAGACCCAGGTAAATTTCTTTTTCTGCCATCTGGAAATTTAAAACAATGCTAACAAAAAAATAAAAAGTGTGCTGATTTATTCCTAAAAACACGTATGTCGTTGGTGGGGATGTTTTGCATATTTGTGGTGTCATTGATTTAGGGTCTAAAAACTCAACAGGCTCTGTCTGTTCAACGTCCAATTTATCGGATGGTGTCAGCGTTCCCTTATGCTCTTTCCTTTAATTTGATTTTGGACCATTTTTTTTTATGATTTGTATTTTTTCCAGTTTCAAATCGCTTTTAGAAAATTCTTTTTGCCATTTTTTTACAACTTCAACT
>NZ_JARXWL010000044.1 GCF_029893325.1 Enterococcus sp. PF1-24
GACTTTTTGGTATAACCTTTTGTTTCCCACCCGCATAGCAGGTGGTTTTCTGTTTCGCTCGTTTCACTCACTCAACTGACTAAAGTCAATAATAATAAAAAAACTTGTCGGAAATTTTCCGGCAAGTTTTTTTGCTAAGCAGACAGATTAAAAATCACCCCAAGTATCTTCGCTTTCTGTCTGATTGATTTTTGATTTTTGAATTTTCAGTTCTTGTTCTCTGCGAGCTAGCTCTAATCTTTTAGCTTCCAAGTCAAGTTGGCGTTCCCGTTCAACTAATTCAGCTTCTTCAGCCTGTTGTTGTTTGACTTTTTTACGTTTAGGCAGATAAATAATTGCCCAAACTGCTAACACAATTAGTAGAAAGCCGATTAGATAGGGTGCGTAGGCAATTAATAAGCCTAGTCCAAATATCCAAAAAAACAAACTCCCACAACCCGATTCTTTTTTCACTACATATCTTGTCATAAAAACTCCTTTTAATTACAAAATTTTAACGCCCGTTGATAATTTCGGTCTTTAAACGATAGATTTTAGAAGGCCGTCCAATTCCAACTGGTCGTTCACCAACTTCTTCAAAATAACCCAACATCGCTTTTTTGAAATTAGAGTGGTCAATGGTTTTATAATCAACCCCTAAAAACTTAGCAAAAACTTTGCGGGCTTCAGTAATTGTGAAATTTTCTCCCAATAATAAAAGTACCTGTGGTTCATGATACATTTTATTAAAGGTTCGATTGAAGGCTTTCAAAATCAACTGCTTATGGTCAAAAGCCAAAGTATCTTTACCAGAAGATTCACTAGTTGTTAAATCTAAAATGATTTCAGTTTCTTTTTTTGTTAAATGCAGCTTATCCCCATGGCGATTGACGTTAAACCAGCCAACTTCTTTGGCATCATCGCCAGCGATTAGCGGTTCTTCACCAATAAATGCCAAATAGCTTACGGTAACCACCCAACCCCGCGGGTCCCGCCCTGGTTGACTAAAGGTGTGTAGCTGCTCGATATTTCCTTTGGTAATATCAACATTGGTTTCTTCTTTGGTTTCCCGCAACACACTTTCACTAGTGGATTCATTAGGATTAACAAAGCCGCCAGGCAACGCCCATGAGTGACGATAAGGATGCGCTTTTCTTTTAATAAGTAATAACTTTAATTGATCTTCTTCACGGTTGTAAGACATCAAGACGATATCAACCGTTAAAGAAGGCTTTTCATATTCAGGTTGCTCCTGTTTTTTATACCAGTCAATAAAATCTTCAAAACTGGCTTGCTGCTCATAATAAGTTTTTTCCGCTTGCTTTGTTTCAAATTTCATTTCTTCTCCACCAGTTCTAAATAAAAGTATATTATACTAAATAATATACCATGGAAAAACTAAAAGCAAAAGATTTCTCTCCAGAAATTCCCTTTTGCCAGAAATAGCAAAATATTGGGAAAAACCTTTAAAATCCTTTTTAATAGGAATAGAATAAAGTATAGTTGAAATAAGAAAAGCGGAGGGCGCTCGTTCAGCTCCCTAGTAAAACAAAGAACACCATAACGAAAGGACTTTTCATGAAAAATTATCGGTTGGAAAAAGATTCGATGGGCAGTATCCAAGTGCCAGAGGAAGCTTTTTGGGGAGCACAAACCCAACGGAGTAAAGAAAATTTTAAAATCGGCGAAGAAAAAATGCCGAAAGCTTTGATTCAAGCACTATTATTAGTGAAAAAAACAGCGGCTGCTGCTAATCAAGAAATTGGTAAATTGTCGGTTGATAAAGCTACAGCGATTCAAACTGCCGCCGCAGAACTTTTAGCAAAACCAGCTTACGAGCAATTTCCTTTAGTGGTTTGGCAAACCGGCAGTGGCACCCAAACCAATATGAATGCCAACGAAGTTTTGGCTTATTTGGCTAGTCAATCTGGTTTACAAGTGCATCCTAATGATGATGTAAACATGTCGCAAAGTTCCAATGATGTTTTTCCCACAGCGATGCATGTAGCTGCTGTTTTAGAGATAGAAAACCAATTAATACCAACGCTGAAAAAGGCGATTGAAGTTTTACAAGACTTGGAAGAAAAAAATCAACAAGTCATTAAAATTGGCCGGACCCATTTGCAAGATGCTACACCGATTACTTTTGGTCAAGAAATTAGTGGGTGGAAAGCCGGTTTTCAGCACAATTTAGCGATGTTGGAACAAAGTTTAGTTGAATTACGACAGTTAGCGATTGGCGGAACCGCAGTCGGCACTGGCTTGAATGCTTCACCAGCTTTTGTGGAAGCTTTTATTAAAGAACTTAATCAACAGACGAAGGGAGGATTTGTTTCAAACAGCAATAAGTTTCACGGTTTAGCTAGCAAGGATGCTTTTGTTTTTGCCAGCGGGGCTTTGAAAGCTTTGGCTGCTAACTGTATGAAGATGGCCAATGATGTTCGTTGGCTAGCCAGTGGCCCCAGAAGTGGCTTAGGGGAAATTACGATTCCCGCTAACGAACCTGGCAGTTCAATTATGCCTGGCAAAGTGAATCCGACACAGTGCGAAGCGCTAACTATGGTGGCGGTGCAAGTGATGGGCAATGACGCTACGATTGGTTTTGCGGCTTCACAAGGGAATTTTGAACTGAATGTTTTTATGCCGGTAATTATTTACAATTTTATGCAAAGTGTCACTTTACTAACTGACAGCATTATTTCGTTTGTAGAAAATTGTTTGCAAGGTTTAACTGTTAATGAAGGACGCATGAATGAGTTGTTGCAACAGTCGTTAATGTTAGTTACTGCTTTAAATGCTCAGATTGGCTATGACAAAGGCGCTGAAATTGCTAAAAAAGCTTTTAATGAAGGGACAACTTTAAAAGCTGCCGCTTTGGCACTTGGTTACGTTACTGAATACGAATACGAGCAATGGGTCAGACCTGAAAAAATGATTGGCGAAGAGAATAACAATTAAAACATTAATACGAAATAGGAGGAATTTACAATGACAATTTATGATGAAGCGCTTGAGGCACATGCACAATGGCGTGGAAAAATCGAAGTTACTGGCAAAGCTCCTGTAAAAACTAAAAAGGATTTATCGCTGGCTTATACACCTGGTGTGGCGCAGCCCTGTCTGGAAATCAATAAAAACCCTGAAGATGTTTATAAATACACTTGGAAAGGGAATACGGTCGCGGTTGTAACAGATGGCACGGCGGTTTTAGGTTTAGGAGATATCGGTCCTGCTGCGGCTTTGCCGGTTATGGAAGGCAAAGCGTTACTGTTTAAAGAATTTGCGGATGTTGATGCGGTGCCGCTTTGTTTAGATACGAAAGACCCACAAGAAATCACTCAAATTGTTAAAAATTTAGCGCCGACTTTTGGTGGGATTAATTTGGAAGATATTTCTGCACCCCGTTGTGTTGAAATTGAACGGGCTTTAATTGAAGCTTTGGATATCCCGGTTTTCCATGATGACCAGCATGGCACCGCAATTGTAGTAACCGCTGCTTTGATTAATGCTTTAAAAGTTGTCAACAAAGAAATCGGTGAAATTAAAGTGGTGATGACTGGAACTGGAGCAGCAGGTAGCGCGATTATTCAAATGTTGCATTATTCAGGGGTCAAAAATTTAATTGCTTTTAATGACAAAGGGGCTTTAAGCGAAAGTGCTGCTTTTGAAATGAACTTTTTAGAAAAAGAAATTGCTGAAATTACCAATCAAGAAAAATTTACTGGCAGTTTAGCAGAAGCGATGGTGGGAGCGGATGTCTTTATTGGCGTTTCGGCACCGGGAATTGTTTCAAAAGAAATGGTGGCTTCTATGAATCAAGGAAATATCGTCTTTGCGATGGCGAATCCGGAATCCGAAATTTCTTACGAAGATGCAATGGCTGCTGGCGCAACCATTGTTGGTACCGGTCGTTCTGACCATCCTAACCAAATTAATAATGTCTTAGCTTTCCCAGGATTATTTAAAGGTGCCTTTGTTGCGGGGGCGAAAAAAATTACCGAAAACATGAAATTAGCTGCCGCTTATGCAATCGCTGATTTAATTTCTGAATCAGAATTAAATAGTGATTATATTATCCCGTCAGCTTTCAATCCTGATGTGGCAGAAAAAATTATCGAAAAAGTTGCCGAAGCTGCTGTAAAAGATGGCGTTTGCCGCTAGAGTGTAAATGAATATTGTTAAAAGTTAGCTGACTTGATGAAGAGTCAGCTAACTTTTTTATGTAACTCTCTTCGATAAAATGATAAATAAATTCATGGCAGAAAGTGCCACTAAAATTTATTTTTGCATTTTGCTTGAGAGTTGGACGAACGCCTTTCGCTTTTTGTATAATCTAGCTGCGAGGCTTTGCACTACTCGGCAAAGTGAAAATAAAATCCGCGGTACAAAACACCGCTAATAATTTATTTTTGCACTTTGTTCGGGTGCAGGGCAAGCCACTTCGCTTTTTGTATAAACCTTTAAAAAATTGTACAAAATCAGCGTGAAATTATGGTATACTGTCTAGGAAACATTCTGGCTGATTTGCTGGAAAAGAAGGGGCTGTATTTTTAATGGCAGAAAAAGGAACTTTTTATATAACAACACCAATCTATTACCCAAGTGGCAAGTTGCATATTGGGAATTCTTATACAACTATTGCTTGTGATGCAGTGGCTCGTTACAAACGTTTAATGGGCTTTGATGTCTTTTATTTAACCGGTGTTGATGAGCATGGTCAAAAAATTGAAAAGAAAAGTGAAGAACTAGGAATTCAACCACAAGAATATGTAGATCAAATGGCGGCGGATGTAAAAAAATTATGGCGTACGCTAGATATTTCTTACGATAAATTTATTCGTACTACTGATGATTATCATAAAGTGGCTGTCCAAAAGATTTTTGATCGCTTATTAAAAAATGGCGATATTTATCTGGGTGAATATGAAGGTTGGTATTCTGTTTCTGATGAAGAATATTTTACCGAAACTCAGTTAGCAGAAGTTTATCGTGATGAAAATGGTAAAGTAATTGGCGGAAAAGCACCAAGTGGTCATGAAGTTGAATTAGTTAAGGAAGAATCTTACTTCTTCAAAATGAGTAAATATTCTGATCGCTTATTGGCTTATTACAATGAGCATCCTGAATTTATTCAACCTGAATCACGCAAAAACGAAATGATTAATAACTTTATCAAGCCAGGTTTGGAAGATTTAGCAGTTTCTAGAACAACTTTTAGCTGGGGCGTTCCCGTTAGTAGCGATCCTAAGCATGTGGTTTATGTTTGGATTGATGCTTTATCCAACTATATTACGGCTTTAGGTTATGGTTCAGAAGATGATCATTTGTTTAAAAAATATTGGCCGGCTGATGTGCATATGGTTGGTAAAGAAATCGTGCGTTTCCATACAATTTATTGGCCAATTATGTTGATGGCCTTAGAGCTACCTTTACCGAAGAAAATTTACGGTCACGGTTGGTTAATGATGAAAGACGGCAAAATGTCGAAATCTAAAGGCAACGTGGTTTATCCGGAAATGTTAGTTGAACGTTATGGCTTAGATGCTTTACGTTACTATTTATTGCGGGCAGTGCCATTTGGTAATGACGGCGTCTTCACACCAGAAGATTTTGTTGCACGAGTAAATTATGATTTAGCTAATGATTTAGGTAATTTATTAAATCGGACGATTGCCATGATCAATAAATATTGCGAGGGTCATGTGCCAAAATATAATTCAATTGTTACTGATTTTGATGGCGAATTGTCAACAACAGCTGCTAAAGTAATTGGTAGCTACCATCAAGCGATGGAAAAAATGGAGTTCAACACAGCTTTAAATGAAGTTTGGGTGTTAATTTCCAGAGCCAACAAATATATTGATGAAACTGAGCCTTGGGTTTTAGCCCGCGATCCTGAACGCAAAGCTGAACTAGATTCTGTTATGATTCACTTAGCAGAAAGCTTACGGATTGTGGCGACATTACTACAACCAGTGATGACGCAAACGCCGAAACAAATTTTTGAACAATTAGGCCTAGATGCAGAAGAAATGAATTTGGAAACACTACGTTTCGGTGAATTTCCAGCTAACACTAAAGTGGTTGCTAAAGGCACGCCGATTTTCCCACGTTTAGATATTGAAACAGAAGTAACTTATATTAAAAAACGGATGGCAGAAGGTACTTCAAACACAGTTAATACGGCAGAATGGAAACCAGAAGAAACCGAATTAATTTCAGTTAAAGAAAAAGAAATCAAATACGATGATTTTGATAAAGTAGAATTAAAAGTGGCAGAAGTCAAAGATTGTCAAAAAGTCAAAGGTGCCGATAAATTATTGCAGTTCCGTTTAGAAGCTGGCGATAATCAAGACCGCCAAATTTTATCAGGGATTGCCGAATTTTACGCAGACCCAGCTGAATTAATCGGCAAAAAAGTTGTGATTGTGGCGAATCTGAAACCGCGGAAAATTCGTGGCCAAATCAGCCAAGGAATGATTTTATCTGCCGAAGATAAAGAAGGGCGCTTGCAAATTGTCGAAGCACCTAAAGGCATGCCAAACGGTTCAATTATTGCGTAGATAATTATGAAAAAGGAACTCTTCTTAATTGTGTATTAGGAAGAGTTCTTTTTACTTTAATAGCCAGGCTTTGCAATTTGCGACAGTTGTGCTAAAGTAAGAATGTTTAAGGCAGAAAAATAGTTTCACTATCAATGAAAACAGAAAAAATTAACACTTTGAAACGAGGCAGATGATTGTGATTTTTGATTCACATACCCATTTAAATGCAGAACAATTTAATGAAGATATTCCAGAAACGATTCAACGAGCGCAAGAATTAGGGGTTAGCCAAATGGCGGTGGTAGGTTTTGATACGCCAACAATTACTAAATCCCTTGAATTGAATCAAGCTTACGAAAATATTTATAGCATTATTGGATGGCATCCAACTGAAGCGGGTAGTTATACTTCAGCGATTGAGAAAAAATTGCAAGAGCAATTAATTTTACCAAAAGTCGTTGCCTTAGGGGAAATTGGCTTAGATTATTATTGGATGGAAGATCCTAAAGAGGTGCAAGCCAAAGTTTTTCAACGACAAATTGCGATTGCTAAAGAAATGAATTTGCCAATCAGCGTTCATACGCGAGATGCGATTGAAGATACTTACCAAATTTTAAAAGAAGCTGATGTACGAGATATTGGTGGCATCATGCATAGTTTCAGCGGCGATGCCGAATGGGGCAAACGCTTTTTAGATTTAGGGATGCATTTATCTTTTAGTGGTGTGGTAACTTTCAAAAAAGCTGTAGAAGTGCAAGCAGCAGCCATGATGGTGCCCCTTGATAAAATGTTAGTGGAAACCGATGCGCCGTATTTAGCGCCGGTTCCTTATCGTGGTAAACGCAACGAACCCGGTTATACCCGCTATGTTGTAGAAAAAATTGCGGAATTACGGCAACAGTCTTTTGAAGAAATCGCCGCCGCCACAACCCGCAATGCAGAAAAATTATTTGGTCTTACCCATGAGTAAACCAGTCATTGAAGAAGTTATAGTTGTTGAAGGCAAAGACGACACCCGCCGTTTACAAGAAGTAGTGGTAGCTGATACGATTGAAACAATTGGCTCAGCGATTAATGAAGAAATTTTAATGCAAATCAGTCATGCTCAAGCCACAAGAGGGGTGATTGTTTTCACCGACCCAGATTTTTCGGGAGAAAAAATCCGTAAAATTATTATGGAAGCTGTTCCTGATGCGAAGCACGCTTTTTTAGGCAGAAAAGATGCGGCGCCCACCTGCAGAAAAGGTAAGAGTTTAGGGGTGGAGCATGCCAGCAATACGGCTATTTTAGAAGCTTTAAAATTAGTTAGCACACCAGTTGTTGACGATGAAGCTGTTCCGGAAATTTCCCGTGATTTATTATTTGATTATGGTTTATTAGGTGGCGCTAACGCCAAACAACATAGAGAACGCTTAGGCGAAATTTTAAAAATTGGCTATACAAATGGTAAGCAATTGGAGAAGCGACTACGGATGTTTCGCATTAGTGAAGCAGAATTAGTCGCCGCCATGACAACCATTTTAGCAGAAGAATTAGAGGAGTAGAATTTTGACTGAAATAAGAGAGATTGCAACACCAAGTAGAACACGGGAAATTTTAGAGGAGCATGGTTTTTCTTTCAAAAAAAGCTTAGGGCAAAACTTTTTAACTGACCCTAATATTTTGCGAAAAATTGTTGAAGCAGCCGATTTAAGCGCTGACGTGAATGTGATTGAAGTCGGCCCCGGGATTGGCGCTTTAACGGAGCATTTAGCCCAAGCCGCCAGTGAAGTGTTAGCGTTAGAAATTGATGACCGCTTGATTCCGGTTTTGGCGGACACTTTAGCCCCTTATGACAATGTTCAAGTAATCCACCAAGATATTTTAAAAGCTAATTTAAAAGAAGTCGTAACTGAATTTCAGGCAGAAAAACCGATTAAAGTTGTGGCGAATTTGCCTTATTACATTACCACACCAATTATGATGTACTTTTTGGAATCTGATGTGGTAATTGATGAAATGGTGGTCATGATGCAAAAAGAAGTAGCCGACCGGATTTCAGCAGTTCCCGGCACTAAAGCTTATGGCTCATTAAGTATCGCGGTTCAGTATTATATGGAAGCCAGCATTGCTTTTATCGTACCGAAAACCGTTTTTGTGCCACAACCAAATGTCGATTCAGCGATTTTGAAATTAACTCGCCGTCCACAGCCAGCCGTAAGCGTAACTAACGAAAAAGAATTTTTCAAATTAATAAAAGCGGCTTTCCAGCAGCGCCGCAAAACCCTATGGAATAATTTACAACATTCTTACGGCAAAGATGAAGCTACCAAAAGTTGGTTAGCTGCCAGTTTAGAAGTTGCCGGAATTGACCCCCAACGTCGCGGCGAAACATTAAGCTTACAAGAATTCGCTGATTTAAGTAATCAAATGGAAGCTAGTAGATAAAAAAACGGAACGGCTCGTTCTGCTCGCTAGCAAATATCATAAAAAGCTATTTCTTATTTTTGAGGAATAGCTTTTTTATTGTTTTCAAAAGGAAGAAAGGGATGTGTCTTGACATATAAAAATGGCCGTTGTAGAATAGGTGTCATGACACTTTGCTGATTTTGGGCAAAAGTCATTATTTTGCTTTTAATATAGAAGGAGCTTATTAATGAAAACAAAACAATCTGTGCGTCATTTAACGATTACTGCGTTATTAACTGCTTTAGGAATTATTATTCCGATGGTGATGCCAAAAATCGTGTTAGGACCCGTTTCTTTCACGTTAGCGAGCCATGTGCCATTATTTATTGCGATGTTTTTTTCACCAGGAATGGCTGTAACCGTAGCTTTAGGAACAGCTTTTGGTTTTTTCCTTTCGTTACCGATTATTGTGGCTTTACGGGCGTTATCTCATCTAGTTTTTGCGGTGATTGGCGCTTTATATTTGCAAAAACGGCCGCAAATTTTAAGTGTGAACGGTCAATTTCAATTAAATAATTTAAGGTTTCAAGGGTTTAATTTGATAATTGGGCTGATTCATTCAGCATTAGAAATGCTAGTAGTGAGTATTTTCTTTTTCTCTGGCAATATGAGTAATACTTATTATGAGCAAGGTTTCTTTTATACGATTTTCATTTTAATGGGGATTGGTGGCTTGGTTCATAGCTTAATTGACTACAATATCGCTTATTTTATCGCTGCCATGATGGCGAAATATTTAGATATCCCAGCATTTACTGCTGCTAAGAAGTTGGTGAAAACAAGCGCTGATAAAAAGAAAGTTGCTTCGGTTTAACAATAAAAAAATAGCGATAAACTCATTTTAAATCTTTGGAGATTTAATGAAAGTTTATCGCTATTTTTTATTTTGGTCGGAGAAGGTCAGTCATTTCTCCTAAAAAACTATAACTATCACCAGCTAAACGAGCAACTGGGTCAAATGTTTTTGCTAAGATGTATTCTTTTTCGACATCGAAAACTTCTTCGGAAAAATAATAATCCGTCACTTCTAATAAAAAGAAATCACTGATAATTGTTTGTTGGGAATCAAAAATCGGTAAATATTGATGAACTTTTATCTCCATGCGAATCGCCGCTTCGGCAATTGCGGGAACGGCAACTGAGTGACTGGCAATCAAAGTTAAATCAGTCTTGGCTAATTCACTTTCATCAGGCGTGAGTTCAGCGGCTGTTTGATTCATGGCTGCTAGCAGTTCTTGATTAACCAAGTGAATCACTCCTTCACCGTTAGCTAGCAAATTGGCGGCGGTATCTTTTGGCTGCCCCTTTCGGCGATTAATAGATAGACTGACTAAAGGTAAATCTTTAGAGACGATGTTAAAGTAGCTAAAGGGGGCCGCGTTAACTAGCTGCTTTTCCTGATTAAGAGTAGTCAGCCAAGCAATTGGTCGGGGAATCACGCTACCAGTTAAAAATTTATAATTTTGTTTAGGGGATAAATTTTTACTTTGATAGTGGTGCATGGCAACTACTCCTTTCTATAAATTGTTAAATTCGCTTTTGATTGGCGTCAGAAGTGTCAAAAGGTCGTACGTAATCTTCAATTTCAGCACGCTTATTTTCAAAAGCTGGTGGTAAAGATAAAATTTCACCGGCGTGTTCATAAGTTTCATCTTCTAAAAAGCCCGGTCCGTCTGTGGCTAATTCAAATAAAACATTAGGGGAAGCGATAAAATATTCTGAAGCAAAGTAGAAACGGTCAACAAAACCAGAATTTGGGAATTTTAATTGATTAATTTTTTTAATCCAAAATTCAAGAGCTGCTTTATCGGCAACTCGTAAAGCTAAATGGTGAACATTGCCAAAGCCTTCTTCAGCTGCTGGTAAATCTTCCCGATGTTCAAGGATAATGGTTGCGCCGTTGCCCCCTTCAGCAATTTCAAATTGATAAAAAGCCGCTTCTTGAGCTGTTTGCCGAAATTCTAAAACTTCAGTTAAAACCATCTTGCTAAAATCGAAATCTTTGACGGTAACAAAAACCGGTCCTAAGCCGATAATGGCATAATCGCTAGGGATATTGCTGTTTTTCCAAGGAACGCCGCCAGCTACGCCGATATTTTTTTCATCAGAAATTAATTGATACCATTGATTATCGAAATCACTAAATTCCAAATGTTTTTTACCAAAACGCTCTTGAATAGGGCCGTGTTCAATATTAAATTCGGTCAGTCGACTGTTCCAATAGTGTAGTGCCAGGTCATTTTTCACCCGGAATGAGACTCTGGAAATTGAATTGGTACCTTTTTTTCCTTGGGGGATATTAGGAAAATCAAAGAAAGTCATATCGGTACCCGGCGAACCTAAATCATCAGTAAAATATAAATGATAAGTTTCAATATCATCTTGATTGACCGTTTTTTTAATCAGCCGTAAACCTAAAATATCAGTGAAAAAATGATAAATCTTTTCGGCACTAGAAGTCATGGCTGTTACGTGATGTAAACCGCGAATTTGTGTATCCATAAGAAAAACTCCTTTCAGTTGTCGTCTTTGATTTAAAGATATAGTCGATTAGCGAATTTTACAAATAAAACGCTTTTGACTTATTACAGAAATTCCGTCACAATAGAAAGTGAGAAAAATGAAGGAGTGGAATTTATGTCAATTAAGCGTCTTTTTTTTGATTTTGATGGTACGATAGCTGATTCAAGTCCAGGCATTTTTAACGGAATTCGTTATGCTTGCAAAAAATTAGGCTTGCCGCAGCTTTCAGAAAAACAACTAAAAACTTTTGTGGGGCCGCCATTATTGGAATCTTTTCAAAAGCAATTTAATTTAACAGCAGAAAAAGCTGAAGCGGCTGTAGTGGCCTACCGGGAATACTATAAAGATCAAGGCTTGACGGAATTTACGATTTATTCAGGGATGGCAGAGATTTTAGCACAACTAAGTGCAACTTATGAAATTTATGTAGCTACTTCAAAACCAGAGCTATTTGCCAAAAAAATGTTGCAAAATGCCAATTTAGCTGATTATTTCAAAGGGATTTATGGAGCGGATTTAGCTGGGGAACGCATAAAAAAAGCCGATGTAATTAAATACGGTTTAGACCAATTACCAATTATGAATAGTTCAGAAATGATTATGGTAGGTGATCGTTCCCACGATATTATCGGTGCTAAAGCTAATCATTTACGAAGTGTCGGCGTGCTTTTTGGCTTTGGTAGTCAAGAAGAGTTCATTGAAGCTGGAGCGGATTGGATTATCGAAAAACCGCAAGAGCTATTAGAAATTGTTAAAAAGGAATCAAAATAGCAAAAAGGGGCTGTGACATAAGTAAATTATGTTCGTAGTTTCAAAAAAAAGAAATTCTATGAAAACCATTATGGTTTTGTGGGATTTCTTTTTTT
>NZ_JARXWL010000045.1 GCF_029893325.1 Enterococcus sp. PF1-24
TAACCAAAGAATGGAAGAAAAGAACGAACTCGGAAGAGTTTTGATAGACAATACTTCAGATTCAGTTTTGAGTGAGCGAAAGCAAAAACTCAATAGACAACCAAGTGCGGTGGCGATAGCGAGAAGGATACACCTGTCACCATGCCGAACACAGAAGTTAAGCTTCTTAGCGCCGATTGTAGTTAGGGGTTGCCCCTTGTGAGAGTAGGACGTCGCCGCGCAAGAGTTGTCAAAATGGAGGTTTAGCTCAGCTGGGAGAGCACCTGCCTTACAAGCAGGGGGTCAGCGGTTCGATCCCGTTAACCTCCATATGAGTCGTTAGCTCAGTTGGTAGAGCATCTGACTTTTAATCAGAGGGTCACAGGTTCGAGCCCTGTACGACTCATAGCAAACAATGCGGGTGTGGCGGAATTGGCAGACGCACTAGATTTAGGATCTAGCGCCTTTTGGCGTGGGGGTTCAAGTCCCTTCACCCGCATAGAAGCCGGCTTAGCTCAGTTGGTAGAGCATCTGATTTGTAATCAGAGGGTCGAGGGTTCAAGTCCTTTAGCCGGCATAGAGAACAAAAAAATAGAAACTAAAATGCGGAAATAGCTCAGTGGTAGAGCACCACCTTGCCAAGGTGGGGGTCGCGGGTTCGAACCCCGTTTTCCGCTTTTAAAAGAAATATAATGCCGGGGTGGCGGAACTGGCAGACGCACAGGACTTAAAATCCTGCGGTGAGTGATCACCGTACCGGTTCGATTCCGGTCCTCGGCATAAGTGTAGTGATACACGGATGCGCCCATAGCTCAATTGGATAGAGTGTTTGACTACGGATCAAAAGGTTAGGGGTTCGACTCCTCTTGGGCGCGTAAAAATTTTAAAAACGGGAAGTAGCTCAGCTTGGTAGAGCACTTGGTTTGGGACCAAGGGGTCGCAGGTTCGAATCCTGTCTTCCCGATATTTTTTTAAATGAGGGGCCTTAGCTCAGCTGGGAGAGCGCCTGCTTTGCACGCAGGAGGTCAGCGGTTCGATCCCGCTAGGCTCCATATCATTTAATTAATATTTTTTTCGCGGTGTAGCTCAGCTGGCTAGAGCGTCCGGTTCATACCCGGGAGGTCGGGGGTTCGATCCCCTTCGCCGCGATACTTTTTTGGAGCTTGGACCTTTAGCTCAGTTGGTTAGAGCAGACGGCTCATAACCGTCCGGTCGTAGGTTCGAGTCCTACAAGGTCCATTGGACTTGTTTTTTTATCTCGGAGGATTACCCAAGTCCGGCTGAAGGGAACGGTCTTGAAAACCGTCAGGTGTGTAAAAGCACGCAAGGGTTCGAATCCCTTATCCTCCTTTTTTTAAATACTATTATCGCGGGATGGAGCAGTCTGGTAGCTCGTCGGGCTCATAACCCGAAGGTCGTAGGTTCAAATCCTGCTCCCGCAATTAAAAACTAAAGTATGGTTCCGTGGTGTAGGGGTTAACATGCCTGCCTGTCACGCAGGAGATCGCGGGTTCGATTCCCGTCGGGACCGCCATGCGGGTGTAGTTTAGTGGTAAAACCACAGCCTTCCAAGCTGTTGTCGCGAGTTCGATTCTCGTCACCCGCTTTTTAGTTTTTATGGGCCTATAGCTCAGCTGGTTAGAGCGCACGCCTGATAAGCGTGAGGTCGATGGTTCGAGTCCATTTAGGCCCATTTTTTCTTGGGGAAGTACTCAAGTGGCTGAAGAGGCGCCCCTGCTAAGGGTGTAGGTCGGGAAACTGGCGCGAGGGTTCAAATCCCTCCTTCTCCGTATTTTTTTATCTGGCCCGTTGGTCAAGCGGTTAAGACACCGCCCTTTCACGGCGGTAACACGGGTTCGAATCCCGTACGGGTCATGTTGTTTTTGGAGGATTACCCAAGTCCGGCTGAAGGGAACGGTCTTGAAAACCGTCAGGTGTGTAAAAGCACGCAAGGGTTCGAATCCCTTATCCTCCTTTTTTTAAATACTATTATCGCGGGATGGAGCAGTCTGGTAGCTCGTCGGGCTCATAACCCGAAGGTCGTAGGTTCAAATCCTGCTCCCGCAATTACCAAGAGATTCTTGGTGGACATGAGCGGATATATTTCGACTCAAAACACAACGTTTGACACCGTTGTTGTAGTAAGTAAATTAATTATTTTGGTTTGGTAGTTCAGCTGGTTAGAATGCCTGCCTGTCACGCAGGAGGTCGCGGGTTCGAGTCCCGTCCAGACCGTTTGGCTCGGTAGCTCAGTTGGTAGAGCAATGGATTGAAGCTCCATGTGTCGGCAGTTCGATTCTGTCCCGCGCCATAGCACCTGCGGGTGTAGTTTAGTGGTAAAATCACAGCTTCCCAAGCTGTTGTCGCGAGTTCGATTCTCGTCACCCGCTTTACTGTGAAGTTGTTTCTTATTATGGGCCTATAGCTCAGCTGGTTAGAGCGCACGCCTGATAAGCGTGAGGTCGATGGTTCGAGTCCATTTAGGCCCATTATCTATAATATTCCACTGGCCCGTTGGTCAAGCGGTTAAGACACCGCCCTTTCACGGCGGTAACACGGGTTCGAATCCCGTACGGGTCATTTATCTGACTGAGTTGCATTGGCAGCTCTATTTTTTTGTCTAAAAATCGCAAGGCCGAGTAAATCGTTTACTTGGCTTTTGTTTTTTTTAATTCTTAGATGAGCAAAAGGAAGAAAAGGAAGAAATCGAAAGCAAGTTTGCTACACAATTTAGTGCTTATCAAGATGGTGGTGGAAGTTGTGATTTCGGTGGATTTAGAGAAAGCTGATTCAACTGCAATTGCTGCAATTGTTGGTGGCGGTAGCGCTGATAATATCAGTTATGAAGAAACAGTTAAAGAATTTGAAGCACAAGGTTTTACTAAAAAATAATTGAAAAGAGCAGCAATCAGTTGTAAAAGCTGATTGCTGCTCTTTGATTTTAACTGTTTAATTACCAGTAAATAAGTGTTTCATTTTCGCTTTAACATCAGGATTTTCTAAAAACTCATCGTAAGTCGTTTCCGCCCGATCGACAACGCCTTTATCAGAAATCGCAATCACACGGTTAGCGATGGTTTGAATAAATTGGTGGTCATGAGAGGCAAAAAGCAATGAGCCTTTGAAGCCAATTAAGCCATCATTTAAAGCGGTGATTGATTCTAAGTCTAAGTGATTGGTTGGATCATCTAAAACTAAGACATTTGATTTAGCTAACATGATTTTTGAAAGCATACAACGGACTTTTTCGCCACCTGATAAGACATTAACAGGTTTCAAGACTTCGTCACCGGAAAATAGCATCCGGCCTAAGAAGCTGCGTAAGAAGGTATTATCGTCTTCTTCTTTAGAAGCGAATTGACGCAACCAATCTAAAATTGTTAAATCAGTGTCAAAGTCTTTTGTATTATCTTTTGGCATATAAGAATAGTTAGTTGTAACACCCCAACGAACGGTGCCGCTGTCTGGTGTGATTTCTCCCATTAAGACTTTAAATAAAGTAGTAGTAACAATATCGTTGTTGGCGATGAAAGCTACTTTATCATCTTTGTTTAAAGTGAAAGAAATGTTATCTAAAATCTTTTTGCCGTCAACCGTTACGCTGATATTATCCACTTGCAATAAGTCGTTACCGATTCCCCGCTCAGGTTTAAAACCGACAAATGGGTAGCGTCTTGATGAAGGTTGAATATCATCAAGAGTGATTTTATCCAGCATTTTTTTACGAGAAGTTGCTTGTTTTGATTTAGAAGCGTTGGCGCTAAAGCGGGCGATAAAGTCTTGCAACTCTTTAATTTGCTCTTCTTTTTTCGCGTTAGAGTCTGATTGTAATTTCGCAGCTAATTGGCTTGATTCCAACCAGAAATCATAGTTCCCAACGTAAAGTTTAATTTTACCAAAATCCAAGTCAGCCATGTGGGTACAAACTTTGTTCAAGAAATGGCGGTCATGGGAGACAACGATGACTGTATTTTCAAAGTTAATTAAAAATTCTTCTAACCAGTCGATTGATTGAATATCTAAACCATTGGTTGGTTCATCTAAAAGTAAAACATCAGGTTTGCCGAACAGCGATTGAGCAAGTAAAACTTTAATTTTTTGCCCGGCTGTTAATTCGCTCATCGTTTGGTGGTGTAAATCTTCAGGAATGTTCAAACCTTGCAATAAAACAGCTGCTTCAGGTTCAGCTTCCCAGCCACCTAATTCTGCAAATTCCCCTTCTAATTCGGCAGCTTTAATGCCGTCTTCTTCAGAGAAATCTTCTTTCATGTAAATAGCATCTTTTTCTTTCATGACTTCATAAAGGCGTTTATGCCCCATCATCACCGTTTCAATGACTGAAATTTCTTCATAGTCAAAGTGGTTCTGTTTTAAAGTCGCCATCCGTTCATTGGGACCTAAAGCCACATTACCGGTAGAAGGTGCTAATTCGCCAGAAAGGACTTTCAGAAAAGTTGATTTACCAGCACCATTGGCACCGATTAAACCGTAGCAATTACCAGGGGTAAATTTTATGGTGACATCATCAAAAAGTTTACGGTCTGAAAAGTGTAAACTTACGTCTGTTACAGTAATCAAAATGTTTCCTCACTTTATCATTATTAGTGTATACCTCCTAGCATTATAGCGAGGAAAGCAGAAAGTTTCAAGGTTTATTAGTTTTTTCGGGGGATTTAGCTAAAAAAATCAAGGAAATAAGAAATTTTGCGAGATTGCTGACTTAATTGCTGAAATTAGTTATGATATTTAATAGTAGAAAATTATCAGAAACGGCAAAAATTGAGGAGGATTTCCATGACTGTAAAGAGAAAATTAATCGGTAGTGGTGCTGTATCCAAGATTTATTTAGAAGATGGCTTTGCCTATAAAACTTTCAAGGCTGATTATCCCTTGGATTGGTTGAAATATGAAGCACAGCTGCAAAATGAAATTGCTGAAAATACCCAACTTTTAGTGCCAAAAACAACCGTCATCGAAGCAACCAAAGAAATAAAAATGGACTACATTGCCGGTTGCACTTTGACAGAGCGAATGCGCAAAGAGAAATATAAAATGGCTTTGGCAGATTTGGTTGACTTGCAACTGTCGATTCAGGAATATCATGATTTGAATTTGCCGCAAGCCCATCAAGTTTTTGCCCAGCGTTTAAAGGAATCCAAGCTGGATGAAAATTTAAAAGCCAACGCTCAAGCAATTTTGCAACAAATTGAAGTGAAAAATAATCTCTGTCATTTTGATTTTCATTTTTTAAATATTCTCTACAGTGAGGGGCAGTATTATATTATTGACTGGGTAGATAGTAAATTGGGGAATCCTATTTTAGATATTGCCAGAACCTACGTGATTTTTAAACAGCACGCTCAAAGGTTAGCTAATAAATATTTAAAACTAATTGTCGCTAAAGGTAATTTTGAGATGGCGGAAGTTCAGGCAGCCATTCCGTTAATGGCAACTTTGCGTTTGTTGGAAGGCGATGCGGCTGAATTTAAAGAGCAGCTACTGGAAATGATTGCGTTTTTCAGTGAGGGAGAAAGTTGATTATGAAAAAAATGTTAAGCCTTTTACTACCAACCCTTTTATTTTTCACTGCTTGTGCTAGCCCAGAAAGTTTGCTTTCAAATAGTGAAGAAGAGGTTCAGTTGGAGAAAATGTCGGTGGCGTTACGATTAGGCGATGCAACCGCTCAGCTGGAAAGTTACGCCTTAACGAAAGTTGCTGAGCTTGATTGTATTTCCTTAACTTTTCAGCTGGTAGCCACTGAAGAGGCAACTGAAATTGATGTGCAACAGTTTAGCTTAGCGGCAATGCAAAATAAAGAGGCGTTGCAATTGCAAGCTGTCCCAACAGAAGTGACGGCTGGCAAAGCTCTTGTCTATACTTATCAATTGTTGAATCAAGAAGAGCCGGTTCTTTTTGAATTTACTTATGGTGAAGGCGATGCGGCTGTAACGAAACATTACGAAATATTTTTACAATAGCGGAAAAAGGAGAACAGATGCTTAGTTTTGATAAAGTAACGATTCAATCGCCAACTGGTGAAATTATTTTAAAGGAAATTACGGAAAATTTTCCCAAAGCTGAAATTAGTTATTTGACTGGTAAAAGTGGCGTAGGCAAAACCACGCTGTTAAAGGCGATTTTAGGTGAAGTGCCAATTGCGCAAGGGAAAATCAGCTTGAACCAGCAAGCTATCACCTATGATAACTTAGCAAATACTCTTGCAAATCGGCGGAAAATCGGGGTGATTTATCAAGATTTTCGTTTGCTTGAGGAGCTAACCGTTTTTGAAAATATTGCTTATGTTCTTTATCGCCAAGAATTAGCGGAAGCAAGCATCAAAGCAGAGGTAGAAAAAATCGCTGCCGAACTTGGGATTAAAGATAAATTGGCAAGTTATTGCCATGAACTTTCAGGTGGGGAGCAACAGCGAGTGGCGATTGCCCGCGCTATCGCGATGAATCCGGAAATGATTTTAGCAGATGAACCAACCGGGAATTTAGACCCGCTAAAAGCCAAAGAAATCGTTGCGCTTTTGCATGATTTATCGGTTAAAAGACGATTAGCCGTTTTATTGGTAACTCATGACTATACTTTGATTCCAGCTGAAAGCAGTCACGTTTATCAAATCGCCCAACAAAAAATAAACCGAGTAGCGGTAGGTGAAATTTTATGAAACAAATCAAAAATTCAGGGACCATTATTAAAAAGAGCCTTAAAAAAAGTAAGATTATCTTTTCTAAATTTTTTGTTTCTAGCTATTTCGCCACCTTGCTATTTGCGATAACGTTAAGAGTTTATCTGTTTTTCTATTTAATGGCTGTGGTGGAAGGCAGGCGTAATGCTGAGATGCCTTTATTACAAAAAATGTTAAGTCATGATACAGGCGATGAGTTAACATTATTGGCGAATATCATCGAAATCGGCAGTTTTATCTTGATGATTGTCAGTGTTCTTTATTTACTTTTTTCTCTAGTTATTTTTTTAAGACGAGAATTTCTGTTAGCGGAGAAAACCTTGGCGATTAAGACGCAGCTGGGAACGCATCCGGCGATTGTTACGCTAGAATTTATCGGTGAATTTGTAATTGTTAATTTATTGGCAATTTTAGCAGGCATGATTTCCGTTTATTGCCTGTATGCCATGGTTTGTAATCTGGATAGTTGGATTAGTGCTTATCTGATTTCGCCGTGGAAAGTGCTTGTGAACTACGATTTGATTTATGTTTTCGTAGGGGTGCTTTTACTAGCGATTTTATCTGTTAGTTCCTATCAAAAAATGAAGAGGACTTTTTATCGCAAGAATCGGAAATGATTTTCGTTATTTTGATGATTTAGAGACATCTAAAAAAGGAGAGTAACTTTGTTAGAATTATTTGAAACAATTCATAAAAAGCATCCTGGCTGCACCCAACACGACATTAAAGAACTAGAAAAAGGGCTTGCGCAGTTAGGATTTGAAAACCTAGCGATTAGCAAAACTTATGCTGCATTCTTAATGGAAAGCAACGGCGGGATATTTACGAATGGGAAAAGAGCATTTCAATTGTTTTCAAGTGATGAAGTGCTTGCTGTTTATAAAGAATATCACTTTGCTGATTTTATGCCCTATGCCTTGCCAATTAGCTTGGATGGCAGTGGCAATTTTTCGTTATTTGACTACCGAAAACCGAATAATGAGACAATTTATTGTGCTTCAGCGGGAAATTTAGGTTGGGAGCAAGACGAAGTTTTTCTTTTAGCTGATAATTTCACGGATTTTTTGACGCAAAAAGATGAGCTTTTTGATTATATGTAAATAACTATCTAAATAAAGCTATAAGTTGATAGCAAAAAAATAGTAGCTTTCAACCAATTACCGCTAAAAAATACCTCTGTACTTCAGCTATATAATCCTCAATATCACCAATTGCAAGTAATTGCAATTTTTCAGCCGCCTCATCATCTGAAAAATCAGCGTTTAAATCGGCCACTAAATAGCGTAAATCATCTTTAATTATCTCTGTAACCAAGTAGTTTTTATGAGTAATCACTTCAAATTTTTTCAAAGCGAATTGATTAATTAAAATAGTATTTAGCGTGTGGAAATCTGTGTAATACTTTGCTAAAGTCGTTTCTTTTGACGTAGAAGGGACGGGTATTATATATTTTTTATAGATAGTTTTTAGCCAAATTTCATCAGCTAATAAATGAAGATAATAGCCTAAATAAAATGCTTCTGATAAGTGGGACAGGTATTTTTCTCTAAACTTTTCCGGGAAAATATCATGCTCACCGTCTTTTCTTTTAACCATAAAATGCGTTAATTCTTTAGCGGTGTGAGAATTTTTATTTACATCAGGGGCGATGCTGCCTAAAATGAAATCTTTTCCAAAATTCAATTTCTCAGCCAGCGCTGTGCCGATTGCGTAATGCATAATTCTTGAACCCATTAGTGAAAACCTCCCTTTCTCACTAATAAGTATAACGCGGGAGCAGCTATTTTTAAACGAATTTTATTTATTTGTAAACAGCTTCTGAAACATTTTTAGGTTGACCTAAAATATATGTAAGGTGTATAATATAAATCATAGAAGAAGATAAGTAATAACTAACTTTTTGATGAGTAAATAATAATTTTTTAATAGGAATGGAGTTGATTCAAATGGTAGATTGGCTGATTGGTTTGCAACCTTGGCAACAGGCTTTGGTAGGAACCGGTTTTACTTATGGAATGACCGCATTTGGGGCTGCGCTAGTTTTTTTATTTAAAGAAATAAAAAAAGATGTGTTGAATTTTATGTTAGGTTTTGCCTCTGGGGTAATGATTGCGGCGAGCTTTTGGTCGCTGTTAGCGCCAGCGATTGAGCGGGCAGAAACCAATGGTGATATCGCTTGGTTAGTTGTCAGCGTGGGCTTTGCGGCTGGAGGACTATTTTTATATATTTCTGATAAAACGATTCCCCACATGCACTTTGGTCCTGCCCATGAAACAGAAGGGATTCCCACCCATTTAAAACGGACGATTTTGTTAGTTTTTTCCATTACTTTGCATAATATTCCTGAAGGTTTAGCGGTAGGGGTGGCATTTGGGGCGGCTGCTTCAAGTGATAATCCAACCGCTGCGGTTTTAGCGGCTGTTTCAGTAGCCATCGGGATTGGGATTCAAAATTTCCCTGAAGGGGCAGCTGTTTCGATTCCGCTAAGACAAGAAGGATTAAGCCGCGGCAAAGCCTTTTTATACGGACAAGCTTCTGGGATTGTTGAACCAATCGCTGGCGTTATCGGGGCGCTGTTAGTTAGTAAAATGACCGCCTTGTTGCCTTATGCCTTAGCTTTTGCGGCGGGGGCGATGATTTATGTGGTGGTGGAAGAATTAATTCCCGAGGCCCAACAAACTTCCTCTAGTAAAAATCACTATGCGGTTTTTGGCGTAATGGCGGGTTTTATCATTATGATGGTTTTAGATGTAGCATTAGGATAAAAAGCAAGCTAGAAATGGTTTTTCAGCCAGTTCTAGCTTTTTAATTTATATGATATACTTTTTGAGAGAGAATTAAAATGGAGGGGATTTTGATGGGGGGGCGTAGTTATTTAGAAATTAGCGATGAATTGCTACTGTTTGAAGCAAATAATACTTTACCTTTATTTTGGTTGTTAGGTTTAACGCTTGAAAATGTTCAACCAATTGAAGCAGCTTTGCAGCAATTAGATGCGCTTGACATAGAAGATGAGGAAGCTTATGAAGCCTTGCTTGTTAAGGCAAAAATCGGTGAAATTTCAGTCGCTTTAACCACTTACTGTCAGAATTTAGAAAAAAGACGTTCTTATATCGAAAAAGTCTATCCGCATCTGTCGGGTCTCTACGCAGATTTTCTAAAGATTATTTTGGCAGAAGCAGCTTATGATAATGAAGCAACAATAACGATTAATTATCTTGAGTATTTAGGTTTTTACGAAGAAAGTTTGGCTTTTTATCAAGATTTAGCGACTTCTTTTGTGAAATTTGAAAATAATGAAAAAACAATTTGGTTGTATGAAGGAGATGTTCTTGGTTCAGCGCTGGGAAGTGATCAATATAGCAATCACCACAGTCAACCGTTATTCTCTGCTGAAAGTTATCAAGCGCTAAATCAGCAACTTTCTGCAAATCCTACAGAAAATATAGCTAAAAAGAGCAGTCTTAGTCGTTTTTTTGCGAAACTTTTTAATAAAAAAACGAATGAAAAATTAAATCTTTACTAACACACGGCTGCATCTCAGCGTTTTTTTATAAAATATGGTATGATAATAAAAAATAAGTTTTGAAAGGGGGATGTTTATGCCAGATACACGCAAAAAGAGTCGCAGTTCAGCTAATCAAAGCCAAACACGCTCAAAAAAGGCAACCACAACCAGAAAACAACCTCCTAAACGCAAGAAAAAAAATCCTGTGAAAAATTTCTTTTCCAGCTTGTTAATTGTACTACTTATTGTGGCTGGTGTGGCGTTAGCTTTTAATAGCCAAATTAAAAATGCCTTGATTAAATCCAATACTGAAAAATATGATATTAGCCACTATACGCGAGCTGATATCGAAAAAAATCAAAATGTGGAAGCTACTTTTGATTTTAATCAAGTTACTTCAATTACTAGTGAAGATGTGATTAAAGCTCAGTTTTCTGATTTGGATTCAGTCGTGATTGGTGGTATTGCTTTACCTGATGTGGGGATTAATTTGCCGATTTTTAAAGGTGTCGCTTATGATGCACTGTTTTTTGGGGCGGGCACAACTAGCGCTGAGCAACAGCTGGGCTCAGGCAATTATGGCTTAGCCAGTCATAATCCAATTGATAAAAATTTACTTTTTGGCCCGTTGCATCAATCGCAACTGGGGCAATTGATTTATTTAACCGATTTGGCGCAAGTTTATACGTATGAAATTAGTCGCATTTGGATTGTGCCACCGTCAGATGGTTCAGTTTTAGCTGTGATTCCGGGAGAGTCAGTGGTTACCTTAGTAACTTGTAGCGATGATGCCGGTAGCGAGCGGTTAATCGTCCAAGGTCGATTGCAATCGACAGTTGCAATTGAGGACGCACCAGATAATGTTGCTCAAGCTTTTAATTTAAATAAAAATAGTTATTAAGCTAAAAAGGCTAGGTTGCCTATTATTTAAGGACACACAAAACTGCAAATAGACGCAAGCAAGTGTTTATTTGCGATTTTGTGTGTCCTATTTTTTTAAAGTTCACAAGCAAACACAGAAAATATGCCTTTTGTGATTTGGAATTATGAGCTATGATGGGAGTATAATTTAAAAAGGAATGGTAATATGAAAAAAGAATTTTCACGAGTATTTATCAAAGATACTGTTGGTGATATTTTAGTGATAAGAGATCGAAAAGGCATGTGGAATTTTCCCGGTGGCAAGCGAGAAATTGGAGAAAGTGCGGTTGAATGTGCGATCCGTGAAGTCCAAGAAGAAACAGCTTTAACTATATCTGATTTGGAAGAAATATATACAGGCGATTTTCTTTTTGAAGGTGTGGAATGGCGGGGCTCTTTTTATTTTGCTAAGCGTGTTAGTGGACTGCCTACTTTAAATGAACCTAATAAAATAAAAGGCATTCAATTTATTGAAGATTTAAATGTTGTGAATTTTTCTTCGGGGTTGCAAACTTTATTAGCTGATATAGCAGAAAAAGATATTTTGGGAGAAAGAGTTACCCATTGGGGATAAAGTTTTCACTTTACTATTTACTGATAAATCAGCACCACCCTTCAAAAGGGTGGTTTGCTCTGGGGCTATAAGCCCCTAAAACCGGCCAGCGCCTAAAGACGCTGGCTTTTCACATTT
>NZ_JARXWL010000046.1 GCF_029893325.1 Enterococcus sp. PF1-24
GCACAGAAAGCTGCATAATAGTTAATTTGAAAACAACAAAAAACGGAGTAGATTTCTCTACTCCGAAAAAGTCTAACTTTTTGGGGTCACTACATTACTTGAATTCAACAAGAAGTGCTTTTTTATTATGTCCCACTATTCTGGGTCAGTTCCATTTTTATAACTATCTTTTTTCATTATTATTTACAGATATTTTGCGGTAAGGGCATTTACGTTTTTGAAATCTTTGACTAAACCGGAATAAACGACTTCGCCGCCGTTTTTACCAGCTTCAGGGCCGATATCAATAAGCCAATCGGATTGTTTCATCACTTCGGTGTTATGTTCAATAACAATTACGGTGCTACCGTTGTCGACAAGTCGTTGTAATAATGCTAATAATTCACCGACATTCGCCATATGCAGCCCGGTAGTAGGTTCATCTAAAACATAAATATTCCCTGATTTGTGTAATTCGTTAGCTAGTTTAATGCGCTGACACTCACCACCTGATAAGGTATCCATCATCTGCCCTAGTGATAAATAACCTAAACCGACTTCTTCTAAGGTACTAAGAGCCTTTTTGATTTTGTTATTTCTAAAAAAGACTAAAGCTTCACTGACTGTCATTCTTAAAACTTCAACGATATTATAATCAGCTAATTTATAATCCAGCACTTCTTTTTTATATTGAGTACCTTTACAGACCGAACAAGGGGTGCGAACGCCATCTAAGAAAGCCAGCTCAGTTACGACATAACCTTTACCTTGACAGTTTTCACAAGCACCTTCAGAGTTAAAACTAAATAATGATTTTGGCACCTCGTGTTTTTTAGCGTAAACATCACGAATAGTATCCATGATTTTGGTATAAGTTGCCAGATTTGAACGATTTGATTTATGCAAGGCGCTTTGATCAATGACGATGGCTTCAGGATGTTGTTTTACAAATTCACCAAAAATCAGGGAACTTTTACCAGAGCCAGCCACGCCAGTGATGGTAGTAAAGACACCTTTCGGAATCTTCACTGTAACATTTTTTAAATTGTTCAAGGAAGCATTTTCGATTAAATAGTAATCATCGCTGATTCGTGGGGCATCATTCAGTGGTAATTCTCGGTTTAAATATTTTGCTGTTAAATTATCACTACCTTGTAGCTCTGCTAAAGTTCCGCTAAACATAATTTTGCCACCTTGACTACCAGCCAGCGGACCCACATCCACCACAAAATCTGCAACTTTAATGACATCAGGATCATGTTCAACCACTAAAATGGTATTTCCTTTATCTCTCAGTTTTTGCAGCATCAAGTTTAAATTTTCCACATCTCTGGGATGCAATCCAGTGCTGGGTTCGTCAAAAATATAAATAATATTATTTAAACTGCTATTTAAATATTGAACGACTTTAATTCTTTGCGATTCACCGCCAGATAAGGTAGTGGTTTCTCTGGATAAAGCTAAATAATCAAGTTTCATATCTACTAAATTTTGCAATCGAACTTTCATTTCATCGACAATCGGTTTTACTTCAGGATCAGTGATGCCACTAATAAAATGCAGCAAGTCAGCTAATTCCATATTAACCGCGTCATCAATGTTAAGGCCGTTGATTGTGCTACTTAATGATTTTTTGTTTAAGCGCTTTCCGTGACAGTCTTCACAAGTACAGGCACTGATGTATTCAGAGACTCTTTTTTGTGTATTTTCACTATGACCACTCATATCACGGTCGACAAATAAGCGGCGGAATTTATAAATAATGCCTTCATAATCAAGTTCAAAGGTATTATTTTTTTGCTGAACAGATACTTTTCCACTGTGACCGTACAATAGTTTATCTAATAATTCTTTTGGATATCCATTTAAAGGTAATGTGACATCAAATAAATTATGAGAGGTAAAGGAGTTATAATACCAGGTTCCTTTTTTGAAAGTCGGAAACTTAATGGCGCCATCATCTAAGGATTTAGTCATATCAAGGATTTTATCAAGATCAGGGGTCATCACCGTGCCGAGTCCATGACAAACCGGACACATGCCTTCAGGATCATTAAATGAATAGACATGAGAGAAACCGACAAAGGGCTTAGCGATACGAGAATACAATAAACGTAAAAAACTATAAATATCTGTTCGTGTGCCAAGAGTTGAACGAGCATTGCCACCTAATCTTTTTTGATCAACAATAAAAGCGGGGGACAAATTCTGAATACTATCAACATCAGGTTTATGATACTTTGGCAAATAGGTCTGAGCAAATGTACTGTAAGTTTGATTCATTTGACGACCGGCTTCGGTTGCGATGGTGTCAAAAACAATTGATGATTTACCAGAACCTGAAACACCTGTAAAAATAGTAATCTTGTTTTTAGGAATTTCCAGCGTAACATTTTTCAAATTGTTCTGCTTCATTCCTTTTAAAATAATCGCTTCCTGCATATTTTCTACCTTCTTCCTTAATGAATTGCCCAACATAAAAATCTATCAATTTAACTGAATAAATTGATAGTATAACTTTTATTATTTATGTGTGGACTAATCATTATAGAGAAGTGATGAGGGAATGTAAAGAGGGAAATGAAAAACATTTGAAGAAAAATTTCAGGTCTCCAAGGTGCTAATTTTTTATTGATGTTATCAAGAAATAAACAAAATTTGATCTGATTCATGAAAAAAACTAGCAACTTTTGAATAGTTAAGTTAACATTTTTAAACTAATCTTATTAATTAAGGTATCTGGAAGAGCAAAACTGGCAAGAACAAGTAATTTATTATATAAACCAACTATTTTTACTTTTTTCCCCGCCATCAGTGCTTGGTAACTCTTTTTAGCAACTGTATTTGCATCCATTACAAAGTATTTAAATAAAAATGAATGTTCAATTCCAGCTTTTTTGGCAAAGTTAGATTTTGTTGCACCCGGACAAACTGCTGTTACGGTTACCCCGCTTCTTTTCAAGTCTGCTGATAAGCCTTTTGAAAAGGCAAGTAAATATGATTTTGTTGCAGTATAAATAATATTGTGTGGGCAGGGAATATAAGAACCTGTAGAAGCAATATTGAGAATCCTTCCATAACTGCGTTTTACCATGTGAGGTAATAAGTATTTTGTCAGTTTAGTTATAAATACAATCTGCAATTGAAGCATATTTAATTCATTGGTTAAATCAGTATTCAAAAAATTTCCAATTTCATTAAAACCAGCATTATTTACTAAATAATCAATTTGAATATTTTTAGCTTCTAGTTGCTGGCTAATGTATTCAGCTGCATTAGGCTTAGTTAAATCATAACTTAAAGTTTCTATTTTTATGTTATATAAAGATTGTAGCTCTTTCTTTTGATTCGATAACTTTGCTTCGTTACGAGAAACTAAAAAAAGATTAATTTTATTCTGTGCAAAGTGCTGGCATAAGCTATAACCTATCCCGCTTGTCGTTCCGGTTATTAAAGCTGTTTTATTCATTACTTTCCTCCAATATTTTTTTGAAATGTGCCCAATCTTCTTTGTAGTTATAACAATTTTCCAGTTCGTTAGAAGAATCCTGTAGTTCATCATAGAAAGCGATTTTTTTACTAATCAATTGTTGAATCGTTAAATATTTTTGGATATCTTGGTTTACTTTTTCTTGAAAAGTTAGCAACATCTCTTTGCGATTTTGTAAACTGCTGTTTTCATCGAACAATAACTTCACATAAGTGTGAATAAATTGAATAGGCATATGAATATCTCTTAAACAACAAATTAAATAAATCCATGATATATCTGAGTCAGTATAAATTCTATTCCCTTTGTGATCTCTAGCAATTGGAGGAAGTAAGTCCGCTTTTTCATAATAATATAGGGTGTGTTTAGTAACTTTCAACTTATCAGCAGCTTCTTTAATAGAATAAACCATATATTTCACCTCGTAACTCAAAGTATAGAGTATAGTGCGCACACTATGTCAATATATTTTTCGAGGATTATTACTTATCAAATCTCTCAGAAATATCATCCCAGCTTTCATGCCAGCTATCAGATAAATCATCCCATGAATCATGCCACTGATCTGTTAGTTGCTCCCAAGCGGTATGATGATTATTGGTATATTTGTTGCCACGAATGTTTGCTGTAGCAAAACCGCTAGCAATAAAGCTGATTGCTAATAAAAAGATTGTAAAAATAATGGTAATTGGTAATTTTCTTCGTTTTTGTAGATTTTGATTGATATTCATTGTCAGGGCTCCTTTAATTGGTCTTTTTATAAATTTTGTTTCTCAGAAACAAAAAAAGTGATACAATAGAGTTAAATAAATTTTTGCTGAAAGAGAAAGAGTAAAATGGCTAGTAAAAATAAAAATACAGATATACTTATTGAAGAAATAAGACAGTTATTTCTAAATGCTGCGAATAAAAGAACCTTGCAAATAAATTCAGAAAAACAAAATTTACTAGATAATTGTGAAAATGAAGAATTAAAAGTAGTCATTCAAAATCTGACTGTAATTGTCTTTCATATTCTTGATGCGATTGGGCAACAGGAGCCGATTAACAGCATCAATATTTCTAAATTAACAGCGATTCCTAAAGGGACTGTTTCCAAAAATATCAGTAAGCTACTTGCAATGGATTTAATTACTAAAAGTCAGTTACCTAATAATAAAAAGGAAAGTATTTTTCATTTAACAGCTTTAGGTAGAGCATTATTTGAATTGCATAAGGAAACGCATCAGCAATTGGAAGAAAAAGTTTCAGCTTTGCTAAGTAAATATACACAAGCAGAATTACAGCTTGTGATTCGCTTTTTAGCAGATTATACTAAAGGAACTGAAATTGAATAAAGGAGTAGGGTGATGGAGAAAAGAACATTGATTCATTGGTGTGGCTTACTGGCGATTGTTAGTTTGCTATCATATACTGCTGCAGTTGTTTTCAGTCCGTTAGCTTATCCAGGCTATAACTGGCTGGCACAAGGCGTGAGTGATTTAAGTGCTGCTAACGCACCATCTAATCTGTTGTGGCAGCAGCTTTCTTCTTTATATGAAGTTTGTGGGATGATTTCAATAATGATGGTTTGTGTTTTTATTCAAGGGAAATTGAATAAGGGAATCCGCATCGGCATTTATTTATTTGCAGCGATGAATTGGGTGTCTTGTGTGGGCTACAGCCTGTTTCCGATTTCTGATATTGACCACGCCGGAACTTTTCAAGATGTGATGCATATTGTGGTGACTATCTTAGTGGTGCTTTTGTCGATTATTTCTTTAGTCGTGATTAGCGTTGGTGGCTGGCGTGAGAAACAATATAAGTCGCTAGCTATTTGGTCCAGCATGGCATTGTTAGTAATGTTTATGGGCGCGGTTGGTGTAAATGTTGTGCCAGCGGAATATTTTGGGATTCCTGAACGTTTTAGCGTATTTGCTGCAACTGGTTTTAATGTTGTGTTAGGAAGTTATTTATTTAAGGGTTTTAATATGGAAAAAGCAGACAAGCTTAATTGATTGTCTGCTTTTTTCTGTTTATAATCTTTTTTTGCTAAAAATTTTTATTGATAACCAAAGTATCACTAAAGTTAAAAGAGTGGTTAAAGCGATTGCTGGTAAAAAATCTCCTAAATCAGCTCTTTCTTGTAAAAAGAGCATATTTTTAGTTGATAAAGCAAAGGGATTATAATAATCAATTTTTGTAAACATGGTTGAAAAAATTCCGCCACCATAAAAAAGTAACACTAGAAATAAGCCTTGAAAACCACTTTTAGCAAGAGCTGAGCCTAATAATAATACTGCAAACATCAGTAAACCAAATAGCCATAAACTAAAAATCGCAGGGAAAATTGCTGGACTTAAATCATCAGGAAAATAAAATTTAGTATAGAAATAAGTGACGATAAAAGAAAGGAATAAAGCAACTGTCCAGACGCCCCAAAGAAAGAATTGCTTACAAAGAACAATGACAGTTCTTGATAGCCCTTTTGTTAAAAGGTTGATTAAACTGCCGGTTTCAATTTCTCTGGCAAGGATTTCGCAAAATAAAATCAGCAAGACGATTAAACCTAATTGATTAATATTTTTAAAAAATTGCGACCATGAGTCAAGTGAAGTTGGCGCAGGTATTTCAAGGGAAATGCCTTTTGGTAAAGTTGACTTCATGATTTCAGGCGTCAGTTTAGCGATTAAAGGATTCATAATTCCTAAAGCTAAAAAGCTAACTGCGATAATCAATAATTTTTTTGTTTTAAAAGCTTCAAAGATTTCTTTTTTCATAAAAATGATTAGCTGTTTCATTTAACCACCCCCATAAAGAGTTCTTCTAAAGAAGGTTCGATTTGAAAGATTTCTTTTGGTGAAATATTTTCTTGCAGGAGTTTAGTCAATAGTAATTGGCTCATTTCATTTAAGCTTTTCCCTGAAAAAATCAATTGATTTTCAACTTCTTCCGTTATTAAAGTTTCTGTTTTCATAGCATTAGTGAATTTGATTAAACTTGCTGTATCGGTGAAACGAATGGCATATTTAAAACTGCTGTGGGCAGCTTTTAACTGATTGACTTCACCTTGTAGCTGAATTTTTCCTTTATGGAGAATGGCCACATGGTCACAAACTTGTTCAATATCTGAAAGAATATGGCTGGAAAATAAGACGGTTGTTTTGCCCCGCAAGGAATTCAGGATATCCAAAATCGCTTTTCTGCCTAAAGGGTCCAGCGCCGAAGTAGGTTCATCACAAATTAAAATTTCTGGCTCATTCAATAAAGCTTGTGCCAAACCTAGACGCTGTTTCATGCCGCGAGAATAGCCACTAATTTTTTTGGATTGGTTAGTTAAACCTACTAAAGTTAAAACATGCTGAATTTTTTCAGGAAGTAGCGCTTTTTTTATAGCAGTAAGCTCTCCACAAAGGCGTAAATATTGAGTAGCGGTCATATAACCATAAAATTCTGGCACATCAGATAAATAACCAATTTTTCGATTAGTCAGAGAATTACCATATTTGACGGTTTGCCCGTTTACCTTAATTTCACCACTATCTAATTGCAGTAGGCCTAAAATTAATTTCATAGTAGTTGTTTTACCCGCACCATTTTCCCCAACAAATCCGAAAATACTACCTTTTTCAACAGAAAAACTAACCTTATTCAAAATTTGTTTACTACCAAAAGCTTTGTCAATTTGAATTACTTCAAGAGCCTTCATCAATCTTTTTCCTTCCCAAAGACGAAATAAAGGACTGGACCGATAATTGATAATAAGAGCACAACGGGAATCCAAATCACTCGATTGCCGATTTTATAAGATTTTTGCCGTAAAATGTCGATGACAGCATAAATGCCTAAACCAAATTGTAAAATAATTAGGGGAATTAAGATTGGTAAAAATTCATTGATATTCATTTTATTCACCATGACTTTCTATAAGTTTTATGATTTTTTGATAAGCAGCTTCGGCTTTTAAGCCTTCAAAAGCCGGATGATTTTTTACTGCTTGTTGCAAATCTGCTTGCATTAATGTGGTATCACGAGGCATTTGACCACCTAACATTAATTGCTCAATCCAAGGATCTACTTTGTCAAAATAATGATTTCCTTTTAGTTTTAAAGGAAAGGTAGTTTTAACAAAAAGGTTAGCAAATTTTTCGAGCATCGTAATTGCTAAAGTATTTTGCTGATAGGTAGCATAACCAACTGCTTCTGCTAAATAAAGATTCAGCACGATAACTGGATGGAACTCAGCAATTTCAAATAATGCTACAAAACCATCAGCTTTGTCGACAGTTTCCTGAAATTGTGAATAATCGTTATCCAAAGCGATTAAATAATTTGAAAATAAACTAAGGATAACCGTTAAATATTGATAGAGTGCAGCTTGAAAGGTTGCATCTGCTTGCTCAGCATCACCTAATAAATGATAAGCAATCGCAATAATACTTTCTGGTGGAACCAATGGCGGTACTGTCTTACCCACAAGCTCTAAGACTTCAGCAGCTTTTCCTTGATTTAAAAGGAGGGTACTTAGCATTATTTTTATTTGTTGCTTTAGCTCACTATCAGCCGTGTTATCATAAACATGATTTAGTAAATCGCTAATTTCTTGCAGTAGAAGTGGCTGCTGTTGTGGATCGTCTTGGGTTAATAAAGTTAATTGATTCATCATCAGTGAAGCCATAGAAAAAACAAGCGTATCACAAGACCAGTAATGTTTTACTAATTTACGCAGGTGATTCAAGCCATCGCTGGGAGAAGCGATTATCTCTTTTTGAATGGAAGCATATAGGCGTTGAATATCTTGTAGCGTTAAATGTGCATCGTAACCAAGTAAATAATCAATGGTTGTATCAAAATAAGCTGCCAATAGTGGTAGTAAACTGATATCTGGGTAAGTTTGACCGGTTTCCCATTTAGATACTGAAGCTTTGGTTACTCCTAAAAAGTCAGCTAATTGTTGTTGGGTTTTGCTATTATTTTTACGAAAAGCAGCGATTCGCTTGGCAATGGCATTATTCATAGCAGTCTCCTTAAAGTTTATTCCACTTAAATTTTGCTTAAGCAACAGTGGTGTAGCTTAAGTATAGAAAGGATTGTGGCAAAAGACAATCGGTTTGTAGTTGACTGTAAGTTGAAAAAATATCGCGATGCGATATTTTTGGGGTAATTACAAAAAAAGCCAGCTAAAAGCTGGCTGGCATCTCTAAAATATTAAATAGTGAAATCTTGAGATTTGAAATTGCTGTAGTAACTAACTTTTAAGGAGGAATTTTAAAACACAATAATCAGGATTGCTGACGCCTTTAGGATAGTAAAGTTTATCTCCTTCACGCCACAAGTTATTTTTGGTTACTGCTGTTTCCAATACTTAACTTTTTCAGAAAATCTATTGTAAATTAGCGATTGTTTTGGCGGTAGATTTATTTAATTTTGCTAAATCTTTCCAATTCATTTCTGGATGCATATAGCGACCGCGTTCTTGCGTTTGGTCTTTATAATTAATCGCTCTAGCAGGGCAATTTTGAATACAAGCAAGGCATTGTTCGCAGTGATGTTTAAAGACCGGATTTCGCTCTTCATCTACGTCAATATTATTAACCGGGCAGACTTTTTGGCAAATGCCACACTTGGTGCAAGCTTCAGAGATATTAAAATTTTTATCCATTTTGCCAACTATGCACATAAAACCCATTGATTGCAGGTGACGTGGAGTTAGGGAAGTGCCTTTGTTAGTAGCCTAATTTTTAATGGCCTCAATCATTGGTTTAATATCTATCGCAGATTGTTGGGCTTCTTCAAGGACGGTTTCCCGCATTTCATAACCAACAACATAGTTTGAAAACATATCTAGGCGTTCTCCGTAATGTAAATGAATGCCTTTTTGTTTTAAATACCGGCGGATTTGGGTAATGACATTTTGCGCTTTTGAAACTCTGCCGCAAGTAGCAATCGCAAAGTAATAAGCTTCTTTATTATTTTGTAAATCAAGCTTGGCGATGAAGTCTTTTATTCGTTTAGGAACGCCGCTGGCATAGGTAGGGTAGACAAAACCGATAGAATCATAGCCGGCTGGTAAAGGTCCTTGCCAATCAAGCCCCATGCTGACAATTTCACAATTCTCCAATTCCTTGGCAATTTCTTTAGCTACCCATAAACTGTTGCCGGTTCCTGAAAAAACGAAAATAATATTTTTACTCAAAATGTATCTTCCTTTCTGTTGTTTGTTGAAATTATTTGTGTGCACTTATGCATGTATAAAAGCTAAATAAAAAGACGTGAACGTCTTTTTATTATTTAGCTGGAGCGTTATCCATCAGTGATTTAATGCTACTAGTGGTATCTTCAAATTTTTCCATGACAGCTGTTCGGCTGGCATCATAGTAAATATTGCGATTTTCTTTATTTTTCTCCACCATACCGAAACGATGCATCAAATCAAGATGACGAGAGATAACTGAGCGATCTTGCGGGAAATTTTCTGAGATGTCTTTGATATTTTTAGGTCCATAAGCTAAAAGATAAATCAAAATTTCCATGCGAACAGGATCGAATAAAGTCTTATAGAAATCGAAATCAATGTGTTTTTCAACATATGTTCTGCAAGTGGACATATATTCTTGTTTATTAGTTTCCATTTTAATCACCTAACGAGATTATATATGTGCACTTATGCATTAGTCAAGTTTTTTATTTGAAATCAGTGATATTTCATTCAAATTATTTTACAATCTAAAAATTAGGTCTATAATGAAAAGGAATGAATTTAAAAATAAGGAGTTTTAAAATGAAGAGTATTGGAATAAAAAATTATGCCAGTGGAGTAGTGTTATGTTTGATAATTGCTTTAGGGGCATGGGAATTAGTTAAATTAGTGCCGGCCTTAGAAATCGTTGGCGCTTCAGTGATTGCGATTATCACTGGTATGGTATTTACAATTTTTATAAAAGATAAAACAAATCTTCAAGCAGGGATAACCTTTACTTCGAAAAAAGTTTTACAATATGCCGTGATTTTATTAGGCTTTGGTTTAAATTTAATGACGATTGGTAAAGTTGGCCTAACTTCTTTACCGGTGATTCTCTCAACGATTGCTATTTCGCTAATCGTCGCTTATTTATTTTATAAGTTAGTCGCTATTCCGGAAAAAATTGCAATTTTAATTGGAGTTGGCTCTTCAATTTGTGGTGGTTCGGCTATAGCTGCAACAGCTCCTGTGATTGATGCCAATGATAAAGAAATTGCTCAATCAATTTCTGTGATTTTTTTATTTAACGTGATTGCGGCGGTGATTTTTCCGACACTAGGCTCTTTTTTAGGATTATCTAATCAAGGTTTTGGTTTATTTGCGGGGACGGCGATTAATGATACTTCTTCAGTAACGGCGGCGGCGGCTACTTGGGATGCGATGCATCATACAGGCAGTCAAGTTTTGGAGTATGCTACGATTGTTAAACTAACCAGGACTTTAGCGATTATCCCAATTACTTTAGTATTATCATTAAGCAGAGCCAAAAAGAATCAAGTAGAGAAAAAAGCAATTAAGTTAAAAAATTTAGTACCGACTTTTATTTTATATTTCGTCTTGGCTTCAATCATAACCACCATTATTAGTTTATTTGCTAATAATCAAGTTTTACTTTATGCCAACACAGTTTTTAGCTTTTTAAAGCAGTTAAGTAAGTTTTTCATTGTGATGGCGATGGCAGCAATAGGTTTGAATACTGATGTGATTGAGCTGATTAAAAAAGGCGGTAAGCCTATTTTGTTAGGTTTTACTTGTTGGCTTTCAATTACAGTAGTCAGCTTAATTGTTCAAAGTCTATTCGGGATTTTAAGGTAATTTAAATTAAAAAAGTCTCTACACTGATTAGGAACTGACCCAGAATAGTGGGACATAATAAAAAAGCACTTCTTGTTGAATTCAAGTAAAATGAATTTAACAGGAGGTGCTTTTTAGCATGACA
>NZ_JARXWL010000047.1 GCF_029893325.1 Enterococcus sp. PF1-24
AGGGACTTTTTGGTATAACCTTTTGTTTTCCACCCGCATAGCAGGTGGTTTTCTGTTTCGCTCGTTTCACTCACTCAACTGACTAAAGTCAATAAAAAAAGCTGAGAGCTTTACTCTCAGCTGAATATTTTAACTTATTTTGAAATTTTATGACGTTCCCCATTTGGTGTCAGCAAACTAATCTTCTTAATTTGAGCAATCGGTACCATGCGAATTTGCTGCTGATCACCCGATGTTTTTATCATCACATGATCGCCACTGACTGTTTTGCTGGCAATCCAGCCAGAAACTGTTTCATAATTTTGAACGAATTCGTCTTCTTGTAACTTCAGCACAACAATCCCTTTTTGAGCAGCTGCCAATTGAAGTTGTTTTAAAATTTCAGCTTGCATTTTTTCCAGTGCAACCTGGTCGGCAGTATCATCAAAAAGAGAACCAAATTTTGTTTTCGATAAAAATGAAGTCAATTTTTCAATCGCCAAATTATTTTTTTTATCCAAATGAATCAGCCTCCCATTTTGTCTATACATTACCTACATAAAACCCTATTTTCATCGTTAATTATTTGCTAAGGCAAAGACTTCCGATTGATACTCATTCTACCTAAAAAAGTAGATTTTTTCAAGGAATACACAGAAAAATCACAGTAAATTCAGATTTACTTAGGCTTTCTTAACAATCTCCAGCCATTTTTCCGCCCCAAGCTTAACTAAACGATAAGTTTCGTCAAAATCTCCCGTATAATAAGGGTCCGGCACAACCTGACTTTCTAAACCTGGTACAGCATCTAAAAACAGCTGAATTTTCTCTGCCTGTTCATTAGTCGCAAGTTCTTTTAAGTCAGCCACATTTTGCTGATCCATTCCGATAATCCAGTCAGCCGCTTGAAAATCGACGGTGGTAATTAGCCGCGCTCGTAAATCGCTGCAATCAATGCCGTATTTTTGCAACTCTTGTTGCGTGCCATGATGAGGCGCGCTTCCCACTTCCCAACGACTCGTTGCCGCTGAATCTACTTGAATTTCATTTTCCAACTGCTGCTCTTGCAACAACTGCCGAAAAACCGCCTCAGCCATTGGTGAACGACAAATATTTCCTAAACAAACAAATAAAACTTTTTTCATAATTCCCTCCGAATATCTATTTCATATTTCCTCTATTATCTACTAAAATTCGTTAAAGAGATAGCTTTCTATAGAAAATTTTCAAAACTCACAAAAAACATTTGTCTTTTTTTCAGATAGTTTTATAATATGGGGTATAGGGGTATATTCAAAAAACACCTCAATTCCCAACAAGGAGTGATGCTCATTGCTATCACGGATAAAAGAAAATCAAATTTTGCAACTTGCGATTCCGGCGACTGTTGAAAATGTTTTACAAACTCTCGTCGGCTTTATTGATACTTTAATGATTGCCAAAATCGGTCTGTTAGCCGTTACCGCAGTAGGTATTGCCAACACTATTTTAAGTGTCTATTTAGCGGTTTTTATCGCTTTAGGAGTAGGTGCCTCCGCCTTGATCGCACAAATGTTAGGGGCTAAAGAAATCGCTAAAGCCAAAACTTATACCCAACAAGCTTTAATTTTAAGTTTAGTGGTGAGTTTATTTTTTAGTCTGATTAGTTTGTTTTTCGCACCAACAATTTTGCGTTTAATGGGCGCGGATCAAGAGTCATTGCCAGCTGCTTCTGAATTTTTAATGATTGTCGGCGGTGCTTCTGGCGCGATTGCTTTAATGACGGTTTTAGGTAGTTTATTACGGGCGACTGGCGATACCAAATCGCCTATGAAAATCAGCGTTATCGTCAATCTGGTGAATATCGCGACTGATTATTTTTTAATTTTTCATTTACAAATGGGGGTTGTCGGCACCGCTATCGGTACGGTTCTCTCAAGAGTTTTAGGAATGCTTTTACTTTTTTATAAATTACAACAATCAGAAATCGCTATCGAAAAAGCGACTTTTTTCAAAAAAAGCAGTTATCATGCCTTAATTCAATTAGCTATCCCAGCAACTTTAGAGCGTTTGGTGATGCGGATGGGGCAAGTGGTTTATTTTAGTTTAATCGTTGCAATTGGCGCGAAAACTTTTGCCGCTCATTCGATAGCAGGTAACATTGAAAGTTTTGCTTATATGCCCGCTTACGGCTTAGCGACTGCCGCCACAACTTTAATTGGTTATGCCGTCGGTGAAAAAGATATAGAAAAAGCCCGCCTTTACGCCAAGAAAGCGACTCGTTACGGAGTTGTCATTTTAGCTTTTTTCGGCATTATTCTTTTTTTCGGAGGAGAATTTTTTGCTACCTTCTTTACAAAGGATGCAGTGGCAATTAAAGAAATTACTATCGCTTTAAAAATTGATGCTTTTATCCAACCAGCGCTAGCCTTTAGTCTTATTATGACTGGTGCTTTACAAGGAGCGGGTGATACCAAATCACCTTTATACAGCACGGCATTCGGCGTTTGGATTATCCGCATGTTAGGCGTACTGTTATTAGCTCGCCATTGGCAAATGGGAATTGCCGGCGTTTGGTTATCAATCGGGATTGATTTATATTTGCGAAGCATTTTTCTTAATTATCGTTTTAAACGAACCTTGCAAAAGCTAACTTAACAAAAAAGGTTGCCTTTAATTAAAGGTAACCTTTTTATTGATTATATAATTATTAATTACTATTTTTGACAGGTGTCTTTTCTGCTTCTACTAAAGCATCAGCAATACATTGGGCATATAATTCATCGCCAGCGGCTACGCCACCAAAATGGGTGCCATCTGTACCTTCAAATATTTCTGGATGGGCTGGCGCCAATTGATTCCAATCAGCAATCGTTACAAATTTATATTGCTTTGGTAACTCTCGCTCAAAAGCTACTAATTTTGTTGAGTTATAAGTTGCATCGGCCGAACCGTCATAAGGGGTCATAAAAATCAAACGATGCCCCACGCCTAAGGTTTCGATAATCGCTTGCACATGCTCTTCGTAACCATCTAAGCAATTGGTTCCTACACAAATTACGACATTTTCTCTCAGCGTGCCTTTTTCTTGTTGTTCCGCCATAACTTCGCAAGCAATATCTAAAGTACGATTGCCTTCTGCATCCACCCAGCTATCAGGAAGGTGTTCGCTTAAATAAGCCCGCGTCCCCAACGTTACACTATCGCCAATCACGGAAACACCTTTTGGAATATTAAATTCGGTTGTTCCTAAATTATCCACCATGCTACGGGTTAATTGCAGATTATCGGCATCTTGATACAAGCTAGCGGTCCATAAATCTTTTTCTAAGCTAGAAATTTTCGGCGCTCTAATCATTTGAATCCCCATCATTAAGCAGAGCACACCGACTGTTATTAATGATGGCAATTTAATTATTTCCCAACTGATTTCATTAGCGAAAACCGTAACTTTTTTCCCAGCAATCAGCGGTTCTAAAATGTAATAAGAAAACACGGCTAAACCGTAAGAGAAAAGCAAAGTTAAAATAACTCCAAATACGTTCCCGAAACGATGAGTAAAAATAATGTAGAGTGGCCAGTGGAATAAATAAACCCCATAACTGGTATCCGCCAAAAAGCTAACGGCTTTAGGCTCGTCAAAATCTGGCGTCTTTTCATGTAAAATTCGCGCCGCCAAAATCATCGCCACCGCAATTAAACTTGCGATTAATAGGCCAAATAAATAAGTAAATTTACTATCAAATTTCAGCAGAATGCTTAAAATAAACAAAAGCACAAAGCCGCCACCTAAAACTGCTAAAGCTTTCGTCATGCTCCATGATTTGACAACTTTAGAGAATTTTTTAGGAATATTTTTAACACCACTAAAAGTAGCCGCAATCGCTCCGATGAAAAACGGGAAGCTATGAGCAATACTTGAAAAATAAATCCCTGAATATTCTTTCATGCCCAGAGCTCGAATAAACATTGATAAAAAGCCAATTAATCCAAAAACGGCTGCCGCGGCACAAAGCCCCGTTCTAAAAATAATTGCTTGATTTTGTGGTTTGTCAGGTGCTTGGCGTTTCGCTAAAAAGGCAATAGCAAATGCTACCAACGCCCAAATAATGTAAAAATGCACTTCTACAGCTAACGACCAAGTGTGAACAAACAGATGGGGAATGAATTTATTTTCATAGCTACCACCTAAAGCAATTTCAAATAAATTAGTGACAAAACCTAATGCCGCAATGATTTGCTTACCTAACATCGTAATAAAATCTTTGCCAATCAAAAAAGTAAAAGGCATCACGACTAATATTGATAAAACTAGCGGTGGCACAATCCGATATAAGCGCCGCCGATAAAAGCCTACTAAATCAAAGCTTTGTTTTTTGGAAAATTCATCAATCATTAAGGCGGTAATCAAAAAGCCTGAAAAAGTGAAGAAAACATCCACCCCGATAAAGCCACCAGGAAAAACATTTTTAAAGAAATGATAAATTAAAACTAATACCAACCCGGTAATCCGAACAAAACTAAACCACTTAATTTTCATTTCCCTTGATATACCCCCTTCGTAAAGTTACCGCGATAAATGGCCGCTGTTTCTGAAATCAGCACCCCTTGACCATCGGCTTCCCCTTTTTTAAAGTCACCTTCATACGACCAGCCAGCTGCTGAAGAAAACTTGCCTTCCCCTTCAAACCGGCCATCAACAAAAGCTCCGGTATATACATCGCCATTGGCAAAAGTTACGGTCCCCTGACCATTGAATTTATTATTTGCCATTTGACCTTCATATTGGATGGCGCCATCATCTAACTGATAAACGCGTTCTTTAACACTACTTCTTGATAGCAGCAAACTCAACAGGGCAAACAATACCATAATGCCCACTGCTGCCGCTTCAGCAATCTCTCTAATCTCCCAGTCTTTTTTTAACATCCTATTATCCCCTTAAACAAATTTCTTACTAAATTACTTCATTGATTATTGGTATTTAGAATTTATACTTCCCCCCTTATTTATCACAAACTACTCAATTATACACATATATATTCATAATACGACCATTAAAGCAAAATTTAAATAGTTTTTTTCAAAAAAAGAGTTTTAACCGCAGCTAAAACTCTAGTCTTATTGTTTACTGATTTTCTTTAAGAAAAGTGGAAAAAGTTATTCTGCAACTAAGCAAATTTTTGCAACTAACTCTTAAAAAAGTTTTGCGCAATTGTTACGCTCTCTAAAGCATCTTTGGCATAATAATCCGCCCCAACAAATTCACGATATTCTTCATTTAAAACGGCACCACCTACCATAAATTTAGCTGGTAAGCCTGCTGCTTTCACTGCTTCAATGGTGCGTTTCATATTTTGAACAGTCGTAGTCATTAAGGCACTTAACCCCACCAAAGCAATTTTTTCTTGGCGAACGGTTTCCACGACTTTTTCAACTGGCACATCTTTCCCTAAATCAATTACTTCAAACCCATAATTTTCCAGCACCATTTTGACAATATTTTTGCCGATATCATGAATATCCCCTTCAACAGTTGCCAATAAAATTTTCCCTTGTGATTCGTTGACTTGCCCCTGAGCATCAAAATATTTTTTCAACACTTCTTGAGCCCGTTGCACGGCTTCCGCTGATTGAATCAGTTGCGGTAGAAAAAGCTCGCCGGTTTCAAATTTGCGCCCTACTTCATCTAAAGCTGGAATGAAATGTTGGTTAACAATTTCTAAGGGCGCTTGCGTTTTTAACAATTCCGTTGCCGCTGCTGCCGTTAAATCTTTTTGCCCTTGTAAAATTAATTCTTTCAAAGTTTCGGGTGCTTTATTAGTGACTGGTGCCGCCTTTTCGTTGGCAGCCACCGTCATTGTTTGGCTGTTGGCAATGTAGGCGGTGGCATCTTTATCTTGATTGTTAATCACTTTTAAGCCCCGCACAATATTCATTAAAAATTCTGATAAAGGATTAACAATCGGTGCATTTAAGCCCGCCCCAACGGCCGCCGCTAAAAAAGTACCATTTAATAATTCGCGATTAGGTAAACCAAAAGAAACATTACTTAAACCCGCTACTGTCATAACACCTAATTCGCTACGTAATAAGCGTAAGGTCTCTAACGTCACTGCCACTTGAGCTTGTTGCGCCGAAGCGGTTAAAACTAACGGGTCAATCATCACATCTTCTTTCGGGATACCGTAAGTTGCTGCTGTATCAACGATTTTTTTAGCAATTGCTAAACGTTCAGCCGCAGTTTCTGGAATGCCGTTTTCATCTAACGCTAACCCTAAAACAACGCCCCCGTATTTTTTAACAATCGGAAAAATTTCTGCCATGCTGCTGGCTTTGCCATTTACCGAATTAATTAAAGGTTTCCCATTATAATAACGGGCACCCGTTTCAATAGCCGCCACGCTTGAACTGTCGATTTGCAACGGCGTGGTTACGATTCCTTGAATTTCCGTGACCGCTCTTTGCATCATTTCAGCTTCATCAATTTCCGGTAAGCCAACATTGACATCCAAAATATCAGCGCCCGCTTCCACTTGTTTTAAAGCTTCTTTTAAAAGGTAGCTGATATCATTACTGCGTAGCGCTTCTTTCAAACGTTTTTTGCCGGTAGGATTAATCCGTTCGCCAATTAAATGTAGCCCTTGATTTAAAATCACGCTTTGATTGCCTGAAGTTACCGCCGTAACGATTTCTGGTTTCGCTAACATAAATGGCGTTGCATCAATGATTCCTCGTAATTCTTTAATAAAAGCGGGTGTCGTGCCACAACAGCCACCGACAATTCGCACGCCTTTAGTCAACATTTCTTTAACAGCCGTTCCATAGTCGCTTTCAGAAATACGATAAACCGTTTGACCATTTTTCATTTCAGGTAAACCAGCATTGGCTTGCACCATTACGGTAATTTTGGCGTATTGTAGCATTTTTTCAACTAACGGCAATAGTTCTTGCGGGCCTAAGGAACAATTCAATCCCACCGCCGCAATCCCTAAAGATTGCAAAGTTAAAACTGCCGTGATTGGGTCGGTACCCACAAACGTCCGCCCGTCCGCTTGAAAAGTCATAGTACAAAAAATCGGTAAATTCGTATTTTCTTTTATCGCTAAAATAGCGGCTTTTGTTTCTAATAAATCAGACATTGTTTCTAAAATAACCACATCAGCACCAGCCGCTTCCGCTAACAGCGCTTGTTCTTTAAAGACATCATAAGCTTCATCAAAACTCAACGTTCCCATTGGCGCCATTAATTGACCAGTGGGTCCCATATCATAGGCTACATAGCGGGGATTAGCGGCTTGAGCTAATTTTACGGCAGCACTAATAATTTCTGGCAGTTGCTCAGCTGCTAACTTCAAGCGATTTGCTTGAAAAGTATTGGTGGTAATCACATCGGCACCCGCTGACACATAAGCTTGATGGATTTCTTTCACAGTTTCCGGATGAGATAAATTAAAATACTCAGGCTCCATTCCCACTGGTAAACCATGTTTTTGCATCATGGTGCCCATTGCGCCATCAAATAGTAAAACTTTATTTTCAATCGCTTCAATAATTGTCGTCAAATTTTCACCTTCTATAATTACAAGTTGTTTGCATTGAACAATCCTTGCAAGTATTTCCTTTTCTTCTTGGTCGGGCAACAGCTTCATCGGCAAATAAACCAATAATCGCTGTTATTGATTTTCGCGGAATCATTAACAAACTTGAAGATAAATGAATTCCTAATTTTTTGTCCGCCTCCAGCACCGCAAAAAAATCCGGTTGGGTTGCCAAAGGTAAATCGCCATAGCCTGGGCTAAACCGGCGATTCATAAAAGCCTCCGGCATTTCATTGGCAATTTCACATTCCGCAAAATCACAAATTTTTTCAATATATTCCGTACAGCAAGCATCTAAAATCAAGCTTTTACTGAGCTCCGTTAATTCATACTGGCGAATTCGTCGCTCCACTTCAATTCCTAAAGTCGCAGCTAACAAAACCACTTGCTCCGCACTTTTCAAATGATTATAAATGGATTTCCCTTTTAAAATTAAATCAGTACCCACCACCTGAATTGCTGGTACTTCTGGCAAGGGTTGGCAATCAAAAATTTGAAAACTATAGCGGGGCTGCGCCACCGTTTGCACTTCCAGCATTAATTCTTCAATCGTCTGCTCCATCGCCGGCGTTAATTCTTGCTTGCGTTTATAGCCTAAATAGCGCAAAATTTCCCGCTTATTTAAAGGTAGCGGACTACTTTCAAACATCAACGCCACCTCTAAGCTGTTGAATCGCTGATTTAGCAACCGTCGGACGATTCATGGCGTAAACGTGGACACCCGCCACACCGTGAGCCACCAAATCATCAATTTGCTCTAAAGCATATTCCAAACCGGCTTTGCGTAAATCCACTAAAGAATGTTCATATTTATGAATCAATTTAATTAATTTTGACGGTAAAGACGTACCACACATAAAAATCATTTTTTCTACTTGGGCACGACTTAAAATCGGCATCACGCCGGCTGAAATTGGTGTGAAGATTTGGGCTTTTTGAGCTGAATCAACTAAGCGATAAAAAGAATCGTTGTCAAAAAACAACTGAGAAATGAAGAAATCTGCCCCCGCATCAACTTTTTCTTGTAAATGTTGAATGTTTTCGCTACTAGCCAATTGGTCAATATGCCCTTCTGGATAACAAGCCGCCCCTACAGAAAAATCCGTCAGCTCTTTGACTGTCGTAATTAATTCCTTAGCATAAGTAAAATCGCTCTGACAGTCTTCTTGTCCCGCCGGCATATCCCCCCGCAGCGCTAAAACATTTTCGATATTTTCCTTACGAATATCAGTTAACAACTGTTGAATCTCTTCTTCTGAGTTCACCACACAAGTCAAATGGTGCAAAGGCTCAATGCCATATTGATTTTTCACTAATGAGGCAATCTCCAAAGTGCGATTATCTTGGCGTGAACCACCAGCGCCATAAGTTACACTAATAAAATCTGGTTGAATATCTTTCAACTCAGCTAAAGTTTGATAAATCGTTTCAATCCCCGATTCTTTTTTCGGAGGAAATAGTTCGAAAGAAACGACTGGCTTCTTTTGTTGATAAAAATCTTTAATTTTCATATCATCACTTACTTTCTACTTGCTACCAAGAACAAAAAATTTAGTTGTAGAAAGAATAGCACAATAGCAGGAATTTTCAAACTATTTTTCTGCTATTTATACTCGATTTCACAAGGAATTTTTCAGTTTTCGCAGAATTTTGAAAATTCCCAAGAAAAATCACTTCTCTAACTACACCTTTTCCTACTTTTTTGATACTATATACTAAGAGCAACTTTTTTTACTTAATTTTTTATAAATTAGAAATAGAGGTCATTATGGAAGAACAACCTATTACAACCAATAAAAAAAAGAAAACTAAGAAAAAACCGCAGAAAATCCACGGCTTTTTACAATGGAATTTAATTGCAGCCGGCTTTAATATCGTCGGTTTTATCATTAGCGGACTTTTTATCGCCGAATTTTTTATTAAAGATTTTAATTTACCTTTAGCGGCTAAAATGTTTTGCATCATCTTTTTCATTGAAAGTTTAATCGTCAATGTAGTGGCATTTTATCAAGCTTGGAGCAAAAAAACGGTGATTTACGGCCACATTGGCGGAATCTTCGGGATTTTAGCGATGTTAATCTATCCTAAATACGGTGCCTTTTTAGGTTTAATTGCTTTTGCGATAGCGATTTTCTTCTTGTTGCAAAAACAAACTTACAGTACAACCACCAAGCAAAAATCACTTTTCAAACAGCCTTTGCTTTATTTAGGTTTAGTTGTGACGCTACTTTTAGCAAGTTTGCAAATTTTCACAACCGTTCAAGCGGAAGAAAAACAGCAAATCTTAGATCGTCCACCACTAAAAATTGATACTACCCAAAATACTACCTACGACTCTAGCAACAGTACTTACACTAGTAAAAGTCGCCCGAAAACCTCAGATAAAAGTACTGAAACTTCTGAAACCGGCGAAACAACTACGAATGACAGCAGTAGCAGTACGCCAAGCGCTAGTGGTAGTAGTAAACCAGCCAACAATAATAACGCTGGTGGCAACAGTACAACGCCTAGCAGCCCAAGTCCAAGTACTTCATCGGAAGCACCGGCTAGCGTTTCGCCAAAAGCGGTTATTGAAATTATTCAAGTCACTGAAGCGCTTGAATACGGAGAAGGCGATAATCGCCATGACGCCAAAATGAACAATAAATTGGCTTTAGTTCAAGTGAAAGTCACCAACGCCAGCACTGAACCACTGGTCTTTTCTAATGGTTACTTCTTATTACGAAACGCCGACAGTTCAATGATGGTTACACCACATTTTGTTGAAGGTGGCTCAGATGATTATTTCGAAGATATTGAATTAGCAGCTGGTGCGCAAGCGCAAAGTACGTTAGTTTTTGAAATTGATGTAGAGCTTGATCCATTTGCCATGATTCTTGATTATTATGGTGAATCTGACGCTAGTGGCAACCCTTATTCTTACCCATTAAGATAAATTTAAGGGGCTGTGACAAAAGTCTCTAACAAAAAACGCATGAAATAACGAAAAATCGTTCATTTCATGCGTTTTTTCTAGTAAAATAAAAAAGAAGT
>NZ_JARXWL010000048.1 GCF_029893325.1 Enterococcus sp. PF1-24
CGAAATTAGGTCACCTTTCACCAGTAGATTACCGGAAAAAGATGACTAAAATGAGATGCTCTTTTTAAATTGTGTCAAAAAGTAGTTGCATTCCCCCGTTGCTTATCTTTCCTTATTTATAATAAATCATCAAATTCAGTATTTTCAGTAACTTTTCCATTGCTAATTTCTTCAATGATTAAGCCAGCTAAAGCTCGTTCCATCATGCCTTCAATATCTAAACGTTCTTCATATTTTTCAACCTTTTCAAGTTGTGGCCGAGTTTTAGGATTTGGTGGTGCAAAAATAGTACAGCAATCTTCAAAAGGTTGAATCGCTAAATCAAAAGTATCAATTTCTTGCGCGATTTCAATGATTTCATTTTTATCCATAGTAATCACCGGCCGAATAATTGGCGTAGTGGTTACTTCATTAATCACCACCATGCTATGAATGGTTTGTGAAGCCACTTGCCCTAAAGATTCACCATTAACAATTACCATGCCTTTACGCATTTCCCGAATGGCATCGGTTAAACGCAACATCATCCGCCGTGTAATCGTCATCCAGTAGCCTTGAGGGCTTTTCTGTTTAATTTCTTCTTGAATTTCCGTGAAAGGTATTTCGATAAATTGAATATTGCGACCGTAGCAAGTTAGTTTTTCTGCTAACTCTTTAGCTTTTTGCAAAGCTTGTTGGCTGGTGTAAGGGGGGCTGGCAAAATGCACCGCTTCAACTTCCATCCCGCGTTTCATAGCGAGAAAACCCGCCACTGGTGAATCAATTCCACCAGAAAGCATCAACATACCTTTTCCACTTGTTCCAACCGGTAAACCGCCCGCGCCCCGAATCGTTTCATAAGATAAATAAGCACCATCGCGACGAATTTCAACCCGCAAATTAATATCTGGTCGCTTCATTTGAACCTTAATGTCAGGAAAAATATCCATCACAGCATTTCCCAACGTTTGTTGCAATTCTTGACTATCTAAAATAAAATCGTGATCACTGCGTTTAGCGGTAATTTTGAAGCTTTCCATGCCAGTATAAATTTCTTGCATCACCGTTTGCACAGCAGACTTCAACACTTCTAAATCTTTTTCTACATAAATACTTGGTGAAAAACTTTGAATCCCAAAAACTTTGGTTAATTTAGGAATAATTTCTTGACTGTTTTCTCCATTTAAAAGTAAATGCATCCGATCACGATCAGCATGAATTTTTAAATCAGGAAAATCAATCAAAGCTTGCCGCACATTTTGGGCTAGTTGCATAATAAAACTTTTGCGATTTTTCCCTTTAGTTGAAAGTTCACCGTAGCGAACCATAATTTCTGAATAATTCACAATAAAATCCTTTCAAAATCTCTTAATTTATTTTTTCAAATTTTTGATAAAGCTGGTTAAAAATCACCATAAATTGTTCCACTTCCGCCATCGTGTTGCTTTCATCTAAACTCACCCGCACCGCACACTCAGCAACAGTTTTCGCAACATTCATGGCGCTTAAAGTGCTGCCTGCCATTTTCTTCCGGCTGGAACAAGCGCTAGTGGTAGAAATATAAATTTGTTTTTCCTCTAAAGCGTGAACTAAAACTTCTCCTCGCACGCCTTTTAAAGCAAAGCACAAAATATGGGGGGCCGTTTTTTCACTGGTTGCTAAGCTAAAAATCTCTACTTTCGGATATTCATTTAAAGCCGCAATTAAGGCTTGTTTCAAAGCTCGCGTATGTTGGGGCTGACTTTGAATTTTTTCCTGATATAAGCGCAAGGCTTTAGCGGTTGCCACAATACCTGGTAAATTTTCAGTAGTGCTTCGTTGATTATTTTCTTGGCCACCACCGGCTAACAAAGATGTTAATTTCCGGCCTTTTTTCCAATAAATAAAGCCCACGCCTCTTGGGCCGTGGAATTTATGCGCTGAAAAAGTAGCAAAATCAACTCGCGGCGTTAACCACTGTTCTTTAGGAACTTTGCCAATTGCCTGCACTGCATCCACGTGAAAATGAATTTTAGGATATTTTTCCAGCAGCTGACTAATTTCTGCCAGCGGCTGAATCATTCCCACTTCATTATTGACGCCAATCACCGAAACTAAAATTGTATCTGAACGAATTAACTTAGCTAGTTGCTCCACTTTCACAAAACCATTTTGGTCAACTGGCGCCAAACTAACTTCAAAACCTAGCGCCGCTAGTTGTTGACAAGCTTCTGCCACCGCTGGATGCTCGACACTTGAAATAATCAGATGTTTGCCGTAATCTTTTTTTGCTAAGGCTGTGCCTTTTATAATCCAGTTATCGCCTTCCGTGCCACCACTTGTAAAAAAGATTTCCTCACTGGCAACTTCTAATATGTCAGCAATTTGCTGGCGAGCTTGTTGTAATAAACGATTGGCTTGCGTACCTAAACCATGCAAACTAGATGGATTTCCAAAAACCCGTTGACTAGTTTTTATATAAGTATCTAACGCTTGGGGATAAATCGGCGTTGTACTACTATTATCAAAATAAATCATGACATTTATCCTTCCTCAATCTCGCGATAAAATTCTTTTCCATTATAAGCTTTCACTTTATAGTAAGCAAGATTTCCACTCTTATAAAATCAAAAATAATCCTATTTGTTAGCGAGCGTGTGCAACTAGGCAACAAAAAAAGAGCTAAAAGCTCTTTTTTTAAACTAAATCAGGATTATTAAAGTAGAAAGATTCTAAACGTTGGAAAGCACCTGGTTCCACCCGTTCAAGGGCTGTGCCGATTTCATCCAAAGCTTCTTGATAGCGATATTCTGTACCAAACAAATGCAAGGCATTTTCAATTGCGTAATTAACGTCTTGATGAGAATGACGATAGCGATTAGCATATTGCATCATTTGTTCAGTTAAAGCTGCCGCATCAACTAAATCATGGGTTTGTTTCGTTAAGCTTTCAATATCTTCTTGGCAAAGTTTTACTAACTTGTTGATTTCATCCATGTTGATACGAATTTTATTTAATGACTTGCTTAAAAGTTCTACTCGCTCAGTTGCCATATAGAAAAATTCCAAATAATCTTTTGACAAACCAGGTAAGCGTTGTTTCTCAACGAAACGTTTTAAGCTACGTAGTTCAAATTCAAAAGCTTCCACTTGTTCTTGGGCAACTTTTTCACCTTGCCGTAATTCACGAACGCTAGTATCAATCTCTAACTGTTGTGCTTCGATATCTTCTAAAACGCGATAAACATCTTTGTAGAATTTTTGAACTTCAGAAAAAGCAATATCATGTTCTTTTAATAATGGTTCCATTTGATTGTTACGACGAATTAATTCATCAATTTCAGTTTGGAAACCACGAGTACGACCTAATTCATTGTGGTTTAAAGAATAGCTTTGAGAAGTGTGATCCAACTCAACTAAAAGTTGTTGATTATTTTTAGTGGTATGTTCAATGTAAGATAAAACCGTTTTGCGATTTTTAGTCACATAACGTTTGCCTTCCATTTCTCGTTCTAAAATGTCATAAAGGCTATCAATTGAACTCGCTGTGTCACGATTAGCAACTTCAACAACATCAACTTCTGTTTTTTCTAAATCGCCCATTGAATTTTTGATGCGTTTTTTCACGCGATCAATATCAGCTTTAAATTCTTTTTCAGGGAAAACATATTTTTCTCTCATCATGCGTTTATACGCTTCTTCAATTTCTTTGATTTGACTCGGGAAAATTTGATAAAGCTCTTCATGAACAGCTGGAATGCGATTCATTAAATCAGAAATTTCATAAGTATGTTGTTCTGCTTGCTCTAAAACTTCACGGGCTTCAATTGGGTCCCCAGAAGTATTTAAAGTTACAAACTGTGTAAATTCAACTTCAATATTTTTAACTTGTTTTTGTAATTCAGAATAAGCGGGACCATAAATTGATGTATCACCAGCTAATTGATTACGTAATTCTTCGTAAACATCCAGGGCTTTTTGAACTTCTAAAGAGTTCCGTTCTTCCCCTTCTCTTAATTCTTGCAAGCCACGACGAATTTCTTCAACTTCAGTTTCCATTTCGTCCATGATTTTTTCGGCTTCAGCAACAGCTTTTCTGGCTCTCATAAAATGAAATTTTTCATTTAAGTTTTCTACTTCAAATATTTGGCTTTCTAATTCAGCGAAAGATGTATTTAAAACCTCGTTCCAACGCTCACTCCACTCACGAAAGGTATTTTGACTTAGGCCAACCATATGCATTCTTTTAACATCATCGACTTCTTCAATTACAGGTAAATCAAATAAGGCTTCCTTACGTTTTTCTAACTCAGCCAATTTTCCTTTGCTGTTATTTCTCATAACATACATAATCAAATATGTTAGTGCAACAATTACGGTTGCTGCAGCGACTATAATAATGATGACATTGGTTTTAGGCATTACTGGTTTCCTCCATCTTTCGTTCACATCTATGTTCGTCTATGTTCGTCAATTTTAATTTTCAATTATTTATTATATTTTCTCTTCACTCTTAGGAAAAAGCTTACTATTTATTGATAAATGAATAGTAGTAAGCAAATAATCATTTTACTACAAAAATTCCATAAGAACAAGCAATCTTCATCCTGAAAAAAAGTTTTTTAGGGCGAAAACATCTATGCTAGATTATATCACAAAGGAAGGCCGCTGGCACGAAATTCTTTTAAAAAGTTATGAATTTTTTTAAGCGAAATAAATAATTTTGCTTTTAGCAAACTTCATAATCTATTCTTGAGAGAAAAATAATTTGCAGATTTCAGACGAAAGACTGCTGGATTACAGCTGAATAGTCGCTATTTTTTTGCTAATTCTTGAAAATTAGCTTCTAACTCAGTAATTTCTGTCTGTAGTTTATCTAGGCGTTCCGTCCACTCTATCAATAATTTTTCAGCTTTAAAACATCGACCGCTATCATTCACCGGTCCTAAATCCAATAATTCACCAACAAAATTAGCAGCTGTAGTAGAGCTAAGCTCATACCATTCTTCCCGCCATTGACAAAATTTGATATAGCTTTCTGAAGCTAAGGAAACTACTTCAATCATTTCTATTGCTTGGTCAACCGGTGCCGAAAAGACTTTATCTAACTCTTTTTCTAATTTTTTGATTGTTCTCTTATTTAGCTTTTGTTTAACAAGCATAAACATTGACCAAGCCACACCAACCATAAAAAGGGCAATTATAAGATAAGTTAATAAATTATTTTTCATTTTTTCTCCTTTTGCACTTTAAAAAATTTGAAACAAGCATTTAACTTCAAATACTTACTCCACTCCTTTAATTATAGATTTATAAAAAGCCGGTCGCAATCTATACTTCTCTTTTTTGTAAATAATTTAATTATTCTGAAAAAAAGCTTGCTAGTTCAAGCTAAATCAAGCAATAGCTATTGCTTTTAAGGGCTATTTTCGGTATTCTTAAAGAATCATTAGAAATAAACTAACTCTTTCATTTTTTATAGAATTTTTTTAAAGAGCTAGTAACGATAAGAATCAAATTAGGGGTGAGTAGTGTGAAAGTTGTTAAATTTGGCGGCAGTTCTTTGGCATCTGCTGGTCAACTACAAAAAGTATGTAATATTATTAAAGCTGATCGAACAAGACGTTTTGTTGTCGTTTCTGCACCGGGAAAGCGGAATTCCAACGACACCAAAGTTACCGATATGTTGATTGAATACTATGATACTTATGTCAACGAAGGCAACACCGATGAAATTTGTCAAAAAATTATTACTCGCTACGCTGACATGATTGCCGAACTAGGAATTGCGGAAGATGGGGTATTAACAGATATCCAAGCCAATATTGAAAGTTTACGTAACGAGCCGAAAAAAGATAATAATCATCTATACGATACCTTTTTAGCTAGTGGTGAAAATAACAACGCCAAATTAGTTGCGGCTTATTTCCGTCATGAAGGCTTACCAGCTGAATATGTCAATCCTAAAGATTTAGGGATTATCGTTTCTGACGAACCAGGTAATGCCCGGATTTTAAATCATTCTTATGAGTTGATTTATCGTTGGCATGAAACAAATAAAATTTTAGTGATTCCTGGTTTCTTTGGTTACACTGAAGCTGGTGATATTTGTACCTTCTCTCGTGGCGGTTCTGATGTTAGTGGCGCCATCGTTGCTGCTGGTATGAAAGTTGATTTATACGAAAATTTCACTGATGTTGACGGGATTTTCGTGGCTCATCCAGGAATCGTTCACGAACCAGAAATTATCGAAGAATTAACCTTTAAAGAAATGCGGGAACTGGCTTATGCTGGCTTTTCTGTGCTACATCACGAAGCCTTAATGCCTTGTTATAAAGCCGATATTCCAGTAGTTATCAAAAATACCAATAACCCCTCTGCTCCTGGTACTATGATTCGGGGCAAACGAGATACCGAAGGCACACCGGTTGTCGGAATTGCCAGCGATGATGGTTTTGCAAGTTTATATATAAGCAAATACTTATTAAACCGAGAAATTGGTTTTGTTCGTAAGGTTTTACAAGTTTTAGAAGAAATGCAAATTAGTTATGAGCATATGCCTTCAGGAATTGATGATGTTTCTATTATTATTCGGGAAACGCAACTTGTTGACGGCAAAGAAGAAGAATTAGTTAGCCGTATCGCTAAGGAATTAAATCCTGACGAAGTGCGCATGACTCATGACCTTTCATTAATCATGGTGGTTGGTGAAGGGATGCGTCAAAGAGTTGGCGCAACAGCAGAAAGTGCCAGCGCCTTAGCTCGCAAAAAAATCAACTTAGAGTTAATCAATCAAGGTTCTTCTGAGGTCAGCATTATGTTCGGGATTCAAAGTAAACAAGAATCACGCGCAATCCGTGCTTTATATTACGCATTTTTCGATTAGATTAAAATTTAAATTTAATAAACCCGCAAAAATCAGGCCCAAGCGATTTGATTTTTGCGGGTTTTAATTAGTCTTTTTTTATTTTCCGGCTTGTTGGCGGGCAATTTCTTTAGCGATTTTTGTTTCAGGTGCAAATTCTGCTTGCCAATTATCAGGTTTTAAAACTTTATTAGTGACTGGGTGATAATGGGGTTTACCGTCAGGAAAACATTTATTCATATTGGCTTCATGGACAATTTCAAAAATTTTAGTTGGGTCTACGCCTAATAAAGTAAAGGAACCATAAGTGAAATATAATAAATCCACTAAAGCGTCCACTTCCCCCACTAACACGTCTGCCACCGCTTCATTTTTGGCTAAAACTTTATTTTTAGCAGTTTCCACATTTTCATGCAGACCTTCAATCAGCTCTGTAAATACAGTCGCATCATTATCCGCCGCTGCATAAAGAAATTCCACTAGCTCTTCTACTTTAAAACCAGCTCTAAAACCGGCATTTTCTTTACTGAAAGCTATAGGAGTGGCTGGTTTCTCTGGTCCAAATAAATCATGAAAGGCTTCTGTCATTTCAAAAGGATTGCGTATTTTTCCCATCTTTGCTCTTCTTTCTTAACTTAAATTACTTGATAGTGTTTCAAAGCATAGGCAATGCCATCTTCTTGGTTGGAATGGGTAACGAAATCAGCCACCGCTTTCACTTCGGCTTGGGCGTTCCCCATGGCTACGCCAATGCCGACTTGAGTTAACATTTCAATATCATTGTAATGATCACCAAAAGCCATGATTTCAGAAAGCTCTATCTTATTTTTTTCAGCAAAAGCTTTGATGCCTTTGATTTTCGAGCCACCTTTAGGCGTAATATCTACTGAATAAGGGTTAGAGCGTTGAAAACTACAATTAGGCAAGGCGGCTGTTAAAATGACCTGCTCTTTTTCGTTACTTAATAAAATACATTGGTAAACCGTTTTTTCAAGAATCCCTGAATTTAAATAACGGTGGGGCTGACGACTACTTTTACTTTTGGGTAGCCAATTTTTGATTTTTTGCAAAGGTAAATTTTTAGGCACAAAAGCCGCTAATCTTTTGGCTGCCGTTGAATTGCCCCAACGAACTGTCCGACTACCCCATAAATGATCGCTACCCCCAAATAAAATTTCCCGCTTATTTTTATCCGCAAAATCAACGATTTCTGCTAAAACTTCCGGGGAAAAAGCTTTTTGATAAACAATTTGTTGATTCACCAAAACTAACTGACCGTTGTAAGTAACGTACATATCCAGCGGCAAATGGTCGGTTAAATGTTTAATTTTTGCAGGGCTTCTGCCAGTGGCTACCCCGCATAAAACACCTTTATTTTGAGCCGCTTCAATCGCTTCCCAGGTCGTCGGGTGGGCGTGGGAACGATTATTTACTAGCGTGCCATCAATATCAAAAAAGATTGCTTTAATCATAAACTTCCCACCACCTTTCTTCGTTAAAATAATGTCATTTGTTTAGGATTAAGATGCTTATATTCTAAATGAAGTAGCTTTATCAAACTTAAAGCATTTCCTGCAGCATGACCGCCAGAATTATTGTTAAAAATAATCGCTACTTCCTTGGTTTCTGGTTGAATTTTTTCAATTAACTTTTGTAACTCTTGTAATTCTGACAATGAATAATCATATAATGTCCGCTTTTTCTGCCAATCCGGCCCTTTTTCTTGCCAGCCTTGCAAATTTCTGCCATGAAGGCGGACTAAAGTAAATTCGGAATTGGTAATAAAATCAGCTAACGGTACACTACGATTGGCAACTTGCGGTTCATCAATAATTGCTAACGAAAATTTTTCTTGTTCCATAAAGTTCCGCATACTAGCAACTACTTTTTCACTATACCAACTGTTATCACGAAATTCAATGGCGATTGGACTATCTCCCATTAACAAACGTAACTTTCTTAAATAAGCCACATTTTCAGGAGTACAAGTGAAATAAGCTGGAAATTGAAAAAGAAAGCAAAATAATTTACCGGCTTTTTGTAAAGGTTCAAAAGCTTCTAAAAAAGCGGCAGCCATTTCTTCTACAGAATTAAAGTAGGGAGAATTTGCCTCTTGAGTGGTTAAACCGGCATAAGCTTTAATCACAAAACGAAAATCAGCGGGAATTTGCGTCAACCAATTGGCCACTGTCGTTTGTTTAGGAATCGCATAATAAGCCGTATCCAGTTCAACAATCGGTAAATGACTAGCATATTCATATAAAGAACTGCGATTTTTCCCCGTTAAGCCTTGATGCTCATCGAAACGGGTTAAACCAATCCGCAACATGCCCTTTCCTCCCTAACTATTTCAATCTTCTATAGATTAGTATACAATAAATACTGAAAAAAATAACAACAATAACCTCTCAAATTTTTTATTTATTTGTGAAAAAATAAAAGGCGGACTAAGCTATGAAAAAAATTTTAGTTTTACATACTGGCGGCACTATTGCTATGGCAGAAAATAATCAAACAGGGAGTGTTAGCTTGAATCAAGATAATCCCTTATTAACTGCTCAAGTTCATTTACCAGCAGCTACGCAATTAGTCGTTGAAGACATTTTTAATCTGCCATCTCCGCAAATCACACCAGCGCACATGCTACAACTTAAAAGTCGAATTCAGCGAGGAAAAGCAGACGGCTTTACCGGCGTTGTCATCACCCACGGCACAGACACGTTAGAGGAAACGGCCTTTTTCTTAGATATAACTGTTGGTCAGCTGTTACCGATTGTAGTCACTGGTGCCATGCGCTCTAGTAATGAATTAGGCAGTGATGGTTTATACAATTTTGAATCGGCTATTCGAGTGGCAGCTTGTGATGAAGCAAAAAATAAAGGCGTGTTAGTCGTTATGAATGATGAAATTCATACTGCTCGCTATGTAACGAAAACTCATACCACCAATGTCGCCACTTTTCGCACACCAACATTAGGTCCGATTGGCATCATCACTAAACACCAGATTCGTTTTATGCAACAATTAATTACCGCCGAAACCGTTGATATTCAAGCAGTTGATGGCATTGTGCCGATTGTTAAAGCCTATGCCGGCATGGAAGGCGATTATCTCAATGCTTTGGCAGAAATGAATATTTCTGGCTTAGTGATTGAAGGCTTAGGCGCCGGTAACTTGCCCCCTAAAACGATACCTGCTTTAAAAAAAATCTTAGCTAAAAACATCCCGATTTTATTAGTTTCTCGCTGTTTCAACGGGATTGCAGAAACGATTTATGCTTATGAAGGCGGTGGTCAACAATTAGCTGATTTAGGCGTTATTTTTTGTAATGGTATTAACAGTCAAAAAGCGCGCTTAAAACTTTTAGTTGCTTTAAATAGCCAGCTTTCAAGCGAAGACCAACGAACTTTTTTACAAAAATAGAACAGGTAGGAAAGGGGCTGTGACATAAGTAAATTATGTTCGTAGTTTCAAAAAAAAGAAATTCTATGAAAACCATTATGGTTTTGTGGGATTTCTGTTTTTTTA
>NZ_JARXWL010000049.1 GCF_029893325.1 Enterococcus sp. PF1-24
AAAATTAGACTACAAATCACCGATTGAATATCGGAAATCTGCAATCTAATCAATGCTTTTTTGAATGTGTCCCACTAATTGGGGTCAGTTCCATTTTGCTAGTAAACTTTTTTTATTTTATTCAGCAACTGAAAATTGGTATCTCGTCACATGAGTTCCCCAGGTCATCGCTTCAATCAGGGGTGCTTCAAAGTTTTCTTCATTTAAAGAATTAGGAAAATATTGCGTTTCCAAACAGAAAGCAGCTCTTTTTTGATAGGCTACCTGATTTTTGCCAACTAAACCATCTAAAAAGTTCCCTGTATATAATTGTACGCCAGGTAAATCAGTAGCAACTTCCATTGCGATACCACTTTGATCGCCTACTGCCTTTGCAAAATATGCAAATTGATCTTTTCCTTTATTCAAAACAAAGTTGTGATCATAGCCACCAGTCATTTGTAGCTGTTCAAAATCAGCATCAATTTCTGCGCCAATGGTTTTAGCTGTTAAGAAATTCATCGGCGTTTCAGCAACATTGGCTAATTTGCCAGTTGGAATTGAGTTTGAATCAATAACAGGCGTATAATAATTAGCATTCATTTGTAATTGATGATTCAAAATCGTTCCTTGGTCATGTCCATTTAAATTGAAATAGCTATGATTCGTCATATTAAAGACGGTTTTTTTATCAGATAAACCGTCATAAGTAATCGTCACGCCACCATCTTCCACCACATAAGCTACCGACATCCGCATATTTCCTGGGAATCCTTGGTCGCCATCTAAACTATCTAAAGCAAAAACCAGTTTATTTTCTTCGGCATTAATCATTTCCCATAAACGCAGTTGCAAAGTATTTGGGCCACTATGAAGATTATTTATACCCTCATTAGCAGGCATTTGATATTCAATATCATCAATTTTAAAGCAAGCATTTGCTGTCCGATTCGCATTCCGGCCAACATTCGCACCAAAATTCGGTGCATTTTTCTCTAAATAATCGTTTAAAGTATCAAAACCTAAAACCACATCTCGCCAAACACCGTTTTTATCCGGCACTTCTAATTTCACAATTAATCCACCTAAATCACTAGCAGTTAATTTTAATGTATCTGTTTCAATCGTATATAAATGAACCTCTTGGTCATTCGCTAATTTTCCAAATAATTCTTTTTTCAAAAAAAACGTCCCTTTCTTAAACGGTAATGTAACCGTTTGTTTATAGTTTATTATCTATTTACTTATTGAAGAATGCAATGGCAGATTGCACAAAAAAGCGGTAGAATCTTGCTGGAATTGCAGCAATCAGTATTTACACTAGCTAAAAAACTTCTGCGAAAATTTCACAGAAGTTTTTAGTTCTTAAAAGCTTTATTTCAGACGACGCAAATTAATTTCTCGCACTTTATTCAAATCCACTTTCGCTTGGCGATTGACATCTAACAGACCGTTGATTTCTTGCTCCACATCAGTTAGTTGTGTATAGCAATAACCAACACTGTAAGGCAACTTTTGAATCGCTTTGTGAATACTGTCAAAACGTTTCATGAAAACTTCTTCATTTTGAACTTGATTACCATAGCCCCAGCCACTTTCGCTAGAGAAAGCAATTCCGCCAAACTCAGAAATAATAATTGGTTGCCCACGATAAGCATAACCTTCTGCCAAGGCATAAAAATCATTATTAAATTGCTGTTGATTATTCATCAAACTATCTTTATCTTGATAACGAGTAGCGAAGACTTCTCCAAGTTCTTCGTAATCATGCAAAGTAATAATATCAGAAATGGTATGCACCCAGCCATCATTAGTAATCACTGGACGTTGAGTATCAAAAGCTTTCGTCAAATGGTAAATGCTTTCTGTAAAATGCTGCTGCTGACGATTGCGATCGATATCCTTAATTCCCCAAGATTCGTTAAACGGCACCCAAGTAATAATTGACGGATGATTATAATTTTGCTCAACGATTTTTAACCATTCTTCCGTAAAATTCGTAATTGCTAAGTCATTGAAATTGTAAGTTGCTGCCATTTCAGACCAAACTAGCAACCCTTTGCTATCACATAAATATAAGAAACGTTCATCTTCTATTTTTTGATGCTTCCGCACGCCGTTATAGCCCATTTCCAAAATTCGGTCAACATCAACTTCTAAATCCTTTACAGAAGGCGGTGTAATCCCAGATTCTTGCCAATAGCCTTGGTCCAAAATCAAACGTTGATACAATTGGCGATTATTTAATAAAATTTGCCCTTGCTCAATCGCAATCTTTCGCATACCAAAATAACTGTATACTTCATCAATTAATTGATTTTCAGCATCGTACAAACGACAAGTCAAATCATATAACCGAGGTGTTTCTGGCGACCAAACTTTCGTCCCCCAACAAGCATCTTCAGTTATTCGTGTATCCAAAACAATCGGTGTCATCTCATGCGTTAACGACCCTTGATAGCTTCTGACAAACTGTCCTTCATATGAAATTTCAAAAGCTATCTCATAAGGTTTTGTCTCTAAGCGTACAGCATTGTCTTGCAAAACAGGCTCAATAATAATTTGATCATTATCCAAATCTGGTGTCAATTTTACTCGCCTCAACCTTTGTGAAGCAGCTTCTTCTAACCAAACGCTTTTCCAAATACCGGTTGTTTGAACATACCAACAACCAAAATTATCTTTTAACCAGCGCTGTTTTCCGCGTGGTTGTTCACAAGCCAGAGAATCTTCCACGCGAACAATAATTGTATTTTCTCCTGCTACTAAATAACTTTCTAAATCAAAAGAAAAACGTTCATATGCGCCTTGATGACTCCCGATACATTCACCGTTCAACCATACTTGACAACGATAGTCTACACCTTCAAAATTTAAAACCAAATTTTCAAGCTCATTGACTTCAAAGTTTTTCTGATACCAAACAACATAATGATGTTCAGAATCATGAATACCACTTAATTCTGTTTCATAAGTGAACGGCACTTGGATTAGTTGGCTGTTTTTCAATCCTTGATACCATTTATTTTTCAGCCCTTGGTTTTCATCATCAAAAGCAAATTGCCATTCTCCATCCAAAGAAATCCAGTTTTCACGAACAAACTGCGGGCGAGGATGATTTTTTCTTTCTATATTTTTCATAAACAATTCACCTACTTTTTCATTTATTATTTTTAATCTTTAGCTACAAAAATTCTTTCTGGATAAAATTGGTCATTAATTGCTTTAATTGCTTTAAAATCAGCTTTAGGCTGACGGTCATAGGTCACTAAACCGTTAATTTCTTGTTCCACATCAGTTAATTGAGTATAACAATAACCCCACAAAGCTGTAGAAGTATATAAAGCATCCATAATCCGACCGTATTCTTCAATGAACTCTTCCGCATTTTCAACCGAAGTGTAGCCCCAACCAGATTGAGCACCAATTTTATAACCAATTCCACCAAATTCTGTCAATAAGATTGGTTGTCCTTGATAATTAGCTCCTTTTGCAAAAATATCCCATTTGCCAGGTGGTAAGTTAATTAAATTATCGGCATCTGCCAATGTCTTTTTAAAATGTTGGTATTTTTTCACTTCTGATTTTGCGCCATGATTATAATTATGAATAGCGCAAATGTCAGTTTCTGTCATTTCCCAACCATCATTAGATATAACTAAGCGCGTTGTATCCAAAGCATGCAAGAAATGATAAATACTCTTAGCAAAGCTTTGCTGTTGATGATTTAAATGAATTCCTGGTACTCCCCAGCTTTCATTTAATGGTACCCAACTAACAATTGATGGATGATTGTAATCGCGATTAATAATTTCAATCCATTCTTCCGTCAAACGCGCAGCAGCAGTTGGTGTATACACCGGTGCAGAAGCACATTCTCCCCAAACAAGAAAACCTAATTGATCGGCCCAATATAAAAAGCGTGGATCTTCCACTTTTTGATGCTTACGACAACCATTAAAGCCCATCGCTTTTGCAATTTTAATATCTTCTACAAAAGCTTCATCTGTCGGTGCCGTCAATAAGCCATCTGGCCAATAACCTTGATCTAAAACTAATTTTTGATAATAAGGGTAGTTATTCAAGAAAGTCATTCCATTTTCTGTATGGATTTTTCTCATACCAAAATAACTCGTTACCTCATCTAAAACGATTTGTTCATCAACTAAAACGATTTTCACATCAAATAAGTTAGGATGTTCAGGCGTCCAAGTCCAACCATTATCATGAAAATTCGTACGGAAAATTTTATTAGTAAACAGCGCAACTTCACGATTAATTTCTGTTTCTAAAATTTTTATTTCGTCCTCGCACAACAATGTTTCTTTAAAAGAAATTTGATAGCGAATTTTTTTACCTAAAGCCACTTCAGGCACATTAATTGCCATATGAACAGCGCCTTCATCAAATTTAGGTGTCAGACGAAGATTTTCAAAGTGACATGGCTCCACTTCCTCTAACCAAACAGTTTGCCAAATCCCGGTTGTATTGGTATACCAAATCCCTCTTGATTCTTCTTCCCAAAATTGTTTTCCTCTAGGAATCGTTTCATCTTTCGCAGGATCCCAAACGCGTAATGTCAAAGTTTGTAAACCTTCTGCCTTCAATAAATGACTGACTTCAAAACTAAAAGAAGTATGTCCTCCTTGATGTCGGCCAACATATTGTTGATTCAAATAAACATCTGCTTGATAATCAACTGCACCAAAATGCAAATAGTATTCTTTTTCTTCTTTACAAACCAATTCAAACTCTCGTTGGTACCAAACAACATCATGGATATTTCGTTCATTAATACCACTTAATTTTGATTGATAAGCAAACGGTACTTGAATTTTTTTATCGAAAACAGCAGGTGTTTGATACCAATGCTCTGCCACGCCTCTATCTTGATCGTCATAAGTAAAGTCCCATTCACCATTCAAATTAAGCCACTTATCTCGAACGAACTGCGGACGTGGATATTCATTACGTAAACTCATTTTTTTACTCCTTTTAATAAATATTAATTTTCAGCTGAATTACTCAGCTGTTTAAAGTTAACTTTGTTGATAGCTCAAACGAATGGATTTATTTTTTGCTAACATCAGCACAGCTGTCGCCATAGCTAAAACCAAACTGGGTATATCCATGACAAAGTATGATAAAATTCCTTCTGCAATAAACCACCCACCCATTTTTTTCATTACTTGATTGTCTTTTATATAATTTTTAGCTATTACTAAATTAATAATCCCTAATCCCAATAGCAATGTGCCAAAGCTACAAATTAAAGTAAAAGTTTTATCAATTCCACCAGCACCGGCGCCTCCGTTAAAAATGCCATGTTGGTAAAAACCATAATAAATAATTGTTAATAAGCCATCAATAATTTGCCAAATCCCCATAACGGTGACTAATTTGCGTTCCCCTGCTCTTTTCATAATCAATTATCCTTTCACGCCAGCTGATAATGACATTGATTCTAAGAAATATCTTTGCGCAAACAAATATAAAATGAATGTTGGAATAATCGCAATTAAAGCCCCAGCCATTAATAAAGTAGGTTGTGCTTGATACATCCCCTGCAATAACTGCAATCCAGAAGTAATTGGCATTTTCTCAACATCATTAAATACAATAGATGGCCACAAAAAGTCATTCCATGAACCAGTAAAAGCAAATAGTGACACAACTAATAACACTGGTCGAATTAACGGTAAAATAATTTTAACAAAAATAGTTACTTCACCAGCACCATCAATTTGAGCTGCTTCATCAAAATCTTTAGGAATATTATCCATAAACTGACGCACTAAGAAAATATTAAAAACGCCAGCTGCTCCAGGAATAATCATCGCTAAAGGTGTGTTTACCCAACCTAAAAGATCCACAATTTTATATAAAGGAATTAAATTCACAACGCTAGGAAACATCATCGTTGCTAACAGAAAAGAAAATAAAGCATTTTTTCCTTTAAATTCTAAGCGACTATAAGCATAGGCAGATAATGAAACAACGAATAAAACTAATAACGTATGACTGACAGAAATGAACAATGAGTTCATAAACCAGCGCACCAATGGCGTACTTGTTGTGTCACCTAGCAATGCTTGATAATTTGTCAACACCCATTCAATTGGTAAAAAACGAAAACCAGCGGTCATCAATTCCATTTCAGATTTAAAGGAAGTTAGAACGCCATACAACAACGGTACAAGCCAAATTGCTGCCATAACAATTAAAAATACATAAGCTACAATTTTTGAAATTAAATTTCTCTTCATTCTTGCTTCCTCCTAATCTTTATTTCTCAAGAATTTAAATTGAATCGCTGAAATAACCATAATACAGCAGCCTAGAATTACCGCCATTGCCGCTGCCATCCCAGCTATTGATTGACCAGAACCGAAAGCATTTTGTTGAATATACATCAACAACACTCGCGTTGAATTATTAGGACCACCGGCCGTTAACATCAGCGGTTGTCCATAAACGTTAAACTGAGAGATTGTCGTCATAACAACGGTATATAAAATTTGCCCTCTAATTGCTGGTAAAGTAATTTTGAAAAACTTTTGTGTTGCAGTTGCACCATCAATGTCAGCCGCCTCATAAAAATCTTTTGAAATACCATTCAAGGCGGCTTGATAAATTACCATATTGCCACCAATGGTCCACCAAACAGTCACTACAACTAAAGCAACCCAAGCATATGGCTGCGTACCTGTCCATGGAATATCGGTATTCAACAAGTTGTTAATTGGTCCATAATTCACATTAAAAATTAGCGTCCAAATAATTGCTACTGCGGAAATAGCAAATAATGATGGCATATAGAAAATTGATTGAAAAATTTTCCCTAATTTGGGTTTGGTGTTTAAAGCCGCTGCTAATAACAACGGAACAATAATACAAGCTGGAACAGAAAAAAGGACAAATTTAAAAGTATTTACTAAGCCAATTCTTAATTGCTCGTAAAAAGTTGAGTCCTTATCAAAAAATAATTCTTTATAATTAGCTAGACCAACAAAATTAGGGCTAGAAAACAAATCCCAATCAGTGAAAGAAACATAAATACCAAAAATCACTGGAATTAGGAAAAAAATCAAGAAAATAATTAAATGTGGTGCCAAAAATAACCACGGTTTAAAATTCAATTGACGATTACGCTTTTGAACTTTTGCTGAAGCAAGCATGTTCAGTTTCCTCCTTTATAACGAAAACCTCTCTCTATGAGAAGAAATCATTTTTTTACTTTGTAGCAAACATTTTTTTGCAACAAAGTCACTATTTACAGCAACACTTTGATAGTTTATTTATAAGAAGAGAATAAAAGTATTGCCTTTTCCCTTAGCATTAACTTGCTAACAGGTTTATCGTCAATACTTTTACTTCTCTGATAAATCAGGTATTAAATCATAAATTAGTTTGAGTTATCTTTAGCAACTTTATCTGATACTTCTTTTTGCATACCAGATGTAAAATCTTCAACAGATGTTTTACCAAAAATAGTATCAAATCCATGAGCATCTAAGTATTCAGCAACATATCCGTTATATTTGTAGTCAAAAATATTTAAAGTTGCTTGTTCTTCAGGTGTGTTAATAAAGATAGATTGTGGCATTTCCAAATATTCTTCATTGTTCAAAATATCTAACGTTGCAGGATTTTGTCCAGCTTTAGCCCACTCTAGAGAGTTGGTACGTAGCCATTCAATAAAATCTAAAATCCCTTGTGTTTTTTCTTCAGAACGATCGTCATTTTTAAACATCACAAATTGATGAGAAGAAGCCCAGTTAACAGTTTTTGAAAGGTCATCTGTTAATTGTGGTGCATTAGTTAATCCCCATTCAAATTCAGCATCTTTAATGTTATTTTGAATCCAAATACCTTCAGGGAAGAATATTAATTTACCAGCTAAAAATAGTTGTGTTGGATCTTCTCCATCTTTAGTTGTAACGCCAGCTTCATACATTTTAGTCCATTCGCTAATGGCAGCAGCAGATGCTTCTGTATCTAACGTAGGGGTCACACCATCTTCCGTTAATTCGCCACCTTCTTGTTTCAACAATCCTAAAAAGTTAGGTTTTGCCCAAGAAACAGCGATTCCACGAACATCATCAGCTTTGGCTTTTTCACCAGCAGCCATAATTTCATCAATTGTTAAAATTTCATCATCCAGCGCATCAGGAGCATATTTTTCTAATAGTTCTACGTTATAAAAAGTACCCCAGTTATGAATATCTAACGGTAAACTATAACGTTCGCCATCAATTTCTCCTAAATTCCAAGCTTCTGCAACATAATTATCAGCATTAAGTTCAGGATGATCTCCTAACAAATCATCATAAGTATTTAGCATCTCATTATCTTTATATTGTTTGATTCGCTCTGCATGAACAATATTCAAATCAGGAATATTTTTACCCGAGTTAACTACTGTCGGAATTTTAGCATACATATCCGTATCTTTAAGTGATACATTTTTAATCTTATATTCTGGATTTGTTGCATTATACTCATCAATCATTTTTTTCAAATTGGAATTGTCTGCACCTGTAAACGGGTTCCAAAAAGTAATTTCTTTTGCATCACTCTTACCACTACCAGATGACGAACTACCTCCACAACCAGTAAATATTGCCAAACTCATTCCAGCGACCAATGTGATTCCTACAAGCTTTTTGATTTTCATAGATTTCTCCTCCGTTTTTACCAAAAGGTTAAACACACACTTTAAATTTATTATTTACGGTTTTAACTTTTCGGTTTTAATTAAAATGAATATTTGTCTCGCCAATAAAATACCATCTAAAGAAAACGCTGTCAATGCTTCTAAAGCAACAATTAGAAAAAAACAACTTTACAGTTAACACACAAAAGATATATAATAGTATTACGGGATATTAATTTAACCAACGGGTTAAAAATGGAGATGATAAGAAATGGAATTAGACTTGAGCAAACCTTCTTTACCTGTTTATGAAGCTTTAGCTAGCGAAACTAGATTAAAAATGCTGACTTTTATCGGTAATCAAAAACGTAGCGCTGGAGAAATCGCCGAGCATCTTGGTATTAGTAACGCAATCACTACTAGGCACATCCAAAAAATGGAGGACGCTGGATTACTTAAATCTGAACGAGGAGTCGGTGCCAACAAAAATCGGAAAATGGTTTATTTGAAAATTGATGATATCCATGTAAATTTCCCTGAAAAAGTTTATCATGCATATCAAATGCATTCCATCGATCTCAAATTAGGACATTTTATAGATTTTTCAGTCATTCCAACTTGTGGATTAGCTACCTCAACTGAAGTCGTTGGAAAATCTGATGATCCAAAATATTTTATGGATAGTGCGCGAGTAGACGCTTCACTGTTATGGTTTAGCGAGGGTTTTGTAGAATATAAAGTGCCCAATTTATTGCAAGAAAGCCAAACACCAGAATTATTGGAAATTAGCTTTGAAGTTGCTTCTGAGTTTCCTTTATCAAATAATATTTGGCCTAGTGATATTTCAATTTTTATTAACGACATTAAGGTTGCTGTTTACACCGTGCCAGGAAATTTTTCAGATACACGCGGTCGCTATACACCTGATTGGTGGAACGATCAATTTAGTCAATATGGCTTATTGAAACATATCCGTGTTAATAAGATTGATACTGGTATCGACGGAGAAGCCTATTCTGAAATTACCATTGATGACTTGAACTTACAGGATAGACCCTTTATAACACTACGTTTCGAAGTAGAAGAAGATGCTAAAAACAAAGGTGGTATTACTTTATTTGGCAAAGGCTTCGGAAACCACAACCAAAATATCTTAGTAAATACTTACTATTTAGAAAAATGAAAAACGGAACTGACCCCAATTAGTGGGACACATTCAAAAAAGCATTGATTAGATTGCAGATTTCCGATATTCAATCGGTGATTTGTAGTCTAATTTTTGT
>NZ_JARXWL010000050.1 GCF_029893325.1 Enterococcus sp. PF1-24
GCCACGCAGTTATCAAAATTCCGGCATAGCTCAGTTGGTAGTAGCGCATGACTGTTAATCATGATGTCGTAGGTTCGAGTCCTACTGCCGGAGTTAGAGGTAGCGTCAGCTACCTCTTTTTTTGTTTTAACTTATAAAATATAATAGTGAGAAATGAGGAATAGCTAATGGTACCAAATTTAGGATATTACGTTCAATCAATCAATGATGTTGTGACTGAAACAGAAACAATAGGAGAAAAAATGCATCCTGGTTATGAAAAAATCAGAAAAGCGATAGATGACAATGATTTGAAATCAATTTCTGCGGATGAATTATCTGAGATTGCTAAACTTTTTAAAGAGGGTACAAAAAGCTATCAGTTACTATTAAATAGAATTAGTAAATTGCGAGCGCCAGCAAAAGTTATGGGGATTCATAAGAAGTTTGAAAAAGCCTATATCAATTACGTAGCAGGTTGTGAAGAGATGATTTCAAGTATTGAAGCTGCTGACGGAGTTGACCAAGAGTTGTTTAATGCTTCTGAGCAAAAGCAAGATGAAGCTTCAGATATCATTATGTTTACAATTGAAAAGATGTCTAATTCGCTTCTGAAAAAATAGTAATTTCTAATTATTTTTTAATGTTATTTTTATGACAAATCAAAAGGTTTGGTGTATTATTAACACATAACCAACAACAACCTTTTTATTTTTCATTTTACTCCTTCCTGGAGTAATAACTCCTTTTCCGTCGAGCCTAACCACCTCGGCGGTTTTTTGTTGGAGTTATAAGGTATAAGTTAGTACAATGAAATTATAAGTAAAGTTAAATAATTAAAATTGACACGTTATTTAATAAGCGGTTTTGTATATGTTTATTAAGATATTTTCATAAAAAGTAAAAAAACTTAATACTTTTTGAAAAAGTAAAGCACAATCAATCGGAATTGACTAAAAAAATATCCCCAAAGCCAATAAAAGCAGCTTTGGGGATATTTTTCTATTTATAGTTAGTTTTCGACATTACGAACATAATCATCAAAATAGCGAACGAGATCTTGCTTGATTTGTTGATACTCTTCTTCGGTAAATTCTTTGTCCTCGATTTTTCCATCAAAGAAAGGAATTTCTAACTCTTCTCTGATGCGATCTAATACTTGGTCTTTGTTCATAACTAGTTGCTCCTTAAGCTATAATAAATTTAGTTTGGTGGATAATGCTTCAAAATTATCTTTTAGAATTGATAGTGTGTGGTAAAGAGCAGCAGTATTTTCAATTTCTTTTAAGAAAACTTGTTTTAGTTGGAAATAGAAGGTTTCAAAAGTTTTGAAAAACTGTGTAATTTCTGTACGCATGAGTTCTGGATACATTTTTGTAAATAGCGTTGCATGGCTATAATTGGTATAGAGTTCATTGATGTTTAACAATGCTCGCTGGCGATCATAGTTCCTGCTAGTGACTAACTCATAAAGGGGTAAACTCTTATTGTAAAGCTCTGACAGTTCACTGATTAATTCTGAAAGATATTTTTGCTCCATTATAATTCCCTCCATTACATCATACATTTTTATGCTTCTAATATCCATAGTATAGCAAAAAAGCTTAAAAAACGTCGGCAATAACCCTTATGTTTTTATGAAAGTAGAAAAATAGCAATTTTTTGTTGACAATTTCTATATAAGAGTGTTAATATTTCTAATATACTGAATTGAACAAAAATTCTGAAAATAAAGAAAATAGGTTGAAGGTGTAGATTATGAAGATTAACAGAAGTGAAATGACTACATTATTATTATTATAGATGGACTCCTTTGTAAAAAATTTTATGAAGAAGTCCTATTCGCATTGTACAAATGAAAGCAATCATTTGTAGGGTGCTTTTTTTATAGCTTAAATTCAGTAAAATCAGCCAGGAGGAAAATAAAATGCGTAAAATTCAATTTTTTGATACAACTTTGAGAGATGGCGAACAAACACCAGGAGTTAATTTTAATACGAAAGAAAAAGTACAAATTGCAATGCAGCTGGAAAAATGGGGCATTGATACGATTGAAGCGGGCTTTCCGATTGCTTCACCGGGCGATTTTGAAGCCGTGGAAGCAATTGCCAAAGCAGCTAAGCGCATGACGGTAGCCGGTTTAGCTCGTTGTCAGAAAAAAGATATTGACCGGGCTTATGAAGCTTTAAAAGCTGCTAAATATCCGCAAATTCATGTCTTCTTAGCAACAAGTGATGTTCATATGGAATATAAATTGAAAATGACTCGTCAAGAAGTATTGGCTTCAATCAAAGAGCATGTCAGTTATGCTCGTTCACTATTTGATAAAGTTCAATTTTCACCAGAAGATGCTTCCCGGACTGAACGTGAATTTTTAGTTGAAGCAGTGCAAGTTGCTGTGGATGCTGGCGCACGGATTATTAATATTCCAGATACGGTGGGCTACTCTAATCCGACTGAGTATGGCAGTATTTTCAAATTGATGGGAGAAAGAATTCGCTGTGATGAAGAAGTGATTTATTCTTCTCACTGTCATGATGATTTAGGCATGGCCACGGCTAATGCGCTAGCAGCGATTGAAAATGGTGCTAATCGGGTAGAAGGCACGGTTAACGGCATTGGTGAGCGAGCTGGCAATACAGCCCTTGAAGAAGTTGCTTTGGCTTTATATATTCGTAAAGATTTTTATCAAGCGGAATCAAGTATCGTTTTAGTGGAAACGAAACGAACCAGCGATTTGGTTTCGCAGCTATCAGGGGTAGATGTCCCACGAAATAAAGCGATTATTGGTGCTAATGCTTACGCTCATGAATCTGGCATCCATCAAGATGGTGTTTTGAAAAATCCAGAAACTTATGAAATCATTACCCCGCAATTAGTCGGAGTTAGCCAAAATTCATTACCACTAGGCAAATTGTCAGGGCGCCATGCTTTCTTAACTCGCATGAAAGATTTAGGCTTTGATTTCGGTGAAGCGGAAGGCAATGAAGCTTTCAAACGTTTCAAAATTTTGGCAGATAAGAAAAAACAAATTACCGAAGATGATTTGATGGCGTTAATGGTGGAACAAGTGCGGGGAGTTGAAGAGGAATTTATTATTGATACGATGCAACTGCAATTTGTTTCCAACGGTTCTCAAGGAGCGATTGTCGGGATTCGTGATAAACATGGCAATGTTCAAACAAAATCCGCGATTGGTTCAGGTAGTATTCAAGCGATTTACAATTCAATTAATAAAGTCTTTATTTACACGCCAGTTTTGATTGAATATAAAATTCGGGCGGTAACTTCTGGGGAAGATTCGCAAGCAGAAGTGCGGGTGACAATTGAACATCCCGAAACTAAAAAACGTTTCAACGGTGTCGGTCTTGATTTTGACGTTTTAGAAGCTTCGGCTAAGGCTTATATTCAAGCTAATGAAGCCATGCAAAATCAAATGAAACCTACTAAAAATGTGGATTAAAAAGGAGCTATTAAGATGACGAAAAAAATTATTGCTTTAGCTGGCGACGGCATTGGACCAGAAATTATGGCCAGCGGTTTAAGCGTTTTAGCTGAAGTTGCTAAACAAGACAATTTAGCGATTGAAGTAAGCGAAAAATATTTTGGTGGAGCAGCGATTGACGAAAGCGGGCAAGCTTTACCAGCAGAAACATTAGCGGCTTGTGAAACGTGTGATGCCATTTTATTAGGGGCGATTGGTGGACCTAAATGGGAAAAAGGACCAGAGACACCGGAAAAAGGCTTATTGGCTTTACGAAAGGCGTTAAATTTATTTGCCAATATTCGCCCGATTAGCGTGCCAGATGCTTTAGTTCATTTATCGCCGATTAAAGAAGAAATTATTAAAGGCACGGATTTTGTAGTGGTGCGGGAATTAACAGGGGGCCTATACTTTGGTGAACCGCGAGTTTTAAATGCCGATGATGCTCTAGATACTAATGTTTATCAGCGTCATGAAATTGAACGAATTGTTCGCAAAGCTTTTGAAATAGCTCGTACCAGAAATAAAAAAGTGACTTCAGTTGATAAAGCCAATGTGTTAGCGACTAGTAAATTATGGCGGAAAATCGTTGAAGAAGTTGCTGAAGAATATCCTGATTGCCAATTGCAACATCAGTTAGTCGATTCAGCAGCCATGCTGTTAGTACAACGACCAAAAGATTTTGATGTAATTGTAACGGAAAACTTATTTGGAGATATTTTAAGCGATGAAGCTTCTGTGTTACCTGGTTCTTTAGGCTTGTTGCCAAGCGGTAGTCATAGTGAAGCCGGACCTTCGCTATATGAGCCGATTCACGGTTCAGCTCCGGATATTGCCGGTAAAGGTATCGCTAACCCGATGTCGATGATTTTATCCGTAGCCATGATGTTACGCCAGTCATTTGGCTGGGAAGATAGCGCAAAAAAAATCGAAGCCGCTTGTGATGCGGTGATGGCGGCGGGAATTTTAACTAGTGATTTAGGGGGACAAGCAACCACTTCCGAATTTACCCAAGCGGTTGTCGCTGCTTTGAAAAAATAAAAATTGATGAAAAGGAACGAAAATTGATGAAAAAAACACTATTTGATAAATTGTGGGAGCGTCATGTGATTGCTGGTAAAGAAGGCGAGCCCCAATTACTATATATTGATTTGCAACTGATTCACGAAGTAACTTCTCCCCAAGCTTTTCAAGGGTTGCGGGATGCAGGCCGAAAATTGCGTTGTCCTGAAAAAGTTTTTGCCACTATGGATCATAATACGCCAACTCAAGATATTTATAACATTAGCGATTTAGTTTCAAAAAAACAAATTGATACTTTACGAGAGAATTGTCAAGAATTTGGTGTGCGCCTGTGTGATAACGGTTCTGATTTGCAAGGTATCGTTCATATGGTTGGACCTGAAACGGGTTTGACACAACCAGGGAAGACGATTGTTTGTGGCGACTCACATACAGCTACTCACGGCGCTTTTGGCGCATTGGCTTTTGGGATTGGCACCAGTGAAGTGGAGCACGTTTTTGCCACGCAAACTATTTGGCAAAGAAAGCCAAAAACGATGGGGATTGAAATTACTGGTAAACTGCAAAAAGGCGTTTATGCGAAAGATATTATTTTGGCGCTGATTGCTAAATACGGCACGGATTTTGGTGTTGGTTATGGCGCGGAATATTATGGCGAAACGATTTCACAGCTTTCAATGGAAGATCGTATGACGATTTGTAATATGTCAATTGAAGGCGGAGCAAAAATGGGAATCATGGCTCCTGATGAAAAAACTTTTGCTTATGTAGCTGGTCGAGAGTTTGCCCCGAAAGATATGGCGGCAGCGATTGCGGATTGGCAAAATTTATATACTGATGAAGGAGCGAGTTACGAGCGCAAATTAACGCTAGATGTTAGTGATTTAGCACCTTTTGTAACTTGGGGCACCAATCCTGAAATGGGGATTCCGGTTACTGAAAAATTTCCGGAAATTAAAAATATGAACGATGAAAAAGCCTATGCTTATATGGATTTAAAACCTGGGCAGCAGCCTTCTGATATTGAAATTCGTCATGTTTTTATTGGTTCTTGTACTAATGGCCGTTTATCTGATTTGCAAGAAGCTGCTAAAGTAGTGGCTGGTAAAAAAATTAATCCGCAAGTAACCGGGATTGTCGTCCCTGGTTCACGACCGGTTCGTAAAGCCGCTGAAAAACTAGGCTTGGATAAAATTTTTATTGAAGCAGGTTTTGAATGGCGGGAGCCAGGTTGCTCCATGTGCTTAGGGATGAATCCTGATAAAGTACCAGCTGGCGTGCATTGTGCTTCAACTTCTAATCGCAATTTTGAAGGGCGACAAGGTAAAGATTCCCGTACCCATCTTTGTAGTCCGGCGATGGCGGCTGCCGCAGCTTTACATGGGACTTTTGTGGATATTCGTAAACCTGATCTTTTTACGGAAACAGCTAGCTAAATAGACTTGAAAATGAAAAGGTGAGATGACATGGAAAAATTTACAATCCATCAAGGGCAAAGTGTTCCTTTGATGAATGATAATATTGATACCGACCAAATTATTCCTAAAAGCTATTTGAAAGGAATTAGTAAAACGGGCTTTGGGGAGTTTTTATTTGATGATTGGCGTTACCAAGCAGACCGTTTGTTAAATATGGATTTTCGCTTAAACGAACCCGCTTATCAAGGAGCGACCATTTTAATTTCTGGAGATAATTTTGGTTCTGGTTCTTCCCGTGAACATGCGGCCTGGGCTTTACTTGATTATGGCTTTAAAGCGGTGATTGCTGGGAGCTACAGCGATATTTTTTATATGAATGCCACTAAAAACGGTTTGCTACCGATTGTACTACCATTAGCTGAGCGACAAAAATTAGCAGCCTTGCCAGCGGATAACCAAGTGGTGATTGATTTACCAAATCAAGTGGTGCAAGCCAATGGTGAAAGTTATTCCTTTGAAATTGATGTTACGTGGAAAGAAAAATTAGTCAATGGCTTGGACGATATCGGCATTACTATGACTTATGAAGAACAAATTACCGCTTATGAAAAGAAAATCCCGGCTTATTGGCAAAGTTAATTGTAAAATAAAAACTATCAGCTCTTCAATGTTTCTGAAGAAAGCTGATAGTTTTTTGTTTGAAGCTTTGCATGGAGCTGACCAAGCTCTTTCCGCTTTTCTACTTGTCCAGCTACGTGAGCTAGCTCCTTTCGATAAAGTGAAAAATAAATTCACGGCAGAAAACGCCGTTAAAATTTATTTCTGCACTTTACTCGGGAGCTGACCAAGCTCACTTCGCTTTTCTATTTATCAAAAAATACGCATACGCATTCTGGGGCGAAGATGTCTTTTTCGATTAAAGTTAATTTGCCGTTTTCAGCATTGCGACGGTATAAAGTTAAATTGTCGGAATCTTGGTTGGCAGCAATTAAAAATTGGTTGCTAGGGTCTAAGGCGAAATCTCTTGGGAATTTGCCTTCAGTTGAAATATGTTGAACAAGAGTTAATTCTGTGCCATCTGGATTAACGCCATAAACGACGATTGAATCGTGGCCACGGTTAGAGGCGTATAAGAATTTGCCGTCGTTAGAGATGCGAACAGCTGCGCCACCGTTGAATTCAGTGAAATCAGCTGGTAGGGTTGCAATTTTTTGTAAAGCTGTGAAGCTACCATCTGCTTGGTTATAACTTAATACCGTAATCGTATTATCTAATTCACCAAATAAATAAGCAACTTTTTGATTAGGATGGAAAGCTAAATGACGTGGACCAGTACCTGCTTCTACATGGAATTGGGCAACTTCAGTTAATTTACCGTTGTCTGCTACGTCATAAGTATAGACAATATCTGTACCTAAATCACAAACCGCCAAGCGATTATCAGGCGTTAAATCGGTATAATGAACATGTGGTGTATTTTGATTTTCATGAGGGCCAGTTGCTTCGTCATGAGTAATTGCATCAGCAGGAACTAAAGAACCATCTGCTAAAATTTTATAAACATTAACCCGGCCTTTATGGTAGTTAGCGCCATAAACCAATTGCCGAGTTTCATCAACAGCCACATAACATAAAGGGGCGCCTTCTTCAGTAACGGCATTTAAAAAGCTAAAGTCTTGATTATAAGCACCAGCGCCACCAGCACCATCAACGGCGGTAACTGTATAGACGTTGCCCGCTTGGCTCCGTGTTAAATAAGTTGGACTATTTTCTTTTGTTAATAATTTTAAATCACTTAAAGTTGCGGCTTCAGTATCTAAAGTGATACGATAGATGCCTTCACTAACTCTCCGCGTGTAAGTTCCCAATAATAAATTTAATTTCATAATTTTCCCTCCAGCAATCATTCTTTTTAAAAACTGTAAGAATAGTTTATCATAAAAAAGCTAACATAAACATGAATTAATCTTAAATGAAGAAAATCTACCATAAAAGTAACCGGCATTTTCAGATTTTTTTCTGTTCAATTGTAATCAAAATGTAATAAGTTTCAGCGTTTTTAATGGCTTTTTTGAAAGGCATTTTCTTTTTCCTATGCTATAATTAAGAAGATAGCTTAAGGATTTTTCTTAGCTAGTGAAAAAGGGAGATGAAATTGATGATTGAAGCAAAAGTGCAGACAATTGGTTCCGAAGCAATCAATGAAGAAAATTTACTAATTTTATTTAATGATACAGCAACCGCTGCTTTAAAAAATTATTCTATCATTCAAGCGGTTCAAGGGGAACCGGTTTTTGACTTACAAAAATTTGGCAAGATTACTTTTGATGAAGCTGAGTATCAAATTGAACATATTGGTAGCATGGCGAATCAAAATTTAACCGATATTAATCATGTAACTTTAATTTTTGATGAAGTGCCAGCAAGCGACTTTATCGAAAACGGGATTTACTTAACGCCCTATAAATTACCAAAAATTAAAGAAGGCACGGTCATACGCTATAGTTAGGAGCATTTTATGGATAAAAAAGAGGATAAACAGCGACTTTCCTGGTTTTGGCGCTGGTTTTTAAATAATCAAGTAGTTACAGCTTTGTTAGTTGTCTTACTAGTTTTATTGATTTTGTTAGTTTTTACGAAAGTATCGTATTTATTTACCCCTGTTTGGCAATTTTTAGCGGTAGTTGGTTTACCGATTATTTTGTCAGGGGTGCTCTATTATCTACTTAATCCAGTGGTGGATTATTTAGAGACGAAGAAAATCCCGCGGGCTTATAGTATTTTGGGCTTATTCGTGATTATTGTCGCTTTGATCGTTTGGGGTGGAGCCGTAATAGTGCCGAAAATTCGCGAACAGGTTGTTAGTTTTGCTAATAACTTCCCTGGTTATGTAGAAGTGATTGATCAAGAAATTCAAGAAATTACTAAGGCGCCATTTTTTGGTGAGCTAAATGTTCAATTAGGTAATATTGGCGATGAAATCACTAGCTGGTTAGCGAAGTTTCTACAAAGTATTTCTAAAACAACCGTGCAAGGGATTGGGAGTATCGTAGGAACGGTAGCAACTATTGTGGTGGCGGTGATTACTATGCCATTTATCGTGTTTTATTTATTAAAAGACGGCAAAAATTTAATTCCCTATTTTTTACAATTTCTACCAACGAAATGGCGGGAGCCTTCCTTAAAAGTGTTAACGGAAATGAATAAACAAGTTTCATCTTATATTCGTGGTCAGTTAACGGTAGCTTTTACGGTTTCATTGATGTTTATTTTAGGCTATTCAGTAATCGGCTTAGATTATGCGGTAATGTTAGGGATTTTGGCAGGGATTTTGAATATGATTCCTTATTTAGGTTCTTTCTTAGCGATGATTCCAGCTGTTTTTATCGCCATTGTGGCGGGACCAGCGATGTTAGTTAAAGTTTTAATCGTCTTTGCGATTGAGCAGACGATTGAAGGGCGTTTTGTTTCACCGCTAGTTTTAGGTAGTCAGTTGGATATTCATCCAGTAACGATTATGTTGGTTTTACTAACTTCTGGGAAACTGTATGGCGTGGCTGGCGTGATTTTAGGGATTCCGGCTTATGCCGCCATTAAAGTGATTGTTACCCATATTTTCCAATGGTATCAAAGCGTTTCTAAATTATATAATGATGATATTAAAAAAGATGAAACCCAGCTGAAATAAGCTGGGTTTTTAATTAGGAAAATTATAAAAAAACCACAAGCCTTCAAATTTGAAGGCTGTAGTGACCCCAAAAAGTTAGACTTTTTCGGAGTAGAGAAATCTACTCCGTTTTTTGTTGTTTTCAAATTAACTATTATGCAGCTTTCTGTGCT
>NZ_JARXWL010000051.1 GCF_029893325.1 Enterococcus sp. PF1-24
TAATAATACTCGCATTCAACAAAAATTAGACTACAAATCACCGATTGAATATCGGAAATCTGCAATCTAATCAATGCTTTTTTGAATGTGTCCCATTAATTGGGGTCAGTTCCAAAAGTAATGCTTAACTTTTTTTATGTTTTAAAACTGAATAGCATCTAAAATTATAGTCTTTTCCATGCTATAAACCAGATTCCATTCACAAGCTATTGATAAAATAGGAATCGAGTAAAACAGATTTTAAGCTAGTGTATTTTTTTCAATATGCAATTCCTTAATGATAATTCTCAGCTCTAAAAAGCGATGTTCATCAAGGGTATAAGGAAAAATTACAATATTAGCATTAGGATATTGACTTTTCATTATGTGGGAAGAGGTAATCACCAAATCGTAATCATTAACTTTTTTTAATTCAAAAGGAACAAAATTAATATAAGTCAAACTATTCAAAAATTTTTCTATTTTATGGTTATAAATATACTGATCTTCAATAATTAGGGCAATGTCAAGATTGAATTCTTTCGCACTTAGCTCATATTCTGGTAATAAGAGGCCGGTAAAAAAAGTACACATATCATCCATACAACAATAAATCCACTGACCTTCTTCTTCGGCAGCCAGTTTGCTAAAAAATGATTCAATTTTTTTATAAAGTGTCAAATAAATGCGATTTTTCGTTAGTACTTCTGTTCTTGATAATAAAAAGAAGAAAGGGACTTTCGTTTTGAAAACTAAATAGTTGAAAAAAATCATCACTAAATTTCCCCGTAGAACATGGATATTTTCTTGATCTTCATCTGATAAATAGTATCTTCTTAGAATTTCTTCATCGATAAAAGTTTGGAATTGTTTCAAAAAATCATATAGTTTTGGTGCGGTTTTTGGTAGTTCTTCTCGCGGAATATCAAAAATCGGATCATCTTTATCAAAAAAAACCGGACCGAAAAACTGGCGGAAAGCCATATAACGAGTTTCTGCATATTGATGTTCAAAGGGTGCGCCTAAAAAGGCACCCCATTCAGTTTTTTCGAGAATTAAAGTTTCAGTTAAAACCATATCATAATTGGGATCATCTTTAACATAATGGTGATTGCGAATTCGATGATAAGCAATATCGGCATCTAATTTGTGAAAGTCATCAACACTTAAAATACGATTATTTAAAGGTCGACAAGCTAAAGATTTTTTTATTTTATAAGTGACAGCTTTAGGATTGAAATGGCTAAAAGGTAAATCAGTACCATTAGAGCACAGCCACAGTAAAGAGGCGAGGACAGAACGAATAATCCGCTCATCACCAATTAATTCCATGGTGGATAGCCGTGAACTAATTCCGTATTGAGCAAAAAATTTAACCAAAGGAGCAACTTTACGCCGCACAGTTGAAGGACTAGCATAATTATGACTAGCAAATTGATCTAAATGTTCATATTTATCTTCAATCACTTCAATCAGAAAGCGATAGGGAACATCTTGTTGAATCAAATAAATCGTTAAAATTTCTTCAGGTGGAAGTTTAGCTGAAATAATGATTTTATGATTGCTAGTAATCATTGGCTCTAAACGTTTGTCAATTAAGTGAATATCTAAATCAATTTCAGTAATCGTTGACATTGTTTTGCTATATGATAAATCGAGAAAATGGCTCAACCATAATAAATTGTAAGTATTAGGTTGTAAAGTTAGTAACTTACGATAGATTTCTATTTTATCTAAGTTTTTTTTCTCTAATAATAAACGTCGAAACATAAAATCACCTTCCAATAGAGAACCATATCCTGAATCATGATATTCTTCAACTTGTTACTAAATTAAAGCAGAATAAATGAATATTCCTACAGCTTATTATAACATGAATAGATTTTATAAAAGCTGATTTTTAATGTATATTATTTTCAATAATAATAAATATATTTTCTATTTTTAAAAATTGACAAGAATCATCACAAAAAAACAAAAGCTAACTCAGAATTAGTTTCCTTCTGAGATAGCTTTTGCTTTTCCTGTTTAATTGTAAATCGCTTTAATTGGATCCATACGGGCGGCACTAATTGCGGGAATAATCCCGAAGAAAATACCTGTAAAAACTGAAACCGAAGTGGAAATTAAGAAAATTTGTGGTGTCATAATCGGCGTAATATTTACAAAGCCACCTAACAACGTGGATAGACCATAACCGCCAGCAACCCCCAGTAAACCACCAATCAAAGTGATAAAGGCAGCTTCTAATAGAAATTGCAATAAAATCATACGAGGTTTTGCACCAATGGCACGGCGAATCCCGATTTCTCTTTTTCGTTCAGTAACGGAAACATACATGATGTTCATAACCCCGATACCACCAACGAGTAATGAAATAGCGGTAATTGCCATTAAAAAGAGGGTTAAACTACTAATCGTTGATTCCATTTCTTGTTGATCCCGTTGTTCACGATCGTTTTCTTTAAAATAGCCTTGCACATCGGGATGTTCTTCTTGCATAATTTTAACAGCTTCAGCTAAAATCGCTTGTTTATCGGCACCTTCGGCTATTGTCAAATTAATGCCGCGAATCTCTTTAGTTTGCGCCAATTCATTATAAGAGCTGCGAGATACGAAACTGCTAAAGACTGTATCCCAGTCAAGAGACATCATTTCAGTTTCACTAAGTTCTTCATAGGAAAAAGGGGCTAACACGCCGATGACTTTATACATATAACCGTTAATGGCAACTGCTTTGCCAACCATTTCACTCGGATCCATATCTGTTAAATCATAAGTGAAAATATCATGGCTGAGCAGCACGACATTTTGATTGCGATCATTCTCATTAAAATCGCGCCCATATAAGACTTTATTATTGCCGCGATTAGATGTAATCATGGCATAAGCTTGTGCGCCAAAATAATCAAGCGAGACATCTAAATTATCCCCAGAATAGATGGCGCTATATTCTGGCGCCACAGTGGTAACTTCAGGGATTTTTTGTAGTTTTTTCATATCTACTCGATCAAAGCCGAAATCAGGGTAGGTATACATGTAAGAATCTTCTTCTTGCATCGTATAGTGAAACTTCAAAATATTGGCATTTTGCCCACTAGAGGTGGATAAAAATTGTTTCTTCATACCAGCACCTAAAGTGGAAATAGCCACAACGGAAGTGATTCCGATAATAATACCAATCATCGTTAAGAAGACTCTTAACTTATGGGCTTTTAAGCTTAGAAGGGTGGTGTGAATAATTTCTAAATTCATTGATTGCCCTCCTCTTCAGTAAAACAGCCATCTTTCATATGAATCACGCGAGTGGCGTATTTTGTCATATCAGCATCATGGGTAACCATGACAATTGTTTTACCTTCATGATTTAATTTTTGCAGCATCTCCATAATTTCTTTGCCAGTTTGACTATCTAAAGCACCCGTGGGTTCATCCGCCATAATCAGTAACGGATCATTGACTAAGGAGCGGGCAATCGCGACTCTTTGCTGCTGCCCACCAGATAGTTCGGTAACTTTGGCTTTGCCTTTATCAGCTAAGTCTACTAAAGACAGATAATTGTTGGCGATGCGTTGTTTCGTTTGTTTATTTTTAGTTCCGCCGTAAGTGCAAGGCAGTTGTACGTTTTGACTGACGTTTAAAGAATTAATTAAAAAGAACTGTTGAAAAATAAAACCTAAATATTTATTCCGAAATTCGGATTTTTCATTTTCTGAGAGTTTTGAAACATCTTCGCCATTAAATAAATATTCGCCATCAGAAACTCGGTCTAAAAAGCCGATGATATTCATTAAAGTGGTTTTCCCGCTACCAGATTTCCCCATAATCATAATAAATTCACCTTCATAAATCGTTAAATCAAGGGATTTTAAAACTTGTAACTGTTGTTTTTTACCAACTGAGAAGAATTTGTTAATATTTTTCAGTTGAATGAGTGGCTTTTTCATCATTGCTTCATGCCTCCTTACTCTGCAACTGGGGCATCAATCAAATCGCCTTCTGCTACTGGATTTTTCGAGCTAACAATAATTTGATCGGCAGATTCTAAGCCAAATAAGACTTGGGTATTTAAACCAACGATTTCACCCGTCTGTACAACTCGGCGAATGACTGAACCGAAGTCATTGACTAAGACATAATGGCTACCATTTTCTTCATGAATGGCTTGAGAAGGAACTTCTACGATAGCATTTTCTGATAAATTAATTGTTCCTTGCACATGATAACCATTTTTAATGCCTTCTAAACTATCTAAAGCAATTTTAACAGTATAAGTGGACATACTAGTATTTTCTATTTCGCTACTGACTTGTGGTGTTTCATCAATATGAACGATTCGACCATTAACAGTGGTACCGTCAGAAACGACTCTAATAATGACTTGTTGCTCCAAGTTAATTTTAGCTAAGTCTTTTTCATTAATGGTGCCCGCCATATATAAACCATCCGCCGTTAAATGAAGAATTGGTGTATTTTGATCTTTCACTTCAGGAATTGCTACACGACCAGTAAATTTAGCTGGAACAGCAATATTTTGTTTACTTTGTAAATCAGCGATGGTTGCATTAGTAAAATAAATATCTTGATCAATCGTATCAATTTCTCCTTGATATTGTTCATCGATGGCGGCTTTCGTGGTCATGCGCTCAGCTTCACTGGTGTTCCAATAATTAGCAACTGCCCGATTCCATTTGGCAACCGTATTTTCTCGTTGTGTATAAAGCTTACTAACGGCATTGTTTTGAGCATCTAATTCAGTAGTGATGGCTTTATCTTCATAAGTATAAAGAATTGTGCCAGCTTCTACTACAGCACCATTTTCCACTTGAATTTGCGGCTCACCAATATCTTTTTGCTCTTTCACAAAAGCTTCCTCTTGTTCTGGTTGAATCATGCCATTAATATAAACTTGCTCAAAATCAGGGGTTTCAAAATACTCAATTCCTAAATCTTCCGCAGGGGCGGCTGTTTGTGAATTGGCTTTGGGCTTGTTTAAAAAAATGAAAGTTAAACAGGCGATAATAATTACTCCTACAGCAATCGTTACTGGAATAAAAAGTTTTTTGCTTTTTTTCATTGATTACTCCTCCTAAAAAAATGAATTAACTATTGGCTTTATACCCTTGTCTACGATCTTGCCACTGAATAAAGCGTCTTTTAATCGCAGAAGAATAGACTAAAGAACCACAGATAATTAAAATAGTTAAAAACAAGATGATTAATTCTATAATAATCTGAGCAGGTTCTATCTCCATTATTCCACGTGGGTACAAATAATCTACTATCGTTGGTAGAATAATGATACTAGTGACATAAGTAACCATTAAAAGGAAAATTCCTAAGCGCCATTTTGGTAGTAACAAGTAAGCACCATTTTCTTCAAGGCTGATTTGAGTAAAGGCTTTTTGACTAAACCACAAAATAATTACTGCTAAGACTCCCCAGCTTAACCAAGCTTGCCAATCACCAGTATTTTTACCAAATTCCAAAAATAATATATCTCTATAAGTATAATCAGAAATAGGCCTATTTTCTAATGCGAATAGCACTTCATTTATACTATAAGTTAAACCCATTGAAACTAAGCCGAAACCGACTAAAGTTAAGGGGCCAAAAATTAAATTACCAGTTAAAACGCCAATGAAACAACCAGCAGCGTAACAAATAATGGCTGTCACTAAGAGGCTGAAAATACAATTTAGAAAAACAGAAAGAGGTGCATTAATATATTCATGGGGAATTTTAGCGTAAAGAACCGTTAGATAAGCTAATAAGCTAACTACATAAGCCGCTAACAAAGGCACCCCAACCATTAATATTTTCCCCTTGAAGATTTCCTTACGATTGAAGCCACTAGAAAATAGTAGGGTATTAAAAGAAGTTTTTAAATCAATAAAAAATAGTAAGAAACCAATTGCTAAAAAGATTACTGGTACTGGTTGGCTGGTAAAGGAACTTTGCTGATTGTTCCACTCATATGGATAATCTTCGTTGTAATCTTTGGCAAAGCGCAGATTGTATAACTCAGATGAGTATTCAGGATAGCTTTTATCTGCAATATATGATCTAAAATCACGGATATTTTCTGAAGAATAATTAACAAATAATGGGTAGGTAGGAGTCCGGAAATCATCAATGGATTCATAAGGCACTTCTTTTTGCAGATTTTCGTCCCAATAAGTAAAGTTTTCTGGAAATTCTTCGAAGGTTTCCGTAAATTCTTTACTATGATAATAATCGTAGTTTCCTTGCCAATTATTTGCGAAGTTTAAGCCTGAAAGCAGGCCAGCGATAATAAAAAGTAAGCAGCCGGCAATCACGGCTTTTCCATAACGTTGTTTTAATAAATTTGATAATTGTTTATTAATCACATGTTTATCCTCCTAATTCGTATTAAGGTATTAATTTTTTTGAGAAAAATAAGTTTGATTCTCACTACGTATATCATTCGACTAGCTGGGTACTTTGGTAAGTCGAACTGACATCCTAGTTCGATTTAAAGTATTAATTTTTATTGATAATCAGTTTCTTTACTTAAATTTGCTTCAAATAAATCTTCTAAGCTTAAAGGTAGTTCTTCAAAGAGCAATGGTTCGTAGGCTTTGATGCGGTTTTCTAATTCTTCAGTAAAGTTTTCAAAAATCACCGTGACTACGCGACCGTTGACCGTAATCAATTTACTGTTTTCTTTAACAATAGTAGGAATACCTTTTTTCTTGAAGACCATTTGAATTTTTCGAGCTTGGCTACGAGTATCTTCTAAGCGATAGTCCCGCGTAATTTGATTATCTTTTAACAGCAGGGCGCGATCGACTAAATTTTCCAATTCATTTAAGTTGTGAGAAGAAATAATTACGCTTTGTTCACCATTTTCCATGCTCTCTAAAACTAAACGAATGGCTTTTTTGCGAATAATGACATCTAAACCATCAAAAGGTTCATCTAAAAATAAATAAGTGGCATTTGAACAAAGCGCTAAAATGATATTAAAGAGACCTTGCATCCCTTTAGACATTGAGCGATAGCTTTTTTTCAAAGGTAGCTGTTGTTGCTGAACTAAAGCTAACAAGCGCTGCAAATCAAAATTCGGATAAATTGTTTGATAAAAATGCGCCATTTTCAATAAACTATACTGTGAAAGAAAATTATATTGGGTATCGAGATAAAAAATTTCTTTTTGTAAAGCAATATTTTCGGTTATTGACTGGTTTTCGATCGTTATTTCTCCGCTATCAAGTAAATAATGTCCAGCCATTGTTCGAAAAAGAGTCGTTTTACCAGAGCCATTTCGACCAATTAGGCCGATAATTTCGCCAGTCGAGATTTCAAAAGAAATATCTTTTAAAATTGATTGCTGATTGATGCTTTTATTCAATTGAGCTATTTTCATTTTCTAAGCCTCCTAAATTTATTTCTGATTCGGTAATCCAATCAATAATTTCTGCTTTTGTCACTAATAAATGACCGGCTTCAATGACTAAATCATTAAAACGTGCTTTTAATTTACCGACTTTATATTCATCACGTTGTACATCTGTTAAAGCTTTAACGTAGGTTCCTTTGCCTTTTACTGTAATCAAAACTTGTTCTCCTTCCAACAATTTATAAGTCTTACTAATTGTATTAGGATTCATCATTAGCTGGCTGGCTAATTCACGAACGGAAGGTAAGCGATCACCCGGCTGCAAGATTCCTTGTAAAATATCTTCTTTAATACTCAGCATTAACTGTTCATAATAAGGTTTACTGCTATTCTTATTAATTGAGACCATAATGAAATCAACTCCTTTCTGCTAAAATTAAAGTTCTAAGCAACTGTATCTTGTGTTCTATTATAACTAGTACACTTGTTTGTGTAAATATCTTTTTCTTCTTTTTCAATAAATTTTGCGATAAGATAAGAATAAGAAGCATGAACTGAACAATAAATTGAAGAATTGAAAATGGAGGAATGTAAGATGAAACGTTGTGATTGGGCAGATAGTAATGAAAAAATGCAAGCTTATCATGATCAAGTGTGGGGTGTGGCAGTTTATGAAGATCAAGCCCTTTTTCGTAAATTAATGCTAGATATTAATCAAGCAGGATTGAGTTGGCAGACTATTTTAAATAAGATGGAAAATTTTGATGAAGCTTATGATTCTTTTGAGCTAAGTAAAGTGGCTAATTATGATTCAGCCAAAATCGAAGAATTAATGGCAAATGCTGGAGTCATTCGTAATCGCAAGAAAATTGAAGCGGCGATTAACAATGCTCAGAGAGTCATGGAGATTCAAGCAGAATTAGGTAGTTTTTCTGATTATTTATGGCATTTTACAGATGGAAAAATCATTAAAGGGGAATTTGCTACTATAGAAGAAGTACCTGCCAAGACTGCTTTATCAGATGAAATTGCTAAAGACTTGAAGAAACGCGGTTTCAAATTTGTTGGTTCAACCACGATTTATGCCTTTTTACAAGCGGTTGGAATTGTTAACGATCACTTGCAAACTTGTGATTGCTATCAAAAATAGGAGTGGTGCAAATGAAAATTGTTGATCTGCATTGTGATACGATTTGGCAGATTTATGAAAGCCAAAAACAAGGTAAACCACAAACACTTAGAAAAAATACTTTTCAATTAGATCAAACAAAAATGCAGCAAGGAAATTATTTACTGCAAAATTTTGCGATTTTTATGGATATAGAAAAAGTAACTGATCCTTATCAAGAAGCCATAGGGATGATTAATTGCTTTTATCAAGAATTAGCTGACAATAGGGATTGGTTAGCGCCTGCTAAAAGTTATCAAGAGATTATAGCTAATCAAAAAGCTGATAAAATTAGCGGGATGCTGACTATGGAAGAGGGAGCGCCTTTGCAGGGCGATGTTGCCAGGGTGGCCGAGTTTTACGATTTAGGCGTGCGGATGCTAACCTTAACGTGGAATTATCCTAATCAACTAGGTTTTCCTAATTGTCTTTATGTCAATCAAAAAACAGCTGAGATTGCTACTCAGCAGCAGGGTTTAACTGAAATTGGTGTTGAAGTAGTGAAGGAAATGAATCGTGTAGGGATGATTATTGATGTTTCTCATGGCTCTGATCAATTGGTTAGGGATGTGTTGCAACACAGTCAAAAAGCACTAGTTGCCAGTCATTCAAATGTCCGCCAATTGGCGAATCACTCTCGTAATTTATCAGATGAACTGATTCGAAAAATTGCCAATCAAGGTGGTTTAATTGGTATTAATTATTATGAAGCTTTTGTACGAGCAGTAAACGCAAGTAAAATGCCTTTTAAATTGGCAAAGGCTTTTGCTAAAAAGTCTTTGGTTTCAGAGTTAGTCGAACATATTTACTATTTAAAGAATTTAGCAGGCATTGAGGTTATTGCTTTAGGTTCTGATTTTGATGGGATTCCGCCACATCCAGAATTGGCAGATGGCTCAACCGTTATGAAAATTGCGGATGAACTAGCTAAGAAGCAATTTACCGCAAAAGAAATTGATCAGATTTTAGGTGAAAATGTTTTACGTTTTTATCGTGAAAATTTATAAACAAAAAAAGAAACCAAGTAAAAAGGGAATGCAACTACTTTTTGACACAATTTAAAAAGAGCATCTCATTTTAGTCATCTTTTTCCGGTAATCTACTGGTGAAAGGTGACCTAATTT
>NZ_JARXWL010000052.1 GCF_029893325.1 Enterococcus sp. PF1-24
AGGGACTTTTTGGTATAACCTTTTGTTTTCCACCCGCATAGCAGGTGGTTTTCTGTTTCGCTCGTTTCACTCACTCAACTGACTAAAGTCAATAATAAAAACCCTTGAATAATCAAGGGTTTCAATCTCTTTAGATAACGTATGTTTATCTTCTGATTTCTTTGATACGAGCTGCTTTTCCGTGTAATGCACGTAAGTAGTACAATTTCGCACGACGAACTTTACCGTAGCGAACCACTTCAATTTGAGCAACACGAGGTGTATGAACTGGGAATGTACGTTCCACGCCAACACCGTTAGAAATTTTACGTACTGTATAAGTTTCGCTGATACCAGCACCGCGGCGTTTGATTACAACACCTTCGAAAAGCTGGATACGTTCACGAGTACCTTCGACAACTTTCGCATGAACGCGAACAGTGTCACCAGGGCGGAACGCTGGAATGTCTGTACGTAATTGTTCTTGTGTTAATTCTTGAATTAATGGATTCATTTTATCCTTCTCCTTATTCCAAACATTCATAAGATGATTAATCCCAGCGGAACATCGTAATAGATGAGTGATTTTCACTCACCATAAAATATTAACACATTTTAGCAGTTGCTGTAAAGGAAATTTTCTTGAAAGCTGTAATTTCAACCTTATTTTCCCTAAAATTGTCATTTCTAATTTTTTTGTTATAATTTATTTAAAAAGGAGATTGTTATGACGGTTGAAATTAAAGATTTAACAGTTGCTGACCTACCGCAACTTTGGCAAATAGAACAGGCAATATGGACAAATGATAATGCACCTAATTTAAATGAACAACTAACTTTTGCTGACTATCAAGAAAATACTTTAAAACAAACTATTCTTGTTGCAAAAGAAGGCGATCAAGTATTAGGCTTTATTAATTATCATCATCCTAGTAAAATGGCTGCTCATTCTAAGCAATGGATTTTGGGAATTGGAGTTGCTGCTGAGGCACAAGGTAAAGGAATTGGTGCTAAATTGATAACTGCTTTAATTGAAAAGGCTAAACAAGAAGGCATTAAAAAGATTTCTTTACGAGTAATGGAAACCAATCCTCGAGCAAAAGCTTTTTATTTACGGAGGGGCTTCCAGGAAGAAGGCTTTTTGAAAAACGAATTTTGGCTTGATAATCATTTTGTTGGTGATTATTATCTGGCTTACTATTTAGATTAAACAAATAAAAAAACTTATGAAATCTAGTTACTTAGTGATTTCATAAGTTTTTTATTAATTAAAATTTACGGCCACCACCGCCAAAGGATCCGCCACCACGAGAGTGGGTTCCACCGCTTCCACCGCCATTATTGCTTGGCTTCGGAATTCGACGCGTCCTGACGAAAGAATTCACCAAACGATCATTGCGCCCAGTTAACTCTAATTGGCTGTTTTCCCGATAGGCATAACGATAATCTTTAGCTTTCAACTGATATTTTGCATTATTATAAATGAAAAAGCCACCACCAGCTAAGCTAGCCAAAACTAACCCAATAATTAATTCCAGTAGAGAAATTTGTTTTTTATAAATAATTTTACCTGTTGATGAATCTACTTGATAATTTTTATTAGGAATACCGGCTTCAATATATTCCGCATTTCGCTGAACAAAAATTTCGGCCGCCCCATAATAATTAGCAACGGTCATTTCTTCATACATTTCATCAAGCATCTCGTTCAAACGTTTAGAAGTAATATAATCAATCATATTACCGGAAGTCGAAACATAAATTTCTCTTTGACTCATGTTAATTACTAAAACCGACGCATTTTTATTAGCGCCAACTTTCGTTAATAAATAATCATCTGCGAAATCTGCCACTTTTTGCTGACTATCATCGGTAGTGATCACAAAAAGATTGCCTTTAAATTGCGGGTTCACCTCTTCAATCGCAGCACTCAGTTGAATAATTTCATCGGGGTCAAAAAGGCCAATTCGATCTTCTACATTGCTTGCAGCAGCGACAACCGGCTTTGTCAAAACGATTCCGAAAACCAGCAATAAGCCACTAAGCAAGAAAATAAGCTGCTTTCTCATATGAAATAGCCTCCAATCAAACTAAGGATTAAAACAGCTAAGAAAATCCCCCCGCTAACTAAAGCAAGTTTACGATAATCAATTGGTAAAATCCCACTTATTTTCCCGGTTTGACCGTTCATAGCATAAAAATAAAATTTATCAGAAGAACGTTTATTGCGATAAGTTAAAATCCAAACAGGTAATAGTAGATACTCTTTTTCAGTTGAGGTCGTTGAAATATTACTATGAACATTAGTCAGGCTTGTATAGCCATTCACAGTCTCTCGCAATAAATCTTGACTATATTTTTGCAAATCTTGATTGACTTCTTTTTCAAGCTGCTGAAATTCAATATCTCTTTTTTCTGCTTGAAAACCGGCTAAATATTGCGATTTAAAAGGAATCGCTTTTTCTAACGGAAAAGGTTGCACCATATGCACCATTTTTTGTGGCGTATTTTTTGATAAGGCGTTTTTGACTAAGTTTTTAAAGTTTAAACGACCTGAACGTTCCACATCAAAAACTTTAGTTTCAGTATATTCAATCTCGCCCACTCGCCAAACACGAATTGAGGTACCAGTTGCGGACATTTGTCCTGTAAGATCTGCTTCCACGTTCCAGTAAGGAAAATACACTCCTGTTAATTTTTCAATTTGTTGTTTATTAAAAAAGGCTTTGGGTACGAACCATTTTTTATTGGTCCAAGCTAAAAACTTTTCAACGGCTTCTTCTTTTTCGATTGCAAAAGGTAAAACTTTATTAGGTAAAAATTCTCCGGATAAACGTCCTGAAAGTACCACCGGATTATGGCAATAATAGCAATAGGTTGCTGCTGTGGTTGCGTCTGTTACAATTTCAGCACCGCAACTAGGGCAATTAAATAATTGCATTTCGCTAGATTCAGCTGCAACAGACTCTTCTTTGACAGCTTCTTGATTAGGAACTTGGCTTTCCAGCTGTTTTTCTTCAAACTGACTGACTTCTGCTTCTGTATAAATATTTAAACAGTAATCACAATGAAATTTTTGATCTTCGGGGTTGAAAGTTAACGGGCCACCGCAGTTAGGACATTTATGGGTAAGAACTTCCATTACTTTTTTCCTCATCTTTTCTCAGTATATTTTTTGTAAGAAAATAAGCTGGGATTTAAATAGCTAGTTCAAAGCTTAAATCCCAGCTTATTCATTGAAAGTTAAATCTATTTAGTCCAAAGGTACAGCTTTAAATGGTTTACCGCAATGTGGACAGAATTTTGGAATACCTTCTGCTAAGTTGACAACTTCACCACAGTCGTTACATTTCATTTCTAATTTTGCTGCTTGATTTGCTACAGGTTTTGCTGTACCACAATCCGTACAGAACTTCCCAGTATTTTGTGTTTGACAATTTGGGCAAGCCCAGCTATCAGTTGCAGGTGCTGCAGGTTGTTGGTTATTCTGCATTTGTTGTTGATTGGTTTGCGCGGCTTGATTTAAGTAGCCACCAGTTGCATTCATTCCCATGCCCATACCGACAAAACCAGTTGTTGCGCCGGCATCATTTTTACCAGCGGCTTCTAAGCCACGAGCGATTGAACCTTGCATATAACCTTCACGAACGTTAGCGTCCCCTAACATCGCACCTTCATTACGCATATTAATTAAGCGTGTAGAATCGTCAGTATAAGAAATGCTCGCCACACCAACAGAAACAATTTCCATTCCGCGAGTTTCTTGCCATTGTTGATCTAAAACGTTACTCATATATTGACTTAGTTCCATACTTTTAGAAGGAATGTATGAAATTCGTTGGCCATCAGCTGACATTTGATTAATCGCTGTTTGTAAAGCTGTTAAAAACTCTGAAAGATATTGTTGGTTAATGTCTTTAATATCTACTCGATCCATATTTCGTGGAATCGCATTAGCGTAAAACATAATTGGATCAGTTATTTTAATTGAATAACTACCATGGGCTCTTAAGAAAAGTTCAGCATTATAAAAGTTATCAAAATAATTGATTGGTGTAGCTGTACCAAATTTAATGCCTTTAATTTCTTGCAAATTAATATAGAAAACTTGTTGTTTTTGTGGCGTTGAACCACCGTATTTAAAACGTTCAAAAGTTTCTGCAATCGCACCTTTCATATTGCCATTAAACATTGATGGCGCAGAAGCATTTTGAACTGTGTAGTAACCTTCTTCAGCTGTGTAGTCGATAACTTTGCCGCCATCTACTAACAACATCATCGTATTCGGATAAACATGAACAACTGAACCATCAGTAATGACATCTGAAGTACCTTTTCTGTTACCATTACGTTTTTCATCTTTTCTGACAATGACACCTTTAGTAAAGACCGTCGTATCACTCATATCATCAGGTTCGATGACTTCTAACCATTGGTCGGCTAAGCCACCACTAATTGCATTTGCTGCTGATTTAATTAATCCCATGTTAAATCCTCCTATTTATTTTTTCAGCTATCTTTCAATAGCCACACTTTTTTTATTACTTAATTTATTTTTATTATACCATATTTATTTTAACAAATAGATACGACTAAAGACGGATTATCAGAAAAGTGGAGAGTGTTGCTCTGCACCTGAGTAAAGCGCAAGAACAAATTATAGCGGTGTTTTTCTAACGCGAATTTTTTCTTCACTTTATCGAGCGGTGTAAACACTCGCAGCTAGACACCAAGAAAAGCGAAGCGAGCTCGTTTAGCTCCCGAGCAAAGTGCAGAATTAAATTATAGTGGCGATTTCTGCCACGAATTTCATTCTTACTTTGCCGAAGGGAGTTAGCTCGCGTAGCTAGACACATAGAAAAGTGGAGTGGCTTGTTCTGTACTCTATAAAAAAATCTGGACACTTAATTAAAAGTCTCCAGATTTTATAAATCGTTATTCGTTTATTTCTTCACGTTTAATCTCAGCAAGTAATTTTTCCATCTCTTTTGTTAATTCTAAATTGGCTAACATATCTGGTCGGCGTAAATAGGTCCGGCGTAAAGATTCTTTTAGCTGCCATGCTTCAATTAATTTATGATTGCCATTCATTAAAACAGCTGGTACTTCCATTCCATTAAATTCAGCCGGCCGGGTATATTGCGGATGCTCCAACAAACCAGTTGAATGGGAGTCGGTTTGTGCAGAAGTTTGATTCCCTAAAACTTCTGGCAGCAAGCGTACGGTGGCATCAATCATCACCATTGCTCCTAATTCTCCGCCAGTTAAAACATAATCCCCCAAGGAAACTTCATCGGTTACCAAGCTGCGAATCCGTTCATCATAGCCTTCATAATGACCACAAATAAAAATCAGATGTTCTTCTTCTGCGAATTCTTCCGCCATGGATTGATCAAATTTTTTGCCAGCAGGATCTAATAAAATAATTCGCTTTTTAGTTGCTGGTGACTTTCTTTCAATGGCTTGAAGATTATCATAAATAGGTTGGACTTTTAACAACATACCTGCTCCGCCACCGTAAGGATAATCATCCACACTTTGATGTTTGTTATCAGAAAAATCACGAAAATTAGAAACATTGATTTCTAACAACTCTTTTTCAACTGCTTTTCCAATAATTGATTCACCCATCGGCCCTTCAAACATTCGCGGAAAAAGCGTTAAAACATCAATCTTCATCATCCAACAACCCTTCTGGAATTTCCACCAATACTTTACCTGCTGCCAAGTCAATTTCCTTGACGACAGATTCAATATAAGGAATTAAAGCATCTTTTTTCTTTGGTCGTTGAACCACCCAAACATCATTGGCACCAGGTGATAAAATTTCTTTAACCTTACCAATCGCTTGACCGCTCTCATCTTCTACTGTTAAACCAATAATTTCATGGTAGTAAAATTCATTAGTCGCAAGCTCCGTAAGGTCTTCTTTGGCAATTCGTAAAATACCATCGCGATATTTTTCAACATCATTGATACTCGGATGATTTTCAAAGCTCAAAATATCAAAGTTTTTATGTTTACGGTGCGTTTTAATCGTTAACTCAATTGGTGCTTTTTTTTCTTGAAATAATGTTAACACTTTTCCTTTTTGATAACGTTCTTCAGGAAAATCAGTTGATGAAATAACTCTAACTTCACCTTTCAAACCTTGAGTGTTCACGATTTTTCCTACATTAAAAAATTCAATCATCTATTTTTTTCCTCACGATTTCTTTTAATTATTCATTGAAACGGCCATTTTAATAGCTGAAATGGCATCTTGATGACAAACGGTATAAACCACATTTTCTGCTTGCCAACGAATTTGCGTTGCATACATATCAGATATTACTAAATCAATATTGATTTGACCATCAGTATTTGGTGCTGGTAAAGCGACTGTTTCTAAAAATTCAACAATCTCTTGGCCTTTTACCACTGGGTCTTGGCCGTCAATGTTGCTAGCTCGTACACTAATCACCCAATTGCCTTCTTCCCAAACTAAATAGGCAGAACCAGCGCCACCTTCACGATAGCCTGTGATACCATGACCTAAGTCAACTTCAGAAGCGCCTGCTGCAATTTGCTTACCAACCATTTCTTGGGCTGCTTCAGGCGATTCAAGGACTTCTTTATAAAAAGCGGCAAAGGGTGTTTCGGCGTGTAAGTTATCCGCATTGACATCATATTTTTCATCTAAAGCATAATAAAGTAAAGCTTCATTTTGCTCTTCAACATTCGCCACAACATTTAAGTTTTTCCCTGCTTCATAAGGAACTTCGCTAGGAAATCGGCTGTCAGGGTAAACCACAGCCAATTCAGTTAATAAATCAGCTAGTTGCTCATTATCATAGTTAATTACAACTTCCTCACTACTTTCAGTGCTCATCGTTGAGGCGACTGTTTCAGAAGCTGCGGTTGAAGAACTAACCTCAGTTGCTGCATTATCTTTAGCACAACCAGCTAATAAAAATAAACTAGCCAGCGCAATTATTTTCTTTGATTTCATCTTACTTTTCCTCCTATTTCACTAATTCAAGTATCCCTTTTATTATCCATGATTTAGTTAGATTAAACAAGCAGAAAAGTTATGAAAGCCATCAAGCTAAGAAAAGTTTAAAAATTCGCTTTTCTGAGAAAAAAGAAAAAGCATCCAGAATTGGATGCTCTAATTTTTAATTTTTGCCATCTAAAATGTTTAAACGGACTTTTTTCGGTCCATCTGTTCGTACCGCATAAACAATTGTCCGAATTGCTTTCGCAACCCGACCTTGTTTACCAATAATACGACCAATATCTTCAGGAGCAACAGCTAAATTATATTCAAAAAATTCATCTGACTCCACGATTTCTAATTGAACCTGATCTGGATGAGTAACTAAGGGACGAACGATTGTTAGAACTAATGTGCTCAAATCTTTCATACCAAATCACCCTATTTCTTTTCGAATTTAGCTTCGTGATGTTTTTTCATAACGCCTTCTTTTGAAAGAATGTTACGAACAGTATCAGAAGGTTGCGCACCTTTAGATAACCAATCCAACACTAAATCTTCTTTTAAAACTACTTCTGCAGGGTCTTGCAAAGGATTGTAAGTACCTACAGTTTCGATAAAACGTCCATCACGAGGAGAACGAGAATCAGCAACAACGATACGGTAAAAAGGTTTTTTCTTAGAACCCATACGTTTTAAACGGATTTTAACTGCCATTATTAAATACACCTCCATTAAATTTAATCACAAGAGTTAGTTTAACAGTTTTTAATTTGCTTGTAAAGAGTTTTTTCTTGACACCTTACTTTTTTTGCAAAAAAACTTTTATTTTCTAAATCACTTGAGCTTTTTTCCTGCTGTGATAAAATAAAAATACCTTGGCAGGGGCGTAGTTTTATATGCTCGCAGCAAATGACTGAAGTTTTACTTTAGTTGTTTGCTGCTTTTTTTAGGCAAAGTAATCATATTGATTAAGTGTCTGAAATCCTAAACTTACATATAAATTTTTCGCTGGTAAGTTGTCTTTCTCTACTTCTAAATAGATAGGTTTCGTCGTTTTATTCAATTGTTGACAACAAACTGTTTGTAAAACTTGTCTACCAATGCCCTGTCCCCGGAAATCTGGATGTACAACAAAACCGTAAATGCCGATATTTTCAGGACTTTCTTCAAGTCGCAAAGTCGCAATAATTTGCTGATTTTTCCGATAAAGCCATGTTTTTAATAAATCGGCTTGAGGAATCTCCAATTCTGCATCATCAGTCCCCCATAATTTTTGAATGGCAGGCTGATCTGCTAACGTGGCTTTTTCCATTAAGATTTCAGCTTGTTTAGTAGTTGTTAAATGTTGTTGCGTGACTGCCATCGCTAACTCAGAAAACTGATACTGATAACCAGCTTCTTTTAAAAAGTCACAAACTTCACTTTGTTGACGGTCTACAACAAACAATATTTTATTTGTTTCTCGCTTAATTAATTCCTCTTTGACTTTCGTAATTAAGACTGGCAAGCAGTCTGTGGTTGTTGAGAGGACAAGCGTTCCTTCAATTTCTTCTGGACAGTATTGACTAAGAAGCAAATAACCCACAATTTTTTCTGCTTGATAGACGATAAAGTGATAATAAAGAAAAGCGGGCACTTCATCAAAAACTTGATAATCAATTTTGAAACGGCAATTAGTAGCCGCTTCCGTTTCTTTTATAAAAGTTTGAACTTGCAGTTTTTCTGCGGCTGTTAACTGTTCCTGAATAACAATATTCAATAAAATCCTCCATTCAAAATTTGCTAAGTTGTTTTGGCTCAGTATAGCATATCAAAATCAGAGAACCAATGATTTTCTACCTTTCCTTGTGCTATAATTTAAAGCAATTATAATGGAAAATGGAGTTAATAACCATGGATGATGCAATTCACGCTTTAATTCAAACTAACCTAAACAAATATTCTGAAATCATTGCCCCTGCTATTCTTCAACAACTTATCAACGTCGACAATCCTATCAAAATTCCTAAAGGTAAGATTATTTCTTCAGAAAATGAAGCTTTCTTTTTATTATCTGGCATTTTACGGGGATTTTATCTTGATTCTGAGGGAAATGATATTACTTATCATTTTATTCAAGAAAATCAAAGCTATGGGTCAGATTTTTTGACAACCGACAAACCACAAATCTGTAGCTATGAAGCCCTAGAGGATTCGCTAGCGTTAACTATTAATTTAAAAATGTTAAAAAAACTTATGCCTGAGAACAATCAGCTATTATGGCTCTACATTCAGATGCTAGAAAAATCTTTAAAACAAAAAATGCTTCGCGAAACTAGTTTAGTGACTAAAAATGCCAGTCAACGTTATTGCGATTTAATCACGGAACATCCTAATATTGAAAAACGCGTGAATCAAATTCATATCGCTTCTTATTTAGGAATTACAGCCGTTTCTTTAAGTCGGATTCGCCATAATATCCGAGAAGAAAATAAATCTAGTTATTAAAAAATAAAAGGGGCTGTGACATAAGTAAATTATGTTCGTAGTTTCAAAAAAAAGAAATTCTATGAAAACCATTATGGTTTTGTGGGATTTCTGTTTTTTT
>NZ_JARXWL010000053.1 GCF_029893325.1 Enterococcus sp. PF1-24
GAAATTAGGTCACCTTTCACCAGTAGATTACCGGAAAAAGATGACTAAAATGAGATGCTCTTTTTAAATTGTGTCAAAAAGTAGTTGCATTCCCAGGGATTGTGGGGTATTTTTTTCGTGGGAAGAGAAATTGTTTCATTATAAGAGGGGGATTTGGTGGGTAGGTAGCTTGTTCCGCCTTTTTTGTAATCTAGCTGCGCGGGCTAGCTCTCTTCAACAAAATGAGAATGAAATTCGTGGCAACAAACGCCACTATAATTTAATTCTGCGTTTTGCTCGAGAGCTGAACGAGTCCGCTTCGCTTTTTATGTAATCTAGCTGCGGGCGTTTGCACCACTCGGCAAAGTGAAAATAAAATTCGCGGTATAAAACACCGCTATAATTTGATTTTGCACTTTGCTCGGGTGCTGATCAGCTTGTTCTGCCTTTTTTATAATCCAGCTGCGTGAGCTAGCTCTCTTCGATAAAATGAGAATGAAATCCGCGGTAAAGAACACCGCTATATTTAATTCTGCATTTTACTCGAGAGCTGATCAAGCTCACTCCGCCTTTTTTCATTAACATCTTATGAGAAAGATGATAACTTGAGAAGTATTTTAATAACTGATTGACTTATGAAAAAAATTCTGTTATTTTCATTATTAAAAATAAAATCTGACAAGTAAAACAAAAGGGCTTTTCATAGTAGGAAGAAAACTTTGAAAATCTTTCTGTTTTATTTGCCAAAATCGAAAAAAATAAGGATAAAAGGAGAGATTACAAGAATGTCAAACTGGGAAACTAAATTTGCGAAAAAAGGGTTAACTTTTGATGATGTTTTATTAATTCCAGCAGAAAGTCATGTATTGCCAAATGATGTAAATATGCAGATTCAACTTGCTAAGAACATCAAATTAAACATTCCGATTATGAGTGCGAGTATGGATACAGTTACTGATAGTAAGATGGCGATTGCTATGGCGCGTCAAGGCGGCTTGGGTGTGGTTCATAAAAATATGAGCATTGCTGCGCAGGCTGAAGAGGTTCGTAAGGTCAAACGTTCTGAAAGTGGCGTAATTATTGATCCTTTTTTCTTAACTCCCGATCATTTAGTTGCTGATGCGGAAGCTTTAATGAGCCGTTATCGCATTAGTGGCGTGCCGATTGTTGAAACGATGGACAATCGCAAATTAGTGGGAATTTTAACAAACCGTGATTTACGTTTTGTAGATGATTATCAAATTGAAATTGCGGAAGTTATGACTAAAGATGATTTAGTGACAGCACCAGTAGGCACTTCTTTAAAAGATGCAGAGAAAATTTTGCAACAACATAAAATTGAAAAATTGCCAATTGTTGATGAAGCTGGCCGTTTAAGTGGTTTAATCACAATTAAAGATATTGAAAAAGTGATTGAGTTTCCTAATGCTGCTAAAGATGAGCATGGTCGTTTGCTTGTAGCAGCAGCTGTTGGGGTAACGAGTGATACTTTTGAAAGAGCCCAAGCTTTGATTGATGCTGGCGTAGATGCGATTGTTATCGACACCGCTCATGGTCATAGCGCTGGCGTAATTCGTAAAATTAAAGAAATCCGCGACACTTTCCCAGAAGCAACGTTAATTGCCGGCAACGTGGCAACGGGTGCGGCGACTAAAGCTTTATATGATGTAGGTGTTGATGTGGTTAAAGTCGGCATTGGACCTGGTTCAATTTGTACAACACGGGTGGTTGCTGGTGTTGGGGTGCCGCAATTAACAGCCATTTACGATGCAGCGGCGGTTGCGCGGGACTATGGTCGCACGATTATCGCTGATGGCGGAATTAAATATTCTGGCGATATTGTGAAAGCTTTAGCAGCTGGCGGACATGCGGTTATGTTAGGTAGCATGTTAGCAGGTACCGATGAATCTCCAGGGGAATTTGAAATTTATCAAGGTCGTCGTTTTAAAACTTACCGTGGCATGGGTTCTCTGGGTGCTATGGAAAAAGGTTCTAGCGACCGTTATTTCCAAGGTGGCGTGAATGAAGCCAATAAATTAGTTCCCGAAGGTATTGAAGGTCGGGTGGCTTATAAAGGTAGCGCGGCTGATATTCTTTTCCAAATGATTGGCGGCTTGAAATCAGGTATGGGCTATGTTGGTGCAGCGAACTTAGAAGAATTGCGTGAAAATGCCCAATTCGTTCAAATGAGCGGTAGCGGTTTGAAAGAATCTCACCCTCATGATGTTCAAATTACCAAAGAAGCACCAAACTACTCTGTAGAATCTTAATTTAAAAAATAAAATCGTAATGATTAACCAGCAAGCTGTATGTGGCTTGCTGGTTTTTTGATGAACCAGAAAAAATGGCGGTAACCTGTAGGATTTCTGCTGTGAATGGCACTTTTAAAGCTGTTTTTTATCTTTTATAATAGTAGTTAAGGTTTTTTATAAGGAACAAATTAATGTTCAAGAAAGTGTCGAAAAAAGTTAAAATCCAGTTGGGGCTGTTGCTTTTTTAGCTGTAGTTGGAAATGCGTGGTATTACAGCCAAGTAACAAAATTTAAACGTGCCTATGAGCATGGAACGGAATTTGAACAATTGGATGCGTTGCTGAGTAAGAAGTATCATGCCAAAGATGTAGAGGCTGCCGGTTATTTTGTGGATAAATATTATTTAACTATGAATGAACGGGTGTTGCCTATTAAGATTACCGAGCGAATTGAAATATCGTATATAAGTGATTCGGAACTTACAGTTTTTTAACATTTATAGAAGATAATAAAAATATATTGATACAAATTTATTATGATGAAAAAATGGTTATCGATAGAAATGCCTATTCGAAGCATGGCGGAGAAGAACCAACAACGAGTTATAGTTTAAATGAAGAAGAAATTGCCGTTTATGACAAAGAAGTAAAAACCGCTATTAAAACTTTTTTGGATAAAGTGTATGAGGAAAAATATCAATAGCTATGCATTGAAGAAAATAATGGGACTGCTTGAACAGTCGTTTTTCGGCATTAATCTGCTGTGTAAAAAAGCGATTGCTTAACAGAAAAAGGGAAGATGTGGTTATGAAACGAAGAATTAGTATGTTGATAGCGTCATTATTAGTGCTGAGCTATTTTACTTTAAAAGGGCCGATTCAAGAGTATCTGGAAATAAAAAATGGGTCAGATGCAGTGCTTGCGAAAAAATTTGTTCGGGCAAAATACTCGGAACTTTGGGAAGAACAAGCTGATAATTTCAATATAAATGTTAGAGGTAAAGATAATCACGTTTATGATGAGTTGCAATTTGGGCAATGCAAAGTAATTAACTATCTTTTTTATAAAGATTCACAGTTAATAGAGCTAGAAAAAAACTATAGTCATCAATATCCAAAAAAATTTGTAGCGTTTTATTTTGTTGAAAATGAATATACCTATTATTACGTTAAGACTAAAGGTGCTGACTTAGAATCGTATTCTTTAACAGATCCAGCAGATAAAGATTTTATCGAAAAAACTAGCTCGTTAAGCGTTGCGGAACTTAAATCAGATTTTGAAAAGAGTCATCAAGAGTTTTTAAAAGCTTTACATAGAGTTAAAAATAAGGAACTTGAAAATGTAAAAACCGACCTTAAACTGGCTACACTTTTTATGGTAATTTTCGCAACTTTATCATTGGTGGTGACTATATTATTTTCACGTATTAAAGTGGATTAAACAAACAGCAATCTTCAGCCGATGGACTGGGGATTGCTGTTTGTTGCACTTAAACCCACGAAATAAGAAATAGTTAATATTTAGATAATAGCTAGGTTAAGATTTACCCCTTATGCTAAGAGCATGGATTTAAGAAAAGGGGCGATAACAATGAAGAAAAAATTACTTGTTTTAATCGGTGTGGTGGTACTCGTTGGTGTGTTAGGTAAAACCTTGCTAGCAAATGCAAGTCTTGGCCACTCAGTAAATGAAAGCTGGGAAATTCAAGAAAAAGAAATCTCCGCTATCGAAGTGGTGGGGTGTCCGCAAAATGTTAATGTTACGATTGCAGAAAGCGATGAACCGACTACCAAAGTTCAAGTGACAGGAAAAATTTCACAAAAATGCGCAAAAGAATTAGCGACGGTAAAATTTGACGACGGTAAATTACGATTGGTTTTAGGTTCCACTGGGCTGGTTGCTGTAACGGTTATTCCGGATGAAGCCGAAGCAGTAACGGTTACGATTCAATTAGGGAAAGATGCTCAGGTGGCAAATTATCTCATTGATACGGCGGCTGCAGCTCATGTGAAAATTCCTAAAAGTTATCAAGGTTCTTTTGATTTGGATACGAATAACAAGGGAACGATTGTAAAACCACAAACCAAAGCCACGCAAGCTGCAACGATAAAAATTTCGGCAATCGGCGATATTGATGTAGTAAAATAAAATCATTGAATAGACAAAATAAACCACGTAAGCAATCAAAAGGAATTAATGACTGCTTACGTGGTTTTATTACGCGTTTATTTAATAACCGTTACGCCACCCATATAAGGAACTAACGCTTCAGGGACGGTTACAGAACCGTCAGCGTTTTGATAATTTTCCAAAATAGCTGCCACAGTTCGGCCGACAGCTAAACCAGAACCGTTTAGCGTGTGGGCATATTGGACTTTATTTTCAGCGTCCCGGTAGCGAATCATGGCACGGCGGGCTTGGAAATCTTCACAGTTAGAGCATGAGCTGATTTCGCGATAAGTATCTTGGGCAGGAATCCAAACTTCTAAATCATAAGTTTTAGCAGCAGAGAAGCCCATGTCGCCAGTACATAAAGCCAAAACGCGGTATGGCAAATCTAATTTTTGTAAAATCGCTTCAGCGTTAGCAGTCATTTTTTCTAATTCTTCATAAGAATGCTCCGCATCACTGAATTTAACCATTTCGACTTTATTAAATTGGTGCAAGCGAATTAAACCACGAGTATCACGGCCGGCACTCCCCGCTTCAGAACGGAAAGAAGGGCTTAGGGCTGTGAAATAAATTGGTAAATCAGCTTGATCGAGAATTTCGTCGCTGTAGTAGTTGGTTAATGGCACTTCAGCGGTTGGAATCAAAGTGAAATCAGAATCTGCTAATTGAAAAACATCTTCTTTAAATTTAGGAAACTGTCCTGTACCGAACATTGCTTGGCTATTAACGATGTAAGGTGTTAACATTTCCGTATAACCGTGCTCGCTAGTGTGAGTGTCCAACATAAAGCTGTAAACCGCCCGCTCCAAGCGTGCTCCTAAGCCTTTGTAATAAACAAAACGGCTACCCGCAACTTTTGCGCCCCGTTCAAAATCTAGAATGCCTAAGTTTTCAGCGATTTCCCAGTGAGGTTTAGTTTCAAAATCAAAAGTTTTCGGTGTGCTCCAACGGCGAACTTCCACGTTATCTTCTTCGTCAGCACCAACGGGTACAGACAGATCAGGTAAGTTTGGTAAAGTAGTGGCGATGTCTTTTAATTTTTCATCGATAGTAGCGATGGCAGCATCTAATTCTTTAATTTCAGCCCCAACAGTTTTCATGGCTTCGATTTTTCCGCTAGCATCTTCTTTGGCGCGTTTTAATTGAGCGATTTCTTCAGAAACTTGATTTCGTTGACTTTTTAATTCTTCTACCGCCACTAAAAGTTTTCGGCGTTCTTCGTCCATTTCCATAAATTCGACTAAAACCGCTTCAGGTACACCGCGGGTTTTTAGGCGTTTCGTTACTTCAGCAAAATTTTGGCGCATCATTTTAATATCTAACATCTTTTTTCCTCCTATATAATAAATGTGATTTGTAACAAATAAAAAAAGCCACTCCATCCCCATAAATCTTGGGACGAAATAGCTGTAATCGCGTTGCCACCCAAGTTCAGATTTTTTATAAAATCTGCCCTCGAAACAAGATAACGGTTGTGAACCGATACAGCTTAATCAAAGTTTTCGCTGTATTCGTTAATGAAAAGTGGATTCCTCCCCAGCTACTATTGACTTACACCAACCGCCAACTCTCTAAAAATAAGCAAAAGAAGTACTAGCTTTTCCGAAATGATTGCTTTTAGTATAAGCAAAACTAAAAGAGAAGTCAATAAATAAAAAAAGCGGAGCAAGCTGACCAGCTCCCGAGTAAAGTGCAAAAATAAATTATAGCGGTGTTCTATACCGCGAATTTCTTTTTCACTTTATCGAGAGGAGCTAGCTTGCGTAGCTAGATTAAGAAAAAAGCGGAGTGGCTTGTTCTGCACCCGAGTAAAATACAAAAAGCGAAAGAGCCTCCGCCCTTCCGCTAAAAGTTTCCTACTATTAAACAAAGGGTTCTTTAGGAACTGCCCGATTAATCACTTTTTTTCTTGGCAAATGAACGATGAAAGAAGTCCATTGATCATTTGATTTGGCATAAATATAACCGCCGTGCAAAGTAACAATATTTTGGGCAATCGCTAAACCTAAGCCGGTACCGCTAATTTCTTGCGAGCGAGATTCATCCACCCGATAAAAGCGATCGAAAAGTTGATCCAAAGCTTCTTGGGGAATCGAACTGCCGGAATTTTTAACGACAATCGTCGCTTCGTTATCGTCGCCGGTAACTTCCATCACGATTTCTTGCGTGCCTTTCCCGTATTTCAAGGCATTACTTAATAAGTTGTTAAAGACCCGCACCAATTTTTCCGTATCGCCTTCCATTAAGAGATGCTCCGGATTGGCGTGGACGGTTATCGTGGTGTGTTGCTGCTGCGCCTCTAACTCAAAATCAATCGCCAGCTGCTCAATTAACTGTACCATATCAAAAGAAGTGTAGTTGACTGGCACAGAAGGTTGTCGCACTCGCGTGTATTCAAACAAATCATCGACTAGCAATTTCATCTGCTTAGCTTTTGTATAAGCAATATGAGCATATGATAAGGCATCTTCATTTGAACGATACTGGCGATCTTCAATTAAACCAAGATAGCCAATAATCGAAGTTAGTGGGGTGCGGATATCATGGCTGACATTAGTAATCAGCTCATCTTTCGATTTTTCGATTTCCCGCTCATCTTCAATCGCCGCCACCGTACTGTCAACCAAACCGTTGATGCTAGAAATGATTTTATTCAAATCGCCTTTTAACTCAAAAGGAATGCGATGGTCATAATGGCCCTCGGCAATATAATGAAGTTCACTGATAATGTGGCGCAACTGCATTTGGTGATAACGCCGCAGCAAGCGCCAAAAAACGATTAAGACATCTATCACGAAAAACAACGGCAAAATCACAGTTCGTCCACTCAAGAAAATATCCGAGTTCAACCAATCCACAAAGATGTTTTTAAAAGCCCAGACTGCATCTTTAGATGAAGGGGAATTTTCAATCCATGTGGATAACAGCACCAAGACTGCAATATTTAGCAAAAGTAGAAGAACTACCGTAACAATTGCTTCTGCTAAGAGCTCGCTGATTTCCTTAGAAGTTAAAGTAATGCGTTTTTTCTTTTCTATAGAAGAAACTGGTTTATCTTGCATCAATTTTATAGCCTACTCCCCAAACGGTTTGAATAATTTTTTCGCCATCAGTCGCATCTTCAATTTTATCTCGCAGGTGACTCACGTGAACCATGACCGTTTTCGCCGAAACAATACTTTCTTGTTTCCAAACCCGCTCGAAAATTTCATCGGCGCTGAAAACCCGATTAGGATGACTAGCTAATAAGTATAAAATCCCAAATTCCAAAGCCGTCAACTGAATTTCGGTGCCGTCAATCGTTTTAACTTCATGAGAGTCACGATTAATAATCAGTGAATTGATTTCTAAAACATCCGGCTCATCCGCAGTGACTTGCATTTGTGTCCGACGCAATAAGGATTTCACCCGCGCCATCACTTCCAATGGGTTAAATGGTTTCGTCACATAATCATCAGCGCCGGCAACCAAGCCTTTGATTTTATCCATATCAGTAGTTTTAGCGGTTAACATAATAATCGGAATTTGTGATTCCTTCCGCAATTCTTTCACCACTTGCATGCCATCCATCACCGGCATCATAATATCTAAAATCAATAAATCAATATCAGAGGTGGTGCGCAATTTCATCAGTGCCTCTTTACCATCATGGGCTTTCACCACTTCATAGCCCTCATTGTGAATATAAATACTCAATAAATCAACAATCTCTTTATCATCATCTACAACTAATATTTTCATAACTAAACTCCTTGCTTCTATATAATAGTAATCTTTAACATTAACTTTCCCCCTTAGTTTACCATAGGATTTACGGAAAGTTTATCAGATTAAGCTATTTAAGAGATTTTTTAAACATTTTAGAAAAACGTAAAAATTAGCTCAGCCCTTAAAAACGAATAAGCCCCAGAGAAAACGTAATAACCAGCCTATACCAGCCGTAAAAACCGAATAAATGAAAGCCCGCAATCCAATATGGTTCACCAATCAAAAAAACTTCAGAAAAATCACAAAAACAACTTGCAATCTCCCATTATACTTGTTATATTATTACTTGTGCTTGAGACGCAATCATAACGAAAAAAACTTTTTAAACTTTTTGAAAAAAAGAGTTGACGAAAACTTTTCACCATGATAGACTAATCAAGTC
>NZ_JARXWL010000054.1 GCF_029893325.1 Enterococcus sp. PF1-24
TTGTCATGCTAAAAAGCACCTCCTGTTAAATTCATTTTACTTGAATTCAACAAGAAGTGCTTTTTTATTATGTCCCACTATTCTGGGTCAGTTCCAAATTGCTGGTAAACTTTTTTTGTTAGCGGCGGATAGGTACGCTGCTTTTTTGTGAGCTAGCTCTCTTCGGCAAAATGAGAATGAAATTCGTGGCAGAAAACGCCACTATAATTTAATTCTGTATTTTGCTCGTGAGCTGACCAAGCTCACTCCGCTTTTTCGATTAAATATCAACGATTTTTGTGCCGTGTAGTTCAGTTACTTGTAATGCTTCTGCTATTTCAGCGGCGTTTTCGCTAGTGATGCCACCGCCGGGTAAAATAATAATGCGGTTGTCTGCGTAGGTGATTAGGGCTTTTAAACGTTCTAGATTATCTGTGATTTTTGTGTTGGCTAGTCCGCCGTGGGTTAAAATTCGTTGTACACCATGTTCGCTTAACCAATCAATGGCGGCGAATTGTTTTTCAACTGGAATTGCATCAAACGCCATATGGAAAGTGATTTGTAGGCCTTCGCTGTGTTCGATAAATAGTTCTAAAGCTTCTTCATCTAGCCAGTTTTCTTCATTTAAACAGCCGAAAACAACGCCGTCAGTGCCTAATTTTTTTGCTTCAATTAAATCAGTATGCATAATTTTCAATTCAATATCGTTATAAACGAAATTACCGTCGCGGGGGCGAATCATGGTCATGACAGAAGCTCCGTGTTCTTGAGCGTACTGAATAGTTTCTTCAATGACACCGGTGCTGGGGGTCGTGCCACCTACTGTTAAATTATCGCACAGTTCAATGCGGGTTGCGCCAGCGTGAATTGCTTGGGGAATATTAGTGAAATTTTCTGCACAAAATTCTTTAATCATAATTGCCTCCTGAAAAATATAATTAACTAAATGGATTGTACCACAGATAGTTGCAGTTGTTGACTATCAATAGTAAGATAAGGGGAAGAATTTTATTTTAGATGAAAGAGTTTATGGAAAATGACCTTAAAAAAAATTGAGCAGGGGCGTTTGTTTTTAGCGGAAAATCCGGCATTGTTTCGTTGTCCTTTTTGCCATAGCGATGTTAAGCAGCAAGCTTATAGTTTAAGTTGTGAAAATAATCATCGTTTTGATTTATCGAAAAAAGGCACTTTGTTTTTCTTAAAACAAAATCATCAGTCGGGTTACGACGAGGAAATGTTTTTACCGCGGGGGCGTTTGATTCGTGGCGGCATGTATCAGCCGGTTTTAACCGTAATTCGTCAATGGCTTGGCGCGCAAGAAAAAGTTTTAGATATTGGTTGTGGGGAAGGCAGCTTTTTAGCAGAATTAGAAAATATCGCAAAAATTCCGCTGACTGTCGGATTTGATATTGCTAAAGAAGGCGTTTATTTAGCGACTAATCACAATAATTTAGCGCAGCAGCATTTTTGGTGTGTGGCGGATTTAACCAATTTACCTTTTGCTGATAATAGCTTTCAGCGAATTTTAAATATTTTTTCACCTTCCCATTATCAAGAGTTTCAGCGGGTTTTAGCTGATGAAGGGGAGTTGATTAAAGTCATTCCTGGCAAGGAGTATTTAAAAGAGTTGCGGCAAGCTTTTTATCCCGAAGAAAAGGCAAAACAACACTATTCTAATGAAAAAGTCTTAGAAAAATTAGCTGAAAAAATGACGATTGTGGAAGAACAGCAGTTAACTTACTCTTTTGCGATTCCCGAAACTTTGCGTTTAGATTTGTTAGAGATGTCGCCTTTAGAGTGGGGCGTTTCTCAAGAGCGAAAAGCTTTCTTGCGAGAGCATCCTTTAAAAGAAATCACCATTGATGTTCATCTCCTTAGAGCGAAGAAAAAGTAATAAATTAGCTAAAAAACGAACATTCTTGTAAGAAAATGAAAATATCAAACTTAAAAATTTCATATTCTGAAAATAACTCAGAAAAAAGTGCTGAATTTTAGAAAAAAGCCGGAAAAAGGCTTGATTATTCTAACAATTGATGTTATATTTACAACAAGTTATTTTTTCATTGGTTTTTATCAGGGTCCTGTTCTGATAAAAGTTAGTGAGAAGAGCTTCACTAACGTAACGCCTCGCAGTGCTAGACACCGAGACGGTACGTTTTTTTTGTACCTTAAAATGATAAGCGAGGGAAAAATCATGACAAATCATATTGTGCTTTTTGAACCACAAATTCCTGCCAATACCGGCAACATTGCCAGAACCTGTGCAGCAACCAATACACCTTTACATTTGATTGAACCGTTAGGCTTTTTAACAGATGACAAGCAGCTTAAAAGAGCGGGTCTGGATTATTGGCATAGTGTCGATATTACCTATCATCAATCGTTAGCTGATTTTTTAACTTATCTTGGCGAGCGGCCGCTACATTTAATTACGAAATTTGCTAATCGCATCTATAGCGAAGCGAATTTTGCTGATGAACAAGATCATTTTTTTATCTTTGGTAAAGAAACAACCGGTTTACCAGAAGAATTTATGCGGGAAAATGAAGAAAAATGTCTGCGGATCCCCATGAATGATCAACATGTGCGCTCGCTAAATTTATCAAATACAGCGGCGATGATTGTCTATGAAGCATTGCGGCAACAAGGATTTCCTAATATGGAATACAGCCACCACTATGAAAATGATAAACTAGACTAAAAAGCAAAGGATGTAAAAAGATGCAGCTTTATTTTACACGCCATGGCAAAACAGAATGGAATGATCAAATGCGTTTTCAAGGAAAAAATGGCAACTCGCCGTTATTGCCAGAGAGCTATCAAGAAATTAAAAAATTGGGGAAGTATTTACAAGCTGTACCTTTTGAAAAAATTTACGCTAGCACTTCGCAACGGGCCAGAGAAACAGCACAAGGCATTGCCAATGAATTAAAGCGACCTGTGGAAATTATTTATTCTGATGATTTACGGGAATTTGGTTTAGGGGATTTGGAAGGGCAATTAATTGCAGAATGTCGCACAGCTTATAGTGAAAACTTAGATAATATGCGTTATCATCTGGATAAATACGATCCTACGCCTTTTAACGGCGAAGAAATTCAAGCAGTGTTAGAGCGGATGTCACGGATTGTTTTAGCAGCGGTTGCACAGCATCAAGGTCCTTTGCTGTTTGTAGGCCACGGCGCTTCTATGACAGCAGCGGTGCAGTGGTTAGCTGGGAAAAGCTTAGCAGAATTAAGAAGCCACGGGGGCTTAACCAACAGCAGTTTGTCGATTTTAGAAACAACCGCTGATGACAAACTGCCTTATCACTTAGTTAAGTGGAACGATAATCACTTTTTGAAATAATTAAATCACTAGTAAAGGAGGCGGAAGCATGTTTGAAGCAGAGGAAAGAAAATATGTCGTTGGCGAAGTCGCAGCGATTTTTTTTCAGAATCCCTCAAATTTTTATAAAGTATTATTGATTTCTGCTAAAGAAGCCAATGTTGAATTGCCAGAACCCCAATTTGTTGTCACAGGTAGTTTTGGAGAAATTCAAGAAGCAGAACTTTATCGCTTTTATGGAAATTTTGTTGATCATCCTCGTTATGGTCGCCAGTTTCAAGTAGACAGTTATCAACAGGAACGCCCCACTTCTGCCAGTGGTTTAATTAATTATTTATCCAGTGAAAAATTTGCGGGAATTGGTAAAAAAACGGCGGGAAAAATTGTTGAAGCTTTGGGTGAAAATGCTATTGAAGAGATTTTGGAGCAGCCCGATTTATTAAATAAAGTAGCTAACTTGAATCAAAAAAAACAAGCACAGATTTTAGAGACTTTACGTTTGAATCACGGAATGGACCAAGTGATTGTTGGCTTGAGTCGCTATGGTTTTGGTAGTCAGCTGTCTTTTGCGATTTATCAATTTTATCGCAATGAAGCTTTGACGGTTATTGAAGAAAATCCTTATCAGTTGGTAGAAGATATTGAAGGCATCGGCTTTAAGCGGGCGGATAATATTGCTACCCAGTTAGGGATTGCACCAGATACACCGCAGCGAATTCGGGCGGCGATTTTGCATCAAAACTTTCAACATGCCATGGAAACTGGGGATACTTACATTGAAGCTGAAATGTTGTTAAATCAAGTAATTGACTTGCTGGAAAGTAGTCGGCCGGTAGAAATTTCAGTGAATCAAGTGGTTGACTGCATCATTCAGCTAGTGGAAGAAGGCAAAATTCAGCAAGAAGAAACGAAACTTTATGAAAGCAGTTTGTTTTTCTCTGAATGGGGGATTGGTAACTCCGTTCAACGTTTATTAAGTCGTAAAAAAGAAATTCAATATCCGGAAAAAGAAATTGATAAAGTTTTACGAATGATTCAAAAACAAAATGGCATTACTTACGGTGCCTCTCAAGAAGCTGCGATTAAAGAAGCGATTAAGTCGCCTTTGTTTATTTTAACCGGTGGACCTGGGACTGGGAAAACGACAGTAATCAATGGTATTGTGCAATTGTTTGCGGAATTAAATGGTTTTGAATTGGCGCCAGAAAAATATACTGATAAAATTTTTCCGATTTTATTAGCCGCTCCCACTGGTCGAGCTGCCAAACGCATGAATGAGACCACTGGATTGCCAGCTAGCACGATTCATCGGCTGTTAGGCCTAAATGGTCGTGAAAAAGCGCCGATGATGTCAGACAAGGAATTAGAAGGGGGCTTGTTAATCGTTGATGAGATGTCAATGATTGATACGTGGCTCGCTAACACATTATTTAAAGCCATTCCTACCAATATGCAAGTGATTTTTGTTGGGGATAAAGATCAGCTACCTTCCGTTAGTCCGGGGCAAGTTTTACATGATTTATTGCAAATTTCAGCGATTCCGAAAAAAGAATTGAATGAAATTTACCGGCAAGGAGAAGGCTCCAGCATTATTCCTTTGGCTCATGAAATAAAAGCCGGGCGTTTGCCAGCCGATTTTACTCAAAACCAAAAAGACCGTTCTTTCTTTGCTTGTCAAGCGCAACAAATCGAACCGTTGATTCGTCAAATTGTTGAAAAAGCCAAATTAAAAGGTTTTACTGCGCAAGATATTCAAGTTTTAGCGCCCATGTATCGCGGTGTAGCTGGAATTGATGCTCTTAACAAAATGATGCAAGAGATTTTTAACAGCAATCCCGATGGCTCCCGAAAAGAAGTTGTCTGGAATGAAACGGTTTATCGAATTGGCGATAAGGTGCTACAATTAGTTAACTCACCTGAGTTGAATGTTTTTAATGGGGATATGGGGCAAATTGTCGGTATCACTTATTCTAAAGAAACCGATGACAAAGTTGATGAGTTGATTATTCAATTTGATAGTAATGAAGTTACTTATAAACGAAATGAATGGAATAAAATTACTTTATCTTACTGTTGTTCGATTCATAAATCCCAAGGTAGCGAGTTTAAAATGGTAATTTTACCAATGGTGCGACAATATTCCCGCATGTTGCAAAGGAATTTGTTGTACACTGCGATTACGCGAAGCAAGGATTTATTGATTTTAGTCGGGGAACCGCAAGCATTTGCAACTTGTGTGGCGCATGAATCTGCCAATCGCTTAACCAGCTTAAAAGAGCGAATTTTAGGGGCAGAAGAAATGTCTGCCATAACCCGTCAGCAACTGGAAAATTACGAAGAAACCTTAGTTTCAGAAGAAGCCATTTTTACTAGCGCTGAAGTTAGTGAGAAAAAAACAGCTGTTGTAGCAAAAACGGATAAAGTCATTGATTATCAGGAAGTCGTGAAAGCCGAAACTAAAACACCAGTTGTTGAGGAAGAAATTTTACAAACGCCGAGCCTATTTGATTTAGCAAAAGAGGATAACTCGTCGGCTGAAGTCGCTAATCCGGAAGCTGAAAGCATGATTGAAGATTTTGTATTAACGCTGGCGGCTATTCAAAAACAAACTATCGACCCGATGATTGGAATGGAAAATATAACTCCTGCTATGTTTATGGAGTGATAATTAAATTGTAAATCTCTGTTAATTGTGATAAAACGCAATTAATGGAGATTTTTTTGTCTAGTTAGGTGGTTTTCAAGAATTTTTGGAAATTTTTAAGAGTATTTTTCTTTTTAGTTGTATATATAGTGAAACCAGTTAGCTGCAGTGACTGATTCAATGAAATAAAAATTTTAAGTAGTGTCGGCTACTTTTGATAAAGGAGCTATAAAAGAGCGTGATGAGTGAAGAAATTCTAAGAGTTGATCAAGCGGAGCTTGAGCTAAGTCAATTGGTTCAACAATATTCCAAACTACTATACGTGGTTGCTTTATCGGTGTTAGGTAAGCAAGCTAATCGCGAGGATCTTGAAGAGCTAGTCAGCGATGTATTTATTCGCTTTTGGCAGAATCCACAAAAATATCAGCCTGAAAAAGGCTCTTTGAAAAATTATTTGGTTTTATTAACTAAAAGTATGGCTTTAAACCAATTGAAGCGTAATCGCCGAATGTTTCTGCCATTAACAGAATTTCCGATAGAGGAGCTACCTAAAGAAATGGGTGCGACTGAAGATGTTTGGGATGATTTTTTTGAAGCTTTACTATTAATAGATGAACCTACTCGCGAAATTTGTCTACAACGATATTTTTATGAGCTAAAGCCGAAAATTATTGCTGAAAATATGCAACTATCTGTTAAAGAAGTTCACAATCGGCTCTATCAAGGGAAAAAGAAAATTCGTCAAGTGATGGAGCGACAAATGTACTATCATCAGTTGGATGAAAAATAAGTGATGAGTAAAGGAGAAAAATTCAAAATGAAAAAATATGAAGAAGCACCTTTTACGAATTTGTCAGAGGAAAATCTAGATGAGTATTTAAGTCATATGAATCAGACATATTCTCAGCAGAGCGAAAAAAGGATTTTAAATAAAGTGCAAAGTAAAATAGTAGCTAAAGAAAAAGTTGGCTTTTTTGCTAAAAGTCGTCGCTTTTCATTGGTAGTAGTAATCATATTGGCGATTTTATTACCGACTACAGTTTTTGCGGCTAATAAAATATGGCAAGTTTATTTTCAACAAGACAAATTTTCTAGTAAGTTAAATGTTAATAGCGAAAAAAAATCAACGGATATGCAAGGTTATTACTTACAGCTAAATTATTTACCGGATAATTGGGAACCGATGCTTTATAACGAAGGAGAAGCACCGATAAAATTTTGGAATCAAAATGATCAAAGTAGTATTTCAACGATACTCTATTCAGTGGCAGGAGAAGAGACTTTTGAAACCCGCTATACCAAAGAGGTGGTTGCCGAAAATATTGGTGGACACCAGACTTGGATTATTGAAAAAACAGCAGTCGCTACAGATTTGACTAAAGAAGTTTATGTTTTATTTGAAGAGGAAGAAATTGTTTTAATGATGTGGGTGAGTGAAAATCTGACCAATGATGATTTGCAACGGATTATTGAAAATGCTCAGTTAATTCCAGCAAGTGGGAGCTTAAATCAAGTGATGCCACTTAATCAAGAAATAAATGAAGATGGGGGATACATTGATCAAAATGGTGATTTTAAAACAGGAAAAATCCCTTTAGAAGAAAGCCGTGTAGCGGTTAATGCCCCAACGATTAAAAAAATTGGGGAGCCAACGACTTTTACAACTTTAGTTGGTGGCGTTGATGAAGAGGCTCAGCTGACATTAACAGTTAATCAAGTAAGCATCCATGATTCTTTAAGTGGGGTCATTGATTATCAAAATGATCCATCTTATCAAGTGGGGACGATGCGCCAAATGATTGAGGATGGTGTAATGGATGAAGCTGGTAACTTTCTGCCTTTTGAAGCGCAAGTTTATAAAAGAGGTGATGGTATCAACAGTTTAGATGAATTAATTGCTACAAAAACTAGTCAATTAAAATTCCTTAAAATTCAAGTGACGCTGGAAAATGATTCAGATTATGATTTACCAGATTATTATTTCCAAGCTGGTGGCGTTTCACTCTTTGAAAAGGCTGGCTACTATTATCAAAATCAAAATGGGGAAGAAGAGTTCACTGTGCCACAGGCCTATACAGCACACGATTATTACGAACTAGCTTATTTAGAAAATGGCAGCAGTAATTACAAAAGCTATTACAACATCGGTACATTAGCTAAAAAATCTAGTCAGACCTTTGAAATTGGTTTTTTTGTTCCCGCGGAAGATGTAGAACATTTCTTTTTAAATGATAATTCTTATGAAAATCCAGATCATATAAAAAATACCAAATTTAAACTATTTGAGTAATACTGAAACGGGGCTGTGACATAAGTAAATTATGTTCGTAGTTTCAAAAAAAAGAAATTCTATGAAAACCATTATGGTTTTGTGGGATTTCTGTTTTTTTAGGT
>NZ_JARXWL010000055.1 GCF_029893325.1 Enterococcus sp. PF1-24
AAAAACAGAAATCCCACAAAACCATAATGGTTTTCATAGAATTTCTTTTTTTTGAAACTACGAACATAATTTACTTATGTCACAGCCCCTTTTTTGTTATGAATTAACTTCTTGAAGGTTATAAAAGACAAAATATCTACAATTTAAGACAAACTTATTATTTTTTATAAAAGACATGATAAAGTCTAAATATAGAGTTTATCAATAAAAAAATTTAACAAGTAAGGTAGAAAAACATGAACTTAATCAAAATAATTATCGAATTAGCAATTATTTTATTTGCTATTTATACACAGCAACAAAAAGGCGATGCTGAGGTGAAAATGGTTGCTTCAAGCCAAAGTTTCAGCTTGGCGCTGATAATTTCTACCTTGATTGGTGTCTCTAACTTAATTATTGGTAGAGGCATGCCGCTACAATTTAGTCATTTAGATTTAGCTTGCTTCTTAGCGGTGCTGTATCTTGGTTTTTGTACTTTTTTGAAAAGTAGAGAGAATTAAAGTAACAATCTATAAAACTTGGTTAGCCTTGCTGCTAATCAAGTTTTTTTATGTTTACAGTCGATTTTTATAAAAAGTAATTTTATTCATTAAAGTTGAAAATAAAATAGGGTGACATTTTGCTATCAAACTTTCGTATATAGAGTGTAAGGTAAATCACTGATAAAGAAAACGAGGAAGTCAATCATGAAAAAATTACACTTAACTTTTTGGAATCAAGATGGTAGCAAGAAAACTTTTATTATTCAACATGCTGCTCAAAATTTAGCACCGGAAAAGGTTTACTATTTAATGGAAAAATTAGTCGCTTTGAAAATATTTGTTAAAAACGGAGTCCAGCTATGTACTAAAATTCATAGCGCTAAGTATGTGGAAATCATCACCACGCCACTATTTGATGTCAGTAAGAATTCTGGTGAAGAAGAAGCTTTGACATTATTAGTGAATCAGAAATTTGGTGAATTACTTGCGGAAGATGATGAAAGTTCAGTCACGCAAATTACTGAATTGCAGAATGACTTAAGGTTGGTTAACAAGTTGCCAATAGAATTAAAAATTTATCAAGACAGATTAACCTATGAATTAGCTTTAAGATTAGCTAGCTTTTACCAATTAGCAGAACAATTATTTTATCTAAAAGCTAGTAATCGGCAAAGGGGACCAGATGTTTTAAGCTAGTTATCAATAAATCAAAGGAACATTCTCAAAAACTATATCCTAAAAAAACTTCTTTGTGATACAATTAGACTGATAAAGCACTAGCAGTTATTTTATATAAGTGACGTTAAAAGCAGAAAGGGTGAGTTTATGGGGAAAGTTGATACAAGAAGAGGGAAGATTATCGAGCTGCTTACGGATAATCCAATCATATCTTTAACTGAATTAGCCAAGTTGCTAAATGTGACTACTGAAACCATTCGTTCTGATTTGAAATCTCCCCAATTAGCAGATAGTGTGGTGCAAGCTCATGGTAGTGTGGCGTTGGCTCATACCACTATCGCAAGAGATATTCCTTATTCTTTTAGAAAAGAAATTAATTTTAAAGTAAAAAGTAAAATTGCTGAGAAAGCTTGTCAGTTGATTAAACCTGGTCAAGTGATTGTAATTGAACATAATAGTATTTCAGTCGTCTTGATTCACACGCTTACCCAGTATCCCCATTTATTAAACAATATCACAATCATTACTAATTCATTTAGTATTATGCAGTATGTTCAAGAAAAGCGGTTAGATGTTCATATTGTCTTTTTAGGTGGAACGTTTAGTTTAGCTCAAGAGAATTCCTATGGTTCTACAACCCTTAATCAGATGAAATCTCTAAAAGCTGATCTGGCTTTTTTAAGTCCCGGAGCAATTAATGAAGCCTTAGAAATAACGGCTTATAAAGAACGGGATGCGGATTTACAAAAAGAAATCATTAAGAATAGCAGCCAAAGTGTCCTATTGATTGAAAAAAGTAAATACCCAAGTATTGCTATGTGGAAAGTCAATCAAGCAAGTGATTATCACGCAATTATCACGGAAATAACTTTTACTGAAGAGCAAAAAGGATGTTTAGAAAAAAGTAATGTTCAAATTTTAAATATTTAAGAATAAGCAATGTTATTTGGCGAAAACCAAATAACGTTGCTTATTTTATTTCCGATATTTTGGTATTTGCAAAACAATATTTGACAAACACCAAAAAACTGTATATAATTAGGTTTGTGCAAATGCTTTCAATTTGATAAAAACCAAAAAAGGAGTTTGGAATATGGATAATAGCGAAATTATAAAAAAGTTAGAAAGACCAACTGGTAAAGTTGATGTAGTTTTGGATACAGATACCTTTAATGAAATTGATGATCAATATGCTTTGGCGTATATGATTCAGTCAGAAGAAAAATTTAACATTTTAGGAGTCTATGCAGCACCTTTTCTAAATCATCATTCAGTTAGTCCTAAAGAAGGCATGGAAAAAAGTTATGATGAAATCTTAAATGTCTATAAGTTATTGAACCGACCAGAATTTAAAGAAATTACTTTTAAAGGCTCAACGGAATTTTTAGTTAATGCCGAACCTAAACTGAGTGATGCGGTGGCGCATTTGATCCAAACGGCTTTGGCTCATAGTTCTGAAAATCCATTATATGTTATTGGTATTGCTGCAGCTACTAACATTGCGACTGCTATTTTACTTGAACCTAAAATAGTTGATCATATTGTGGTTTTATGGCTAGGGGGCTTAGGCTATGAATGGCATAATAATTTATCTTTTAATTGCCGTCAAGATTTAGTAGCTGCCAGAGTTTTATTAGATACACCATTACCATTAGTTCAATTTCCTGGCATGGGGGTTATTTCAGCATTTACGACAACTGGACCAGAATTGGAATATTGGTTAAAAGGGAAAAATAGTTTTTGTGACTATATGGTTGCAAAAACAGAAGAGGAGGCGAAAATCACTAATCTTAGAAATGGTGGCGAAGTTTGGTCCCGTGCATTGTGGGATGTGGTGCCGATTGGTTGGCTTTTAGGTGATGAGTTTATGAAAGATAAATTGGTAAATAGTCCAATTATGCAAGATAATCATTATTACAGCCAAGATTTCAGAAGACATTTTATCAAATATGTCTATTTTGTCGAACGAGATAAATTACTAGAAGATTTATTTAAAAAACTGGCAAACATTACAAGTATCTAAATTTAATACTTTAAACTAGGAGGACTTTTTATGGGGAAATATGATAAGTTAAATGCTTTTATCATTGAAAATGTTGGTGGCGATGAGAATATTGTTGCTTTGACACATTGTGTCACTAGATTACGGTTTACATTAAAAGATGAGCAGTTGGTAAATCGCGATGCTTTAGTTAATCACGAGGAAATTATGACTGCTCAAGCGGCTAATGGTCAGTATCAAGTTGTTGTTGGGATGCAAGTTGGTGATATTTATCAAGAGATGTTGCCAAAATTATCCATTGGTACTTCAGAGGCACAAAGCATTTCTGAAGCAGAAGATGAGGATAAAAAGACTATTTTAAATCGGTTTATTGACACGATTACTAAAATTATCACCCCAACATTAGGCGTGATGGTGGGATGTTCTTTAATTTTAGGAGTGCAGTCCTTACTAGTTGCCTTCAAAATAATTGGTCCTGGTGACGGAACTTATGTTATCTTAAATGCAATCGGCTATTCTTTATTTACTTTTTTTCCAATTATTTTAGGCTACACCAGTGCTAAAACTTTTAATGCGGATCCGTTTATTGGAATGATTGTTGGTGCTTCATTGGTTTTCCCGAATTTATTAGCAGATTTAACAACTTCTGATGCTATGTACCAATTATTAAGTGGAACAATTATTGAAACAAGTATTCACAGTACCTTTTTAGGTCTGCCAATAGTTTTTCCAGAAACTGGTTACACTTCTACAGTAATCCCAATTATTTTTGCTATGTTCTTCTTATCAAAATTAGAACGTTTAGCTAAGAGAATTATTCCTAAATCATTGCATTTTACTTTTGTGCCATTTTTAACATTGTTGATTGGTGTGCCAGCAACGATTCTTGTTTTTGGACCAATTGCTAATATCGCAAGTAGCATTATTTCTACAGCTATTTCTTCTTTATTTAGTTTTTCACCAATCTTAACCGCTTTATTTGTGGGAACTTTATATACACCATTAGTTATTTTGGGCCTACATTGGCCGTTGGTAGCGATTGGTATCAATAATTTGGCGACAACTGGTGCAGATTATTTACTACCGATGATTTTTACCGCACCATTAGCACAAATGGCAGTGGTCTTTGCGGTTTATTTAAAAACAAAGGATGAAAAAATCAAGAAAATTTGTCTACCTGCTATGGTTTCTGATTTCTTCTGTATTATTGAGCCTTCTATTTATGGGATTACTTTACCTGTGAAAAAACGCTTCGTCTATACCTGTATCGGGACTGCAGTAGGTGCTTTGATTATTGCAACGACTGGGGTTCACAATTTCGCTAGTACCATTGGTGTTTTAGGAATTGGTGGTTTCATTAATCCCCAAACCGGAGATGCAACTTATGTGGTGATTGTTGCGTTAGCGACATTAGCTACCATGGTAGTTTCTTTCTTACTAACTTATTTTACTTATAGAGAAGATTAATAAAAATATTGGCTCACAATCTGCTTGTCGGTTGTGAGTCAATTAACTATTTTAAAAACAAGAGAGGTGTCGTTGATGGAAGCTTGGCAAATAAAAGCTATACCTAAAGTGGAGCTTCATTGTCATTTAGATGGTTCGATTCAGCGCCAAACACTGCGTGAAATTTATCAAGAACAGGGTTTACCGTTAAAATTCTCAGATGAAGAATTAAATCAATTGATGATAGCTAGTAAAAGTTGTAATTTAACAGAGTATATCAATTGTTTTCGCATTGTAGCAGCTGGTTTACATACGAAAAAGGCTTTACAGATAGCTTTATTAGATGTTGTTCAGCAAGCTGTTAGTGAAAATATTATTTACTTAGAAATTCGCTTATCGCCATTACATTTAGCTAATGCTGATTTCTCTCTGGAAGAAGTTGCAGAAGCTTTAATTGAAGCTTGTCATTTGGCAGAAAAACAATATCCTATCAAAGTTAGATTGATTTTTTGTTGTATGCGGCGACAGCTGGAAAAAGATAATAAAAAAGTAATTGATTTAGTCAAGAAATATTTTGGCACGGTTGTCGCTATTGATTTAGCAGGTGATGAATCGAAATATCCGACTTGTGAATATCAAGATCTATTTAGTTATGCTAGTCGTTTAGGAATTCCTTACACTATTCATGCTGGTGAAACAGGTGATTTGCAAAGTGCATTAGCTGCGATTGATTACGGTGCCCAACGGATTGGTCATGGCATTGCTTTGATGCAGTCAACTGAAGCGCTGGCAACAGTAGCTAAGGAAAATATCTTATTAGAAATGTGTCCAGTTTGTAATATTCAAACAGGTGCTGCTAAAAGCTGGGAAAGTTATCCTGCAGCTCTATTTTTGGAGCAGGGTGTAGCTTTTAGTTTTAATACCGATAATCGAACGGTTTCTAATACCACATTAACTAATGAATTTTTGCAAATGAACAAACACTGCTTTAAACTATCAGCAGCAGCTATTCTTCAGCAAACAAAAAATACAATCAAATATATCTTTGCTGAAGAAAAAGTAAAACAAGAATTAATGGCACAGATAGAAAAATATTGATAATTGCTATGGAAAAAGCTGAGATAAAGTCAGAGTATGTACTCTTGATTTTATCTCAGCTTTTCGATTTTTTATTTATCTTGCACTATAAAAGGCAATATCTTCATCAAGCCAACCTAAACCAATCAACCAATCAGCTTCCGGATGACTTTGTGTGAATAAATGTGAACCCGGTCCTTTAGCAAAAGGATTAAAGACCCGATAAATTGGGTAACCTAATTCTTTAGGTACCATATAAAAACCGATTTCTTCTTTGTTCCAACCTTTAGCAGCAACAGTTTCATATTCATTTTTATCTAATGTATAGAAATGTTCGCCAGAGTTAGGGTTGTACAAACGATAAATTGGTTTGGCATGTTGGTAAGTAGGGGTTACGCTGTAAAAAGCGATACCTTCTGCTTGCCAACCTAAACCAACAATCCAGTCATATTCTTCTTTGCTAGTTGTATATAAGTGATCGCCATCATTTAAGTTATACGCTCGCCAGATCGGTAATAAAACTTCATCAGGAACTGTCCCACCAGGATTGCCTGGGTTTCCGGGATTACCAGGGTTACCAGTCCCACCGTTAGATTTGTAAACATAAGTGACTACCGTCACTTGGCTGCCAAATTGACCAGTAGTGTTACCAATAACTTCTTTAAAAGTATAACCAGTAATTGTTTTTTGCGTTGTTGAGTAGTTCCCACCAAGATTGCCTTTTAGTAAAACATCGGCAGAAATTGGTTTACCATTTTCATCTTGATACTGTGCTAAAACTAAACCTTGATTGACGTTAGCGTTTAATTTGCTATAACTTAATTTCACTACTTTTTTTTATCTTCAATTAGCCCACTAATCGGGTTTAAATCATTACCAACAACTACACCGTTAAAAGTGAAACCAGAAATATTGCTAATTTCTGCATGGTAACGATCGCCAATTGCACCTGTTAAAGTTTTATCGGCAGCGATTTTTTCAACGGGATTACCAGCTAAATCATATTCCCAATATTCAACAGTTACCGAAGTATCTTCTACCTTAAGGGGTGCAAAATCAATATTTACACTAAGATGAATATAGCTATCCACTAAATTACTCGTGTCATTGAAAACAATATCCAGTATAGGCCCTTTCATAAAAGAGTTTTTTGGATTGAAGAATGACATTCCAGCAATTTGAGAATAATCAAAGTTTACACTCTCAGCTTCAGCAAAATCAAATTGAAAACCAGTTTCCAGCGGCGTAGCTACGTAATAAAGTGGATTTTCGGATTGATAATTTTCATCTTTAATTTCTATCATCATAGAACTATCATCTTGAATTATTAAGGACGGTGAAAAATTATGTAACCCTAAATCTTCGTAACTAATAAAAAAGCTTTTATAGTTGTTTTGATCTAAAGAAACAACATAATCAGTGTACAAACTATCACTATAAGGATCTATATGAACGTTGCGATAACCAGCGAATTGTGAGAAATCAATTCCACTAGTAAAAAGATAGTTAATTGGATAAGAATACTCTAAATCTGTTTTAGCACGTAATATAGGATCTTTTATAAGCTCAAAAACTGGGAAATAAGGACCGTCATCTTCTATTGTGGGATATAATTTTAGGTGTATGAAATTTGCATACTCTAACCCTTTAAAGTTTTTAACTTCTAATAAATCTTGATAATTTAAGTAAAAAGCTTCATCTTCAAGCAGTTCTTGAGTAATTTCATCGGTTGACTCTAAACCAAAATATTCCAGTATAAATTGTTGTAAATTTGAATCTGGCATCCAAATCATTAAGGTTGGATTCATCTACTCTAGTGGAAACCATGGGACTTTCTATCGGACCTTCTGCCGAAACAGTGGTAGTTGCAAGTAAACTACTGCTTAATAATGACAAACCAATTAGTAAATAACTTATTCTTTTTTTCATTCAGGTACTCCTTATTTTTTTGAATTTGTTATTAATTATATACATATTTTTTAATATATCAATTTATATGTTTTAAAACTATTTATTATAAAAAAATGAATTGTTATTTTTGAATTTGAATTTTGTAAGTCGTATGATTTTGCTTTTTTCGCTTTTCGAGAGATAATTGAGTCATCAATTAGAGCGGAAAGGTCGTGGTTATAATGATTCAAGCCTATAAGGAATATTGGCGAAATATCACCTTGATGGATGCCAAAGCTACCAGAAGTCAGTATTGGTGGCCACAATTAGCTAACTATTTGGTTTTAGCAATTTATGGTTGGGCAACGCATATTGAAACTTATTATGATTCAGTTACCGAAAGTTTTACTAAGATGAGTTTACCGGCAGTGGGATTTGCGATATTAACTTGTTTAATTTGGTTAGCGAATTTTACGATTCGTGCTCGCCGGTTACATGATACGAATCGTAGTAACTGGTGGATTTTATTGTACTTATTACCCATTATTGGTCCGGTCATTCTATTTATCTTTTTTGTTATGCCAAGTAAACCTTATTCTCGTTGGCGTTGGAATCAATCAGATGTATAAGAAAAAAGCTTTCACCATAAATTTGGAACTGACCCAGAATAGTGGGACATAATAAAAAAGCACTTCTTGTTGAATTCAAGTAAAATGAATTTAACAGGAGGTGCTTTTTAGCAT
>NZ_JARXWL010000056.1 GCF_029893325.1 Enterococcus sp. PF1-24
CACAGAAAGCTGCATAATAGTTAATTTGAAAACAACAAAAAACGGAGTAGATTTCTCTACTCCGAAAAAGTCTAACTTTTTGGGGTCACTACATTCCGCTTTAACGAAAGTTGGGGTGTTTCAATTTTATAAACTTTTTACATAATTATCTAAAGTAAGTATCGCAGCATAAATATCAGCAGCAGTTAAATTAAGTCCCATTTGCTGCAACGTATCATTTTCATTAACCGCATGAGCAGCTACTAATTTTAAATCCGCTTCGCTTAAATCTGCCAATTTCATTTCAGCTAAAGTCGTTGGTAACCCTAATGCTTGATAAAACTTTACAAATTGATTTAAACGGGATAAGGGAGCATTCTCCAAAACTAATTGTACTAAAGTAGTAAAAGCCACTTTCTCTCCGTGAGTCAGTTGATGAACTTCACTCCGTAAAACTGAAAACGCATTGTGTAAAGCGTGAGCGGCTGCCAAGCCACCACTTTCAAAACCTAAACCACTTAATAAAGTATTGGCTTCCACCACATTTTCAAAAGCTGGCGTCACTACTTTCATCTCATTGGCTTTTAGGGCTAATTCTCCTTCAGCAAATAAAGTTTTTTCACATTGCTCAGCAATCGCTAAAGCCGCTAGCGTACTACTACCACCTACTAAATTTTTGCCATGGCCTTTTTGAATTGCTTGAACTTCAACAAAAGTTGCTAAGCCGTCAGCAATTCCTGAAGCTAAAAATCTTGTCGGTGCTTGTACGATTACTGCCGTGTCAACAAAAACCAAATCTGGATTTTTTTTCAATAATTGATAGTGAGAAAAACTCCCATCTTCTTGATAAATAACGGAAATTCTAGACGTTGGTGCATCGGTAGCCGCGGTAGTCGGCACAATTGCAATTTGTAAATTTAATTGATTAGCGACACTTTTAGCAACATCAATCGCTTTACCACCACCTAAACCTATTACAAAATCTAAATCAGCTGCCACGCTGGCTTTAATTGCCGCTACTTCTTCTTCAGAGCTTTCACCTTTAAATAAGTATTTACTAATCGCTAAACCCATCGCTGCAAGCTGAGTGGCTAATTTCGCCCCTGTCATCTCCCACACAAAACTGTCGGTAATAATTAAGCCATTTTTCCCTAAAGCTTTAAAAACCTCTAAATGACTATCAAGAATATTGGCTCCTTGAATATAATTTGCTGGACTACAAAATGTACGAATCATCCTAAGTTCTCCCATCTAAACCATTTGTGTATATTTTCACATATACAGCAACTTTTTTCAATGCTTATCTTGCTCATTAAAAAACGCCTATAAAAGTTCGCAACCACCTGAAACTTCACTTCAGAGACTGCCTTTTATAGACGTTCACTTATTTATTTTTTCTTTTTGCCACCGAAAGCATCTTTCATTTTATCGAAAAAACCTTCTTCTTGTTGTTCAGTAACGGTTTGTCCGCCAGCTTCAGCAAAAGCCCGTAATGCGGTACGTTGTTCTTCATTTAAGTTTTTCGGCGTAATGATTTTCACACGAACGTGTTGGTCGCCACTGCCGCTACCTCTTAAACGTGGTGCCCCTTTTCCACGCATCCGGAAATTCGTGCCTGTTTGTGTACCAGCTGGAATTTTCAGTTTCACTTCCCCGTGAACAGTAGGAACTTTCACTTCATCACCTAAAGCCGCTTGCACAAAGCTTAATGGTAGTTCATAGAAAATTTCAGCGCCTTCACGGTCAAAAATATCACTGTCTTCTACTCGGAAAATCACATATAAATCACCATAAGGTCCGCCGTTTAAGCCAGCTTCCCCTTGATTAGTCAAGCGCATTTGTTGCCCATTTTCAACACCTGCGGGCACATTAACTTTAACTTTATGAGCTTTCTTTTCATGACCTGTTCCATGACAAGTTGAACAAGGTTCTTTAATTTCTTTCCCGGTACCACGACAAACATCACAAGTTTGACGGCTCATTACGCGGCCAAGAGGTGTTTGACGCTCAACATTAATCGTACCTGCCCCATGACATTTATGACAAGTTGTAGGCTGGGTACCAGGTTTTGCCCCATTACCGCCACAAGTATGACAAATATCTTCACGGTTATATTTGATTTCTTTTTCAATACCGAAAATCGCTTCTTCGAATTTCAAATCAATTGTATATTGCAAATCTGAACCTTGACGTGGTGCATTAGGATCAACTGATCTGCTGCTGCCGCCACCGCCAAAAAATGAATCAAAAATATCTTCAAATCCACCAAAACTGCCGCCACCGCCAAAACCACTAAAGCCGCCACCAGCACCATAATTAGAATCAGTAGCCGCATGACCATATTGATTATAAGCAGCTCGCTTTTGAGCGTCGCTTAATACTTCATAGGCTTCAGAAATTTCTTTAAATTTATCTTCAGCATCTGCTTCTTTATTAATATCTGGGTGATATTTTTTTGATAACTTACGGTAGGCTTTTTTTATCTCATCATCTGAAGCACCTTTGGCTATGCCAAGGACTTCATAATAATCTCTTTTCGCCATTGACTTCCTCCTAGTTCTTTTCGCAGCACTAAATTTTCTTTGAAAATTTAGTTTGATTCTCACTATGTATATCATTCAACTCATATATTTTCATAAGGCGAATTGACATGCTGTTAATTCAACGCTGTGAGTTTAACTGCTAATAAAACAACTTTTTTGTTTTACTAAACTCTCGTTGCTCATTAAAAGAATCTCTAAAAATTCATTTGTTCAGCTAAAATAGTCTGCACTATTAACATCTTTGTCATCATACCATAATTCAAAAGAAATCTGAACAACTTGTTTTCAGAAAATCAGGGTGGAGCATTGCGCCCCACCCTGCCCATCAATCAATAAAATTAGTTGTCACCGTCAACTTCTTCAAAGTCTGCATCGACTACATCATCGGCGCCACCTTGAGCAGCTTCTGGATCTTCTTGTGCTTGTTGTGCAGCTGCTTGTTCATACAATTTTACAGTTAAGTTTTGTACGATTTCATTTAAAGCATCACGTTTTGTTTTCATTTCTTCAATGTTATTCGCTTCAACGGCTGCTTTTAATTCATCACGAGCATCTTCAGCTTTTTTAACTTCTTCAGCGTCAACTTTGCCTTCTAATTCTTTCAATGTTTTATCAACAGTGAATAACAAAGCATCTACATCGTTACGTAAGTCAACTTCTTCTTTACGCGCTTTATCTGCATCAGCATTGGCTTCAGCGTCTTTCACCATGCGATCAATTTCTTCGTCTGTTAAACCTGAAGATGATTTAATCGTAATTTTTTGTTCTTTTTGTGTACCTAAGTCTTTAGCAGAAACATTTACGATACCATTTTTATCAATATCAAAGGTTACTTCAATTTGTGGCACACCACGAGGGGCAGCTGGAATATCAGTTAATTGGAATCTACCTAATGTTTTGTTGTCAGAAGCCATTGGGCGTTCCCCTTGTAATACATGAATATCAACAGCTGGTTGGTTGTCAGCCGCAGTTGAAAAGACTTGTGATTTACTTGTTGGGATAGTTGTATTACGGTCAATCAATTTAGTGAAGACACTACCCATTGTTTCGATCCCTAATGATAATGGTGTTACATCTAACAATACAACGTCTTTTACATCACCAGTGATTACGCCACCTTGAATAGCAGCACCCATTGCAACTACTTCATCAGGGTTAACTGATTTATTTGGCTCTTTGCCAGTTTCTTTACGAACAGCTTCTACAACCGCTGGAATCCGTGTAGATCCACCAACTAAGATCACTTCATCAATTTCAGATTGTGCTAAACCAGCATCTTTTAACGCTTGGCGAACTGGAATTTTAGTCCGTTCTACTAAATCATGAGTTAATTCATCAAATTTCGCACGAGTTAAAGTCATTTCCAAATGCAATGGACCTGCTTCACCAGCTGTAATAAATGGTAAGCTGATTTGTGTACTTGTTACACCTGATAAATCTTTTTTAGCTTTTTCAGCAGCATCTTTCAAACGTTGTAGCGCCATTTTATCTTGACCTAAGTCAACGCCGTTTTCTTTTTTGAATTCAGCAACCATGTGATCAATGATTTTATTATCAAAATCATCCCCACCTAATAAGTTATCACCAGCAGTAGAAAGTACGTCAAAGACACCATCACCTAATTCAAGGATTGATACGTCAAAAGTACCACCACCAAGGTCAAATACTAAGATTTTTTCATCTCTATCAGTTTTATCTAAACCATAAGCTAATGCTGCTGCTGTTGGTTCGTTGACAATTCGTTCAACTTCTAAGCCAGCAATTTTACCAGCATCTTTAGTTGCTTGACGTTGCGCATCGTTAAAGTAAGCAGGTACAGTAATTACTGCTTTATCCACTTTTTCACCTAAATAATCTTCAGCAAAACCTTTTAAGTATTGTAAAACCATCGCCGAAATTTCTTGTGGTGTATAAGATTTGCCTTCAACTTCAACTTTATAACCAGCTTCACCCATATGACGTTTAATTGAACCGATTGTATTTGGGTTAGTTACCGCTTGACGTTTTGCAACTTCCCCTACTTGAATTTCACCATTTTTAAATGATACTACAGATGGTGTAGTCCGATTTCCTTCTGGGTTAGCGATAATTTTCGCTTCGCCACCTTCTAATACCGCAACGGCAGAGTTAGTTGTTCCTAAGTCAATACCAATAATTTTACTCATTGTAATTTCTCCTATTCTTTAAAAAATATTTTTATTTGCAACGATCCGTTTAAAAGCTTGTGCCAATACTATTGAGCAACAATTACCATTGAAGCTCTTAGCACACGATCGTGTAGTTTATATCCTTTTTGTAGTTCTTCAACAATTGTATCAGCAGGTAGTTCATCTGTTGCTGGTACTGTTTGAACCGCTTGATGTAAATTAGGATCAAAAGCTTCCCCTTTAGCCGGAATCTCTTCAATTCCTTCTTCTTTCAAGGCAAATAGTAAACTTTCTTGTACCATTTCAATCCCTTTTTTCAAACTAGCGCCTTGTTCATCAGAAACTTCAATCGCTAAAGCTCTTTCTAAATTATCCAAAGCTGGTAAAATTTTCTTACCTAAATCTTGTGAACGATACTTTTGAAGTGTTTCTCGTTCATTCCGGTTACGACTAGACATATTAGCAATTTCGGCTCTCGCTCTTAAAAACTTATCTTCCATTTCTGAAAGCTCAGCTTTTAGTGTATCTTCTTCAGAAAGAATTACTTCCTCTGCTGCCGATTCAACCGCTTCTTCTTGAATTTCTTCATTTACTTCATCTTGCTTTTTGTCTTTTTTCACGCTTAAACTTCCCTTCTATACCTCATTATCCATCAATTTCACGATAGTAAGCGGCTAATTTATCAGCTAGCTCTTGACGAAATACATCGACTAAGCTGAATATTTTAGAATAAGGCATACTAGTTGGTCCTAATAAAGCAATTAAGCCCCGACCGTGTCCTTGAATCTCATAACTCGCTTGAATTAAGCTTAAATTTTCCAGTAAATCATTGCCAATCTCCGAACCAATCCGAATGGAAATATTATGACTATCAGGATTAAAAAGTTGCGTCAACTCATCCGCATCCTTCATTAAAGAGTAAGTCATTTTAAATTGATTCAAATCTTGACTTGGATCAAAATCCAATAAATTCATTTTACCACTTACATAAACTTTTTCTTCAAAAGCATGCCCTAACATTTTGTCAAATAACGAAACAATTCCTTCTGTTGTCTGAAAATACTTATGTAAAATCATCGGAATTTCGGTACGCAAGCGATGGTAAACCGTTAATAAAGGTTCTCCCACCAACTTATCATTAATAATCCGGACCACTTTTTCCAAATCTTCACTAGTAATACCATCGGGAATGTTAAAAATTTGATTTTCAACATTTCCTTTGTCAGTGACAATTAAAGCAATAATTTGCCGATTATTTAAAGGAACAATCCGGAAGCCAGTTAATTTACGTTCTTTGACTTCAGGCCCAAAAGAAAAAGCTGTATAGCTGGTTAGACTAGCTAAGATATCCGCTGATTGACGAATAATTTCATTAATCTCTTGAAATTCATTGCCAAAAGAATTACGAATCGTCATAATTTGTCGATCGTTGACTTCAGTTGGTTGCAATAAATGATCGACATAGTAGCGATAGCCAGTTAATGAAGGAACCCGTCCAGAAGAAGAATGCGTTTTTTGTAATAGGCCATATTCTTCTAACAGTTTCATCTCATTTCTGATCGTCGCTGAACTAGCTGCAATTCCCGCTTCCATTAACTTCTTTGAGCCTACAGGTTGACCTGTTTCAGTATAGTGTTGAATAATTAGGCGTAAGATATTTTGTTGTCTTAAAGTTAACATCTTTCATCACCTTCCATTAGCACTCTTATCTTTTAAGTGCTAACACAATTATTAATATATCATATTTCTTTTTAATGTCAAGAAAAACAAACGAAAAATTAGCACTCTATCGAAGAGAGTGCTAATTTTTAACTTTTCTTAATTTTATAGTAAAAATTGTTCAAAAACTTCATTGCCAATAAACAGTCCTGCTTCAGTTAAATAGACTGATTCTTCAGTTTCTGCAATCAGTTTTTTAGCTAACAGCTCTTTAATAATCTCACCATAGACTGTCATCATTTCTTTTGCGAACTTCTCCGCAAAACGTTTTTTAGAAACGCCCGCTCGCTTCCGTAAACCAAGAAACATTTCTTCTTCCATTTGATTTTCAAGGGTTAAAAATTCTTTTTCAATAATCGGCAATTGATTATTGCGTAGCGGCTCTAAATAATGCTGAACGGGACCATGATTTTTATAACGCATATTCCCTAAATAGCCACTAGCACCGGCACCAAAACCATAATAATTATCATTATTCCAATAAACTAAATTATGTTGGCTCTCTTTTCCAAGCAAAGCAAAATTGCTAATTTCATATTGCTTGCGTCCAGCGGCTTCCATTTGAATAATCGTTTCATCAAACATTTCACCTTCTAAATCTTGATTAGGCATCGCCAAGCGCCCTTGCCGCACCCAATTCATAAACATCGTCTTATTTTCCAAAATCAAAGAATATAAAGAATAATGTGGTAAATCAAGTTCCAGCGCTCTTTGCAAGGTATCACGAAAACTCGTTAAACTTTGTCCCGGTAAAGCATTAATTAAATCAATGCTAACATTAGCGAAATTTTCCTTCTCTAAAAACTTCATCGTTTGATAAACATCTTCTGCTGTATGTTTACGGCCAATCTTCTTCAATAGCTGATTATCAAAAGTCTGCACCCCCATTGATAAACGATTAACACCATAATTTTTAATAACTTGTAATTTTTCTAAAGTTAAATCGCCAGGATTGGCTTCAATCGTAAATTCATTAGCATCATCAAAAATCAATTCTTCTCGAATCCCCGCCAAAAGTCGATCTAATTGCTTAGTTGAAAGAGAAGTTGGCGTACCACCACCAATATAAATAGTTTCCATCTGCTGATTTTTAAACTGTTCTTTCGCTAATTTTATTTCTAATAGAAGCTTTTCAATATATTCATCAACTGGCTGGCCTTCTAAAAAGACTTTATTAAAGTCGCAATAGTAACAAATATGTTCACAAAAAGGAATGTGAATATAAGCTGAAGCCTTGTTACTACTGCCTTTATGTATATTTCCCACGTTAATTTATCCTTTCAAATAGCGTATCCGTGCCAAAAACCGTGCCATTTTTTCTTATGCTGCTTTCATCATTTGGTTATAAATTTATAGCATTCAAATGACCAACTCGTTCCATTATAGCTTTTAATCTGCTACATTTGCAAAAATATTGTTAAACTTGATTAGATTACTCAAAAAACATATCCCCTTCCAAGCTAAATGTCTGACCTAAATACATACTGTCAAATTTAGGACACTCATTCTCATTGGTGTTAGTATCAAATCTTAGACAACTTTTCGTAGAGACGGAAATAGATTAAACTTATCTACGAGAGGATGAATTTTATGACCCGATACGAAA
>NZ_JARXWL010000057.1 GCF_029893325.1 Enterococcus sp. PF1-24
AAATTATGTTTTGACATCAGAAAACACCTCCAAATTTATTTTACCAAATTTGAGGTGCTCCTTTTTAGTTGTATCTAATTATAGTGGCAGTTCCAGCACTTGTCTTTCATCTTTTTTTGAATTTTAGTATTAACTATTTCCTGATTTTTAATAAAAACTAACAATAAACATAAAAAAACTCCCCTAAGTTTAGGGGAGTTGAATGGCTAAATTAGTTTTTAACTACATTAACTGCTTGAGGGCCACGATCAGATTCTTCAACATCAAAAGAAACTGCTTGACCTTCTTCTAGAGTTTTGAAGCCGTCGCCTTGGATTGCTGAAAAATGAACGAATACATCGCTACCATCTTCACGAGTGATAAATCCAAAACCTTTTTCTGCGTTAAACCATTTTACTGTTCCGTTTTCCATTAAATTGGGACCTCCTTGTGCTCTATTTGCACAAAATTAATTTGTAAAATTGCGATTATTTTATAGAAGCTAAAGGAAGCCTATAACATCTATAAATAAACCAAATTACAGTTCCTATATTACACTTGATAAAACGCTTTTTCAAGCAAAATCACTTATTATTTCACCAAAATCCTTCTTCTCTTAAACTGTAATAACTACTGTCGCCAATCACCAAATGATCCAGCAATTCAATATCCATCATTTCGCCACAATTCTTCACTCTTTTCGTTAAATCTAAATCACTTTCGGAAGGTTTTGGGTCTCCAGAAGGATGATTATGAGCAAGAATAATTCGCGCAGCTGAGCAGCGCACTGCTCCATGAAAAATTTCGCGAGGGTGAGCAATTGATTGATTAAGGGAGCCTTTAAAAAGTGTCTTTTTTTGAATAATTTCATTTTTAGTATTTAAATAGATTGCCACTAAATGTTCTTGTTGAAAATTGCGCATTTCAACAATTAATTGTTGGGCTAAATCATAGCTAGAAGTAACTTTACCAATTTTCGGTTGCAGCGCTTGTTGGAGGCGCAGCCCTAATTCCATTACCGCTTGAATTTCGATTGCTTTGGTTCTGCCGATCCCTTTAATCGTTTGTAGCTCTTGCAACGTTGCTTGTTTGATTTCAAATAAACTAGAAAAATGTTGTAAAACTTCCCTCGCTAAATCCATAACATTCATTTGATGATGTCCTGTTCGTAAAATAATTGCCAATAATTCTTGATCTGATAAGGCTTTTGCTCCAACTAATAATAAACGTTCTCGCGGTAATGACTGCGGGGGTACTTCTCTTAATAATAACTTTTTCGCCATAAAAAGAACTCCTTTGATAAGAAGTCGCCTTACGACAAACTTCTCTTCTCATAGATAAACTACGCAAAGGAGTTAAAAAATTTTATGCAATTATTATTTTTCTAAAAAAGTTACGACTTCACTTAAGGAAGGCAACACAGCAACTGTTTTTTCTCGCAACTCAGCAGAAGGAGCGATTAAATCAGGAATCATAATTACTGGAATCCCAGCGGCTTCCGCTGCTAAAACGCCATTAGGTGAATCTTCTAAAACAAGAATTTCATCTTTTGCCAAACCTAATCGTTTCGCCGCTAACTCAAAAATTTCCGGATTGGGTTTCGCCCGTTTAACATTTTCAAAAGAAACAATTTCTGGAAATTCAGCCTGCAAATCGCTAACCGCTAAAATCGCATCAATCACTTGTCGTTGATTACTAGAGGCGATTATTTTAGGTATTTGAGCTTCATTTAAATAGGTTAACAAATCAAATAATCCCGGTTTTACGGCAACTTCTCCATTAGCAATCATTCGGTTTGATTCAGCAAAAGCTTCATCAATAAATTGTTGAACTTTTTCGCTACCAAATTCAGCATAAACTTCATGATAAGCCGCCCATAATTCTTCGTCAGAAATCCCCAAATATTTTAAATATTCAGCTTTGCTATAAGGAAATCCTAATTTATCCGCCGTTGTTTGACTAGCTTGATAATATACCGTTTCCGTATCAAAGATTAGCCCATCCATATCAAAAATTATACCCTTAACCTTTTTCATCTTTTTCCTCCTAAAATGTATTACTTTTACTTAGTCAGTTCCCTTGCAAGCTCACTAATAATTCCCGAACTTGCGAGATAAAATATAAAGAACCGGTTAATAGTAATAATTCATCGCTACCCATTGACTCCAATAATTCTGCCAAACCAAATTGCCACAAGGAAACAATCGTGACTTTTTCATCTTCTAAATGATTGAAATCTGATAAATCCAAAGCTTTCGGATAATCAAATGTCGTCAAATAAATACGGACATTGGGAATTTTACGCAATTGCTGAATCATCCCTTGAATGTCTTTAGTGGTAATGGCTGAAAATAAAATATTGATTTGATAATCACCAAATTCACTTTTCATATTTTTGATTAAACGTTCCATGGCATGGTCATTATGGGCGCCATCCAAAATAATTAACGGTTCATTACTCATTTTTTCCATGCGACCTGGCCAGTGAGCTTTTAATAAGGCTTTTCTGATGTCTTTTTCCCGAAAAACCGAACCGGTTAACTGACAATACTGATAAAATAGTTCAAGCGCCATCCCGGCATTTTCAACTTGATGCTGACCAACCATCGCAATTTTTAATTGCTTGAATTTTCCAGCTTGATTTTGAAAATCAAAAACTTCGCCCCAAACTTTATCAGGAGAACGATAAACCACTTGATAATCCTGACTGTAGCTAAAATGCGGCGCCTTTTGTTTGCCAGCTACCGCTTCAATAACCCGCAAAGCTTCACCAGCAATATTTCCTGTAACCACCGGAATATTCGGCTTAATAATCCCGGCTTTTTGCTCAGCAATATCACTTAAAGTTTCCCCTAAAATATCCGTGTGGTCCAAACCAATCGTCGTAATTCCGGTTAATAGCGGTTGTGCGACATTGGTTGAATCCAGCAAGCCGCCTAAGCCAACTTCAATAATTGCTACATCGACTTTCTCTTGTAAAAAATAATCAAAAGCCATCGCTGTTAAAGTTTCAAATTCAGTAATCCCACTAATTTCTGGCTGGGCATCCATTTCAGCCACTATCTCTTGATAACGACTGATGTAGGAAAATAAAGCTTCATCAGAGATGCCCGCGCCATTAATCGCAATTCGTTCATTAAATGTTTCAATATAAGGCGACGTGAACGTGCCTACTTTTAAACCAGTTTCCTCTAATAAGCACCTTAAATACGTGACAGTAGAGCCTTTTCCGTTGGTGCCGGCAATATGAATGGTGGGCACTTGTTTTTCAGGATGATTTAAACGAGTTAACAATGCCTCTACTCGTTGTAAACCAGGTCGTGAGCCAAAGGGTAAACGGCTGTGAATCCAATTAGTCGCCTCTTCAACTGTTAAAGTCATTATTTTCGCCTCATTTCTTAACTGTTTTATGTTAAAAATCATTAATTCTTATTATAGCAGAAATAATTTAAATAGCAGGAATTTCACTTTGAAAAATAAAACCTGCTTATCAAAAAAGTTTAAGCCAAGTTAGTTTCCTAACCTGACTTAAACTTTAATAGCTTGCTTATGAAATTGTTCTTAAGCTGGCAATTCGTTCTTTAACTGTTTGTTGTTTATCTAAATAATCTTTTTCTTTGGCCTTTTCAGCAGCTACCACATCGTCAGGAGCGTTAGCTACAAAACGTTCGTTAGCTAATTTACCTTGAACCCGCTTCACTTCACCATCTAATTTCGCTAATTCTTTTTCTAAGCGTTGAATTTCTTCTTCGATATTAATTAACCCAGCTAATGGTAAGTAAACTTCTGCACCGGTTAAAATAGCTGACATCGCTAACTCTGGCGCTTGTAAGTCGCTTGCAATTGTTAATTCTTCTGGATTACAGAAGCGCTCAATATAACTAGTATTGGCTGTTAAAAATTGATTTACTTCTGAATCAGTCGTTTTAATTAATAAAGTGATTGGTTTTGAAAGTGGCGTATTCACTTCTGCCCGAATATTACGAACCGCGCGAATTAATTCTTTCAAAACTTCCATCCCTTTAGCAGCTGTTTGATCGTCAAACTCTGGATGAACTACCGGATATTCCGCAACTACTAATGATTCCCCTGCGTGAGGAATTTTAGACCAAATTTCTTCGGTAACAAAAGGCATAATTGGATGTAATAAACGTAAAATTTGATCTAATGTATAGACTAAAATGCTACGAGTTGTCTGTTTAGCCCCTTCATTTTCCCCATACAAAATTTCTTTACTCATTTCAATATACCAGTCACAGAAATCATCCCAGATAAAGTTATATAACTGACGACCGGCTTCACCAAATTCAAAACGTTCAAATAATTCGGTTACTTTTTCAACCGTTTCATTTAAACGAGCTAAAATCCAGCGATCCGCCACCGTTTTTTCACCACTGAAATCAATGTCTGCAACACTCATGCCTTCAACATTCATAATTACAAAACGAGAAGCGTTCCAAATTTTATTAATGAAATTCCAAGCGGCATCCATTTTTTCATAGCTAAAACGAACGTCTTGACCGGGAGCTGAACCATTAGTTAAGAACCAACGTAAAGCATCGGCACCATATTTTTCAATTACATCCATTGGATCAATGCCGTTACCTAGGGATTTCGACATTTTACGTCCTTGTTCATCACGAATTAACCCGTGAATTAAAACATTGTTAAATGGTCGTTGTTCGGTAAACTCTAAACTTTGGAAAATCATCCGGCTTACCCAGAAGAAAATAATATCATAGCCAGTTACTAATGTATTTGTCGGAAAGTAACGTTGATAATCAGCACTATTTTCGTCCGGCCAACCCATTGTTGAAAATGGCCATAAAGCTGAACTAAACCAAGTATCTAAAACATCGGCATCTTGCTGCCAATTTTCAGCATCAGCAGGTGCTTCCATGCCAACATACATTTCACCCGTTTCTTTATGATACCAAGCAGGAATTTGATGCCCCCACCATAATTGACGAGAAATTACCCAATCGTGAACATTTTCCATCCATTGCGTAAAAGTATTGTTAAAACGTGGTGGATAAAAGTCGACTTTATTATCAGTTGCTTGATTGGCAATCGCCGCTTGCGCTAAAGCTTCCATTCTTACAAACCATTGCGTTGAAAGGCGTGGTTCCACCACTACCCCTGTACGTTCTGAATGACCTACGCTGTGATTCATTTTTTCAATTTTAATCAAGCGGCCTAACGCCTCTAAATCTTTAACCACTTCTTTACGAGCAACAAAACGGTCCATTCCTTGATATTTGCCCGCTAATTCATTCATAGAACCATCGGAATTCATCACGTTAACTCTTGGTAAATCATGACGATTCCCCACTTCAAAGTCATTAGGATCATGGGCCGGCGTGATTTTAACAACCCCAGTCCCAAATTCCATATCAACATATTCATCAGCAATAATCGGAATTTCTTTATCAACTAATGGTAAAATGACTGTTTTACCGATTAAAGCTTGGTAGCGGGGATCATCTGGATGCACTGCTACCGCCGTATCACCTAGCATCGTTTCCGGACGTGTAGTAGCAATTTCTACCACGCCACTGCCGTCAGATAAAGGATAGCTCATATGATAAAAAGCACCTTCAATATCTTTGTGAATAACTTCAATATCAGATAAAGCTGTGCGGGCTTGGGGATCCCAGTTAATAATATATTCTCCACGATAAATTAAATCTTTTTCGTAAAGTTTAACAAAAACCGTGCGGACTGCTTCTGATAAACCTTCATCTAAAGTAAAGCGTTCCCGTTTATAATCTAGCGATAAACCTAATTTAGCCCATTGTTCACGAATGTGGCTGGCATATTCTTCTTTCCAATCCCACACTTGCTCAACAAATTTTTCACGGCCTAAATCATAGCGTGAAATTCCTTGTTCTCTTAATTTTTCTTCAACTTTTGCTTGAGTAGCAATACCAGCATGGTCCATTCCTGGCAACCATAAAGTATCATAGCCTTGCATTCTTTTTTGACGGATTAAAATATCTTGTAAAGTTGTATCCCAAGCGTGGCCTAAATGAAGTTTTCCTGTAACATTTGGCGGTGGAATCACAATTGAATAGGGTTTTGCTTCTGGATTCCCACTTGGTTTAAATAAATCTTGTTGTAGCCAGCGTTCGTAGCGGCCTGCTTCCACTTTTTGTGGATTATATTTCGTTGATAAATTATTATCAGACATTTTTTCGTCCTCCTTATTTTTGAGAAAATAAAAAAGCCCTAAGATACAAATGTATCTTAGGACGTAAATTTACGCGGTACCACCTAATTTGCAGAAAAATTTCTGCCGCTTTAGCGTGAGATAACGATCACGATTCGGACTGTTCTACTCTTTTCAAACAGTCGACTCACAAGCTACCTTCAATATCCCTTTTGTGAAAATGTTCCAGCCCAGCATTTTCTCTCTTTAACAAAAAGTAATATTTACTCCTCTTGTTCAACGTTTTTATCATTCTACAATGAGAATTATTGAAAGTCAATCATAAAAAATTCCACATCGTAGAGTTAGCAAACTATTTTTTTAACAATTACTAATTAAATTTTGGTAGTTATCAAAATAGATTAGCGTTTGTAATTCAGTGGTTAAATCAATATACTGCACCGTCACATGGCTTGGCACCACAACTCTATCAGGGGCAAAATTTAAAATCGCTGTAATCCCGCCGGCTACCATTTTATCAATAGCCTGTTGTGAAAACTGACTAGGTACCGTTGAAATAGCAATTTTAATATCTAAACTTGGCACAACTTCTTCAAATTCTTTAATATCATGAACAATTAAGCCATCAACTTCTTCACCAATTAATTCAGGATTATTATCAAAAATCGCAACAATATTCAAATTTTCATTTCGTCGAAAATTATTATTTAATAAAGCTTTCCCTAAGTTACCATAGCCCACTAAAGCCATGCGTTTTTCTTCGTGCGTATCTAAAATCCCACTAAAAACTTCAATTAAATAATCAACATCATAACCATAGCCACTGCGACCTAACTCACCTAAATGAGAAAAATCTCGCCGAATAGTGGCTGAAGGAACTTGGGTAAATTCACTAAATTCTTTTGATTTTATTCGTTGCACCCCAGCTTCACTCAGCATTTTCAAATAGCGTAAATATAAAGGCATCCGCTTAGCTGTCGCTTTAGGTAATAATTTATCTTGTTTCATTATCTTTTATCCGCCTCACATTTTGTTAAAAGCTTCACATAAGCAGTGTAACACAAATTTTCAGCAAGCAACAGTTTCCTAAGTTTTTTTTAATAAAAAAGGCGAAGGGACTCGCTCTGCATCTCAAAAGAAAAAAGATAAGCAACTTCGCCGTGGAACTGCCACTATAATTAGATACAACTAAAAAAGAGCACCTCAAATTTGTAGTGACCCCAAAAAGTTAGACTTTTTCGGAGTAGAGAAATCTACTCCGTTTTTTGTTGTTTTCAAATTAACTATTATGCAGCTTTCTGTG
>NZ_JARXWL010000058.1 GCF_029893325.1 Enterococcus sp. PF1-24
GAAAAAAGCAGTCAAGCAATGAAAGCTGCTTGACTGCAAAAATCAAATTATTCTATTGGATTTTCTCTTCACCAACACCAGTTGACAAAGAGCCGAAATATTTTATACTCTTGCATTCAATGTATCATATTCTGTAAATTTCTTCAAAATCATTTCACTATCAAAAATGATTGCAGTTATAAAAACTTTAAACTTCTAATTTTACTAATGTTTTAGTATCACTCAGCAATAATTATAATTGTAAATGAAAATGTAAAGCATTTTTATTGAATTGACATATTTTATAGCAATATGCTACGCTTGTTCATAGTTAAATAAATATTTTATAAAAAAAGAAGAAAAGAGGTAAAAAAGGATGAAAAAGAAAGTTTTATGGTTAACAGTAGCCATCGCAAGTTTAGGTATTTTAGCAATTAACCCTAGTGAAGCCGACGCTGCCGGAACTCAAGAAATGTATCGTATGTATAATAGAAATACTGGTGAACATTTTTATACTGCAAACCCAGCTGAAAAAGATATGTTAGTTCAAAATTATTGGGTATACGAAGGTGTGGGTTGGGTTGCACCAACTAGTGGCGCTCCAGTTTATCGAGTGTACAACGCTAATTCTGGCGATCATCATTACACAATGAATAGTCATGAAAAAGATAGCCTTGTAAATTCTGGTTGGCGTTATGAAGGTATCGGTTGGTATTCTGATACAAATAAAGCTATTCCGTTATATCGGGCTTACAACTCTAATGCCAAAACAGGTAGCCATAATTATACAACCAATAAAGCGGAACAAAACAATTTGCTTAGTGTTGGTTGGCACGATGAAGGCTTAGCTTGGTATGCAGTAGGCTTGGGCTATTCAGTTGAACAACCAGTTGTTCCTGTTCCCGATAGAACAATTGTCTATATCGCTCCAAATTCAGGCTCTAAATACCATCTTAACCGCAACTGTCGCGGACTAAACAACGCTAACGGCATTCAAGAATTGACTCGCGGCGAAGCTATTGCCCAAGGCAAAGATTTATGTGGCTGGGAAGATTAATCTTTCGCAATTAAATGAATATAAAACAGCCGCTATAAACTAATGTTTATAGCGGTTTAAATTTACTTTTAATATAGTTGTAAATATTGTTCAATTTCCCATTCAGAAACTGTTTGACGGAATGAAGCCCACTCTAAACGCTTCGCTTCAACAAAGTTCGTAGCAATATGTGTGCCTAACGCATCTAAAACAACTGGGTCTTTGCGTAATTCTTTAAGCGCATTATGCAGTGTTGATGGTAAATCATCAATTTGAGCTGCTGCTCGTTCTTCTTCATTCATAATATAAATATTGCGGTCTACCGCTGCTGGTGGTTCAATTTCATTACGTACGCCGTCTAAACCAGCTTGTAATAAAACAGCCATCGTCATATATGGATTAGCTGACGGATCCACTGAACGTAATTCTAACCGAGTTGATAAGCCACGAGATTCAGGAACACGAACTAATGGTGAACGGTTATGACCACTCCAAGCCACGTAAACAGGTGCTTCATAGCCAGGAACTAAACGTTTATATGAATTTACCGTTGGATTACAAACAGCAGTGTAAGCCCGTGCATGTTTCAGTAAACCACCTAAGAAATGATAAGCCGTTTGACTTAATTGCATTTCGCCGTCTGGATCATAAAAAGCATTGCCTTTTTCAGTAAATAACGACATATTACAGTGCATCCCTGAACCGCTAATACCAAATAATGGTTTTGGCATAAAGGTAGCGTGTAATCCATGCTTACGAGCAATTGTTTTTACAACCAATTTGAAGGTTTGAATATTATCACAGGCTTCAATAACATCAGCATATTTAAAATCAATTTCATGCTGTCCAGGTGCTACTTCATGGTGAGAAGCTTCTACTTCAAAACCTAAACTTTCTAATTCTAAAACGATATCGCGACGACAATTTTCACCCATATCAATTGGGGCAAAATCAAAATAGCCACCTTTATCATTTAAATCTAAAGTAATTTCACCATTATCATCTAATTTAAATAAGAAAAATTCTGGTTCTGGCCCTAAGTTAAATGAAGAGAAACCTAAATCTTTCATATCTTTTAAAGCCCGTTTTAAGTTTCCGCGCGGGTCACCCGCAAATGGCGTGCCATCAGGATTATAAATGTCGCAAATGATACGAGCTACTTTACCATGCTCTCCTTCCCACGGAAAAATCATCCAAGTAGATAAATCTGGGTATAAATTCATGTCACTTTCTTCAATTCGAACAAAACCTTCAATAGAAGAACCATCAAACATCATTTTATTATCCAATACTTTTTCTAATTGGCTAACAGGTACTTCAACATTTTTGATTGTTCCCATAATATCGGTAAACATTAATCGTAAAAATCGAACATCTTCTTCTTTAGCGATTCGTTTGATATCTTCTGCTGTCATTTGTTCTTTTGGCATTTTATCCCATCCCTGCTCTCTTGTTTAATTGTTGAATTTATTTTCCGCAATCAGAATTATAGTCTTGGTCCCGATTGAAATGGATTTTTTTGAACTAAGCCACCTTGAGCTAACATTTCATCATGTAAAATTCGACGAACATCTCGGTCAGTTAAAGGTTGATTATTTTCTTTCGCTTTTCGCTCTTCTTCTTTTTTCATTTCATAAACACGCTTAATGCCAGCCATGTTCAGTCCGTCAGATAAATAATCTTTAATTTCTAACAAAGTATCAATATCATTTAATGAAAATAGGCGACGATTACCGTCACTGCGTTCAGGATGAATCAACTTTTGCTCTTCGTAATAACGAATTTGTCGTGCTGATAAATCAGTCAGCTTCATAACTGTCCCAATCGGAAACACTGACATTGAACGGCGAATCTCTTTTTCTCTCATCTACCATTACCTCCTAATGCAGTTAAATCAATCTCAAAAACGAAATTTCCAACTTAGAAACATAAGCTAAAAGCTACTGTCAACAGCAGATTCTCCTTAAGTTGTAAGTAGAATAGCATGATGTTTTTTCGCTGTCAACAGTTTATGTTAGCTTTTATTACATTAAAAACAAGAATATTCGTTTTTTGCTGTTTTCAGGTTAGTTTTTCTAACAAAAGCACTCATTTACATGCCTTTTTAGTGAAAAAAGCAGACTAGCAGATATTTTTGCTAGCCTGCTTTTATTCTTCTGCAACTAATATAAATTACTCTACATCAAAATCATTGTCAATTTCAGTATTTGCTAAATTATTTTTAGACATTACGTAACTATAAATAACTGCTAAAAGTACGGTAACAATTAAGATATAGCCCATATTTTTTCCATAAACAGCTGGTCCCAAAATAAATAGTAAGATACATGGGAAAACAAAAATTGGAATGTTAATTTTTACATCACTAATAATTGTTGGAATAATTAAAGCCCCAAATAAAGCTGGCAATAAATTGTCAAAGGCCGGTTTAATTACTGGATTGTTAAAAATACCATCTACATATTTCGCTAAGAAAACCATACCTAAAAAGGCAATTGTCGTTGTTACAAAAGTACAAGTAGACGCAGCAATAATTGAAACGATATCCCCTTTTTCAGTTCCAGGCTCAACACCAGTTATCTCCATCGCATTTTTCGAAGCTGGTACTTTCATATTTGATAAATCACCAGTTACACAAGAAGTATATAAAGCTCCTGCCCCAATAATCGGTGCGTATGAGAAGTTTTCACTGACCCCAACAATTGTATAAGAAATTAATAGCGGTAGAGCATTTTGAATGATTTGACCATAATCTAGTTTTGCATCATAAACAAATGACAAAATAATTGGTAAAGAAATAAATGAAATTAAGCAAATTAACACAGTCACGCGACCAATACGGTGAATTTTATTATTAAACGTTGTAGTATTATCCATATTTTTCAATCCTTTCATAGTTAAAATCGTTAATAGCGCTTAAAATAGCGGATTAATCAGACAAGCAAAAATCATGCCCGCTAATAAACTAATTGTAAAAGCATGCTCTTTTAGTTTCGGATGTTTTTTAGCAATTTGTTTAACTACTAAAGAAACGCCCCCTGCTACAAAAAAGGTAATCATCGCTACAGGGTTTTCAATATTCGTTGCTGTTGGTGCTGACATTACTCCGTATAAAGCAACAAACATCGCACTAGTAATAACCGGAATTAAAGTGGCATTACGCTCCATTAACTTACGAACATTTTTTTGATAAGTTTTTAAAAAGAATAGATTGAAAATATTTCCACCTAAAATTCCTAATGTTAAAATTAGTAAAATAGATAAATACACTTCCACAGGAAAATCATTATTATAAATATTATCATAACCAAAAGTTGTTGCGGCAGTATTGGCAACGGATGTTTCATAAGTTACCGACCCCACCACACTTAAACGCATCCACGGGAAATATTTCCCTAGAGCTGGTACTAAAACTAAATAACTAGCTAAAATTGGTAAAGATGGCATAATTGAAAAAAGTGCTGTACTTTTAACAACTTTTTTCATATCTCCATCAGTCATCCCTAACTGTAACGCTCGTTTTCGTGCGGCTAAACTCATAATAACTGGCTGAGCAAGTACAACCAAAACAATTACACTACACATAATCAACATTGGTAACCCATTTGCTACTTTAAAAAATTCCATACTTTTACCCTCCTGAATATTTAATAATTACTTATTTTTAAATTAATGCGAACATCCTTCATTTTATGTTTTGCTTTGTAAAATTCAAGCAACACAACGAATCCCAAATTTCTAAGAAGCGTTGCTTCAATTTTCAAAGCGCTTTACTCTTGAAAAAGCAAAACGAGCAGATGAATATTTCGCATCTGCTCGTATCTCTAACACCTTCGCGAAAATAAATATTTGATTTTTAGCTATGTTTTTTTAGCCATTCCATAGCAGAAATTGTATAGACAGCTGCTCCTTTTGATAAAACTTCTTCATCAAAAATTACTTTTGGATGATGAACAAAATAAGGATATTCATCTGAATGACCAGAAGCTAACAACAACATAGTTGATGGCACTTCTTGTGTCACGTAAGAAAAGTCTTCTGAACCACCTAATTTATCCATACCACAAGCTTTTGGTGATGTTACTTCACCTGGGAAAGCTTCTGTTAAAGCTTCTCGTAAATCTTCTGTGACCTCACCATCAACGGCTACTGTTGGGCAACCTTCAATAATTTTAGCATCGACTGTTGCTCCAAAAGCTCGAGCAACGCCTTCAGCGATTTCCGGAATACGTTTAAAGATAAAATTACGTACTTCTTGATCAAAAGTTCGAATAGAACCTTTCATATAAGCTGTATCAGGAATCGCATTATCAACCACACCACCATTCATAATGGTAGTTGAAATTACCGCTTGATCATACATGGAAATTTCACGGGCTTCTAAAGCATGTAAAGCTAAATGAATATGGCTCATAACTGTTAGCGGATTAATACTTTTTTCCGGTGTAGCAGCATGGCCCCCTTTTCCTTGAATCTTGATTTCAAACCAATCAGAAGTTGAAGCAAAAGGTCCAGCCTCTGGTACTAAAACAGTCCCGCTTTTAATTGGTAAACCAGGAAAGACGTGAATCATCATGGCCGCATCTACTTTAGGATTTTCTAAAATCCCTTCAGCCACCATTGCTTTAGCACCAGCCAAAATTTCTTCTCCCGGTTGGAACATTAATTTTACTTTCCCTGGTAGTTCAGCCTCATGAGCTTTTAATAATTTAGCTGCTCCATAAAGCATAGTTGTATGAAAATCATGACCACAAGCATGCATATTTTCGTTTTCAGAAGAGAAAGGTTCGCCAGATTCTTCCTTAATTGGTAAAGCATCCATGTCACCACGAATTAAGAAACATTTATCGCCTTCACCAATCGTAACCGTTAAACCAGATTGACCGACAACTTCTGGTTTTAAACCTAAGGCTTTTAATTTTTGTTTGGTAAAAGCCATTGTCTTAGGTAAATCCATACCGATTTCCGGATTCCGATGTAAAGTTCTGCGCATTTCTACTAATTCATCTTGCAACATTTTAGCTTCGTTAAAAAGTTCAGTCATTTTCTAATCGCCTCCACATTTTTTTAAAGATTATCACATTTTTAAGGTAGATGTCAACTTTTCTTACATATTTTTATCAAAAAAGTTGAATTTTTTCTAAAAAACTTACTTATTACCTAGTCAACACTATTTTTTCTATTTTTAAGTTAGCTATTTTGACATATTAGCTAAGTCACAAAAATCAAAACCACCAGTGAGAACTGGTGGTTTGCTCTGAGGCTGTAAGCCTCTATTACCGGCCGGCCCTCTGAATGGTCTTCCTTCCGCACCACTTTTTCTCGCCGATTCTATAAGAATCCCTTTCTATCTTTTCTTATTTTTATTCCCCGTGAATGG
>NZ_JARXWL010000059.1 GCF_029893325.1 Enterococcus sp. PF1-24
TGTACTTCTTTTTTATTTTACTAGAAAAAACGCATGAAATGAACGATTTTTCGTTATTTCATGCGTTTTTTGTTAGAGACTTTTGTCACAGCCCCATAATAAGAATATTTTTATTTAATTTTCAAAATATCTTCTTTTTCGTGAATTAAAGCTGTTAATAACTGATTAGCAGGAACTGGAATATTTAAGCTAGCGCCCATTTTTACAACAGCACCATTTAAATAATCAATTTCTGTTTTTCTGCGTTTTGTGATATCTTGATGCATTGATGGAAAATGATCGCCACTTTGCTCAGGATCAAAAACTTTTTTCACAGTTGCTAAAACCATATCAGCAGTTAATGGTACATTTTTTGCTGTAGCAACTGCTACAAATTCATTAACCACGACTTCACTAAGTGCCATTGCTTGATCGCTGCTACCGAATTGGCCAACATTACAATCAAGTAAAGCACAATATGTGTTCAATACACTGTTAAAAGCTGCTTTTTTCCAAATGGATAATACAACATTTTGGCTAATTTCAGCATTTAATTTCGCTTGATTCAAGAGTGTTAAAAGTTCTTCAGTCATAGCTGCATTTTTTTCTTTAACTGGTTGGAACTCAACGTTACCAGAACCAGTTGCGCGGATGTGAGCAGGTCCTTCTAATTCACAAGACCATAAAGTTACACCAGCATAAATCGCTGAATTTCCAGCATATTCTTCAATCGTTTCAATATTACCTAAACCGTTAGATAAAACTAATAAAGCCGTATTTTCTGTTAAAATACCTTGAATTTGCTTCAACATACCTTCTAATTGCATCGCTTTAGTAAAGAGAATAATCAATTCATAATCTTTATCAACTACTTCGTTTGGTAGAAAAGATGGAATTTTATAGTATTTTGAAGTATTTTCTGTTTCAACAAGCAAACCTTCTTGATTAATTTTTTCTACGTGTTCTTTCCAAGGATCAATAAAATTAACGGTATGACCAGCATCTGTTAACATGAAGCCAAAACGACTTCCCATTGCACCTGCACCTGCAATTGCGATTTTCATGATTTGTTTCCCCCTCAGTTTAAGTTATTAATTTATTTAGGCTGCTTTTTTAGTCATTTTTTTGAAAGCAGCTTCCATCATACGAATTAGAACGACACCTACTACAAGTAAGATAATTGATAAGATAAATGCCATATGATATGAACCTGTTGCTTTTGCTACAGCGGCTGTTACGTATGGTGCAACAATGGCCCCAACAGCGAAACCGAAATACATAAAGCCATAGTTCATCCCTTGGTTTTTCATACCAAAGTTTTGACTAGTCAATCCAGGGAAAATAGTTAACACACCAGCGTAGGCAAAACCAATTCCTAAAGCACTAATATAGAAAACTGTTGTATTTCCTGAAAATACTAATAATAATACCATGCAAATTCCTAAGACACCATAAACTAAAGTTAAAGCGCGGTAGCTTCCTAGTTTATCTGAAACGCCACCCCAAAATAGGCGACCAGCAGAATTGAAAATAGATACTAAACTTACAATTAAAGCACCACTAGTTAAGCCAAATTGACCCATACCGATTTGAGCAGAGCTTGAACTAATAACCATACCTGAAAATACACCTAAAGCTAAAATTAAGAATAAAACCCAGAAACGGCTATCTTTCAACATTTCTTTATAATCTTTATCCATTGGTGAATCAGCAATTTGACCACTATCTTTAGCGGGTGCGCTTTGAATAAAGAATTGAACAACGAAGACAACAACTAAGTAAACAATACCTAAATAAAGTAATGATTTACTAATATCATTTGTTTTGTTCAAGAAGAATTCTGCTAATTGTGTACATAATAAAGTACCAATCCCAACACCTGATAATACCACGCCACTTGCTAAACCGCGTTTATCTGGGAAGAATTTCAAAATGTTATTCAAATTCCCTGTAAACGCCAAACCAGAACCAAAACCAGCAATTAAGCCATAAGTTAACAACAACATTGGTAATGTTTTCACAAATCCTGATAAAATAAATCCTAATGAAAATAATAAACATCCAATTACAATTGCTTGTTTCCCTTTACCGTTGTCAATCATCTTACCACCAAGAATCATTGGTATTGGAATAATCCCCATGTTAATTGAGAAAGCCAAGGCTAATAAAGCTGGATCCCAATGATAAGCTTCCATTAATGGATTCTTAAAGAAACTAAATGCATAGACACCTCCCAGAATAAAATTGATACAGACATGCGCCGCTAACATTCCCCAGCGGTTTACTTTGACTGTCATAACTTCCCCTCCTATGTTAAGTTTTTCACAATTGAATAATAACGAAATTTCCTTTGACTAACAATAAGGAAAGACTTATCATAGCTATAGGAAAATTTTATGAATCCGGGGGGATTATCATGAACATCAAGCAAATCGAGTCTTTCCTTATTTTAAGTGAGGAATTACATTATGGAAGAGCTGCTGAACGTTTAAAAATTTCACAACCTTCATTAAGTCAGCAAATCAAAGCCCTTGAAACCAGCTTAAATGTTGTTCTTTTTCAAAAAGAGGGCCGCAATATCGTTCTTTCAAAAGCCGGACTCGTCTTTCGCCAAAGCGCCACTAAAATTTATCACGAATTACTCAAAGTAAAAGATGAAATGCTTTATTTCCAAGGATTTCAGCGCGAAACTATTCATTTAGGTGCTTCTGGTAGCCATTTACTTTTAGATGTCTTTAAAGATTTTACTGATATGTTTCCCGATATTTCGTTGCATGTTAGTGAATATCCTAGTCGAAAAACTATTCAAAAAGTTTTGGATCGGCAAATTGATATCGGTGTTGTTTATCAAACTGAAGAAATTCCTGATTTGGAAGCCGAATTACTTTTTGAAGAACAATTTGTCGCAGCCATTCCTTGCTCTCATGAGCTAGCCAATAAAGAAGAAATTTATCTAGAAGATTTTGAAAATCAACCTTTAGTGTTATTAGAAAAAGATTTATATTTACGGAATGTCCTTGATGCTGAATTGCAAAAAAGACAAATTGTTCCTAATATCATTTGTGAACTTAGCAATCATTATGCCTGTTTAGAATTTGGTAAAGCCCAATTTGGGATTGTTTTAACTACTGAATCTTTTGTAAAAAAAGTGCCTGATTCAATGGTAGTTAAAAAAATTCAGAATCTGCCTTTAAAAAATAAAATCGTGATGATTCGTCGCAAAGAAATGTTAATGGACCAACAAATTGAATTTTTAATGGCAAAAATAAAAGAAACTGTGAAATAAGTGCAGAGTAAAAGCCAGTGAACATGATGTTCACTGGCTTTTGTTTATAGTTTATTGATTTTCAAGGGCTGCCCCAACAAAAGCTTTCACTAATTGTTGTGGACGATTTGGGCGAGAAATTAATTCTGGGTGGAATTGACAGCCGACAAAGAATTTTTTCTCAGTTAATTCAACGATTTCAACAAGACGGTTATCTGGTGAAACCCCAGAGAAAACCATTCCGTGATCTTCAAAGATTTGACGGTAATCGTTGTTAAATTCATAACGATGACGATGACGTTCTTGAATTACTTCTTCATCATTATAAGCTTTCGCTGTTACGGTATTTTTCTTAACTTTACAAGGATATAAACCTAAACGTAAAGTGCCACCAAGATTTTCAACATTTTCTTGATCTGCCATCAAATCAATAATATTGTTTTCAGTTTCTGGCGTTGTTTCAGCTGAAGCTGCATCTTTTAATCCAATCACATTGCGGGCAAATTCAACACAAGCCATTTGCATCCCTAGACAAATACCTAAGAAAGGAATATCATTTTCACGAGCATAACGAATCGCTTCAATTTTCCCTTCAATTCCCCGATCGCCAAAACCACCAGGAACTAAAATACCATCTGCACCTTGCAAGCGACCTTCAACTGTTTCAGGTGTTAATTCTTGAGCTTTAATCCAATCAATTTCAATTTCAGCATCATAAGCAAAACCTGAATGTTTTAAAGATTCTACTACTGAAATATAAGCGTCAGGAAGCTCGACATATTTCCCAACTAAAGCAATCCGAACTTTTTTCTTCAAGTTTAAAACGCGTTTTTCTAAAGCTTGCCATTCACTCATGTCAGCTGGTGGCGCATCAATTTTCAAATGATCACAAACAATTTGATCCATTTTTTGTGCTTGTAAAGCTAATGGAATAGAATATAAAGTTTCGACGTCACGAGATTCCACGACAGCTTCTGGTGCTACATCACAAAATTGCGCTAATTTATTTTTCACTTCTTGTGAAACAGGTTGTTCTGTTCTAACTACTAAAATATTAGGTTGGATCCCTAAACCACGTAATTCTTTTACACTATGTTGAGTTGGTTTAGTTTTCATTTCACCGGCAGCTTTTAAGAAAGGAATTAAAGTCGTGTGAATATACATTACATTATCTGCACCTACATCAGCTTTCATTTGACGTAGTGCTTCTAGGAATGGTAATGATTCAATATCCCCAACAGTCCCACCAACTTCAGTAATAATAATATCAGAGTCGGTCATAGTCGCTGCCCGCATGATTTTATCTTTAATTTCATTAGTAATATGTGGAATAACTTGAACGGTTGCTCCTAAGTATTCCCCTTTACGTTCTTTGCGCAAAACTTCTGAATAGATTTTACCTGTCGTTACGTTAGAGTATTTATTTAAATTAATATCAATAAAACGTTCATAATGGCCTAAATCTAAATCTGTTTCGGCACCATCGTCCGTTACAAAAACTTCTCCATGTTGATAAGGACTCATCGTTCCTGGGTCAACATTAATGTAAGGATCAAATTTTTGAATTGTTACTTTCAATCCTCGATTTTTCAATAAACGACCTAGTGAAGCAGCCACAATCCCTTTTCCGATTGATGAAACCACGCCACCAGTTACAAAGATGTATTTGGTCATAATAAATAAAAACTCCTTCTTTTATTTTTTCGTAACACAATTACTTGTAGCTCCACTATTTCTAGTTGCTACTATTTATAATATAGGATCAGTTGATGTCAGATTTCCTGGTAAATAAAATAAAAAGCTCCCCATCCAAAATTAATGAATAGGGAGCGGAAATTCTAACATAAACTTCTGACCTTCTGAAAGGTGCCCAAGCAGTATGATACAAGTTACCGCAACGAATGTCAAGGCAGTTTTGGCAATTTTATAAATGTAAGGGCTTATAATTTCTCAAATTCAAAAAACAGAAGAAACTTATTGGATAGTCCTTTTGTTTTAATCTTCAACAAATAAATTTAATACATTTCTCTTTTTTTAAATTCTATAGTAATCAATTTTTTCTTCTTCACTAAATTCAGTTCCTACTAGTAAGCTTAACAGTTCTTCATCTGTCATTTTTTTTAACATTTCTTTCGTGTATGGCATAAAAGATAAACCTAACCCGTTAAGTGCTTCAGCAATATCGTCTTTCATAAAATCGCCTCCTCTAATATTTTTTATAATTAAAAAACATTAACTTGAAATATTGGCTCTATAATATCTGGTGTTGGTGACAAAAAAAGTCACTAGCACCTATTTTTTTGTTTCAAAAATAGACAAGACATCTCGAAATCCTTTAGAA
>NZ_JARXWL010000060.1 GCF_029893325.1 Enterococcus sp. PF1-24
AGTGATACAGCCACCTCTTGAGAGGTGGGCAAAAGAGGCAAAGGCACTATGGCTTGAACATGAAATGTGAAAAGCCAGCGTCTTTAGGCGCTGGCTGGTTTTAGGGGCTTATAGCCCCAGAGCAAACCACCCTTTTGAAGGGTGGTGGTGATTTTTTATCTAGCACTGTAAAAAGCAATGCCTTCATCACGCCAACCTAAGCCGATTAACCATTCAGCTTCCGTGCGACTCTTAGTAAATAAATGAGATCCAGGACCTGTTGCATTTGGATTGAAGACTCGATAAATCGCATGACCTAATTCTTTGGGTACCATATAATAACCAATGCCTTCTTTGTTCCAACCTTCAGCAGCTACAAAATCATATTCAGCTTTGCTTAAAGTGTAGAAATGCTCACCTGAATTTGGATTATATAAACGGTAAACAGGTAGAGCTTTTTCATATGATGGTGTTACGCTATGAAAAGCAATTGATTCTGCTTGCCAGCCTAAACCGACAATCCGATCATATTCAGTGTATATAAATGATCGCCATCATTTAAGTTATACGCCCGCCAAACAGGTAATAACACTTCATCAGGAACCGTTCCACCAGGCTTACTAGGATCAGTTGCTCCGCCATTTGATGTATAAACGTAAGTAACAGTAATCACACCATCAGAAAAAGTACCAGATTTGTTACCAATAATTTCTTTAAACGTATAGCCAGAAATATCTTTTTGCGTGGTTGCATAAGCTGTGCCGGTTTCGCCTTTTAGTAAGATATCTTCTGAAATAGGTTTATTATTTTCATCTTGGTACTGTGCCAGAACTAAACCTTGATTCGCGCCAGAAGTCAATTTTTGATAGCTTAGTTTAACGGTTTGTTTTTGATTTGTAAAAGTACCGTTATTCGGACTTAAATTATTAGTCATATCAGCACCAGTGAATGCATAGCCAGAGATGCGAATGATGTCTGCGCTGTAACGCTCACCGAAATTACCATTCAAAGTAACAGGTGTGCTAATTTGTTTGATTGGGTTATTCGCTGAATCGTACTCCCAATATTCAACTGTAACAGGTTCACCAGCAGTTACTCCAGTAAAGTCGAAATCTACTGGTAATGAAATATACCCAGAGAGATTCACATTGTTTGAGGAATCTAGTTCTATATAAAAGTCTGGACCTTCAGCTGAAGTAGCGTTCGGACGATTAATAAATGTTTTACCAGCAAGATAGAAATAATCGAAGTCAGTAGTTTCTTCTAAAACAAATTGGAAACCAGTAGATGTAGCAGTTATGATGTAAGTACAGCTGATGCCACCATCCATTGCAATAGTTGCGTCCCAACCTGGAGTTAACCAAGTATTAGAAAAATTGGTTAAGCCTAATTCTTCAAAACTGATAAAAAATTCCGAATAATTTGTGCCATTTAAATAAACTTTTTTACCAGAATAGAAAATAGAAGAATATTCCATATTGACAGAATGATAGTTACTTAATGTAGAAAAATCAATGCCATTAGGAAATGTACGTTGTAATCTGCCGTTAAAGGTAACTGTCATTTTTGCTTGAACATCTGGATAATTTTTAAGACCTAAACCATTAAAATCACTTTCAGTACAAGTAATATTTATTTTACTTGCTTCCTCTAATCCTTTGAAGTTTGAAACATTAGCGAAAGGATTGCTTTCTGGTGAAATAGTCCATTCAAATGTAGTTGCTGCCATTTTTTGTGGCGTGATTTCATTAACATTGGTTAATCCTGCAATTTGTGCTAAAACTAGCTGCTGCAAATTAGTATCAGGCATCCAACTATTAATATCTTCATCTCTTGTTGTAGGTAAAGTTGTTTCGGCAATGTCTTCAGCTGAAGCGGTAATCGTAGTTAAACTAAAAGCGCCTACTAAAGACAAAGAAAGTAATAAAGTACTTATTTTTTTAGCATGGTGTTCCTCCTGAAAAATCATTCTTTTAATACAATTACTAAGTATATACTAAAAAAAAGTGATATCAACTTTTCTGTCGATAGACAGACACTACATTTTAAAAACGTATGTTATTTATTGAATCTATAGTTAGCGGTGTATATAGCGCTTTCGGTGAGCTGATTTTTAGCATGATTTGAAGGGTTAATGTTTGCAAAAAAAAACGAAGTGACTATAATTTTAATTACAGAGAGTTGCTAAAAATGAAGAAAATTATAAAGTTATTGGGGGAAATTGTCAAATCGAGATTTTTTTAAATCCCGTTTTAAATAATATTTGCCAGTTGAAAAACTGACGAAAGGACTGATTAAAATGGCAAATATAGTACCTAGAAAGACTGATTTGATAACAGTGGGAGATAGTTTCATTGACAGCATGTTTCAAGGTTTCTTTGACAATGATAATTTCCAAGTAGATATCAAGGAAGTTAAAGACAAGTATGAAGTTTCAGCGGATTTACCAGGATTTGAGCGCAAAGATTTAACAGTCACTTACAACGATAATATTTTGACAATTGAAGCAAGTCGTAATGATACCATAGAAGATAATGACAAGGACGAAGAAGGCATGTTTATTCGTCGCGAACGTAGTACAAGGTCTTATCGTCGCCAATTTATCCTTAAAGGCGTGGAAGAAGGCAAAATTAAGGCGAAATTCCACCGGGGTGTTTTACATTTAGACTTACCTAAATCAACCAAACATCATAAAGAAAATAGAAAAATTGAGATTGAATAAAAAACAGCTTTAAAGTACCAGTAAAAGTTAGCTTTTAGGTCTAACTTTTATTGGTACTTTTTTTTAGGTATAGACAACTTCAAAAGTATTTTAGTGGTACAATAATAAGCGAAGAATAGAGAATAAGGGGACAAGAGATGTATCAAGAAAAACTAGCTGCAACAATTACTAAACGCCTAGAACGAAGAAATTTTGATGTCATTGTTTGCCAAAATCGCCAAGAGGCCAAACAAAAAGCTTTGACTTTAATTCCTGCTGAAAAAACCGTCGCTTTTGGCGGTTCCATGACTTTAGTGGAAATGGATTTGATTTCAGCGTTAGAAGAACGGCAACAGCCAGTCATTAATCGGGAAAAAGCGAAAGATTTAACGGAAAGACATCAGTTGATGAAACAATCTTTATTGGCAGATTATTACTTAACCAGTGTTAACGGAATTAGTGAAGAGGGCATGTTAGTCAATATTGATAATGTCGGTAACCGCGTAGCCGCCATGACTTACGGACCTGATAAAGTTTTTGTTTTTGCGGGAATCAATAAAATTTATGGGGATTTAGAAACAACGTTAGCGATTGTTCGTGGCAAAACAGCCCCACAAAATTCTTTTCGTTTAAATCTTCAGCAAACACCTTGCGTGAAAACCGGTCTTTGCGGAGACTGTTTAAAAGAAGAATGTATTTGTAATATCGTTTCGGTGATGCGGCGTTCAGCCTTACCGAAACGAATCACGATTTTTTTGATATTAGAGGAACTGGGGATTTAGCAAGAGTTAAAAAGCGAGATTTATTTGTTTGGTGGAAAAAATATTGCCCATATATATTTCTTTTTTTTCATCATTTAAACGGTAGAAAATTGCAAAACTTTTTCCAATTGTTATACGATAGGTAGGTTCAGAAAAATGATAAATATTAGAAACTTCAGGATGCTTTTTTGGAAAAATTTTTAATAATTCTATAGATGTATAAATTATTTTAATAAATTTGTTAATTGATTCTTGAGATAATTTAAGTTCTTTTTCCCAAAAAATAATATGTTTTGATAGACTTTCAACGAAACTGTGAGAATATACTACAGAGTACTGAGTCACTTTATTTCCCCCAATCGTATTTTTTGAAAATCTCTGCCATCTCTGCTTCTGTTACAGTATTATTTGTTTCGAAATCTGCAAAACTCTCTTCTACTAACAAGCGATCATGTTCACGAGCTATATCCTTTCCGTCTAAAATATATTTAGTCCCTTTTTTTTCGTAATTCAAAACATCGCCCTCAGTTAAATTCCAATCTTTAGGAAAAATAGCACCTAAAGAATTACCAATTTTTCTTATTTTAATCTGTCCCATATCAATACCTACTTTCTTTTTTTGTAATTATAACATGTTATAACGGAGGTTGGAATTAATAACACTTGGGAATCAAAAAATTTTACTCGCTAATAAAGTCTTTATTTTTCAATCAAATATCACTACAATAGATATGAACAGGTAAAACAGGAGAATTTATATGAAAAAGACTTATTTATTTTTGACAGGGATTGCCTTAGCAATTGGTTTAGCTGGCTTTTCAGGAGAAGCTTCGGCTAATCAAGAGATGTATCGTTTATATAATTCAAACAGTGGCGAGCATTTTTATACGGCGAATGGGGCTGAAAAAGATAATTTGCGAAAAGCGGGTTGGAATTACGAAGGAATCGGCTGGATTGCACCAACTAATGGCGAAGCTGTCTATCGCTTATACAATGCCAATGCCGGCGATCATCATTATACTTTAAATAAAGCGGAAGCGGATCATTTAGTTAGCCAAGGTTGGCAGGCAGAAGGAATTGGTTGGTATTCTGACAGTAAACAAGGCGTGGCTTTGTATCGTGCATACAACCCTAATGCCAAAGCAGGCACTCACAATTATACAACCAACGCGGCTGAACAAAAGGTTTTGCTTCAAGCGGGCTGGCAAGATGAGGGGAACGCTTGGTATGGCGTGGCACAATCAATCCCGCAAGCAACCCAGTATACTTTAACCATTCAATATCAAGATACTGCTGGCAATCAAATTAAAACCACGGATACACAACAACTTTCTGAAGGTCAAGACTATACAATTACAGCACCAGCTATTAATGGCTATACAATCCAAGGTGCAAAAGAACATCGCGTGAACCAAGTAAAGAAAAATTATACAATTGTCTTTACTTATAACAAAGTATCCTCTAAAGAGGCAACTGCAGAAGCTGAATTTCTTAAATTAATTAATCAACATCGTAAAAATAATGGTGTAGCACGAGTTAGCTATGATGCGGCTTTAGGACGAGCTGGCGAAATTCGTTTGCCAGAATTATTTATTAATTTCTCTCACACCCGACCAAATGGTTCTCTTTGCTATACGGCAATTGAAGAAGCCATTAATGCCCCTTGGAGCAGCCAATATAAAACTGTTGGAGAGAATATTGCTATGTCAACTTTTAACAAAGATTCCTCTGGTAAAGAAATCGCAGAAAAGTTTTTCGAAATGTGGAAAGCTAGCCAAGGTCATAATGAAAATATGCTAGAAGCAGCTTACACCCACATTGGTTTCAAAATCGAAATTCAAAATTTAAACCGTGGCGTAAAAGTTGAAGGCATTACTGTCTTTGGCGGGAAATAAAAAAAGCGAAAATCACCACCACCCTTCAAAAGGGTGGTTTGCTCTGGGGCTATAAGCCCCTAAAACCGGCCAGCGCCTAAAGACGCTGGCTTTTCACATTTCATGTTCAAG
>NZ_JARXWL010000061.1 GCF_029893325.1 Enterococcus sp. PF1-24
CATGCTAAAAAGCACCTCCTGTTAAATTCATTTTACTTGAATTCAACAAGAAGTGCTTTTTTATTATGTCCCACTATTCTGGGTCAGTTCCAAATAATCTCAACAGCTTTTTTATATACGTTATTATTTTTGACGATCTTCTTTACCAACAATAAAAGTGAATTGGCATTCAGCAATTTTCTTGCCCTCAACATAAGCTGTAGCGTCAGCAGTCCCTACTTGCCCTTTAATTTTAGTAATAATAAATTCTAATTTTAAAACATCACCGGGAACTACTTTTTTACGGAATTTCGCTTTATCAATCCCACCAATGTAGGCAGTTTTTCCGAAAAATTGTTCTGTTTTCAAAATTAAGACAGAACCAGCTTGCGCTAGCGCTTCTAAAATTAAAACACCTGGCATTACAGGATTACCTGGAAAATGACCGTTGAAAAAATCTTCATTAATCGTCACATTTTTAGTTGCTAAAATACGGTTACCTGGCTCTAACTCATCTACATAATCAATATAATAAATTGGATAGCGATTAGGAATTAGTTCCATCACTTCTACTGCTGTCATAACTGGTGTCAAAATAATTTCCCTCTTTTCATAAAAATTTTAACTTCAAGCAATTTTATAAAAACAAATTACTTTGATATTCAAAGTATCATAATTTATGATATTTCGCAATCATTTCATAATGAAAAATTAAAATTATCTAAAATAGTTTGACAATCAAAGCATTTTCTATAATAATAGTATTTCATAGAGTTAAATAAGCTTTTACTAGCTGCAATTATTAAGTTTTATTTTTATTACAAGCCAAAATTGGCTGTTAACAAAATGAAGGAGTGTCAAGTATGTCATTTTTAAAAGGAAAAAAATTCGTAATTATGGGTGTCGCTAACAAGCGCAGTATTGCTTGGGGCTGTGCCTCTGCTATGTTAGCCCAAGGCGCTGAAGTCATTTATACGTATCAAAATGAACGCATGAAAAAACCACTAGAAAGATTAGTTGGTGAAGAACCACTATTAATTGAATGTGATGTTGCTAGCGATGAAAGTATTGAAGCTGCTTTTCAAACTATTTCTGAAAAAGTGGGCAAAATTGATGGCGTAGTTCACGCAGTCGCTTTTGCTAAAAAAGAAGAACTTTCTGGCAATGTTACTGATATTAGTCGTGATGGCTATGCTTTAGCCCAAGATATCAGCGCTTATTCTTTAATTGCTGTTAGTAAATATGCTATGCCTTTATTAAACGAAGGTTCAAGCATTGTTACACTTTCTTATCTTGGTGCTGTTAGAGCCATCCCTAATTACAACATGATGGGCATCGCTAAAGCTTCATTAGAAGCTTCTGTACGCTATTTAGCTGCTGAATTAGCTTCAAAAGGCATCCGCGTTAACGGAATTTCAGCTGGCGCAATTAAAACTTTAGCCGTAACTGGTGTTAAAGATTATCAAAAACTAATTCAATTATCAGAAGACCGTACCCCTGATAAAGTGGGCGTTACCATTGAAGAAGTCGGAAATGCCTGTGCTTTCTTAGTTAGTCCGCTATCTGCTGGGATTGTCGGCGAAGTTATTTATGTAGATAAAGGCGTTCATTTAACTTAATTTATTATTTAAATTCACCTGCTAGAAAAAACTCTAGCAGGCTTTTTTTATGCAAAATCACTTTTTGCTAGTTGATATTCTTGTAAAAAACAATTCAATTCTGTTTGCTCTTTAGGACTTAGCTCCACTACTCTTTGTTTCAATATCTTTATAAAAGGGGAACTAGTGGCTTTTTCAGCAATAATTTGTTGAGTTGTCTTCCATTGCAATTGTTCTTGTTGAGCAATTAATAGCAATACCCCATAAAAAAGTGGCTCTGACAAATTCAAAATAGTTGCTGTCAACAGTTCTTCCGTTAAAATATCTTGCTGCCACAACTCCAATAAATCATAAGGTGATACGATATATTTCAAAATAGTTTTACTATCAGCAGTTATTGCTAACTCTTCTATTAACAAATTATAGTTTTTCTGTGTCATCGTCATTCCTAAATAAATTTCATGCTTAGGCCTGTTTTTCTGAATCACTAAAAAGTAATCTAAGTCGCTAGTATCTTGAGCTGAATTAAGTTTATTAACAAATTTTTGTAAGCTCAGCTGATAATAAGGATTAGCTACAAGCTTTTTTACAACTGTGACTGTTGCTAAAAATTGACGATTAGCAAAAAGATAATCTCTTTCGATTTTAGATAAAGCTAAATTACTTTCATTCAAACTAAAATGGGGTTGCACAAAAATTTTAGCTAGCATTTGATTAAAGATGACTTCAAATAAGTTATTTACATCAATTTTATAGTCAAATTTCAATAAATCACTATAGGCCTCTAACGTATTCACTACAACTGCTTCAGGAATTCTTTGTAAAAACTCAACTTCAGCCGCTAAGTTAGTTAAATAAGCTGTAACAAAATCAATTCCTTGAAATTTTTGCTCATCAACAGGATTGGCTAACAAGTAATCAATCCACAGACCACTTGCTTCCTGAGCGTGATAATCAAAATCATAGCTAGCAAAAAAATTATTAAAACTGTTAATCGTTTCTGTTAAAGCTACATTTCCAAATGAGCGATAATTAGCAACAATTTTACGATAACAATCCTGAGCTGCTTTCAGTTGTCTTTCAATAGCTACTTTCCCTTCTTGAAAAGCTTCAGCCACATCACCACTTTTTCCTTTAGCTAAAACAAAATCAACTGATTGTTTAATATTAGCAACTTCGGTAATCGTTAAAACAGAAGAACCACTCATTCTTTTTTGCAAGTGTTGTAGTAGAAAATTGTGATAATCTTGGTTATCAACTACTATTTCATTGTTCATCATAAGTTTCCTCCAAATTAGGATGATTTTCAAAAAAGCCTAAAGTTAGCTCTAAATTTTGATAGTTTTTTTGATAAATTTTTAAAACATAGTCAATTACTTCTTCATCACTAAATTGCTGATTTTCAAAACTTCGCAAATAATAAAAAATTTCCAGCAAATAATTCACCAATTCCAAATAAGCTCTTTTGCCATTATTTTCAAACGTTAGCAAGCTTTCACTCAAATAAAGCATATTGTTAAAAGAAAAATCAATCAGATAATTGACTTTTAATATCTCTTCTCTATTTTGTAAAAGTTGCGTCACTTCTTGCTTAGTTATTTGATAGTTGGCTCTTTTAGCGATTATTTTCAGTTGATATTCAAAATCATTTGTTGCATCAAGGGGCATTTTAAATAACAAATCACCACCATTACTCATCACTTCCAACTCCTTTCTTGAAGACTAAATAACACAGCCACTAAAAATAGTCAATCTTGATTTCCCGTCAAAAATATGGTAATATAAGTGTATAGATTATAATTATTAGAGATATACTTTAAGCTTTTCTTAATAATTTAAGAAGTTGCTACTTATTTTAAAGATAACAAAAAAGGGGCTGTGACATAAGTAAATTATGTTCGTAGTTTCAAAAAAAAGAAATTCTATGAAAACCATTATGGTTTTGTGGGATTTCTG
>NZ_JARXWL010000062.1 GCF_029893325.1 Enterococcus sp. PF1-24
TCTACAATTTTCAAAAAGTTACTGATAGAAAGTAGATAAAATAATATCAGTGAAAATAACTCAAAAAGTTATTAAGAAAGTATTAAGATGTTGCGCTTAAACTTGACAAACGCCGGTCTATACCAACTTTGTATAATATATCTTATGTAAACTAACTTTTTCCCAGCGCAGCGACTTTTGATTTATGATTTAACAATTCCATAGCCAGATCCATTTTAGCTTTGTTAAAAAAAACACTCCATGTATACTTTCCTTTTTTTCTAATTGTTAATATTCACAACCTTTTTCTTTTAATCATTAAATAGGTCAAAATATAGAGTAGTATTATTGTAGTCAAATATAAAATAGCAATTAAATATATACTACTAAATGGTCTAAGTACAATAACTGTAACAAGCATTATAACACCACCGACAATCCATAAATTTCCAGTTGTCTCATTTACCAGCTCTTTCTCATTTTTAAATAGTAGTATTAGCGGATTATTCCAAGTTTTTCTTTTGAATTTTTTAAATAGTACACCACCTAGAATTAGAATAATACTCGGAGCTACAGAAAAAACAATTTTGAAGATACTCTCTTCCATCTAAATCATCTCCTTATTTGAAATCCATTTTTTGAAAAGTAACATATCCTATTACCCAAAAAGCTGCTATATAAATAGCTAGCACAGGAATTACTCTTACTGCGTCTTTCACTATCTCTGACGCCGTAGATAGTTCTATTAAACTTTGATTTCATATCTCATTTCTTCCTTTTATCTAACAAATCACTAACAAATAGATACAACATAACAGTAAAAACAACAAATAAAACAATATCAAGTATAAATTTCAATACTCCGAATACTGCAATACCCAATCCGATAACTGTCCCTGCGACGACTGTGATTATACCCACGACAATGAAAATCATAGCAAGTATTACAAATAGTCCTAGTGCCATTTAACTCACCTCTAATAATTTTTCTTTTTTAATTAGGAATAATGACGATTTTTATAAGAAATTAGCTTTAACATCTTTTTTCTTTTTTTATTCTATACACCGTTTGACGAGTAACTCCATAATCTTTTGCAATCTTTGCAATTGCAACACCAGCAGTTAAATCATTAACTATATTTTTGTAAATGACTCTTTTTTGAGGATCCTTCGCATTTTCATCATATAATTTTGGTCTGCCTCTGTATGTACCACGCTCTTTGGCAAGTTTTATTCCTTGAGCCTGTCTGCGTTTTGATTCAGTCCGCTCTTGCTCCGCAATCATGGCCAGAATTTGAACAATAAGGTCTTTTACGAATTTATCCAATAATGGATTCCCAATTGCTTCAGCCATGATTGGCAAGCTAGTAATTATTAGCTGGACATTCTTTTGCTTCAATAAATTCACAGTATCAATAATTTCATCATAATTTCTGCCTAAACGATCAATTGCCTCTACCATTAGAATATCTGTGTCTCGAACGAATTTTAAGGCTTCTTGAAAAACTGGACGTTGATCAATCGTTGCTCCAGATTTTTTTTCAATAAAAAACTTCTCCGCACCAAATTTTTTAAACTCTTCAATTTGACGATCTAAGTTTTGTTCTTCTGAAGAAACTCTTGCATATGCAACTTTCATTTAATCACCTTTTTGGATTCTATTTATCACACACCCTAATCATACACCATAAATACTATTTTATCAATATAGCCTATATGTCTATTTTGGGTACACCCTAATTAGACACCACATATAAAAATTATCTATTTACTCACTTTTCAATTCTTTTTAAGTTTTAACAATATGAATCTTTGAAACTTTTCACATCTTCAGCAAAAATTGAGTGTACAGAAATATCTGCACACTCAATTCTATTACTTATTGACTTTCCTACTTTTACTAATTGTTACCAATTGCCATAAAATAAAGATTATGGTAACACCGAAACCACTGCCGGTAAATTGCCTATTAATCATGTACTCAACAGAAATTCCAAGTACACTAGAAATTACAGCAATTATTATAACACTTAAATAAGGATGTTTATTTGTGTATTTAATCCATTTGTCATACATTGATAATCACAACCTTATCTCTATTAAATTATTCTGTTTTATACTCAGTAGCAACAACTCTACCTGCCGCATCATAACCAGATCTCATATAGAACCCAATCCAGCCATTATTATTTTTGTCCCAATTGTCTGCAACTGCCACTCCTGGTGAAGATCCTAATTCAGTCCAACTAGCAGCAGTTAGTAATCCACCAATAACCCAACCAGGAATCCCAAACATGGCCACAGAAGCACCTAATCCAGCATAAAATGCTGCGTTAATAGCATTAGCTGCTACACCTGTTGTTACAGCAATATTGGTGTAATTCCAGCTTCCCCATTTAGAAACATATACACGAGCTTTATTATCAGATTTAGTGACAACAAATGAGCCATCTACATCTTCTCTTATTGAAACACCTGGTTCTAAAGTATCTTCAATGACAACACTGCCAGCTTCAATATTTGCTTCAGCAGCAAGTACAGTAATACCAGGAGTAATAATTGATCCTACTAAACAACAAACACTTACAATACCTAAAATATGCTTTCTCAAAACTAACACCCTCTCTTTCTCTTAGTTTAAGTAGTAGGATAATAATATTAATTAGACTAATTATTAGTATATCTATTAACTACACTTTCATTATATACCAATTACACAAAAAATCAATATACAAAGCTATAAACATACACAATCGCAACTATACCATTCTGATTGTGAAATGAATTAAAAAGGAAGATCATCGTCTGAAATATCGATCGGATTAGAAGCGTTTTGAAACGGATCAGTTTCTGGACTGTGATATTTTTGTTCATTTACTTGTTGACTATTTGCCCCTACAGGTGCTTGCGCTGCTCCGTTATTTTCATTAGAAGCATTTTGTCTTTGTTGCGAAACATCTTTTGACTCAAGCATTTGAAAATTATCAGCAATTACTTCAGTCACAAAGACTCTTTGCCCTTGTTGATTTTCATAATTTCTTGTTTGAAGTCGACCAGTTACACCAATCAAAGCACCTTTTCGTCCAAAATTAGCCAAAGTTTCAGCTGACTTGCGCCAAATCACACAATTAATGAAATCTGCCTCTCTATTTCCATCTTGATTTGTATAATTACGATTCACTGCCAAGGTGAAAGTTGCGACCGCAATTCCACTTTGCGTGTATCGTAAATCCGGATCTTTCGTTAGTCTTCCTACTAAAACAACATTGTTAATCATAAATCTGCACCTCTTTCTATTTATTATGCTGAATTACTTTCTCTAGCAATTCTCATTTCATCATGCTATAATATACACGAAAAGGGACGTACTAGTAATACGCCCCCCAAGTAATTGATCCACTCCGATTTAGATCGGTAGCATTGTTTTATTAACTAAAAAAAGCCGTCAAACTCGGAACTGACCCCAATTAGTGGGACACATTCAAAAAAGCATTGATTAGATTGCAGATTTCCGATATTCAATCGGTGATTTGTAGTCTAATTTTTG
>NZ_JARXWL010000063.1 GCF_029893325.1 Enterococcus sp. PF1-24
ATTATGTTTTGACATCAGAAAACACCTCCAAATTTATTTTACCAAATTTGAGGTGCTCCTTTTTAGTTGTATCTAATTATAGTGGCAGTTCCAAATTCACTTGGTTTCTTTTTTTAGACGTTTTTAGCGATGTATTTTTCTAAATTATCCATTGCAACAAAAGTTTTTTCAGAAGTGATTTCTGGGTCAATAAGTTTGAAAAATTCGATGCTACTTGCTGCAAAATCAGTCACTGGTTGTAAAATTTCTTGGTTGTATTCATAAACATTGATATCTGCTAGTTTTGTTGGTAATTGTAAGTCATGATAAAAGGGCAATAACTGGTCAATTTCAGCAAAATCATTAGTGTAGCTTAATTGTACCAAGACACCATAAGCAACTTTCATACCATGTAATTTGCTGTGGGTAGCTGGTAAAAATGATAAGCCATTATGAATAGCGTGAGCGCCAGCTGTTCGACCAAAGCTGACCGCAAAACCACCCACTTCACCTGCTAAAGCGATAATTGTATCAGTAATACGACCAAAAGCAACTGAAATTGTTTGCTCTTCTAAAGAAGTGACTGCTGCTCTAGCATCCGCTAATAAAATCGTCAAAATTTCTTTCGCGCTAGCAATGCCTAAACGAATAAAAGCAGTTTGCTTTTCAGCAGGTAGACGACGCGTGATGCCTTCAATCTCATACCATTTTGCAACAGTATCGCCAATGCCAGCAATTAAATAATCTTTTGGCGTGGTCAACAGAAATTGCCAATCAACAAGGCAAAGGTAAGGGGCTCTTTTAAAGAAGCCCATCCGCTTAAATGTATGGTCTGGGTGATAAACAGCAGCAACTGGTGTGTAAGGAGCACAATTAGAAATCAAAGTAGGAATGGTAGTTAATTCACAATCCAAAAGTTCAGCGGTTAATTTAGCGGTATCTGCCACGCGTCCACCACCAATCGCGATAACCATATCTGCTCTTCCGATTTCTTTAGCTAGGCGGGCTGCATCTTCATCGCTGGCACTACCATCGTAAGGAAATACTGGATAAGGCAATTCTTTTTGATAATAATCATTAAAAATTTTCCAAGAGATTTCACCAGTAATAATGATAATTTTTTCAAAATCTGTTAAATATTTAGGTAAATCTTGTAAAATATTTGCGCCACTAACAAAACGATTCGCGCCAGGGCGGACTTCATTAGCTATATCCATAAAAACACTCCTTGTTTAGTTCATAGTATTAATTTTTATTATTTTACGTTGAAAAAAATTTTCTGTCAATGAATTGAAAGAATTTTCAGAAAATAATTATCAAAAAGAGCGGAAAAATAAAAGCAGCTGCCAAGGCAAACTACTTTTATGGCTTATAGGAATTAGGAATAAAGAAAGATGTGTTAACTTTTAAAGTTGATTAGCTTCAAAAAAGACGATATATTTATCAACAATTAATTTTAAGAAAGCTTGGGTTTTTTCGATAATTTCACCATCTTCATCAATTGATTGGCTAATATTGCCGATATAAGCTTCTGGTTGTTGCAACGTTGGGATATTAAGGAAAACTAAAGATTGGCGTAAATGATGGTTAGCACCGAAACCGCCAATTGCTCCTGGTGAAACAGAAACAACTAAACCAGGTTTGCCATCCCAAACGCTTTGACCATAAGGGCGAGAACCCACATCTAAAGCATTTTTTAAAACTGCTGGTACGGAACGATTGTACTCAGGCGTTACGAAAACCACACCGTCTAATGTGTTCACTTCATTTCTAAAACGTTGCCAAGCAACTGGTTCTTTGCCAGCGACATCTAAATCTTCATTATATAAAGGTAAATCACCAAGTTCTACAAAAACGGCTTCAAAGTCAGCAGGTAAAAAATGTGCTAGTTTTTCTGCAACTTTACGATTGTAAGAATTTTTACGTAAACTACCAATGAAAAAACCAATTCTTTTTGTCATAATAAATTTCCTCCTCGTGCGTTTCATAATAATAATTTTTCAAAGATAAATTAGGCTGAATGATTCAGTTAACGAATCTTTGTACTATTAGATAAGCTTTAAGCTTACCTTTATGATAGAGGGAAATAGGGAAAAGTACAAATGATATGCTTTTTATAGTTTAATTCAGAAAAAATATTTTTTTAGATTGTAAATTTAATCCCAGTCATTTTTTCACTTAGTAACCAACATCTTTCAGCTAACTGAGGATCAATCGCCCAAGGACGCACACCATAAGGAGCTTGACTGTCTTCAGAGACGATTTCAGCGATATCTGCATCTTCGCAATAAACGCCACCGATGGCTGCTAATTCTGCGCTAGTTGCACACCAGACTGATGTAGTTGCTCCTTGTTGAATGGTTTTAAAAGCATCGCCAGTTTGTGGTTTACGGATGATATTTAGTAATTCAGTAAGATGAAGACCACGCATTAGTTTAGCAGATAAGCGAGTTAGCGCTACTTGATAGTTGGGCTTTATGCCTACAATACTTTCAGCAAATAAATCTGATGAAGGAATAGGTCCCGGATGCACAGCAAAGGCTCGGATATTGTCTTTTTTAGCAAGGGTATCTAAATGAACCATAAATAGTGAAAGGGCTGATTTAGAGGCAGCGTAAGCACGATTGGCTGAGTAGACCGTTTTTTCAAAATTAGGATCATCAAAAAGAACACCACCCCAGCGATGACCGCGAGAAGTTACTGAGATAACACGAGCGCCATGAGCTTTTTTTAATGCTGGATATAAGCGAGCTGTCAATTGAAAATGACCTAAGTGATTGGTAGCAAATTGATATTCATAGCCGCGATGATCTCTGGTTAAAGGAATCCCGATGATTCCAGCGCTATTAATCAGAAAGTGCAGAGGGCGATTGCTATCTACAATTGTTTTGGCAGCTAAGTCGATGGTTTCTGGTTTTAATAAGTCAAAATAGATAATTTCGGTATTAGGAATTTTTTTCAGATTGTGCTGTGCACGTTTGATATCACGAGCTAAAACAGTCACATGAGCACCAGCAGAAACTAAAGCTTTGGTAGTCCATAAACCAATGCCAGTATAGCCACCAGTGACTACGGCATTTTTTCCATGTAAATCAACATCAGTCAATACATCTGCTGGCGTTGAAAAGTGATGATAACCTGTTAATAAAGGGTTTTGCATATTGTTTTCCATAATGATTATTCATTCCTTTTAGTAACTAATTTTATAAAATATTAGTTGTTATTGTTTATTACTAAAAGATTATAATCAAAATAAAAGGGGCTGTGACAAAAGTCTCTAACAAAAAACGCATGAAATAACGAAAAATCGTTCATTTCATGCGTTTTTTCTAGTAAAATAAAAAAGA
>NZ_JARXWL010000064.1 GCF_029893325.1 Enterococcus sp. PF1-24
TTTTGTTCATTGAAAACTGAATACTGAAGTAAAGAAATCAAAACAAACCGAGAACACCGCGTTGAAGATTAGTGTAAAAACTAATTCATGAGTTTATTAATTAAACGTTCAATTGCTTATTTTTTTCTTGACTAACCTTCTATCGCTAGAAGAAGTGGTCAAAACCCAACCGCAAGGTTGATAAGGTTAAGTGAATAAGGGCGCACGGTGGATGCCTTGGCACTAGGAGCCGATGAAGGACGGGACTAACACCGATATGCTTTGGGGAGCTGTAAGTAAGCTTTGATCCAGAGATTTCCGAATGGGGGAACCCAGCATCTTTAATAGGATGTTACAAACAAGTGAATACATAGCTTGTTTGAGGTAAACGCAGAGAACTGAAACATCTAAGTACCTGCAGGAAGATAAAGAAAATTCGATTCCCTGAGTAGCGGCGAGCGAAACGGGACCAGCCCAAACCAATGAGCTTGCTCATTGGGGTTGTAGGACTCCGATATGGTAGTTTTTTCAGATAGCCGAATGACGTGGGAAAGTCAGTCAAAGAGGGTGAGAACCCCGTAGGCGAAATTTGGAAGACACCTAGGAGGATCCTGAGTACGGCGGAACACGAGGAATTCCGTCGGAATCCGGGAGGACCATCTCCCAAGGCTAAATACTACCTAGTGACCGATAGTGAACCAGTACCGTGAGGGAAAGGTGAAAAGCACCCCGGAAGGGGAGTGAAATAGAACCTGAAACCGTGTGCCTACAACAAGTTAAAGCCCGTTAATGGGTGATAGCGTGCCTTTTGTAGAATGAACCGGCGAGTTACGATTACATGCGAGGTTAAGTTGAAGAGACGGAGCCGCAGCGAAAGCGAGTCTGAATAGGGCGAATGAGTATGTGGTCGTAGACCCGAAACCATGTGATCTACCCATGTCCAGGTTGAAGGTGCGGTAAAACGCACTGGAGGACCGAACCCACGTACGTTGAAAAGTGCGGGGATGAGGTGTGGGTAGCGGAGAAATTCCAAACGAACTTGGAGATAGCTGGTTCTCTCCGAAATAGCTTTAGGGCTAGCCTCGGAATTAAGAATGATGGAGGTAGAGCACTGTTTGGACTAGGGGCCCATCTCGGGTTACCGAATTCAGATAAACTCCGAATGCCATTCATTTATATCCGGGAGTCAGACTGTGAGTGATAAGATCCATAGTCGAAAGGGAAACAGCCCAGACCACCAGCTAAGGTCCCAAAATATATGTTAAGTGGAAAAGGATGTGGGGTTGCACAGACAACTAGGATGTTGGCTCAGAAGCAGCCACCATTTAAAGAGTGCGTAATAGCTCACTAGTCGAGTGACCCTGCGCCGAAAATGTACCGGGGCTAAACATATTACCGAAGCTGTGGATTGCACGTAAGTGCAATGGTAGGAGAGCGTTCTAAGGGCGGTGAAGGCAGATCGTGAGGACTGCTGGAGCGCTTAGAAGTGAGAATGCCGGTATGAGTAGCGAAAGACGGGTGAGAATCCCGTCCACCGTATGACTAAGGTTTCCTGGGGAAGGCTCGTCCGCCCAGGGTTAGTCGGGACCTAAGCCGAGGCCGACAGGCGTAGGCGATGGACAACAGGTTGATATTCCTGTACTCGTTAACTTTGTTTGAACAAAGGAGGGACGCAGGAGGCTAAGGAATGCAGACGACTGGAAGTGTCTGTCCAAGCAGTAAGTCTTAAGTGGAGTTAAATGCTTCATTTTCTAAGGACAAGCTGTGATGGGGAGGGAAATAAAAGTACCGAAGTTCCTGATGTCACACTGCCAAGAAAAGCTTCTAGTTAGAAGTTAACGACCCGTACCGTAAACCGACACAGGTAGTCGAGGAGAGTATCCTAAGGTGAGCGAGCGAACTCTCGTTAAGGAACTCGGCAAAATGACCCCGTAACTTCGGGAGAAGGGGTGCTGCTCGTAAGAGCAGCCGCAGTGAATAGGCCCAAGCGACTGTTTATCAAAAACACAGGTCTCTGCAAAATCGTAAGATGAAGTATAGGGGCTGACGCCTGCCCGGTGCTGGAAGGTTAAGAGGAGTGCTTAGCGTAAGCGAAGGTACGAATTGAAGCCCCAGTAAACGGCGGCCGTAACTATAACGGTCCTAAGGTAGCGAAATTCCTTGTCGGGTAAGTTCCGACCCGCACGAAAGGCGTAACGATTTGGGCACTGTCTCAACGAGAGACTCGGTGAAATTTTAGTACCTGTGAAGATGCAGGTTACCCGCGACAGGACGGAAAGACCCCATGGAGCTTTACTGTAGTTTGATATTGAGTGTCTGTACCGCATGTACAGGATAGGTAGGAGCCAAAGAGACCGGGACGCTAGTTTCGGTGGAGGCAATGGTGGGATACTACCCTTGTGTTATGGCCACTCTAACCCGCAGCCCTAATCGGGCTGGGAGACAGTGTCAGATGGGCAGTTTGACTGGGGCGGTCGCCTCCTAAAAGGTAACGGAGGCGCCCAAAGGTTCCCTCAGAATGGTTGGAAATCATTCGCAGAGTGTAAAGGCAGAAGGGAGCTTGACTGCGAGACCTACAAGTCGAGCAGGGACGAAAGTCGGGCTTAGTGATCCGGTGGTTCCGCATGGAAGGGCCATCGCTCAACGGATAAAAGCTACCCTGGGGATAACAGGCTTATCTCCCCCAAGAGTCCACATCGACGGGGAGGTTTGGCACCTCGATGTCGGCTCGTCGCATCCTGGGGCTGTAGTCGGTCCCAAGGGTTGGGCTGTTCGCCCATTAAAGCGGCACGCGAGCTGGGTTCAGAACGTCGTGAGACAGTTCGGTCCCTATCCGTCGCGGGCGTTGGAAATTTGAGAGGAGCTGTCCTTAGTACGAGAGGACCGGGATGGACTTACCGCTGGTGTACCAGTTGTTCTGCCAAGGGCATTGCTGGGTAGCTATGTAGGGAAGGGATAAACGCTGAAAGCATCTAAGTGTGAAGCCCACCTCAAGATGAGATTTCCCATTTCTTTAAGAAAGTAAGATCCCTGAGAGAAGATCAGGTAGATAGGTCAGGAGTGGAAGTGTAGCGATACATGGAGCGGACTGATACTAATCGATCGAGGACTTAACCAAAGAATGGAAGAAAAGAACGAACTCGGAAGAGTTTTGATAGACAATACTTCAGATTCAGTTTTGAGTGAGCGAAAGCAAAAACTCAATA
>NZ_JARXWL010000065.1 GCF_029893325.1 Enterococcus sp. PF1-24
GTAGTGTGAACTGCTAAGTTTCTGTTTCCTTTTGAAGCGACTTGATTAGTCTATCATGGTGAAAAGTTTTCGTCAACTCTTTTTTTCAAAAAGTTCAAAAAGTTTTTTTCGTTATGATTGCGTCTCAAGCACAGGTAATAATATAACAAGTATAAAGGGAGATTGCAAGTTGTTTTTGTGATTTTTTTGAAGTTTTTTTGATTGGTGAACTTTATATAGCAACCTCTAATATAAAGTTCGTGGTTTACTGACGTTTAAAGAGAACATTGCCTACCAACGTCCGAATTTATTAACAAAAAAATCCTACTATAAAAACTAGTAGGATTTTCAACTTTAATTAACTTTGTTTATTATATAGAACAAACTTTCTTTCTATTATAATAAAGCTGTGTTTAATATTCATTTTTATATTCAGTTTTAAAATAATGGCACGCCACTAATTTCGAAATTTTCTAGGCGTTCACCGATTTTGGTAGACTCTTCCCAAAAGAAATTTTCTGATAAATCTTCTTGGAAAACATCAGCTTCTTTTGCAGAGAAAACAAAAAAAGGAATCTTCTTGTTCTCGAAGCAGATATTAGTCAGTTCAACTAATTCGATGTTCGTCACATCCATCGGAACTTTCTCCTTGAAATAGCGCAACATGCTTGCCAAGCCAGTTGCTTCTTCAGAAAAATTAGTAATTGCAAAATCTATTCCTTCATCGTTGTTTTGTAGAAGGAATTTTTTGGAGCCGTCTTGCAAATGTAACATGATCGTTCCAGCTACGCGCTTTGTACTCAAACTATCCACTCCAATTAATTTTTGATTGTAAATAGATAGTAACACATTTTTCTGAAAAAAACACTAAACTTTCACGCTTTATTTTTCTCGAGAAAATCTAAATTTTCTTCCACCCAATCGGGCAATTGTTTTTCAATACTTTCAAAGCCAATCTCACGATTTTTATCAGTAAAGTATTTTTTCCTTCTATTTTGACTAGGTACGAATTTTTTATTCAAAGTTCTTAAAGATAAGCTGATTTTTTGCGAATATTCATCAATATCAATGATTTGTACGTCAATTTCTTCACCGACTTTTAACACATCGTGAATATTTTTAGTATAACCAGATTGCACTTCGGAAACATGAACCAGCCCTTGAATCTCATTATCTAATGAAATAAATGCACCATATGGTTGAATACCTGAAACTTTGCCTTTTATAACGTCACCAATTTTGTATATCATTTACTTCCCTCTTTTCTCAAAATCCATTATACTTGATTTAATCATAAAATTGAAGTTTTTGCTTAAGTGAAGGAGGATTTAACTATGACTGATTTTAATCAAATGGTGCAACGAAAAAATACTAACTCAGTGAAATGGGACGCGATTACCGAAACGTATCCCGAAACTGAATTATTGCCTATGTGGGTAGCCGATATGGATTTCCTCAGCCCAACTTTCGTGACTGACGCCTTGCAACGTTTCGCAACTGAAGAAGTGCTAGGTTACAGCATTTTCCCTGATAATCTTTACCAAGCGGTGATTGCTTGGCAACAACGGCATCATCATTTCCACTTAAATAAGGAAGACATCCTATTTTCTAGTGGTGTTGTTCCTAGTATCGTGACAGCGATTCAAGCTTACACGCAACCAGGGGATGCCATTTTAATTCAGGATCCTGTCTATCATCCCTTTGCTCATTCTGTTGAAAATAATCAGCGGAAACTGGTGACCAGTCGCTTAATTAATCAAAATCAACACTTTGAAATTGATTTTGTTGATTTTGAGAAGAAAATAATTGCTGAAAATGTCAAGCTCTTTATCCTTTGTAACCCTCACAATCCTGGCGGGCGAGTTTGGTCACAGGCTGAATTAGCTCAATTAGGCTCAATTTGTAAAAAACACCAAGTACTAGTGCTAAGTGATGAAATCCATCAAGATTTAGTTTTCCAGCCAAATGTTTTCACTACTTTTCAAAACGCCGCCGATCCACAGGGGGAATATTCCATCGTTTTTACTGCCGCAACTAAGACTTTCAATTTAGCCGGCATTAAAAACTCAATGGTTTTTATTAAAAATCCTGAGCTGCGAGGGCAATTTGTTGAATGTCAAACCCGCAATTGCAGCACTGAAATCAATACTTTTGGTTTAATCGGTACCGAAGCTGCTTATCAATTTGGGGATGAGTGGTTGGCAGAATTGTTGCTGTATTTACAAGAAAATATCAACATCGCGACTACTTATTTCAAAGAAGAATTACCTCAAGTAAAAGTCATGATTCCAGAAGGAACTTATTTAATGTGGTTAGATTTTAGCGACTATCCTTTTTCCGATGAAGAATTGCAAGACCGCTTCATTCATAAAGGAAAAATCTTAATGAACGCTGGCAACATCTTCGGCTCGGCTGGAATTCAGCATGCCCGCTTAAACCTAGCAACGCAAAAAGCCACTTTATTAGAAGGGCTATCTCGAATTAAATTAGCGCTTATGTAAAAAAGGGGCTGTGACATAAGTAAATTATGTTCGTAGTTTCAAAAAAAAGAAATTCTATGAAAACCATTATGGTTTTGTGGGATTTCTGTTTT
>NZ_JARXWL010000066.1 GCF_029893325.1 Enterococcus sp. PF1-24
ACTAACAAAGCTAATAACAAGCCTCCGGCGATTACTGAAGCAATCTGACCAGATACGTTGGCACCAGCTGCGTGCATTAAGATAAAGTTTTGTGGATCTTCATCCGTCGCCATTTTTTGAATTACTCGACTAGACATTGGGAACGCTGAAATACCAGCGGCACCTACCATTGGGTTAATTTTTTCTTTGCGGAACAAGTTTAATAATTTCGCAAAAAGGACGCCACCCACTGAGTCCATGATGAAGGCAACTAAACCTAGGCCAATTACCATTAAAGTATCTACTTGTAAGAACTCTGAATATTCCATTTTCACAGAAATAGCTAGACCTAAAACAATACTGATAATATTTACTAATTCATTTTGAGCTGTAATTGATAAACGATCTAAGACACCACATTCTCTTAATAAGTTACCGAACATTAAGAAACCAACTAATGGCAAAGAAACAGGTGCGATTAAACCGGCTACCACACAAATAACTACTGGGAATAAAATTTTCGCTGTTTGTGAAACTTCACCGGCGCGATAAGTCATTCTGATCTGACGTTCTTTTTTCGTTGTCACAGCTTTAATCGCTACTGGTTGAATAATTGGTACTAACGCCATATAAGAGTAGGCCGCTACCATGATTGCTCCCATGTATTGAGAGTTTAAGGTATTGGCTACGAAAATTGATGTTGGACCATCTGCGGCGCCGATAATTCCGATTGAAGCAGCATCATTAATATTGAAACCTAATAAAACCGCCACGATTACCGTGAAGAAAATCCCAAATTGGGCTGCGGCACCAAATAATAATAAGAATGGATTTTGTAATAACGGACCAAAGTCAATCATCGCCCCAATTCCAATAAATAATAGCAAGGGAAATAATTCCGTACTAATTCCGGCTTCAAACAAGACTTTAAAGGGTCCTGGTTCACCTGCTGCAGCTAAAACCCCTGAGTTAGGGAAATTTACTAAAATTGTTCCTAAGCCCATTGGGACTAATAAGGTAGGTTCATATTCTTTTTTAATTCCTAAATACATTAAGACGCCACCTACAAGCATCATAATAATACGGCCGGGCTCTTGTCCCATGCCGACTACGCCTTCAATTAGTGTTTCCACACAAGTCACTTCCTATTCATTTCAAAATTTATACTTTCATTTGTAGCTAGTTTTTTTAGCTTAACCAATTGTAATTAAAGCATCACCAGGGTTCACCATATCTCCTTGGTTAACATGAATCCCGGTAATTGTGCCTGCTTGAGTAGCAACCACTTCATTTTCCATCTTCATCGCTTCTAAAATCATTAATGGTTGGTTTTCTGCCACGACATCGCCAACGTTAACCAAAACTTTTAAAATAGTTCCTGGCATTGGTGCTGGCATGGCATCTGCTCCAGCAGGAACACTTGCGACTGCTGGTTGTGGTGCAGGAGCTGCTTCAGCAACAGGAGCTGCTGGTGCTGGTGTTGGTGCGGCAACTGGTGCTGCCGGTGCAACAGGTTGTGGCACGCCACCAATTTCTTCCATCTCTACTAAATATTCTTTTCCATCAACTGAAATTTTAAATTTGCGTAACATTATGCTTCCTCCAATTAAAATGTTTTATTAGTTTTTCTTTTGATAAATTTTTTTCACAACAAACTGACTATCTTCTGATAATTCAGCAGCTAAACTGGCCGCAATAATCGAAACTAAGCGGACTTCGGGATTTCGCTGTTGAATCTTCTTAACAACAAATTCACTTTCTGGATGATCCCCAGCAGCGATTGCCGTAGCCAGCACACTTACCAGCTCATATTCCGCTGGATCCGTTTCAATAAA
>NZ_JARXWL010000067.1 GCF_029893325.1 Enterococcus sp. PF1-24
ATTCAAACAATTTTAGGGAAAGATAACCCTTTTGCTGTTTTATTAGCAACGATAATTGGTACTCCAATTTATGCCGATATTTTTGGAGTACTCCCAATCGCTGAAGCATTATATGCAAAAGGTGTTCCAATTGGTACTCTAGTTGCCTTTATGATGTCCGTCACAACTCTTTCTTTACCTTCGCTTATTATGTTAAGTAAGGTGGTCAAGCCTAAATTATTGGCTATCTTTATAGGTATTTGTTTAGTAGGAATTTTACTTATTGGCTTTGGATTTAATTTATTAATCGCTTAAAATTGAAAGGAGTAAAAAACATGATTATCAAGATATTAGGTACAGGTTGTAAAAATTGTCAGACACTAGAAAAAAACGTTAAAGAGGCCCTACAGCTTACCAATCAATCAGCTGAAATTGTAAAAGTTACAAACATTATGGATATTCAAAAATATGGTATTCTTCGAACTCCAGGATTAGTTATTGACGAAAAAGTAGTCCTTTCTGGTAGAGTACCAAAATCAAAAGAAATAACACATCTTTTTAAATAGAAACAATAATAAAGAAAAGTTACTAAGTCTATTTAAGTAACTTTTCTTTATTCATTTACATATTCACAAGGAGCTTATTCGTATGACTTATAAACACCTATCTCCAGAAGAAAGAGGGAAGATAGAGGCCTATCTTGACGAAGGACTTTCCCATTCAGAAATTGCTAAACGTTTAGATAGACATCGTTCTACAATTCACAGAGAGATTAAGCGTAATTCAGAACAACGCAAGTCTAATAGCATAGCCGCATTACGCTATCAAGCTACTAGTGCTAATAATGTTGCAAAAATGCGTAAAAAGAACTGTGGTGCATCCACAAAAGCCACGATCCATAATACTCAAATAATTTTAAAATATTTAAATAAAAAATATTCTCCCGAGCAAATTGCTCATAGTATAAAAAGTGTCAAAGTATGCACTAGAACCATTTATAATTGGATTTACTTCGGCATAATTAAATTCGATATAAAAAAATTACGACAAAAAGGTAAACGGTTCAAGAGAAAAGCTGTTGGCAGAAAATTACGACGACCAGATGCATCTTTTTACACAGATAGAACTATTGATTTAAGGCCTTCTGGAATTGATTCCCGCTCAGAATTCGGCCACTGGGAAGCTGATACAGTAGTATCAAAACAGGGTATAAATGCTTGCTTAGCAACATTTGTAGAACGAAAAACACGCCAGTATATAGCAATAAAAATTCCACGAAAAGACGCTGTATCCATGATGAAAGCAATCAATCAGCTAATTAAAATGTATCCTAAAGGTATCAAGAGCATTACTTGTGATCGTGGAACAGAATTTGTAAATCGCTTTAAAGTAGGAACAATAGAAGATACTTTTGGCATTAAAGTATATTTCGCTCATCCATATGCTCCACATGAGCGAGGATCGAACGAGTATCATAATGGATTACTTAGAGAATATTTCCCAAAACCAAGTAACTTTAATCGAGTTACACAAGAAGATATTAATCAAGCAACTAACTACTTGAACAACCGCCCTAGAAAAAACCTTAAATGGAAAACTCCGCAATACAGATTCAACTTAGAGTATGCCAAGCTTTGAAATTAATGTTATAAAATAGTCTACAATTTTCAAAAAGTTACTGATAGAAAGTAGATAAAATAATATCAGTGAAAATAACTCAAAAAGTTATTAAGAAAGTATTAAGATGTTGCG
>NZ_JARXWL010000068.1 GCF_029893325.1 Enterococcus sp. PF1-24
TAAAGGATTTCGAGATGTCTTGTCTATTTTTGAAACAAAAAAATAGGTGCTAGTGACTTTTTTTGTCACCAACACCAGATATTATAGAGCCAATAAAAAAAGAAAGCTATCTTAACTGCTAACAAGGTTAAGATAGCTTTCTTTTTTGCTTTAGTTGATTGCTTTTGGTAATTGCGTTAAAAAGGCCTGTCTTTGTTCCAGCGTTGAACTATTTATTTTATCCATATTGATCCATTTAGCATTTTTAATGCCTATACCTTTTAAAGTTGATTTAATTAAAACTTTATTGATGGCATTGCCCCCAAACCATTTTAAATACCAAGTCGGTGCTTTTGATGTAGTGATTACAGTAGCTTTAGTAATATTCGTCAACTTACCAGCCACGCCCGTTTTAGTATCTATATAAGCAAAGTGATTAAGCAGCACTTTATCAATAAAACCTTTTAAAATTCCTGGGGTATCATACCACCAAATCGGAAAAATAAAAATTAATTCACTACAATTTTGCAGCTGCTTTTGATAATTAAGGATTAAAGGATCTAACGCTTTTCCTTGATGAAAGTATTGCAACTCTTCTTCCGTATAAACAGGATTAAAGTGATCTTTATATAAATCAATTACATCATAATCTTGTTTTCTTTCCCGCAAAGTTGCTGCCACTTGTGTTAAAATCGCCTGATTATAGCTTTGATCATATGGATGGGCATAAATAATCGTTGTTTTTTTCATAATGATAAATTCCTTTCTTGATAAGTTCAGCTATTTATTTTTCAATTGAAGGCTTATTTCCTTTTGTATATATTTGCATCATGTTTTCTACTTGCTCTTTAATCAAGTCTTTTGAAGTAAAAAAAATATTATTCTCACTACCAATCATTGCCAAGCCACTAACGTATGCCCACAAATGGAGTAAATGTTGCCCTCGATTCCCTTCAATATGATAAAAATCTAAGTAATCATAAACTTCCTTTTTAAATAGTAGAAAGCCACTCTGTTGTTTTGAAAGGTTAATTTCATTTGAATCAAAAGCGACGGGTTCCATAAAAGTGCTTCGAAAAAGAAAATCATAGTAATTAGGGTATTCTTTAGAAAAATAGACAAAATTAACGCCCATTTCCGTTAACCTTTCCTTAGGTGATACAACCTCTTTGGCAACAGCCAAATAATTATTAAAAAAAGCGGCTACTTCTATAAACAAAGTTTCCATTAATTCTTGTTTATTTTTAAAATGTCGATAAGCAGAAGGATTACTAACGCCACATCTTTCAGTTACTTTTCGTAAAGAAATTCCTTTTAGTCCTTCTTCTTGAATAATATCCAAACCTTGCTTAACCATCGCATTTCTTAAATTGCCATGATGAAAGCTTTTATGTTCTTTCATATTAAAACTTCCTTTTCAATTGAATAATTAAAATCAAGCAAAACTCACTAGCTAAATATTTTGCTTTAAACAGCCTTATATTAACAGCGTTAACAATGTTAATACAATTAACATTTTAATCTATTAATAAAAAGAAAGCAAACTTTTTTAGCAAAAGAAAAAAGGGGCTGTGACATAAGTAAATTATGTTCGTAGTTTCAAAAAAAAGAAATTCTATGAAAACCATTATGTTTTTGTGGGATTTCTGTTTTTTT
>NZ_JARXWL010000069.1 GCF_029893325.1 Enterococcus sp. PF1-24
TGTAGTGACCCCAAAAAGTTAGACTTTTTCGGAGTAGAGAAATCTACTCCGTTTTTTGTTGTTTTCAAATTAACTATTATGCAGCTTTCTGTGCTGTTTTTCGAAATTGAACAGGGCTTTTCCAGTTCAATTTCTTTTTCATACGTTCATTGTTGTAATAATAAATGTATTTATCAATCGCTGTTTTCAATTCTTCGAAACTGCGATAAGTTTCTCCATGGAAAATTTCTTGTTTTAATAGACTAAAGAAGTTCTCCATGATTGAGTTATCTAAGCAATTGCCTTTTCGAGACATACTTTGAAAGATTCTCTCTTTTTTTAGTTTATAACTGTAAGCTTTCATTTGATATCCCCAGCCTTGATCTGAGTGAAAAGTGCGACGATAAGGACAATCGTTTGTGATTGTAATTGCTTCTTCTAAGCCTTCCATGATGGCCAAAGCGTTTGGTTTTTCTGAGATGCGGTAAGAAAGAATCTCGCTGTTATACATATCCATAAATGGATCTAGATACAGTTTCTTTTGATGAATGATACCTTTGGTATCTACTTCAAAATATTTGAATTCAGTAGTATCTGTTGTAATTTTTTGATGACAGATACTTGTGTAAAAACGCCGGCGTATTCTGTTTTTGGCAATCTGACCAACTTTTCCGCGATAAGAATTATAACGACGGGATTTTCGTGTATAAGAGCGGACTTCAATCCCTAGTTTTCGAATCAAGCGTTGAACTTTCTTTTTATTGATCTGAAATCCTCGATTTCTTAGTTCACTGGTCATTCGTAAACAACCATAATCTTTATGCGTTTTACGAATATTAAGCATTTCTACTTCGATTTCTTGATCGGGATTTTTACGGTCAAACCGTTTTTGCCAGTACATAAAGGTCGCTTTCGGGAATTTTAACGTCTCTAGAAGCTCAACTAATTTGAATGGTCCTCGGAGGCTGTCGATGATTCGTGCGATTGATTCATTCGTCTTTTTTGGGCTTCCTGTTTTCGCAGCTTCCTCATTTCTTTTAAAAAGGCATTTTCAATCTGTAGTGTACGGACTTGTTTTTCCAATTCCTTGATACGATTATGTTCTTCTGGAGTTTCTTTGATAGAATCTTTCTTTGTCTGTTCTTTTTTCTTCGGCAAGGTGGGGGGACGTCCTTTCGTTTTTGAGAGTCCCTCAATCCCTTCTGCTCGAAATTTCCGCATCCAATTGGCAATTAATGATGGATTGTTTATTTCAAATCTGTTGGCAACTTCACGATAGGACAGCTCACTTGTTTGATATAACTCTACCGCATTTAGTTTGAAATGAACAGAGAAATTCTGATTTTGACGTTTACGAAGCAGACCATCTACACCAAATTCACGATAAGCGTTAATCCAACTCCGCACCTGTGAGTAATTTTCAATTGAATGTTTCTTTGTGAGATACCTATAGCCACCTTTGCCTTCCAAATATTCTTTAACTATTTTCAATTTGAGTTCAAAACTATATTTAGCCATAAAAATACCGACCTCCAAATGTTAGATTTTTGGTCTAACTTTTGGGGGTCGGTACA
>NZ_JARXWL010000070.1 GCF_029893325.1 Enterococcus sp. PF1-24
CTATTTTCAATTTGAGTTCAAAACTATATTTAGCCATAAAAATACCGACCTCCAAATGTTAGATTTTTGGTCTAACTTTTGGGGGTCGGTACAGATAGTTGTTGTTTTTTATTTATACTTTTGAAGGCGCCACACCGTAATATTTTTTAAAGAGCTTACTAAAATGGTAAGCATCTTCATAACCAACAGTTTGAGCCACTTCTTTAATGCTAGCTGATTCATTTTTTAATAAAGTTTTAGCGTGTTTTAACCGAATTTGAATCAAATAATTAATCGGGCTACTGCCAGTCACTTCTTTAAAAACTTTTGAAAGATGAGTAGGGCTGACGTAAAAAATTTCCGCCAGTTGTTCCAAGGTAATTTCTTGATCATAACGATTTTCTAAATAATAAATAGTTTGGTTGACTAAATTTTGTTTGCGTTTTTCAGATTTTGATAAAGTTTGATCAACTAAATCATTACTTCTTTGGCTGAAACTTCGCAAAATAAGAACTAACATTTCAATTAATAAGGCTTTTCCCATTAGCTGAAACTCTTCATTTTGTTCATTAAATTCTTTAGCTAAATGCCAAGCTTTATCTAAAAACTGACTGTGATACTCACCTAAATCCAACAAAGCTTTTTTATTAGGAAAATGATTACGGGGTAAGCCGTCTAAAGAAATATTATTAATCCCAATATGCAACTGATGAGAATAAGTATGAGCGGGCTGTTGTTCACTGTGATAAACACCAGGATTAAACAGCATAATTCTACCAGCGCCTAAACGCAATTCTTCATCTTCCAAGCGATAATCTGTTTCCCCCTCTAAAATAATACTGATTTCCATAAATTCATGAGCGTGGTATTTAGAGCTATGGCCGGCTTCGTTCCAGGGGTCAAAAGCATATAAAATATCTGGATTAAAAGTTTGAACGTTTGTATAGGTCATGATTGAAGTCCTCAATTCTAAATGTCAATGTTGGCTTAAAACCAACCGTTTATTTATTGTGATTTTATCAGTTGTGCTATCTCGCCATCTTTAATGTTAATTTTTTAATAGCTAGTCAATTAAAATAGTATTTATAACTAACATTGTACATCATTTTTACTAATAATAACCATTTAATTTTAACTAGTTGCAGACTATTCTATACTTCGAGTGAACAATTATGACTTGGTGTTAGTATCAAATCTTAGACAACTTTTCGTAGAGACGGAAATAGATTAAACTTATCTACGAGAGGATGAATTTTATGACCCGATACGAAA
>NZ_JARXWL010000071.1 GCF_029893325.1 Enterococcus sp. PF1-24
GTTTTCTCACGATACGCATGGAAATTAAAGCGAACGCCTCTAGGATCGATATAGTAATCTTCTTCATAATAATTCCAATTTATCACTTTTCGCTCATCAGTTTTCCATTTCTTACTTTGTTCTTTTAACATTGTCCCGTAGGGAATAAGACTGGTATGTTGCGGCAGTTCATCTTCTAAATAGCGGTAATTACTTTCAGAACCATAACCAGCATCGGCGACGATATAACGTGGGGATTGTTTAGCTAAATTCATTTTTTCGATTAATGGTTGTAAAGTTTTTGTATCCGTTGGATTTTGAAAAACATCATAACCCAAAACAAATTGATTACAGGTTGCCAGTTGAAGATTGTAGGCAGGTTTTAATTGACCATTCATCATATGATCTTCTTTTACTCTCATAAAAGTTGCGTCAAGGTCAGTTTTTGAATAGCTATTTCGCGAACCGTAAATAGTCATCTGTTCTTGATATTCAACGAGTTTATTTCTTCTTTCGTTAAGCTTACGCTGCTGACTTTTCAATGTCCGACGTTGTTGTTTTGTAGGATTTGGGGATATTTCTTTCGTTGTTTCTACTTCTTTTTCTAAATCCTCTAATCGTAATTCCATTCGGGTAAGTAGTTCATCTAACATATCTAGCGTAACATTAGATTCCTCCGGAATGTGCTTCGCGTCGTAAGCTCCTTTCAATTCTGCCATCATCAAAATAATTTTCTCGCGATTCATTTGATCAAAACGAAGGGTATTCTTTTTCCAAACGAAACTGAATTTATTCGCATCTGCCAGGATTTTTGTGCCATCAATAAATAGCGCATCATCAATTAGATTACGCGCACGAAGGTATTCTGTTAATCTATCTAAGCCTTGATTAGTTAACTCCTGCACATCATTTGAAATACAAAAGCGAGCAATCGTCCGATAGGATGGAATCTTTTCTTGAGTAAGCCAGCGAGCATAAAGATTTTCTTCGGCTAATCGTTCAATTTTACGACTGGTAAAGGTTTCTCGTGTGTAGGCAAAAAGAACAAGTTTCATCATTGCGCCTAAATCGTATTTTCTAGGGCGACCAAAGATATAAGGATTACTAAATTGGAGTGATTCAACGAGCTCATTAATAAAACAAGCCACATGATTTTCTTTTGGTTCAAATGAAGTTGTAATATCCAAAGATAATTGATTTATGTTATAATTATTATGCATTTGTTTAGTCCTTTCAGGATTAAATAGTAGAAGT
>NZ_JARXWL010000072.1 GCF_029893325.1 Enterococcus sp. PF1-24
CCAATCGAACTATGGATTCGATTTCGATTATAAAATCCTTCAATGTAGCTAAATAGTGCTCGCTTTGCTTCTTCAAAGTCTGAGTAAGTAGTTGTATATACTTCTTCCTTTTTCAATGATGCATGGAAAGATTCGATTCCTGCATTATCATAAGGCGTTCCTTTTCGACTATAGGAATGCCTTATTCTGTTTGTTTCAAGCCATTTTTCCACTTCGGTTGCTGTATACTGACTTCCCAAATCAGTGTGTAGAACCATTCCTTCTGGAATGTGATAATGCTTTTTTGCTTTATTCAGTGTTTGGATTACACAATCCACAGTCATTCGTTTTGAAAATGTATAGCTAATAATTTTTTTCGTATGCAAGTCCATGATTGAAGACAAGTAACACCACCTATTTTTTTTGGTAGGAATGTAGGTGATGTCAGCCACCCATTTTTCGCAAATAGTTTTAGTAGAAAAATTTTGGTTTAAGATATTTACTCTGGACGTCACTGTTTGTTTATTCCTTTGTGGTTTGTATTTTCTAATAGTAATAGAACGTAAATTCAGTTGTCGCATTAGTTTTTGTACATGTTTAAGTGAAACTGCAATCTTTTCTTTGAGCAAGACATGATAGATTTTTGTCGCGCCATATCGTTGCTTTTTTTCAAAAAAGATAGCAGTAATTTTTTGTTTCAAGTAATTATTTTTAATTTGTGTGGTAGTTAAAGGTTTATTTCTGTAGAAATAATAGACACTTCTGGGAATTTCTAATAATCGACATAACAAAGAAACAGTGTAATCCTTACACCATTTTTCTATAAATTGAACAAGTGAATTTAGGTCTTTCGAGAGAATATGGCTGCGGCTTTTTTTAAGATTTCAAGTTCCTCCTTTAAACGGGCATTTTCTTTTTTCAATTCAACCACTTCTTTTCCAGTCAGTCCTGTGGACTGATTAGGTAAATATAAATTCTTCCATTTGTAAATCGTTGCTTCAGATAAGCCATATTCTTTCGCTAAACCTCGAATAGAACGTCCAGTTTGATTCAGTTCAACAATCATCTGTTTGAAATTTTTTTCGTATCGGGTCATAAAATTCATCCTCTCGTAGATAAGTTTAATCTATTTCCGTCTCTACGAAAAGTTGTCTAAGATTTGATACTAACACCAA
>NZ_JARXWL010000073.1 GCF_029893325.1 Enterococcus sp. PF1-24
AACTCCCGGATGTCAAAATAAAGTGCAACACTTTACAGATACTGGTTAACTAATTTTGTTATAAAAAGATTGACAACTACATAGACAACCGTCTATACTTATGCATAGATAGCTATCTATGTTGTTTAAGGAGGTTTTTATGAACTATCAACAATTGTCAACGATACTTAAAGCTTTGAGCGATCCTAATCGGTTAAAAATTGTAGAACTTCTTTCTAAGAATTCTTTGTGTGCCTGCGATATTTTAGTATATTTTGATTTTACTCAACCTACACTATCGCACCATATGAAAATTTTAGAACGCGCGAACATTATTTCTGTGGAAAAAGAAGGAAACTGGCACCACTATTCATTATTACCTAAGTTTTCAAAAGATTTTATTAGTGATATAGAGCAACTTTTTTCTATATCATCTATTAAAAATTAGAATCAAAAAATCTTGCAAATAGGAGGCTTTTATGTGGCAGTGGATTAGTAACCAAATTTTTAAAATGCTCTGGCTCAATAATCTAGCAGGTAAATTTGTACAACTGTTTGGGATTTCTCTAGATAGCAAATTGGGTAGCAGCTTACAGTTTTTTATTTTTGATACTGTTAAAATTTTCATTTTATTATCAGTATTAATCTTTTTCATGGGTATCATCCAATCATTTTTTCCACCAGAAAAAACTAAAATTATTCTCGGTAATTTAAAAGGGTGGAAAGGAAATCTTTTAGGTGCACTTTTAGGAACAGTAACTCCTTTTTGTAGCTGTTCAAGTATTCCGATTTTCATTGGCTTTACTACAGCGGGATTGCCTTTAGGCGTAACTTTCTCATTCTTAATTTCTTCTCCTATGGTTGATATTGCTTCGATTATTTTACTTATGTCTTTTTTTGGTGCTAAAATAGCTATCCTTTATGTAGTATTAGGCTTAATTTTAGCAATTATTGGTGGAACCATCATTGACAATGCTGGAATGGAAAATGAGATTCAAGACTATATTAAAACGATGGAAAATGCTTCTGTTTTTGTTGAAAAGCTTACATGGAACGATCGTATACATTTTGGTGTAGAACAAGTAAAAGAGGTAGCTAGTAAAGTTTGGCTCTACATAATCCTCGGTGTAGGGATAGGTGCAGCAATTCATAATTGGATTCCCGAGTCTTT
>NZ_JARXWL010000074.1 GCF_029893325.1 Enterococcus sp. PF1-24
GGCTCTTTGTCAACTGGTGTTGGTGAAGAGAAAATCCAATAGAATAATTTGATTTTTGCAGTCAAGCAGCTTTCATTGCTTGACTGCTTTTTTCTTCTTTCCAAAAATATTTTCCGCGAAGTAAAAAGATTCGTAATTTGAAGTTTTTAAAACTTCGAAAGCCGTATGAAATTCTTTTTAATACTTTGATATGATTGTTTTCGCACTCTAAAGAACCGTTAGAATAAGGCAATGTAAAAGCATTATGAATCTCTTGACGATATTTTCTAAAAGTTTGAATAACTCTTTGATAATGTGGGGGAAGACCTACAAGGTCTCTATTAATTAATTCATCAAATCTTTCTGTGTTTTTCCAACGAATCGCAGAAAGTAGCTCCTGATAGTAATCATAACTTTCTTTCAACTGTGAATCATAAGATAGTAACCGCGCCACAATATCTACCTCTGAAAGATGTGCTTTAAATCGTGGTCGCCAATAACGTTTAGAAATAGCTAAATCCCATTCATTCTTTTGAAGCAATTTCCAATACCTTTTTAATTGTCCATAGTGCCTTTTTTCTTGATAAGTTCCTTTAGCCAATAGCTTCATTCTAGCAATTCGCTCTGTCAAAAAAGCTCTGCCGATATGTTGACTAATGTGAAAACGATCAATTACCAGTTGAGCATTAGGAAAATATTCTTTCCGTAAGGAATCATAAGGAGAATAAAAATCAGAAACAATGACTTGAACCTGTTCTCTAGCTGCCAAAGAAAAGCGAGAAAAATAGTTTCTTAAATTAGGTAATTGTCGGTTATCCACAATATCAATTAATTCTTTTGTTTGTCCATCCATCATAATGAAACTCATTGACCCTGCCACATTTTTTACTGATTTAAACTCATCCATACATAAGACGATTGGTAAGTCAGAATTCTGAGGCGGCTTAGTTTCATAAAAACGATGTAAAACCCGCAAAACTGTAGTGACTGAAACATGTTTTAAACGAGAAATGAAACTCATCGTTAGCGGTTCAGTTAATCTTTCAGCGATTGATAACTTTACACGATTAGAAATCCAACAATGTCGGTCTGTAATAGTATCTTCCGCAAGGAATGTCTGCCCGCAAGACTTACAAAAGAAACG